>NZ_FUXI01000057.1 GCF_900167335.1 Pilibacter termitis
GGCTCTTTGTCAAATCGTGTGGAAAGCATCTATTTTACAAAGCGTACCTAAGAGAGTTGGACATCTTGTCCAGCTCCTCTTTTGCGTCTACCAGAAATAGTTTTCTTGTAGCATTCTGCTCTGTCGAACCTAGCCAGTAGCACAATTATAGGTCGTTCAACATGCAAAACCTTGTTCACTTGACTATTCTCTTGTTTTATCTTTCACTGTTACACTTTAAATACTGAAATATCTATTCTAAACCACCTTACAAATCCCTGTAAGAAGACCACACTGAATATAGCTCCTCGTACGGAAATTCTCAAATCTTCTAAAACCATAAGCCAATCGTTTGATGACTTTTAATTTATTGTTCAACCCCTCCACACAGCCATTTGAATAGGGTTCTTCCAACCCTTTACGAATACTCTCCTCTTTGCTTAAAAGGAACTTCATTTTCTTTACAAACAATTCAGGAAGAATGGTTGTATCTAACGCTCGAATGATATCAAAAAAGAAATCTGCTTGTTTATTCTTAAAATGATAGCGAAGGATTTGGCTTAGCTCATAAGCCTCCTCCAAAACTGGGGCATATTCTTTTAGGCTTGATACAATATCTAAAGAGGATAAATAGCGTTTAAAAGTATAATTATATCGTTTTTTCCTGCTTAATTTTTCGCTATCTTTTAGGAGGAGTTTCCAAAACTTCTTCAAATGGCGGTATTTTTTCCCCTCCTCTTTGTCTTTCGTACGAAATTGTTTCATGATTTGTACACGTAAACTGTTAAAAGCTCTCGTAATTTGTTGTACCACATGGAATCTATCTGTCACGATTTTGGCATTTGGAAAGACTACTCTTACTAAAAGGTGGTAAGCTGCATTCATATCCATTACAAGTCGTTTTACTTTCAAGCGTTCTTTCCTAGGATATTGTAGGAAATGACGAATCAATTGATCCATTCGTCTATCATCCAAAATCGTTTGTACTTTATGGGAAATGCCGTCTACTGCAATAAATGCCATATTCCCTCTACAATCCTTTGTTGCCTTTAACTCATCAATACAAAGAATTTCAGGCAGAGAACGAAAGTTTTCTGGATTTCTCCCTTTTAGCTCGGATAAAAGACGGGGAACCACACCGTATTCCACGTTCCTTATGCTCGCAATATCTTTCATATTCATATTTCTATGAAAATCTAGGATAATTTGTAGTTCTAACTTTCGTGAAGTCTTTTTCCCACTGCGAACGAATGTTTCAGGCAATTTAGCAGAAACTGTTTCTTCACAATGACGACATTTGTATCGCTCTATTTTGAGATAGAGCATCGATTTTTCTCCATTGTATTCTGGAACCTGAATCACTCGCTTATTTGCGATAGTTCCATGTTTATAGTAATCTGCTGAGCTCTGAAATAGAACCCCACAACTCTCGCAATGCGTAGGAACTTTCGCATATAGCCCATCAATTCTGTTGAATTTTCTATTTTTCTTATCTACCCCTCTAGAAAACCAACGGTCCTTTTCAAATATCAAACTTTCATCTTGAAATCCTAGTAATTCTCTTGTACACTTATCCATGAAGACATCTCCTTTACTGTTGGGTTAGGCACTTACATTGTAAACGAGATGTCTTTTTTTATGCAAAAAAATCGCATGGAATTTTTGTTATTCCACACGATTTAGTATAGAGCC
>NZ_FUXI01000056.1 GCF_900167335.1 Pilibacter termitis
CAACAGTGAGCCACAGCATTTACTTGCTGGAAACGTAGTTTCCAGTGCTGTTGTGAGCAGTTGCTAGACTTTAGCACCATGTAGCTAGAAATAGGAGAATAAAAAATGAGCAACGCAAGTGAAATCACCAACAAACTATGGGAAATGGCGAACAAACTTCGTGGAACAATGGACGCAAGTGAATATAAAAACTACATTCTTCCCTTTATGTTTTACCGCTACCTTTCAGAAAACCAAGATGAATACTTGGCTTTAAACGACCTAAAAGAATTTTACGAAGTGGTTGATAGCGAAGAAAAAGAAGAATACTTAGAAGAAATCAGCAAGGGAATTGGCTATGCGATTGAACCAGAGTACACATGGAAAGCGATTGTGTCAAAAATTGAAAACCACAAAATCATAGCGAGCGATTTTCAAGACTTATTTGACGGATTTACGAACAATGCGAAAAGAAACCCGATTGCTGAAGAAGATTTTGCTAACGTATTTTCTGACATTAACTTGGGCGACACACGTCTTGGTGCAGGAACAAATGAACGTGCCAAAGCGTTGAATGATATTGTTTTGATGATAAATGAAATTACATTTAAAGACGAATCGGGTCGTGACATTCTTGGCGATGTTTACGAGTATTTAATTGGACAATTTGCAGCGAACGCTGGGAAAAAAGGCGGAGAATTTTACACGCCACATGAAGTCAGCAAAATTTTGGCGAAACTTGTTACGCATGATGTCGTTGATAACGGGGAACAATTCCGCCTATATGACCCGACAATGGGGTCAGGTTCTTTGCTTTTAACCGTTCAAAAAGAATTGCCCTATGGAAACAGAGACGGTAGCGTAGAGTTTTACGGTCAAGAACTCAACACCACTACTTACAACTTAGCACGCATGAACTTGATGATGCACGGGGTGAATTATCGCAATATGGAGTTGAAACGTGCGGATACTTTGGATACAGATTGGCCATTTTCTGAGAAAAACAATGTACAAATTCCATTGAAATTTGATGCAGTGGTGGCAAATCCGCCGTACTCTCAAAACTGGGAGACAAAGACGATTGACCGTGAAAAAGATCAGCGATTTAGAGGGTACGGAATTGCTCCTGCCTCAAAAGCGGACTATGCTTTTGTTCTCCACGGACTTTATCATTTGGACGAAAACGGAACAATGGCGATTGTCTTGCCGCATGGCGTTTTATTCCGTGGAGCTGCGGAAGGGAAAATTCGCAAAAACATTATTGAGAACAATTTGCTAGATACAGTCATTGGTTTACCTGCCAACCTATTTTACGGCACAAGTATTCCAACAACCGTTCTAGTATTCAAAGGTCGCAAAAAACGTCAAAATAGAGACATTTTATTCATTGACGCCTCAAACGAATTTGAAAAAGGAAAAAACCAAAACAAGTTGACCGAAGAAAACATACAAAAGATTATTGAAACCTATCATAATCGTGTGGACGTTGACAAATACGCTCATGTTGCAACAATGGAGGAAATTGAAGAAAATGATTATAACTTGAACATTCCTCGCTATGTAGACAATTTCGAGGAAGAAGAAGTCAAACCACTTTCTCAATTATCCGCCGAACTAACCGACATACAATCAGAAATCACCACTTCAACAAACACTCTATTTGAACTTCTAGGCAGTCTAAAAGGGGCAAGCGACGAATCAAAAGCAGAACTAGAAAAATTCATGCAGTCTTTTGGGGAATAGGATAGAAAAGCGAAGAATGAGTCTTCGCTTTTTTGGCTTATGCTTGGGAACAGCGGAGGTTGGGAGAAAAAACAAAATTAATCACTAAAGGCACAACGCCAAAAGACAAATCTGGAAATGGAAGTATCAACTTTGT
>NZ_FUXI01000055.1 GCF_900167335.1 Pilibacter termitis
TGGGTTAGGCACTTACATTGTAAACGAGATGTCTTTTTTTATGCAAAAAAATCGCATGGAATTTTTGTTATTCCACACGATTTAGTATAGAGCCACTATTTGGTTCCGTGCTTTTTTACTTAAAACGTTCCTGTCGTAATATATTTAAAAATTGATCGATTGACAGTAGTGAAGGCACGAGTTTCTTTCTCAAAGTTGTCTGAAAAAAGAATAACCGCATTTTTTCCGTCTTTTGAGATAGAAGCAGTAGATTCAAATCCTTTGATTACCCCGCGTCCCCAATGATAATTTTCAGGTTGAATGGTGTAAAGTCCGCCAGAATAGCCTTTTCCTTCTGCATAAGGAGTTAAAAGTTCAAGTGTGACATTTTTTGGTAAAAATTGATAAGTTAATAATTTTTTGTAGTAGCGATACAAATTTTCGGCACTTGTGAACATATTGCCCGTTCCAACTTCATTTGTGAAAGAAACATCATTTCCTGCAGGATTTCTTTGATCTTCTTTTTGCATAGCGTAATTATACACACGGACGGGTGAAGATTTGGTTTGTGCGTAATTTTGAAAGTCCAATTTGTATTTTTCAAAGAAAGTTTTAAATTGTTTTTCAAACGGCTCGTTGTTCACTTTTTCTAAAATGCCAGCGAGTAGCCAATAGTTTGCCGCATCATAATTCCACACACCGATTTGTCCTTTTGCATACGTGCTTTGAATGTGTTGTTGCAAATAATTTTCCTGTGTATCCAAAAAGGTTACATCAATTTTTGGGTTGTCTGATAAACCTGAAGTCATCGTGAGAAGATGATTGAGCGTTAAAATATTGGCATTTGGAGCATTTGGATAAAAAGTAGCAAGTTTTGTCTGCAAAGTGAGCTTTTTCTCTTGAATAGCTTTCCCAAGTAGAACAGCTGTCATACTCTTTTCCATACTTCCTAATGGCATTGGTGCATTTTCATTTGCCTCGTAGCCTTTTCGGAAAATTTCGTTTCCGTTTTTGACGATATAGGCAGTACCAGTAAAACTTTTTGACTGCAATAGTTTGTCTATTTCGATTGCTGCAACGTCCTCCACTTTTGGAACGGTATCATTTTGTTCAATCGCTCTAGGGTTTGGTTTTGTAACGTTTTCGCCTTTTATAGCAGCAGGTGTCTCTACTTGCTTTTCCTCTGCTTCAGTAGTCGTCTCCGCAGTTTTCTTTTTGCCGGTAGCAGCCAACTCTTGTTTAGGAATTAACGCATGATAAGCGACCACTCCTATCGCACTAACGCCAATGAGAACAACTAACATAAAAAGAAATTTCCCTAATCCCTTTTTATGTTTTTTACGATATAGTTGTTTCCTAGTTTTCTTTTTTTCCATGAAATCTTCTTCCCTTTCATAAATTTTCCCTCTCACTTACGTCTCCCAGTGTGAAAGCGAGGTTGAATACTGATGGACACCTCTAAAAACTCGCACTTATCCTAAATTGCTAATTTCCCAATTTTCTTCGTCAATCTCCTCGACCTATGAACCACATAGCTTCCGTCAATTTCTTCGAAAACAAGAAAAAATAGCTAATTTAGTCTTAAGCGGAGTTTTTAGAGGTGCCCTAATTCAAAATGAAATCTCAATAAAGAATTGAATCAGTATAATCAAATTATATCAAGAATTTGATTATCTGCGAAATAGGTTTTTGTGGAATTAAGAATATTTAAGAAATGGGAATCGGTTTTGAAAACAGTGTAATAATGATGAAAAGTGATTTTTGAGTGAAATCTAAAACAAGTTAGTGTTTTTGAAATAGGCTATATGTTTTCGGTAGTGATTGCGGAAAACATAAAAAAAGCGTTTTTTTAATTATACGGGGGATTAGAAAAGATCATACTTATCCAAAATTGCTAATTTTAACTTAAACGGAGTTTTTAGAGGTTTTAAAATGCGAAAAACTAGCTTTTTTAGCAGAAACAAAAATTATATGGAAAATTTTTTTCTATATTTTCCAATACAAAAATCCGCTTTCCAAAGAAAATTCAAATAGAAATCCCGAACAAAAAGCATAAGTTCAAAACAAAACACACAAAAGAACTCGAACATTACAAGAAACGTCAACAAATTCCCTCAAAAAAAATTCTAGTAAATTCCTTGCACTCTCCCCAAAAACATGGTAAATTATTCCTTGTCGTCAAGCGAGTAACAAACGCTTGTG
>NZ_FUXI01000054.1 GCF_900167335.1 Pilibacter termitis
TAACTGATTATATAACTGATTATATAACTGATTATATAACTATTTTTTTTTCTTTTTCCTACCTGCTTTGACTGTTGAATAACGCTCAACGTCTGATTTTAGATATAAACGAACTTTACCACGCCCTTCATCAGAAGATTCGTAAAAAGGTTTAATAGAATTTTGTACCACTGCTTTTTTAAAAGTAGCTGCGGATTTTCCACTTAATTTTATTGACTCACCTGTACTCAATAAATTTTCTTTAATCCATTTTAGAAATTGTTCTTGTTCCATAAGAAAGCCTCCTTGTAAAGTCATTGTAAATCAGAAAGAAAATAAAATCAAAGAATTTATCATCTTTAGTGTATTATTGTTGATTAATTATCTCTTTTGGTGTATAATAAAACAAATGAAGGTTGGAGGAAAAAGATTTAAACAAACTTTCACAAAAAACAAAGAGTAAATGTTAAAATGAAAAGGAGAAACATATTATGACAAAAGTAATTACATTCGCAATTCAAAAAGGCGGTTCAGGAAAAACAACCATGCTGTATAATTTTGGTGAATGGCTTGCACAGAAGTATAAAGTTTTACTGATTGATTTGGATTATCAAAGTTCGCTTTCTGAGGCGTATGAGCTGTATGATGCAGAGAATACGAGTTTAGGAATTTTTACAGGAGAAGAAGTAGAATTTCATCATGTAAAAGAAAATCTTTCAATTATTCCTGCAACTTATGCACTTGAGGATATTCCGTTGCAACTTAGGGCAACAGGAGTGCAAGACGTGTACTTTTTGTTAGAAGATTGGCTTTATGAACACTCAGAAGAAATATTGAAATATGACTTTCTATTGATTGATACGCACCCTGACACGTTAACTGTCACGCAAAATGCAATTGCGACAAGTCAGTATCAAATAGGTGTGTTAGAGCCAAGTGAGTTCGGTTATAATGCAAAACAAAAGTCATTGACGAGCCTAGAAGAATTGAAAATGAAAACGTTCAATCGGCGGACGAAAGAAAATCGTGTCACAACGAAGATGATTTTTTTAGGGAATAAATTGCGACAAAATGAAAGTCTCACGCATAGCTTTTTAAAAGAAGTAGAAAAAGATGATGACGTGATCGCCTTGATTCCACGAAAAACCCTTTTCGAGCAATCAACGTACCAAAAAATTCCAGTTTGCGAACAATTGAAAGACACGAATATTTTATCTCGCAATGGCAATCGAGCTTTTGCAGAACGACTAGAGGTTGAATATAACAAAATTTTAACAATTATTTCGGAGGATTAAGTTATGGGATTTGGTGATAGAGAGAAACAAGAAAAAATCAGAACGGCAAGAAAAAAATCAACTTCAGATTTTTCTTTAGGGACATTGCCAACTCTGCAAATTCAACGAGAGGTAGAAACTGAACGTGTAGTGGCAAGTATTTCTATGAAAAAAAGTACAAAAGAGAAACTAGAAAAACTAAAAAAACATTACAATAAACAATCAGAAGCAGCTCTTGTCTCTGAATTGATTGAAAAACTTTATGACAATACGAAGTTTTAGCGTATTTTAACAGAAAAAGAGTAAGAAACTAGAAAGAGGGAGTCTATGGAATTATCACAACACTTATACAGGAAAACAAAAGAATTAGGTCTAACTGCAATAGAATGGGAAGATATGATGAGAGAAGAAATTCGTTTTCATTTGCAGGAACAAGTAGCTATTTTCTTTGAGATGTTGGATAATTCCCTTTTTCACGAAAAAAGAGCAGAAGGCTATACAACAGAAAAGAAGACGGAAAGAACAATTAGCTTTCGATTTGCTGAAGTAACGTTCAGACGAAGAAGATTGGTACACAAGCAAACGAGAGAGGCTCTTTATCCGCTAGATGAATTTCTAAATATCGCCCCAAGGCAAAGAATTTCTGAAGGATTGAAAGAAACAGTTTCTACAATTTGTGCAAAAGGAATGTACCAAAAGACCATGGAAATCATGGAAGAAGTGAGTTATTCTCGTATTTCAGCAAGTACGGCAAATCGTATCGTGAAAGAAATAGAGGAAAGAGAGAAAATTCTAGCAGAAATCGAAAAAGAAGAAAAAGAGCTTTCCAACGAAGAACCAGAAAAAAGAAAAGTGGACTACCTTTGCATTGAAGGGGACGGTCTTGTTTTAGGTTGCCAAATGAAAGAGTTTCATTTGGAGTTGCACCGATTCCAGATTCATGAGGGTGTGCGTTACAATGGAAAACGGACGGAGTTAATAAATCCTGTGTTGTTTTCGGATTTTTCTCGGAAAAAGGCTTTTGAAAAAGTGTTGATGTA
>NZ_FUXI01000053.1 GCF_900167335.1 Pilibacter termitis
ACAGTTGCCAGACTTCAGCACCATGTAGCTAGAAAAAGAAAAGTGTAGAGGGGCGTTCAGGAGTTTGCGACAGCGAACCACGTCGTTTATTTACTACTCTTCGTTTCGCATACAGTCTTTCTAAGAATCAAAGATTCTTGAAAGACTAGCATCGAAACGTCAGTTTCGAGCGACGTTGAGAGCAGTCGCCCAACTCCTGCCCCTCATAGCTAGAAAAAGGAGAAAACACACCATGTTTGAAAAACGTCCAGTAATTGCACTAGATTTTCACTGTAAAGAGGAAGTAGAAAAATTTTTAGCACAGTTTGACTCAAATGAACAATTGTACATTAAAATTGGTATGGAGCTGTTTTATCAAGAAGGACCTAGTATTGTGACGTATTTAAAAGAATTGGGTCATTCTGTGTTTCTTGATTTGAAATTGCACGATATTCCAAATACTGTCAAAAGCGCCATGATTGGACTTGCGAAAATGGGGGTTGATATGGTGAACGTTCATGCAGCAGGCGGTTTTGAGATGATGAAACAAGCAATTGAGGGATTGGAAGAAGGAACTCCTGAGGGAGCAAAACGACCGATTTTGATTGCAGTCACTCAACTTACTTCTACGAGTGAAGAAGATATGCACCGTGATCAATTAATTCAAGTGCCAATTGAAAACTCAGTTGTACACTATGCACGTCGTGCAAGAGAGGCGGGACTTGACGGTGTGGTTTGTTCTGCACTTGAAGTGGCGATGATTAAGCGTGCAACGGACAAGAACTTTATCTGTTTAACCCCGGGTATTCGTCCAAAAGGGGCAGAAGTAGGCGATCAAAAACGTGTGAAAACACCAAGTGAGGCACGTAGAATTGGCTCTGATTATATCGTGGTAGGTCGCCCGATTACTTTAGCTGAAAAGCCAGTGGATGCTTATCATGAAATTTTAAAGGATTGGAATTATGGAAATTAATTTTCCAACACCGTCCATGTCTACGATTGAGGTTGCCAAAAATTTGCTTGGTATGGTGCTAAAAGTCAAAATAAATGACGAAGTCATGTGTGGTTATATCGTAGAAACAGAGGCGTACCTTTTTCCAGAGGACGAATGTTCGCATAGTTATCAAGGAAAACGCACACCGAAAAATGAAGTGATGTATGATAAAGCTGGTACATGGTATGTTTACCAAATTCACACCTACAATATGCTAAACTTGGTAACACGTGAAAAAAATGTATCAGAGGCTGTTTTAATTCGTGGAATCGAACCGATTTTTCCAAAAACGAAAGAAATTCTAACCAATGGTCCTGGCAAACTTACTCGTTTTTACGGTATCACAAGAGAGCTCAATGGGACAACGATACAGAATGGGTTTCTGACACTTGAAAAAGGAAAAATACCCCAAAAAATTCTTTCGACTGCTCGCATTGGTGTAAGTGGGAGTGAGAAATGGAAAGAGGCACCACTACGTTTTTGTGTAGCGGGCAATCCGTATGTTTCAAAAATGAAAAAGCGTGAGACAGAGCGTGCCGAGGATACATGGAATTGAAAAAGAATTGAATAATAAATTATAAGGAGAGTATTCAAAAAATGAACAACGTAGCAAAAACAATCGCAAAAGATTTATTAGACATTAAGGCGGTCTTTCTTTCGCCTAAAGAGCCTTTTACTTGGGCTAGTGGGATTCAAAGTCCTATTTACACAGACAATCGTATTACGATGAGTTATCCAAAAGTACGCCGTGACATTGCAATGGGGCTTGCGGAGAAAATTAAAGCTGAATTTCCAGATGTAGAAGTCATTGCAGGAACGGCAACGGCAGGGATTCCGCACGCCGCATGGGTAGCAGAGATTTTAGACTTGCCAATGGTGTATATCCGCTCAAAAGCGAAAGACCACGGAGCAGGTAGACAAATTGAGGGACGTATTGATGAGGGTGCGAAAATGGTTGTGATTGAGGACTTAATTTCAACAGGTGGTTCCGTTCTTGATGCCGCAGCTGCAGCTGAACGTGAGGGAGCAGCTGTCTTAGGTGTAGCAGCAATTTTCACATACGAATTGCCACGTGGCGAAAAACGTTTTGCAGATGCAAACAGAAAACTCGTTACGCTAACAAACTATACAACGCTCATTGAACACGCAAAAGAAATCGGTTATGTAGATGAAGTAGAGCTTGAATTGTTGAAACGATTTAAAGAAAATCAAGAGGATTGGCAAGGATAATAAATTTTGAGCAATTGCAGAGATGTGATTGTTCTTTTTTATTATTAATAAAAAAACAGCGTTAAAATATGGCTCTTTGTCAAATCGTGTGGAAAGCATCTATTTTACAAAGCGTACCTAAGAGAGTTGGACATCTTGTCCAGCTCCTCTTTTGCGTCTACCA
>NZ_FUXI01000051.1 GCF_900167335.1 Pilibacter termitis
CCAATCTATTGCTCAAAAGTCGTTGAATGATTTGCCTAGCCATGTCCAAGATATTTATCAGAAGTATGAAAAAGGAGGTTGGAAAGGAAATGTAGCCGGGCAAACTCAAGGAACCGGGGCAGGTGGAGCTTATAAAAATAGAAACTCAGCATTGCCAACGATTGATTCTAATGGGAAAACAATTACTTACAAAGAATTTGATGTGAATAATTATAATGGCATTAATAGGGATAGCGAGCGGTTCGTAAGAGGAAGCGACGGTTCAACTTATTATACGGATGACCATTATAGGACGTTTACAAAAATAAAGTAGGAGAGTGAAATGATAAAAAATAGGATCCATAAAATTACATTAGAAGAGGTTTCAAAAATTGAACGTCAAGCAAAATCAGAACATGGTTATATTGTTAAAATTGATGGAAAAGAGTTGGCTACTTACAATCAGTATATGCTAATTTTAGCTGAAAAATTTGTATTCAAACAAGATGTAGAAAATAATGTAGATGCTTTCTTAGACTGGATGCGAGATTTTAATAATCTTCAATCTAAAGGGTATCTTTCGTTCAATCTTATTATTTTTAATTGGAGGTTAATATTTAAAGGAGATAAAAAAATTCAAGAAGAACTTATAGATGATCTTGAATTTATAATCGATTTTTGGGAGAATGAGGTTGAACATGTTGTTGTTGGAGGAAAGAAATCCTCTTTCCAAGTCTATCTAGTAGAACAAGAGAATGTTTCTAAGAACTTGTTCACAAGATCGTTTTTAAATGATAAATAATTTTTCTAAAATAGTTTGTATCTCATATCATAAGAGTATTATACTCGGACAATTAAAATTTTCAAGAACGGAATGTCTCCTAAGAAATTTGATATTTATTTAGTAGATTAACTCTAAAAATTGCAAGTGGCTATAAAAAATATAGTACTAACCATCTTTGTAAAATCAAATAAAGACGGTTGGTACTATATTTCAGGTTATAATATCTACGTTGACAAAAACGGAAAAATCCGTGATAAGTATTTAGAGAATTTCTCGACAAGAAATAACGATATTTTAGAGACTCTGTTTAAGGCGATAAGCGGAGAGGGCAATCCGAATACGGGTTGGTTGAAAGCAGCTCAACAGCTGTCAGCACTGGCTTTGTTGGTTCAAATGACATATAGCGGTTATGGGCATATACTTGGAACTTGGAAATTGCCGCCGAGTAAGGTGAAGAAGGCTAAGAATCCGAGTGAAGTGGTTGAGAGTGGTGCTAAGGAAGTTGTTCAGCAAGGTGGGAAGAAAGTTTTTTCTAAAGAAATAATTTTCAATGGTAGTTCGGTAGACAAAGCATTTTCAAAACATCGAGATGCATTTGGAAAGTATCCCGATGGCACGAAAAATAGTATAAATGCGTTTATTTCTGATTTGAAGAAGTTTGCTGATACTGGAGTTCAAAAAAAAGGTAGTTGGAAACAGTTTAAAGGTACGCATATTTATGATCCTAAGACTAAAAATTGGATGTTTATCAATCAAGATGGAAGTTTTAATACAGCATTTAGATTGAATGACGAGCAATATAAACATTTAATTGAGAGTGGAAAGGTAGGTAAATAATATGAAAGTAACTCTTGATATATCATTGATGTCCAAAACCAAACTTCCAATTCGAGATTTAGAGTTGGTAAAAGAAGTTTTAGGAGATAGTAGAGTAACTGACTGGGAAATTTTTGAATTTGACTACCCAAATTGTATGTTTCATGAACTAGGTATTTTCGTTGAAAATTATGAGATGTCTAAAAGTACATTCACAGATGATTTAAATTATCTTACTCAAATATTAGTGGAGATAGTAGAAAAAATTTCTACAGATGTAGAAATTATAGCGACTGATGATGACAATGGTAACTTTGTTGATGAATACCAAAAGGATTTCGAAAATGTAGAGAAATGTACGTTCTTTGTAACAAAGAGAAAATTAAATCATAAATTATTCTATGTATCTGAACAAAAAACACATGTCTATGTAAATTTCAAGTATACTAGTTTGAAGTTGTATTTTGATTTGTAGAGAAAAATGGTAGGATAATTTATAAAGTTGAAGGAGAGGAAATCGAATTATTTGTTGAGAATGGGGTATTACAAACTGCATGGGGGAACCATAAGCTTACTAAGAAAGATTTTAGGAGGTAGGGTTATGTTTGAGATAAAGTATAGAATTTTATATATAGAAAAAGGAGTTAAGTATGCTGAGGGAATAAATGGCGAATATGGTTATTTTGCTATGTTTTTAAATGGCAAAGAGTTTGGCGATTGGGATTGCAGAGAAGAATTGACGTTGTCAATTTTTTCTGTTGGTATCTATGCATGGTTTTCATCGCTACTCAAATCTGTTCTTATGCTTAAAGTAAAAGGGAGGGTTTATGTAGATGATATAGAGGAGTTGGAACGCTATGTAACAATCTCTAATTTTTCGGTAGACTGTTACAAGATAGAAGAAGTTTTTCGTGAAAAACCCAGAGAAGATCCTAATTTACTTTCTGATGGTATGAGTTACATTGTTGAACCGCTTGCTAATATTGAAGAACAAGTTCAATTATCTGAAGTTGTAAATAGACAAGTCTTTATTGATGAACTTTTAAAGCAATCAAGTGAGTATTTAGATGAGATAAAAAACTTTCACATGGAAGGTAACAGAAAGATTCTACTTTTTTCAGATTTGATTGAAAAAGTGAGGAATGAAAATCGTTAGTTTAGACAGATTGTTAAGAATGAGGTTGTGTTTAAACTAGCAAAATAGAAAAATCGCAGAAATTTCGTTTTTATAAATGTTGATTTCATGCGATTTTTCTATTTAAAAATTGTTTAACCACGACTCGATTTTGAATTTTACTCTTGATAAGTACAATATCCGAACGGCACGAACGTTCAGTATGAATACGACCAGAAAAAACAGCTGACGAAAGTGACCGATAAAGGCAAGGTCACCGAGTATAGCTATGACGGTATGGGACAAATCACGAAGATTCAGCACGCTGACGGCACGACCTCTCTTTACAGCTACTTGTCGACAGGTGAAGTCAGTGAATCGAAGATTCTCTCGACCACAGGCAAAGAATTGTCGAAACAAACCTACGAATATGACGAAAACGGCAATTTGACACGAGAAAGTTTGAATTATCCAAAACTCAAACTTGACCGAACCTATGAGTACGACAAGGAAGAACAGCTTGTCAAAGTAACAGAGAAAGAGCGGAACACAACTCGAGTCACGCAGTATTTCTATGACAACGTAGGCAACCGTGTGG
>NZ_FUXI01000050.1 GCF_900167335.1 Pilibacter termitis
CAGAAAAAATACTTTCTACCAAGTAGACAAACAAGGTGTGATAAGGAATTCCTTTTTCCTTCTTCATATTAGACAAACGAGCAATCTTTTCAAATTCAAATCGCTGAAAACTTTTGGCAATTGAATGTTGAATAAATGACTTTTCTTGGTTGTTTCGTGTTATAATATTCATGGCATGAACACTCCTTGATCGTTATGGTTTGGTACTTTAATTATATCAAGTTTTGAGTGTTTCATGCTTTTTTTATTCCCCTTGAATGTTGGTGAGGTAAGGGGAAACGTGGGGTTTTGGTGTTTCAAGTTTTAGTAATTAATAGGATAAACAAACTTTGTGGTATAATGGAAATACTAATATGGAAATACTAATTTTGAACGAGGGATAAAGATGTCTTTAAAATTCATAGATTTATTTGCAGGCATAGGTGGGTTTCGACAAGGTATGGAAAAATCTGGTTATGAATGTGTTTTTAGTGCAGAAATTGATGACAATGCTTGTGAAGTTTACGAAGCAAATTATGGGGAAAATCCTAAATGTGATATAACTAAATTAGATGCTTCTAGTATTCCAGATTTTGATGTTCTTTGTGCAGGATTTCCATGCCAATCATTTAGTATATCAGGAAAACAAAAAGGGTTTTATGATGAAACTAGAGGTACATTATTTTTCGATATTTGTAGAATTCTAGAAGAAAAAAAACCGAAAGCTTTTATTTTAGAAAATGTGAAAAATCTATCTACTCATGACAAAGGTAGAACTCTAAGTATAATGTTAGCTTCACTTAATAAATTAGGGTACACAGTTAATTATAAAGTACTAAATGCTAAACAATTTGGAGTTCCTCAAAATAGAGAACGAATAATTCTTGTGGGAAATAGGTTAGGAAAGTTTTATGATTTTGATAAATTAGAAGAAAATCAAGTCTTTAGTATGAGAAATTTTTTGGATTCAGAGAACGAGTTTGAATATTTATCAAATGATGAATATACTCTGATAGAAGAAGAGTATGTTAAGACACAACCAAATTCTGGCTTAAGGTTTGTAGGGTATAGAAATAAAAAAATTAGAACAGTTGGTGTGAGAGAGGGTACAGAACATTTATCTCGAGTTCACAAACAACCTAATAGAATTTACTCTGTAGATGGAATTCACCCTACGTTACCATCACAAGAAATTTCAGGAAGATTTTATATTTATGATGGAAAGAATGTTCGCAAATTAACTATAGAAGAGTGTTATAGATTCATGGGGTTTCCTGAAGATTTTAAAAGGGTAGGATCGCTAAGTCAACAATATTTACGTATAGGAAATAGTGTATGTGTTAACATGATTAAAGAGGTATCAAAAGAATTATATTATTTATTAGAGGGAGAATTTGAATTGGTTGAAGAAATAACACCTCGGCAGTTGTTAGAGAACTTTTATAATGAAGTTCAAGGAAAAGACATAGATGTGATTAATGAAGAAAACCCATTAACTGCTGAACAGATTAATATGGTAAATAACATAGTAGAGAAAGAGGCAACAAATAAAGGTGTTTATACAGTTCTTTTAAGTAGTTTAGTATATAAAAGTCTCAACCCTACTCAAGATGTTAGATATCATCAAACTGAATTAGAAAACGGATATAGTGGAAGAAGTTTTGATACTAAATATGTAACTCCTTTTTTAAAAGAAAAACGATTACGTGGTGCTATGAAAGAGTCAGGTTGGCTAACTAGAAGTCTTGAACAAAAGCATCCTTATACATTAGATTTTCCAGGGGCTATAAATAATAAAAATGTTAAACAAAGTTTTCTTGGGATTTTAAATGATGTTGAAGAAAATGAGGTGTCACCTGATAAGTATATTCTGCATATTTTGAAAAGGAGTATTATAGAAAAAGAAAAGCAAAATATAGTTCTTCTGAATCCAGTAACGAGAGAATCAAAACTCAATATAAATGAGATACTAGAACTTTTGGAGCAACATTTTAACTATAAATATTCATCAAGAGGTGCGTCAATACTTCCTGTAGTAGCTTTCTATACAATTTATCAGTGTCTATTAGAAGAAATGAATAGATATAAAGGAAAATATTTAGAAGAATTAGGCTCCCATTATTCGTCAGATAGAAGTTCCAATGCAGCTGGAGATATTGTCGTAAGAAATACTAGTGATGATACTCACTATGAGGTTGTAGAAATTAAATTTGGAATAAAAATCGATAATATTATTTTAGAAGACGCATATAATAAAATTAAGCCAACAAAAATACAAAGATATTATATCTTGAGTACAGAAGAACCTAGTAATCAGGAAAAAATAGCTTTTGATAAACGAATTGAAGAGATTAAGAATGAACATGGATGCCAGTTAATAGTTAACGGCTTAATGAAAGCATTGAATTATTATTTAAGATTAATTGAAGATACTGATAAATTTTTGGAAAGATATATTGAGAATATTAATAGTAATCCCGAAATTAATTATGAACATAGAGTATCATGGAACTCCATTCTAAATAAAAAAATAATTCATAGCAAATAAAATGATGTATTTAAATATAACTTAACCCAATTATTGAAATGTTTAGTTTCTATCATTACTCCTTGGAGAAAATGGGTCGCCAATCTTTCCGAAATGAATGTAACTCAAAAATGAAACGAAGAAATTCAAGACCTACAAAAAAGGTATAGATTTCTATTTGTCGTATAAGAAACATCATTAATTTGTGAGAAAAACAAAAAGCAACTTCAGGAATGGAGTTGTTTTTTTGTTTTTATTTTTTCAATCCTAATCTTTTTGCAACATCATTGAACACTTCATCGTCTGAACGTTTCCCTATTACCACAACATCTATAATTTCTAGTGTACTTTCCTTGTTTCCATGAAGAACTTCTTTAAAAACAATCCTAAGACCTAAACGTTTCATTTTTATTTCTCGACATTGAGAAAGATCGTACTTCTTTTTGGACAGAGGTTTTCCAGCACTCATTCCTCTTTCTTTTATTCTTTGTATTCCTTTGTCTACTTGTATTTTTTTAGAACCTTCAAGTTTTTGTTATTAACAAATGCCTCTAAAAAAGCGAACGCAAAATTCAATCGCGTTCGCTTTTTTTAACTCGGAAAAGCTACCTCTACGACAAATAATTTCCCTTTTATCGAAAATTTTAGTGTCCCATGATATTTTTCTACGATTTCTTTCATGGATTGCGTGCCAATTCCATGCCCTTCCTCGCCTTTGGTCGAACATGGCAAACCGTTTTGAAAAGTAGGGGTACTAGTGTTCGCACTAAACACTTGAAAAACAGTTGTTTCGCCTTTTTCCACGATATTTAACCTGACGATTTTTTCCTCCCCCTCCGCTTTTCTGCTCGCTTCAAAAGCATTTTCAAAGAGATTGCCAAATAATACACTAATATCCAGTGGTGTAAGTGCTAAATTTTGCGGGAAAAAGCCTTGAAATTCAAATTTCACCGTCTTATCAAGGGAAAGTTGGCGAGAAATTTGTAAATCAAATAGTTCGTTACCACTTTTATAACTCCTCGTCTCCTGCTCCTCCTCTAACAATTGAGCAAGCAACTGTTTGACTTCTCCTATTTCCTCATTTTCCACGAAATAACGCAAATTCACTAGCTTGTGTTTGAAATCGTGACGAAATTTCAGAAACTCTCTATCTTTTTCTAGCAAACGTTCATAGTGTTCTCGCTGATTTTTTATGAGTTGTTCTTGCATTTGTTTTTCTTGTGCTAGTATTTTGGAATTTGCAAAATAAAAATTATAAATAAACAAAACAACGAACAGCAAGGCGATAGCAACTAAAAAAAGAACTTCATCTACTCTCGTCTGCTGACGAAATACTGAAGGCTTTAGGATTATTACGAAAAAGAATGATAACAAGGCAAGAGTTGAAAAACACTTTTCCGTCCATTTAAAATCTGTAAATAAAAGCCTTGTTTTATTCTTTGATACCCTCAAATAAACTAGAGACAAGAGTATAAAAACAACTTTTAAAATTAACTCAAGAAAAAAGAGGACACGAAAATTTATTCCATTCGTAATCACAGAAATGACAGAGAAAATTCCTTCTGACAAAATGAAAAAAACCGCATAAGTAAAGAAAGTATCAAGGTAGCCTCTCTTCTCTTGAAAGCAATAAGTCATTACAAAAAGAAGAAACATTTTCCCAAAAAACCAAGAATTTGTTACGCCAATTATCCAGAGAATAAATACGAACAGCACTAAAGCAATGAGAGAGAAAAAGAGTTTCTGATTTCGTTTCATATTGCTCCAAGCACGTCGGTTGACCATATCTGAAATGAGAAAGAGTTCCACTACACTTAAAATAGTGAATAAAAATTCAGTGATATACCATAGTTTTTCCACCTAACTCCCTCCTAGCCGTTTCATTAATCGTTTCACCTGCACCATTTTCTTTATCGCCACAGGAAGAGAAAGACGGTCATTATCAAAATACACTTGCAAATTCTCCAATCGGCTGACGTGTTTTATGTTAATCAAGATGCCTTTATTGCACATGAAAAACTCTGGAAATTCTTCGAGAAATTCCGCCCATTCTTTCATTGATTTCGTTGTCGTGAGTGTCTCGTTTTGCAAGTGAACAATCGTCTTTCTCTCGCTTGTTTCAATGGCAAAAATATCTTGCAATTTCGTGCGACACACCCCTTTTTCATGTTCAATTGTGATCACACTTTTCAGCCATTCCTCGTAAATACTCGCAATCGCCTCTTCTAAAAAGAAGTCGCTGACTGGTTTGGTCAAGTAACGATAGGCTCCGTAGTGAAAACTTGACGGTGCAAGTTCACCGTGCGTGGTGAGAAAGATGATTTTGGTCTTGGAATGTCTGCTCAAATACTCCGTTGCCACTTGAAACCCGTCCAATTCGGGCATTTCTACATCTAGGAACAGACAGTCAAACTCCATGTCCTCATACAAACATTGCCCACCAGAAGTGTACGTGGTAAGTGTGCAGGGAACCTCAAGGGTTCTAGTAATTGCGGTGAGTTTTTCTTGGAATAACGTAAGGCAGAGTGGTTCATCATCACAATAAGCGATTTTCAATCTTGGACACGCTCCTCGCTGATAAGTTCATACATTTTGCTGGCATCTTCTTTTTTCGTTGAGTCCATTAGTTGCAAGACTTTCACTGTCACAATTTTGTTACCAAACTGAATTTGAATATTGTCTCCAGCTTTCACATTTGTCGAACTTTTCGCCAAAATTCCATTCACCTGAATCCTTCCTTTATCCGCCACTTCTTTGGCAATCGTCCGTCTTTTAATCAATCTGGATACTTTTAAAAATTTGTCTATACGCATTGGGGTACTCCTTTGGTTTTTTCTTTATTTTAGCATAAAAGGCGGGGTGGGGGGAGAGGATTGATGTGGAAAATGTGAGGGGTGGGGAGATAAGAAAACGAGAAAGCATGAGTTTTTAGAAATAGCCTAAACTTTCACGAAGAAAAAAATAGTAGAAAATAACTGTATTAGTCAATTTTTATGTATAAAAAATATTATAACATAGATAGAAGTTAACATTTTAGTTCGATTGTATTGAAAAAACAGATATTTTTAAAATATACAGTAAAATATTTGTTTTTCCAAAAATAAAATGTTAACATTAAAATACATTAAGCGTTTTTAAGGCGGAGACTTTGGGGAATTATTGTAAGATGCCACCTTTTATAATAATTACACTATGAAAAAATGCAAACTGTATAGAAAATAAAATCTGAATTTGGAGGAATTAACAATGAAAAAAATATTCGGCACAATTTGCGTAGTTCTAGTAGCCTTTCAAAGTGGAATAACCACACAAGCAGCTTTTTTAGAAAATATATCTATCAGAGATTCAAAAAAAAGGGAGGTAAATCAAGTTTTTGTCGGAGACAAGGGGGATATTATTTTCAATCCTCTTGATAAATTACCCTCTGAGAAAATATATGGTCCTAACATTCAATCCTTGAATAAAAATATTGTAAAAGTGGAAAAAATCGGGAATGGCAGTCGATTTTCTTGGACGGCTTTAAAAGCAGGGAAAACCAATTTTGATGTCACAGGCACACACTCGAAAGAAACAATAGAGGATTATTTCAAATGGAACCCTGATAAAAAAGAGTTTATGTTGGAGAGCCTTAGTAAACTTAATGACATTACCGTCTACAACCGCCCGACAACTACCTACTCCGTTCACGGACAAAACTACGGTTGGAGTCAAGGAAGTAAATCTTCTGGAGTTATTGGCACGACAGGAAAATCACTTCGTCTGGAGGCTTTAAGCTTAAATATTAATACTCAAGGACTTGGTGGGAATGTGGAGTTTCGTGTGCATGGACAAAATTATGGTTGGTCGCAGGGGTGGAAGAAAAACGGTCAAACACTTGGTACAACTGGTCGCTCATTGCGTTTAGAGGCTGTTGAAATGAAACTTACTGGCGAAGTGGCGAAACATTTTGATATTGCTTATCGCGTGCATGGGCAAAGCTATGGTTGGCAAAATTGGAAGAAAAACGGTGAAACCGCAGGAACAACAAGGAAAAGCTTGCGACTTGAAGCGGTGGAAATTAAGTTAGTACGGAAGTAACTGAAAAATATAGGCGAAAGAGGACGGGAGAAAATTCAAAATCCAGCCTAAATGAAACAATCTAGAAATAGAAAAATCGTATGAAATCAAAAAAAATAAGCTCAACTACCTGAAACGACTACGTTTTGGAGAAAAGGAGGAAGTTTTAACTATCAAACAAACTCCCGTGTTAATTTTTTTTCCGTTTCGGTTAATTATTAAGAAATTTTTTGTGATATAATCCATGTAAATCAAAAATTGAAAGTCTTTTTCATTTGATTAGGGGCATAAAATGAAAAGATTTTTGGGTCACACTTTTGATTTACTTA
Source organism: Pilibacter termitis (assembly GCF_900167335.1). Taxonomy (GTDB): domain Bacteria; phylum Bacillota; class Bacilli; order Lactobacillales; family Streptococcaceae; genus Pilibacter; species Pilibacter termitis. The sequence goes on from NZ_FUXI01000050.1 coordinate 6,892, forward strand.
CCATTCTCAATTTTATAAATTGGGAGTGATAGAAAAAATGCAAACTGTAAAGAAAATAAAATCTGAATTGGGAGGAAAAAAAATGAAGAAAACAACCAAACTAATTTGCTTAGCATTTACACCTTTACTTATGCTTTTTAACGGGGCAATCGCAAACGCTGCGGTTTTAGAAGACATTTCTATCAGAAATTCAAATAACAAAGACTTAGGGCAATTTGCAAAAGTATTTGTTGGTGACAAAGGAGAGATTATCTTCAACCCTTTGGATAATCTACCTTCTGAGAAAATCTATGGTCCGACTATTAAATCTTCTGCTGAGCAAAGTGTGAAATTAGAAAAAATAGGAAAAGGTCAAAAATTTTCATGGAAAGCATTGAAAAAAGGAAAAGCAGGAATCAGCGTTTCTGGAATGTATTCTCAAGAAACAATTGATGAATATTTAAAACTGAATCCAAATTTAAGCGACTTATCATTGCAAGAGATTTCTATTCCACACAGCATTACCGTCTACAACCGCCCGACAACTACCTACTCCGTTCACGGACAAAACTACGGTTGGAGTCAAGGAAGTAAATCTTCTGGAGTTCTTGGCACGACAGGAAAATCACTTCGTCTAGAGGCTTTAAAATTGAATATTAATACTCAAGGACTTGGTGGGAATGTAGAGTTTCGTGTGCATGGACAAAATTATGGTTGGTCGCAGGGGTGGAAGAAAAACGGTCAAACACTTGGTACAACTGGTCGCTCATTGCGTTTAGAGGCTGTTGAAATGAAACTTACAGGCGAAGTGGCGAAACATTTTGATATTGCTTATCGTGTGCATGGGCAAAACTATGGTTGGCAAAATTGGAAGAAAAACGGTGAAACCGCAGGAACAACAGGGAAAAGTTTACGACTTGAAGCGGTGGAAATTAAGTTGGTACGGAAGTAATTGAAAAATATAGGAGAAAGAGGACGGGAGAAAATTCAAAACCTAGCCTAAATGAAATAATCTAAAAATAGAAAAATCGCATGAAATCAACATTTGAGAAAATGAAATTTCTGGCTCTATACTAAATCGTGTGGAATAACAAAAATTCCATGCGATTTTTTTGCATAAAAAAAGACATCTCGTTTACAATGTAAGTGCCTAACCCAACAGTAAAGGAGATGTCTTCATGGATAAGTGTACAAGAGAATTACTAGGATTTCAAGATGAAAGTTTGATATTTGAAAAGGACCGTTGGTTTTCTAGAGGGGTAGATAAGAAAAATAGAAAATTCAACAGAATTGATGGGCTATATGCGAAAGTTCCTACGCATTGCGAGAGTTGTGGGGTTCTATTTCAGAGCTCAGCAGATTACTATAAACATGGAACTATCGCA
>NZ_FUXI01000048.1 GCF_900167335.1 Pilibacter termitis
GGTAGACGCAAAAGAGGAGCTGGACAAGATGTCCAACTCTCTTAGGTACGCTTTGTAAAATAGATGCTTTCCACACGATTTGACAAAGAGCCTTTAAATAAAGCATTAAAAGATTTTAAGATGCCAGAAAGAAAATAAAAAATAATTTGGAGGGGATAGAAAAATTTAAGAATTTGGAAAAAATATTATTGGAAAATTTATCAAAATTTGAGGATATTTCCGCGGCATTTGGATTAGCAAAATTGGATGTATTGTTTGCAAAAAACTGTAAAAAAATAAATGAAGACGGTAAAAAATAATAAAAGAAAAAAGAAGAAAAAATATTAGAATCTACAAAAAAAATAATGGGGTACGGGTTGTACTTCGCATAACTCCCCTGTTTCCGTCCCCTCATTGACAATAAAACAATTACTTTCAGTTCAGAACCCTTAAACCCCGTGAGGGGACAAAAAATGCTACCTCTCAAGAAAAAGAGATAGCATTTTGCGGAAATGGAATATTCTGAAAAAAAACCTCCTCGTAGCTTGAGGAGATTGACGAAGAAAAACAGAAAAATAGCAATTTGAGATAAGCGTGAGTTTTTAAAGGTACTCTTAATTAAATATCTTGATTTTTTAGAAAAAAGGTGGTTTACTTTATTTATGGTTTATCGCTAATTTTTGTGATAAACTGCATTTAATAAGGGAAGGTTTTTAGAAAAATAAAAGCGTAATGGTGCGTTTTGAAGTCTGCAACAGCACCATGTAGCTAGAAAAGGAGAAAAACCATGAAACGAATTGCATTGGTAGTAGACAAAAATTTAAGTCTGGGTGAGCAAGCAAATATTGTTGCGATTCTCTCAGGAGCTTTAAGTCGTGAAAACGAGGGAATGTATGATAGCGAAACTTTACTTGATAAAAGTGGAGTACAGCACGCTGGAATCAAAAATAGCCTTGTAGTGTTGAAATCAAAAACGGCGGCACTGAGCAAATTTATCACGCAAGCAAGTGAAAACGAAGAAATCTCTAGTGTTGTTTTCACAAGAAATGGGCAAGCTCTGAACGATAAGTATTCAGAATATAAAGAACTAATTAGAAATAATGAGCTTGAAAACTTAGAACCTGTTGGAATTGGCGTGTACGGCGGGGAGGCTGTGATACGTGAAATGACGAAAAAATTTAGTTTGTTGAGGTAATGAATATGAAAGAAAATATCCTCGTATATTTATGCGATATTCCAGTAACTGACAAAAGCGGGCGAAAATGGGTGGAGAGATTAAACGCTTATCCTTACAAAAAAATCCTTATCTCGCCTGTCGAAGAATATTCAACAGTTATCGGAGAATATTTTGACGATTGCATAAAAATTGACAACTTATTCGATTTTGACAAACTTAGCCAAATCGTTCGCAAACTCTGTGAAACGTACAAAATTCTCGCTCTTTATGCTCCAAAAGAAAACTTGATTGAACTGGGCGGAAAACTACGCAGTCACTTCGGTATTCAAGGAATGCAAGAAACGCAAACGCTTGCCGTTCGTGACAAATGGATAATGAAACAACTTCTTCATCAGAAAAAACTTCCAACAAGCAAAGTCGCAATCGCATTCACTGCTGATGACGCTATTGAGTTTGCCGAGAAAATTGGCTATCCAATCGTTGCCAAGCACCCAAACGGTTTTGCCACGATTAACACAAAAGCACTCTACTCAAAAGAAGAAATTATTCGCTATTTTGAGAATTTAACCGTTGATAACGCACTTTTAAAACCTTTCGTTGACAAACGGATTTTGCTCGAGGAATTTATCAAAGGCGAAGAATATCACTGCGATTGTATCGTAAAAAATGGAAAAGTCGTCTTTTCTTCTGTTAGCAAATATCTTTACAACTGCATGGAAATCGCAACCAAAAATATGCCTCCTGCAAGCATTACATTTCCTCACTCTGAAGATGAACAGCCAATCATCAAAAAAATCAGAGAATTGAACGAACAAGTCATTGCAACTCTTGGGATAAATAACACGATTACGCACGGAGAATATTTCGTTTGTGAAAATCAAGAGGTCTACTTCGGTGAAATCGGTGCTAGAATTGGCGGTTCTGATGTCATGCCTCCTAGTATTGAAAATACATTTGGTGTCAATCTGTTTACAGCAATGATTGATATTGAGCTTGGCATTTGTGAAATTTCCGAGAAAAAAGACGGAAAATTTTCAGGAATGATTTGCTTACCGCAAAAAGCTGGTGAGATTACTTATTTACCTAAGAAAGAAGAGTTTGCCGACATTGAAGGAATCATTCAGTTTGAGGTGTACTATAACGTTGGCGACAAAGTATCAGACGTTGCAGACACTATGACTCGCTCTGGATTTGCGATTGTGGAAAGTGACGACTTCGCTACATTGAAAGACAAACTATTATTGATTTACACTCGATTTTCTGAAAATTTGCAGGTGAGAGCATGAAGTTAAAAAAGTATTTTCTCGTTTATCATGGATTGCCAAAGAATGTTTATTTCGTTTGTTTGAATAGACTTTTTTCAAGTTTGATTATCTTTGTCTATCCATTGTTGACCAATTACATTACATTAAAGCTCGGAGCAACTGATGCGGAAGCTGGTGGATTTGTTTCCATCGCTTTGCTTGTTAATCTTTTTTCTATCTTTATCGGAGGATTTCTAGGGGATAAATATTCTGCAAAAAACCTACTTTTATTTGGTCAATTTGCCTTGAGTATTTGTTCGATTGCTTGTTCTCTGTTTATTGGAAAGTCAATCGTAGTAGCGTTCCTCATCATTCTAAGCGGGATTTTTGGTTTTACTAATCCGTTGTATAACGTCCTTATCTTAGACAATTCCAAAGATGATTTGAATATCAAAAAAAGAGGGTTTTCCTTACTCTATTTTTTCCTAAACCTCGGTGTCGCAATCGGCCCACTCTTGAGCGGAATGTGGTTTGAAAAATTATTGCCACTGTACTTTCTATCTGTCGGAATTTCGAATCTTGTAATGGCGGTTCTTTTCCTAGCGTTCTACAAACAAAATCGTTCTACTACAAAAACTCCTAAGAAACATGAGGAAAAATTGAGCAAAATATTCGTTGAAACATTCAAGAACAATCATTTGGCAATCAAAACCATTCTGTTTTCTATTTTGAATTACTTTATCTACATTCAAATATCATACGGTATTCCTATTCAGCTAAACGATTGGTTTCATGACGGCCCGAAAATTTACGGCTTACTAATGCTCATCAATGCCATTCTTGTTTTAACGCTCACACCTATCATCTCTGGCATTACGCACAATCTCAATCCGATTTTCCTAATGAGTATTGGAAGTCTCTTTTATATGCTAAGTTTCTTGTCGGTCTTACTCTTTAGCGGATTCGTCGCCTCTATTCTTTTCATCAGCATTTGCACAATTGGCGAAATTCTTATCCAGACAAATATAAGCCTTGTCGTCTCCATTCTCAGCGAAAAAAGCATGGAAGGGAGAATGAACTCTTATTTGTTAATTATCAGCTCTTTTGGAAATATTTTAGGCACCAGTATGTTTGGTTTTCTGATTACACAAACCTCCCTTTCAATCGGCTGGCTTGCAATTACCATTCTTTCGGTAATTTACGCAGGATTGATGTATCAAATTTATCTGGCAAGTAAACGAAAAAAACATATATAAATAGTAAAAACGTTGATTTTCACTATGACTACAAAAGTGAAAATCAACATTTTTTTATTCCCTTATCAAGTAATCAAATGCTCCAAGTGCTGCTGTTGCACCACTTCCCATTGAGATAATGATTTGTTTATACACACTATCCGTGCAATCTCCCGCTGCAAAAACACCCTCAAGACTTGTCGCTCCTGCTTTGTCAACAACAATCTCGCCACGATTGTTCATCTCAACAACACCCTCTAGCCATTGATTGTTTGGCACAAGACCAATGAGAACGAACACACCTGAAAGGCCTATGTGATGTTTTTCACCTGTCGTTCTCTCCTTATAATCAAGACCATTCACTTTCACATCTCCTGTAATCGCTGTGGTTTCAACATTTGTCAAAACGGTCACATTCGGCAATGAGAACAAACGTTTTTGCAGAACTTCATCAGCTTTAAGCTCAGGCAAAAATTCCAAAACCGTTACGTGTTTCGCCATTCCCGCAAGGTCAATCGCCGCCTCAATCCCAGAATTTCCGCCACCAACAACTGCCACGTCTTTTTCTGCAAACAACGGCCCGTCACAATGAGGACAATATGCCACCCCTTTGTTTTTAAACTCTTGTTCACCAGAAATCCCGAGATTTCGCCAACTCGCACCTGTTGATAAAATGGCAGTTTTAGACTTCAGCACAACTCCGTTTGCCAATGTCAGCTCTACCAACTCACGTTTTTCTAACTTTTCCGCACGCTGAGCTTTGATAATGTCTACATTATATTGCCTCACGTGTTCTTCGACTTGCCCCATGAATTTTTCACCCTCGGTATACGGTGTACCGATAATGTTTTCAATTCCTAGCGTTTCCAAGACTTGACCGCCAAAGCGTTCGGCAACAAGTCCTACACGAATCCCTTTTCTGCCCGCATAAATTGCCGCAGCAGCTCCAGCAGGCCCACCACCAACTACTAAAACGTCATAAGGGTCTTTTTCACTTAAAGATTGTGAAGAATCAACCGTTGCCACACGTGCAACCATTTCTTCCAAACTTTGACGACCGCTCGAAAATTCTTCGCCATTTAGAAAAACAGTTGGCACAGCCATGATTGAAAGTGTTTCGACTTCCTCTTTAAACATTCCACCGTCAATCATTGTGTGGGTAATATTAGGATTTAGCACACTCATAATATTTAACGCCTGCACGACATCAGGGCAATTATGACAAGTAAGGCTTACATATGTTTTAAAATCAAGTGTTTCAGAAATACTCTGAATGGTTTTCACCACTTCCTCCTCAATTTTCGGAGCACGACCTGATATTTGCAATAACGCTAAGACAAACGAGGCAAACTCATGCCCAAGTGGCACACCTGCAAACACGACACCAGAGTTTCCATTTTCCGCCACCAATTCAAAACTTGGTGTTTTCTCAAGTTTCTCCTCTTGAATCGAAAGTTTATCGCTCATTATGGCAATTTCTTCGACAAATTCTTTTACTTTCAAAGAATTTTCATCATCTGCAACGCTTAATTTGAATGTTACATTTTGTTCTAAAAGTGCTAAATAGCCGTTTAATTGTTCTTTTAATGATTGTTCTAAGCTCATTTTGTTTTTTCCTCCCTTTTTTACATCCTACGACAAACTCTTTAACGCCCACTTCGATTTTAGAGTAAATAAAGGTCTGGAACTGTTGCTCCAGACCTAGAGGCTTATATTTTACCGACCAAGTCCAAGCCCGGCGTTAAAGTTTCTGCTCCTTCTTTCCACTTCGCAGGGCAAACTTCACCCGGATGTGTGCGAACATATTGAGCTGCACGGATTTTGTCGATTAATACACTTGCATCACGACCAATGCCGTCAGCTGTAATTTCCACCGCTTGCACTACTCCGTCTGGGTCAATGATAAACGTACCACGTTGTGACAAACCACTTTCTTCATCTAATACGTCAAACAAACGTGAAATTTTTTGTGATGAGTCAGCTAACATTGTATATTCAATTGTAGAAATTGCCTCACTATGCTCATGCCAAGCTGCGTGAACGAAATGCGTATCTGTTGAACAAGAGTACACTTCTACCCCTAATTTTTTCAATTCTGCATATTGCTCTTGCAAATCTTGCAATTCTGTTGGACAAACAAATGAAAAATCTGCTGGATAAAAGCAAACAATACTCCATTGTCCTTTCAAATCTTCTGATGATACTGTAACAAATTTCCCATTTAGGTAAGCATCTGTTGAAAATTCTCCGATTTCTTTTCCGATTAATGACATATGTTTTCTCCTTTTGTCTAGCGTTGAGGTGCAGGAAGTTGGCGACTATTGGATATGTTGCACACTCCTTGCAGCACTTCCTCGCAAAATGTAATGTTCCATGCTACATTTTTTATTTTAACCTAACAAAAAACAAAACTCCAAATATCTGCTTATAAGCTGGTGTTTGTGAGTTTTTAGGAGTGATCTTAACAATAAAACAACTGACGAACTTTATCTCGCTAATTGTTTCAATTTTTTTATTTTCGGTTGTAATTACTTATTAATGATTGTATAATCATTTTAAACATTAACAGGATAATAAGAATGATTTGATGTCAACTATTTTAGAGTTTACAATAACTCCATGTGCATTGATGTCATTTATGGGGTGATTTTTTGATTAACAGATTATATATGCAATGGAGAACGTTAGAATGGGTTAGTTTACTAGGAGATAGTTTGTATTATCTTGCTTTATTATCTTATGCAAGTAAACTTGATAATCCCTCGTTAGCCGTTATGATTGTGACATTTTCAGAAACTATTCCTAATTTTTCCCAAATAATACTTGGTGTATTTGCAGATTCTACACGTTATAGAACAAAAAAATTTTTCCAATCGGGAATTGTTAGAGGATTTCTATATATTTGTATCGGACTGACAATTTTTTATACAAACTCGATATATGGTATTTTACTTATTGGTGTATTGAATTCAATAAGCGATTTATTTGGTAAATATGTTACTCTTTGTGTAGAACCGTTTATTAAATTTATCGTCCCTGAATCAAAAATGGAGAGAGCTTTATCTGTAAATTTTATAGTTACCAGTAGTATTAGTATGTTTGCTTATTTTTTAGGTGCAACATTAATAAGTATTACAAGTATTTACCAATTGGCATTTATAAACGCAGGAACTTTTTTTGTAGTAGCAATTGGTGTTCAATTCATTCGTCCTAAACTAGAAAAAATTGAGCAACAAATAACTGGGGACAAGCATGATAATTTGAATAAGATATTTATTCATATAAAAGAATCATTGAAAGATTTATTGAAAATGCCAGAAATGAGAGGCTTATTTTTTATAGCAACTGGGTTAAATAGTGTAGCTATCACTATTGTACCAATTTGTGCTATTTTTCTTGCATACTATCCTTCAAGTAGAATTGTTAACATTTCTTATTCAATTGCATTCGTTCAGGGATTAATAATGATTAGCGGTATCATAGGAAGTTGGCTTGGTGCAACAGTCTTAAAAAATCTTTCAACACGAGTTATTTTACTAACATCATTTAGTGGAAACTTGCTATTTGTACTCTTATTATTTTTACAACAATTGTGGCTTGGTGTTTTTACATTGCTTTTTTCGATTCTTATTACAAGTGTGTTTAACTTAAGGTTTAGTTCAGATATTATAAGAAGTGTGCCAGCAGAAAAAATGGGAACCATTTATGGTTGTATGGATACATTCTTTTTACTTGTTCCGTCAGTAATATCTATGATTTTTATGGGAATCTCAAGTATAAATCTAAATTTATATATAGTTACTGTTGCTTGTTTTTGTGCTGGATTCATTCTTTTCGTAAGTAGAATAAAAGTTTTATATAAATAAACACAAATTTTATGATTTTTATAAAAGGAAAGTTCTTGTGAAAATTTCCTGTAATTTTTCATAAGAACTTTTCATTTCCAGTCTTTTTCATTCGACTAATACAAGAAAAAGCGTTACAATAGTTGACGGAAAACAATATTTCTACTAAAGGAGACTGAACAAAATGTCTAAAGAAAAACAACACAAAAAAGTTATCCTAGTCGGAGATGGTGCAGTAGGTTCCTCTTACGCATTCGCACTTGTCACACAAGGAATCGCTCAAGAGCTTGGTATCATTGATATTTTCAAGGAAAAAACTGAAGGGGATGCACTTGACTTGTCTCATGCTCTTGCATTCACTAGCCCTAAGAAAATCTATGCCGCAGAATATAAAGATGCTCATGACGCTGACCTTGTCGTTTTGACTGCAGGTGCACCTCAAAAACCGGGAGAAACTCGTCTTGACCTTGTAGAAAAAAATCTTCGTATTAATAAAGATGTCGTTACACAAATCATGGACTCTGGATTTGACGGTATGTTTTTAGTTGCAGCCAACCCAGTAGATGTACTTACTTACTCTACATGGAAATTCTCTGGTCTGCCAAAAGAACGCGTGATCGGTAGCGGAACTTCACTTGACTCTGCTCGTTTCCGCCAAGCTCTTGCTGAAAAAGTTGGCATTGATGCACGTAGTGTTCATGCTTATATTATGGGCGAACATGGGGACAGTGAGTTTGCTGTTTGGAGCCATGCCAATGTTGCAGGTGTGAAATTAGAAGAATGGCTAAAAGAAAATCGTGATTTAGACGATCAAGAATTAGTAGATCTTTTCCTTTCCGTTCGTGATGCTGCCTATACAATTATCGAGAAAAAAGGAGCAACTTATTACGGTATCGCCGTAGCCCTTGCTCGTATTACAAAAGCAATCCTTGACGATGAAAATGCAGTATTGCCACTTTCCGTTTACATGGAAGGGCAATACGGAGTAGAGGACGTATTTATCGGTTCTCCTGCAATCGTCGGAGCTCACGGTATCGTTCGTGTCGTAAAAATCCCACTAAACGATCGTGAAGTACAACAAATGCAAGCTAGTGCAAAACAATTGAAAGATATTATTGACGAGGCATTTTCAAAACCTGAATTTGCTGAGGCTGCAAAACAGTAAAAACTATGGAGGGAGCCGAATGGCTCTCTTTTTTGTTCTTTAAGAAGAAATTAGTCTTTATGTGATAAGTGATGCTCCTTTGTCTAGCTACGAGGGGCTGAAGGCTGGCAACTGTTCGCTGTGTCGAACGAAACGTTGTTTCGTTCAAGTAAACGACACGGCTCACTGTTGCAGACTTCAGAACTCCCCTCTTCGCTTTTCTTTTTTACTTTTTGACGAGCCATTAAACGTTTTAGATCCGACAAGTGTTGTGAAATTAATCAAATTTTTCACTCTCGCAAATCAACAAACTTCGCCTCAACAAAATCTGCCAAGACTTCTGCATTTATTTTAAGCGACCGACCAATTTCTCCTGCCGAAACAATGATTTCTTTCTGTTCTAGTGCTAAATTGTCAATAAAAATAGGAAAGTGCTTGTTTTTCCATATCCCCACGGGATTATTCGCACCATGCACATATCCTGTTGTTTTCTGCAAATCTTTTAACGGCAACATTCCAACTTTTTTATTGTTACTAGCAATCGCTAGTTTTTTGTAATCCAAATGAGCGGTAATCGGCAAAATACCAATCAATGTACCTGTCACATTTCCAGAGAGAGCAAGCGTTTTGTAAATGGTATTTTCATCTAATTCACCATGATTCACTCGCTTGCCTTCTTCGTTTTCAATAATTTCAAAAGCGATACTCTCAAACGAAATTCCTGCCTTTTCTAAAATTTGCTCGGGTAAAGTTTTTTTGATTTTTATTTTCTTTTTACTCATTCTTTTTTTCTCCTCTAGCTTTATGGGGAATTCTAAAAACTTACGCTTACTAATATTGCTAGATTTGGCTTAATCGAAGTTTTTAGAGAATCCATTTTCTTTTGCTATTATCAACGAAATCTCTCGACAAATCAAGCGGTACATTCTCTTTTATTTTTTCGTTTTAGCTTGTTTTTTTATGTTTTTTAAACGAAACCTAAATTTCTCTAGTTATTTTTTTCATTTGAATTTCAATTTAAAACTCGAATTCCACATTTTTTTCATTCTTTTTTAGTTATTCTTCACTATTTTTTCAAAATTGTATTGTAATATAGTAAATGTAGTAGGGAACACCTACTAACCCAACCAACCCTTTTTGTTCACTTCCCCAAAGTGAACAATCCAAAACTTTTTCATTAACTCCTAAAACAAAGAAGCACTTCGGTGCTTTTTTGTTTTTTATTAAAGTCACCTTTAACAATTAAGTTTATTTTTTAATCCCCTGCAAACAATAAAGCTACAAAAAACTTGAAGAAAAACTTCGTTCGGACAAAGGGCGAAAACGACCTACTTGCGATTTTAAAGAAAGAAACATAAACTTTACTAGTTATTTTTTCATCTACATTTCAAATTCAACCTCAAATTTCACAGTTTTTTCATTTGTTTTCCGTTTTTCTTCACTATTTTTTCAAAATCGTATTGTATTATAGTAAATGTAGTAGGGAACACCTACTAACCCAACCAACCCTTTTTGTTCACTTCCCCAAAGTGAACAATCCAAAACTTTTTCATTAACTCCTAAAACAAAGAAGCACTTCGGTGCTTTTTTGTTTTTTATTAAAAATCCCTTTAACAATTAAGGGCACCTCTAAAAACTCCGGTTAAGCCAAAATTAGATAGTTTTTCGATTTTCGAGGAAATCGACGAGAGCTATGTGGTTCATAGGTTGAGGAGACTGACGAAGAAAATCGGGAAACTAGCAATTTTGGATAAGCGTGAGTTTTTAGAGGTGCCCTTAAGTTATAATTAAGTTTGTTGTTTTATAATTTACTTGTAAATAATAAAACAACAAAAAATCTTCAAGAGTTCACAAAGGAACTCAAAGAAAGACAAGGAGAACCAAAAATGGAAAAACTACGGAACTTTTTAAGAAGAATGGATTATCGTATTTTTGTTTTCAGTCTACTCTTTTTAGTCGTAGGCTTTATCGCTGGCACGCTTAACGCTACTAGTCATCGTGACAGTCGATATACCCCGCAAATCACTCAACGAACAAGCGACAACGGAGATAGCACAAATCGAATGGATAAATTTTTCCACGACAAATCTGATAATCAATAACAAAAAAAGCTGAGGTGATTTTTATCATCCCAGCTTTTTACTATGCAAATTTGAAATATACATTCTCGCCGTTTTCATTTTGGCAAAGATACATTATACCAAACAGTTTACCTGTCAAAACCATCGCTTTAAACTCTGAAATCCATCGTTCACGAATCACTCTGTACGCATTTTTATCACTATTCCAAAATTCTTCACTTGAAATGTCTGAAAGCATAAATGTTTCACCACAAGGCAACGGTGCTACTTCTTTTTCTGTTTCCCAAAGAGACTTCATAAAATACCCTCCACACTCTGATTTTTTTTATAAAAACAATAATAAAGATACATTCGGTAATTTCTTTAGTTTTATTATAAATCAATTTTAAGGGTTACGCAAGCAGTTGTTAAGAATTTTTAGACATTCTGCACATTTGTGCTACTCTTGTATTCAAGTTTTTACTTTACTTCTAAAAAATAGGCAACTCACAAGGAATCGCCTATCGTTTTTCGCTACTTCTCTACAACTTCCCGGGAGTTTGACACTTCCATCCTGAACATTTTTTCTAAAACATTATAACACAGGGCTTCATTCCTTATTTTTTTGTCAAATTTCTCACACTTTTTAGTAGTACGTTTTGAGTACGTGTGTTATAATAGAGATAAGGAGGCGATTTTTATGAGGCTTAAAGTGACAAAATCAAAG
>NZ_FUXI01000047.1 GCF_900167335.1 Pilibacter termitis
GGGCAAAGCCGATTGACAAGGTGTTGATTGGAAAAAACGTTGAAGTTATGAAAGAGCAAGTGAAAGTGTACTCATGGAGCAAGAAGGAGTATCTTGTGAAATTGAACGGTAAAGAGTTAGGGTGGTTGTTGGAACAAGATACATGGGGGCAGTTGCCTAGTAAGATACCAGTAACGAAAGATAAACGCAAGGTGTATCGAATTGATGATTTACAGTTTGTGAATGGTGTTTGGCAAGTTAGATGTAATGATTTAGCACCTGCTGGTTTTGACTGGACGGATAACGGAATCCCTGTGGATTACATTACGAAAATTAACGCAGACGGTACAAACCTAGCTAGTAATGGAACGGAAGTGAAAAAAGGCGATTGTTTTGTTTTTGATTATGGACAGTTGTCAGATACAAACTATGGTGTTTATGATAGTGGTTGGTATTGGCGACAATTTGGCACTGCTCGACATGGGAGAATTTGGCTTTCTGCATGGAATGGAAATCATTTGTATTACGGTTAAAAAATTGGAGGTAGCGGTAATCGTCGATATGTTGCACGGAGGACGTTAGGTAATAAGCAATTTTTTGGTGATTGTTATTAGTAGCAAAAAAGTAGCAGAAATGAGAAAATATAGTACAAAAATAATGTAATATCGTGGTTTGAAATGTGTTAAAAAGCTTTATTTTATAAGGTTTTAGTAGATTATTATTGTTTATATATTTTTTATTTGGAAAAAGTGGTTTTAATACAAAAAAAGACTGAAACAACACACAAAATTGTTTCAGTCTTTTTTATAGAACTTAAATTCCCTCCTCCATTTTTTCCACACGTTTTTCTTTCTTTTCTCTCTTTTTCACACGATTAGGATAAAACTTATCCATTAATTCCTCGATTTTATCTCGTGTCCATGCGTCGCTTGAGGCGATGAAATTGCCGTTTTTATCTTTGTCAGAAATAATTTTAAACCCCATAAAAAAGACCTCCAATATCATTTTCTAGATTATATCATATTTTTTCTACAAAATTTTTGTTATAATTTAAAAACGAAATCATTTATAATTTTTAGATTGGTATTCTAAGATTGATATTTTTTTGAAAATATCAGTGTCTAGTCTTTATAGAATATCTGTAAATAAGAGGGGAAAATGTATCATATTATTATTAACACAAATGCTGGTAGTGGCAATGGTAAGCGAATTGGCGAGGAATTGCTACAATATTTAGATGAAAAAAATGTTCTTTATACTGCATATTTTACTCATTTTGCAGGAGAAGAAGTGGAAATCACAGAACGTTTGGCAGAAAAAGGAGAATTGCGTGAGTGGCAAGGAGAAGAAGAAAACTTTCCTTTGCTTGTTGTTCTTGGAGGCGATGGCACACTTCACCAAGTATTAAACGCATTAGATAAAACTTCCAAGAAAATTCCAGTAGCCTATATTCCAGCGGGTAGCGGAAACGATTTTGCTCGTGGGGTGGGGATTGTGCGAAATGACACGAAGAAAGCTTTTGAGCAAATTGTACAAGCAAAGAAACCTCAAAAAATTCAAGTGCTTCGTTATTTTGAGCGAGTTAAACAAGAAAAAGGAGTAGCGGTGAATAATTTTGGTGTAGGCATTGATGCGGCAATTGTTGCATCAACGAACCAGTCGGTTTCCAAAAAAGCATTGAATAAATACAAATTAGGCTCTTTTTCTTATATTTTTAGTATTTTAAAGGTACTGTTTACACAAAAAAGTTATCCAGCAGAAGTGATTGCAGACGGAAAAAAACATGAATTTCCGAACACTTTTCTTGCAACGGTGACCAATCATGCTTATTTTGGCGGTGGGGTTTCTATTTGTCCGCCAGCGGATGTGAGAAGTGAAAAAGTTGATTTAGTGCTGATTGAAAAAGAAAATTGGCTGGTTATTTTTTGGCTACTTTCTCTTATTTTCCGTGGAAAACATCTCAAGAGCAAGTATGTGCATCATTTTAAGTGCGAAACTCTTCAGCTAGAGGCAAAAGAAGAACAATTCGGGCAAATTGACGGCGAAACGGTGAAACCACGAAAATTCGCACTAAATTTTGTATCAGAGAGCAGATTATTTTGGTTTTTATAGAGAAAATTTGGTAAAATAATAATGCTATAAAATTGCTATGGAAATTCGCAGGAGGATGTAAACATGAAAAAATGGGCAGACGGAGAAGCACGTTTGTTTGGCTTGAACGCTAGTTCGGAGTTGTCAGAAAAGATTTCAAAGGTGCTAGGGACACCATTAGGTGCGATGTCATCTCGCCAATTTAGTGACGGTGAAATTCAGTTAAATATCGAGGAAACCGTTCGTGGACGTGATGTTTACTTGATTCAGGCAACCAATTATCCTGTCAATGATCATTTGTGGGAATTGCTGATTATGATTGATGCAATGCAGCGTGCAAGTGCCAAAACGGTGAATGTCATTATGCCTTATTTTGGGTATGCACGACAAGATAGAACAGCTGCTCCACGTGAGCCAATCACTGCCAAACTTGTTGCGGATATGCTGACAAAAGCAGGAGTAACACGTCTTTTGACACTCGATTTGCATACGGTACAGGTGCAGGGATTTTTTGATATTCCAGTTGACAATTTGTTTACCATTCCTCTTTTTGCAAAGTATTATCGTGAAAAAGGTCTCATGGGAGATGATGTAGTCGTTGTTTCACCGAAAAACTCAGGCATTAAGCGAGCAAGAAGTTTAGCAGAATACCTTGAAAGTCCACTTGCAATTATTGACCATGAAGAAGACGACAAAGGGCGTGAGCGTGGCTATATTATCGGAGAAGTTGCAGGAAAAAAAGCAATTATGGTAGATGATATTTTAAATACAGGCACGACATTTTTTGCAGGAGCTGAAGTGCTGGAAAAAGCAGGTGTGAGTGAAATTTATGCGTGTGCCTCTCATGGTATTTTGTCGAACAATGCCAAGGAATTAATGGATTTAACTGCGATAAAAGAAGTAACCATTACAGATTCTGTCGAAATTCCAGAAGAACATCGTCCAAAACGATTAAAAGTCATCACAGCTAGTACGCTTATGGCAGATGCCATCCGTCGTATTCACGAAAACGAGCCGATGAGTCCGTTGTTTAAGTAATATTGTGAAGAAGTAAAAGAAACGCATGAAATTAAGTTTTCATGCGTTTTTCAGATTACGAAAATTCCCCTTCTTTCACAATTTGTCGTAAATATTTTTTAGGAGAGTAGCCGAAATGTTCTTTGAATTTGCGACTAAAAGAAGAAAAGTCTTTATAGCCCGCTTGTATGCTGATTTCTTTCAAATCATATTTCTTTTTCTCAATCATTTCTTTTGCATAATTCATTTTTAATCCACGATAAAATTTTGAAAAACTCATGTTTTCGTATTTGTGAAAATATCGTTGAATTGTTCTTTCAGTAACAAAAAATCGCTTGGATAGTTCAGGTAAAGAATAGGTATTCGTAATGTTTTTTTCTAAAAAAGAAGTAATTTTAATGAAATTTACCTGTCTTTTATTGTATAAACAAGTGAGAATTTCGTCACGCAATTGAGCATAATTTTTCCTCACATCAAGAAATGGCAGTTTTTCCATTTCTGTACTTAATTTTACAAGTTGATTTAATTCGGGATTTTTGAAAATTATCTTTTTTAATCGTGTATAATTTTCAGTGCGGTAAGCTCCGATGAGAACCAAAGTATTGGTTGGTACAAAGCCCATTATGCAAAACGAAAGTCCTAGAAAATCATGGAAAATATAGAAATTTTCACCAAAAACCGAGGTTTTGAGATGAAACTCTCTGTATGAATCTTGTCCAGTATTTTTCTTACTAAAGGTAATTCTTTTTCGCATATCTTCCACGTGACAATCTAGTAAGTTTTTAAAAAATTCATTTTTCGTTAGTTTTGGAAACAATTTCCCTTGTTTTTTGTGCAACAAAACAGTGTTTGTTTCAATATTTTCCACATAGACAAATGGAAAATCTACCTTTTTTAAATGATTAATTAACGTTTTTTCCCTCATTTGTTCTCCTCCAGACATTTGTTTTTCTTTTCATCATAATAATAGTATAATGAATTTCTTATTTTTCTTAAACAACCAAAAATATCTACTTAATAGTTTATAAACTCCCTTTATATATTTCAACAAAAAATATATAAATTTAAAAAAATGTCAGAAATTGTTAAACGATTGTCGTATAATGTTATGTTTTTTAGTGTTTTTCTTTGGTATATTAGACGTATCTTTAATAATTGTAATGGACTGATAAGTCGGAAAATTGATTTTTGCTTTATTAAAGTAGCGGTAGTGTTGTAAGTTTATATGGTTATATAAATGCTTAGAACATACAGTTTTCACCCCTTTTTTAAAAAATAATAAGCTAAAGTGAAAATGGAGAGTTCAGAGCTAATTATATAAAAAATATCAAAAATGATGTAACAAAAGGTAGCAAAAAAACAAAAAATATAAGGAGAATTTAAAAAAATGAGCAACAAGTACAAGAAAAAAGTTTTATCTGGCGTATTAATCGCCAGCATGACGTTTGGCGGAATTGTGTCAACCGTTACACCATTCGTTAATAACGAAACAACCGTTCACGCATCTGCACCTATTGCAGACACTACTTCAAAGCGTACGATCACCATTCATAAGTATGCGATTGAAGATTTGTCAACTTTAGGGATTCGTGGGGACGGAAAACTTGCAGATGCAGCACTTCAAGCAAAACTTGCTGCGTTAGGGAAAGTGGAAAATGTGAAGTTCAAAATTGAACGTGTAGAAAATATCGGAACCGCTTCGCTTGTAAATCCAGACCAACAAGTGTTAGGAACGGATTACAAAATCGATACGACTTTCAAATCTATTGAACTTTCAACGAATGCAAACGGTGAATTGACTTTCGATTTAGGTGTCGGCAAAGCAAATGACGGAATTTATTTGATTACAGAATTAGACTCACCAAATACAAAAGTCAATGGTGTAGCTGAACAAATAAAACGTAAAGTTTCGCCATTCTTCGTATATGTGCCAATGACAGACCGTGACAGTAAAAATAGCTTGATTTATGACATTCAAGTTTACCCGAAAAATGAGCTTGTCAATCCATTGAATCCAGCAAAAACAATTAATGGTGGCGATAGCGACTCACTTCAAGCGGGATTACCGTTTACATGGGAGGCAACAGTAGACATTAATCCGAGCGACTTTTACTACATTGCAAGCCAAACAGGGAAAATCCCCGGGTCTAACCCACCAGTAATGGTAACGGCAGGGGACGAAGTGTATTTGGACCACTTTACTATTACCGATGATTTGGATAGCCGCCTGCAATTGCTGAGTACAAAAGTGCAAGTATTTGACGGAACAACTTGGACGGATTTGGTACAAGGGACAGATTATACATTTGCTGTGGGGGCAAATGCTATGAACCCAGCAGGAAAACAAACGGTGGAATTGAAAGAAGCTGGAATGAAAAAGATCGGTAAAAACAATAAGTTAAAGAAACTTCGTGTGGTTTATGAAACGAAAACCATTGATGTAAAATTTAACGGAAAAATCGACAATACATTTACCGTAGATAAAAAAGAAAAAGGGTTAGTACCAGAGATTGAAACCAATCCAACACCACCACGTTACTTTACAGGTGGATTTGACATTAAGAAAGTTATAGAAGGCACGAATGCAAACTTGGCAGGAGCATTGTTCCGTGTTGCGACAAGTAAAGCAAATGCGGACGGAGGCATTTATCTAGCAACAGACGGCAAGTCTTATACGGAGGCGAATCTTCCTAAGGGTGTGGATTTCTTAGAATCAACATCTGATGCGAATGGTCTTGCGGCATTTGACGGTCTTGCGTTAGATTCTTATGACGATATCAATAAAAACGGCAAGCAAGATCTTCCAGCAGAACCTACGTTTGCTGATGTGGATATTCAACGTGACTATTGGTTGGTCGAAGTAAAAGCTCCAAGTGGCTATGAAATGTTAAAAGATCCCGTGAAAATCACTGTAAACTTATCAACAGCAGATGATAAAACAATTGAAACAACGGTTATCAATAAAAAAGAAACAGATTTACCATTTACAGGTGGAACAGGGACAACGCTCATGATAGTTGTAGCAATAGGAGCTATTCTTATGGGTACTGCGTTTGTAGTGATAGATAAAAAACGTTGCAGTCAAGCGTAAAATTTTAGGGGACAGATAAAGACTGGCGAAACTCTGCATATGTTGTTAATAGTGTGGAGTTTTGTCGCTGTCTTTAGTATTGCAAAATACTATGAACGAACATGGAGGAAAAAGAGGGTAATGAACACAAAAAAACAAAATTTTTTCAAACAAATCGCAAAAGGTGCATTATCCCTTTTTGCAATTGCCTACATAGTTTTTCTAAGTGGGGGAGTGTCTGCTGTTCGTGCAGATGAAAAACTCAAGACAAGTGAGGGAGCTGCTGCATTTTTAGGGCGAATGGTTGAGTTAGCGGATCCCTTAGCAGAAGTAGAAAAATTAGAAGTAGACGGAAAAACGGTGCTGAACGTGCCGACAGAGACAACGGACAAGGAGTTAAGTGAACTCCGTGAAATCGAGTATCAATCAGGCGAGAGTTTGATTACACCGTATTTTATTCCGTCTAGTAATAAAAAAACAAAAACAGCCCGTGTTGTGCAAAATTCGGATATTTCCATTCCGAAAGCAACGATAAAAGTGTTGGACGGTACGTCTCAGTGGGATAGCGACAATGCGGCAGGGCATGATGCGAGTGCGTCAAATAATATCGTGCGTTCGTGGGATACGATTTCGTACTTAATGGACTTTAGTGTACAAAATGAAAATAGTGATGTGCGTTATACCAATATCCAGTATTCAGTGACGGCGAAATTGCCAAATGCGATTACGCTCATGTCAGACGGGAAAACACCTCAGGTAAATGGGGAAGTCGCAAACGGAACAGCGTATAACAATGACGGAACAGTGATGAACGGAGCCGTGAGTGGTGCAGGTTATTCGGAAGGAACAGTAACAAGTGCGATTCCAAACACTGGGCAAATCTTTTTGCCAATTGTGGTCAATACGCTTGGAGCACCAAATGGAAGTAAATTGCAACCGACATTTTCGATTAAAATACTCAGTGCTGATAAAATCAACGAAGACGGTACGACTAAAAAGGTAGTGATTAACGAAACTTACACAAGTAAGGATTTCTCTACGTTTGCACCAGCAGCAACAACGGTTTCAGCAAAACCAAGTGTTCAGGTGAAAATGTCAAAAGGGCAGCAGCGTGATACGGCAGACGCTCAAGCACTTTTTCCTGGTACGGGGAG
This sequence comes from Pilibacter termitis, assembly GCF_900167335.1. GTDB lineage: Bacteria > Bacillota > Bacilli > Lactobacillales > Streptococcaceae > Pilibacter > Pilibacter termitis. Next base: position 7,312 of record NZ_FUXI01000047.1, read on the forward strand.
TTCAACAAACTTGCACGCATGGGATATAGGTGTGGTGACTGTTTTACAACCGCTGAAAGAACATGAATCATTTGCCAATAAATATGTAGGTTCTACATATCCGACAACGAGCGTTTCCTATACGATAAAGTTAAAAGGAACGTATAAAGATTCTAATGGTGTCACGCAAACGTTAGACGTCACCAATCAAAGTAATGAAATGAGTATACGTGCTTTTGCACCTGCACTAGTCGATCGAAGTAGTACAAGTTTTACGGCAATTCCGTGGGGAAAAACTACCGCACAACCAGCAAGTATTGGAAGTGTGCCAACCTACATTCAAACGCCGTTAGCTATTCCGAATGCCATAACAAACCAAGTCTATGCGAAAGTGCCTCCTGCAACCGTTGAGAAAAAAGGAGTAGGGGTATTTGATTCTGGGACATTTTCTGTTTCCAATAATATTACAGGTGCAGGAAATGCAAATGTAGCGAGTGTGGTGAATACTCAGTTTAGAGGAGTGTATAATCCTTATACATATGACATGAACGGTGTCCGCTCAATTTACCAGACAGAACGCCCTTTTTCTAGTTTAGAGTTGATTGCAAGGTGGGATAAAACTAAGACGTTGGATTTGGCAAATAACAATAAGTGGTCGGAGTATTCGATTATTCCTTATATCGATCAAATTTCATTTGACGGAGGGAGTGTTCAGACACAACCTGAGACGAGTATTGAGTATAGGAGGTTGGTTTCACCACCAGGGAATTGGAGTGCACATACATTAAGTAGTTATCCAGCCCATCCTTCCAATACTATTAATGTTAGTGGGAGAATTCTAACTGGTTTTCATAATGTGGGTGATGAGCGATTTACAGATATAGGTTATGCATCGGCGATTCCAACTTCTATGACTGGAATTGGCGGAGGAGAATCAAGTCTTGGTAACTCAAAAGTTTATCCTGGAGAAAGCTTTCGTTTCGCTGCAAATATGAAATATGGAGATAACTCTCTATTTCGGCAAATATATGGTCAGACAGATATATTCATGTGGAATCCTTCTGCTTTTACTTACGATAACAGTAGATTAAAAGGGGAATTTATAGAGATAGCTAGGGCAGGAAATTATACAAAAATTGTTGACAACCACTCAGAATATGGGGTTGCTAAGAATCCGAATAATACTAGTCCAGTGACGATGAAAGTCTCTTCTGTCTCAGCGACGAATCTGTTATATGATTGGTATGATGAACTTTCCGATGTGCCAGCTGATAAAGTCCCGTCAGCAATAAGAATGACAGTTGTAGGTGAAAAAAATATGAGAGATGAGCCACATATCATTCATAGCCAGATTAGACAATCTATTAATCTCAAGGTTAATGAAGATTTAAATAATACTGCAATAGCACCTGCACGTTATGGCTATCCAGCTACTCCCATTACCGTACTTAGGACAACAGCAGGACTTGATCAAAATGAAAGAATTGTTTTAGATCCATTTACAACTTATGCTACTAGCCAAGGTATCCAAAACGGAAACTACAAACCAACAACATGGGATGCGAGTGGCAATCCCACGATTCCAAATGGTATGGTGTATTGGAATGGGATTGGCGATAGTTATTATATTGGTGGATTTAATATTAAGACATTAACGGATGTTGAAAAAAGTACCTATGGTGTAGAGGAAGAAATAAAAATAAAAGTAACAGGCTTGTTGGACGGACCGAGCAGTTTATCGTATGATTCAGCATTGACGACGACCTTGCCAAAAGGAATTGTCTACAAGTCTGGCACTGCAAAAGATGCAAATGGCAAATCTCTACCCGATCCAACAATTACCCAAAACGCGGACGGAACAACAGCTCTTCGCTGGGTGTTCCCGAAATCAAGCGTTGCTGACGGGACAGAAGTGAACTTCTCTGCGATTAGCAAAACCACTCAATTAAGTTTTAACAGCAGTGGTATGACCGCATCACTCTCTGTTCGCACGGTAGGTGAGATGTGGCAAAGTGGCAACACAAATAGCAAAGATGCAAGAAGTGAAGAGTTAAGAGCAAGTTCAGACGTATTCCAAGAAAGACTCAATCAACAGTTGGTTCTCTCGAAAGAAGTTGATAAAGAGCAAATTGAAATGGGGAATATTGACGTAGCCAATGCGAATGCAGCAACGAATAAAGAGATTACCTACACAGTTATTGCAATCAACAACTCGATACAGGAAAATCAACTCGTCCCTTCGCTGAAGTTATTGGATGTATTGCCATATGACGGAGACAGTAGAGGGAGTAAGCTAAGTAAGCAATATGCGAGCTATGAAGTAAAATCAGCAAAAGCAGAAGTGCAAGATTCAGACGGAAAAGCTATTTCCACAGCAGGAGCAACACTCTCCTATACAACGAACGCCCCAAGTAGTACGACCTACAATGAAAAAAGCGACCCAAACAGCATTACAGGGTGGAATGTGGCAACAACTGCTGCACCAGTAAGTGCGAGTGCAAAGGGACTTTTAGCAGAGGGGAAAAACGTACCAATAGGTGGGAGAGTTGTCTTGACGGTTACTTTGAGTGGAAAAGACTTGGCAACGACGGACATTTTCCGCAACAACGCTAGAATGAACTCTAGCATTGACAATGCCGTCACGTCACAAGTGGTAGAAACAAAACCATACAAACGTACACTATCAGGGATTGTCTGGGAGGATGCGGATCGAAATGGTTTAATGGAAAGTACAGAGAAAAAACTCGAAAATATTCCAGTCAAACTGTATCGCACGAGTCTAGTCAATAAAAGTTATGTAGAAAAACTTGTTGAAACGGGCATGACAGGTGTGAAATTTGTGGACGCAGGTGGAGAGTCAATCGTTAAGACAAATGCAAACGGCGTTTACAGCTTTGATTACTTGCCAGAAGGAAATTATATCGCAGAATTTCAAGTGGGCGACAAAGTTGAACGCAAAGAAATTGTTGTGACAAAACCAAATGTTGGAAGTGATGAGAAAATAAACTCAAAATCAAGTCAAACGCCACCGTTAAGAACACAGGCGTACACTTCTCCAATTTTGAGTGAAATGCCAAGCAAATCAACAAACGGTATTTACAAAATGGAGTACTTGAATCTTGGAATCACACCAACGGCAGAGGTTTCGTTATTCAAATACAAAGCAGGAACACTAAATGACACGAATCATAATAATGTATATGATGAAAGTGAAATCAAAGCTTCTACGCAACTTGCAGGAGCGGAGTTTGAAGTGTATAAAGGGAATTTGAGTGAGTACCCAACAGCAGGAGAAAAAGATGTAAATTTCTTCGCCAAAGGGACAACAGATAAGGATGGTTTTATAAAACTTACAAATAATCTCTTTATGGACGTGGATACCAGTGGGGTGGCAATAGCCACAGCCTACACTGTATTTGAAACGAAAGCACCAAACGGCTACGAACTATTCAAGAAACCTATCCATTTTGAAGTGACAAAAGCGGGTGAAAAAATTGATCTTTATGTTGATGACGAAGGCAACGTAGAACTTCCATATACTGGAGGAGACGACACCTTTATCAAACTCGTGATTACGTCTCTTGGCGTAATGGTGGTAGGAATGGTAGCAATTGCAGGTTACCACTTCCGCAGAAAAAAAGAGGAAGATTTTGAGGTAGTAAGTGATTTAGCACGAATCAAACAACGCAGACGTAAGAGAAAACAAGCTCGGAAGAAAAGCGAAGAGGGGTGTTAAGGAGTTGGTCGTAGTGAGCCGCGTCGTTTATTTACTGTTACACTTCGTTTCGCATACAGTCTTTCTAAGAATCAAAGATTCTTGAAAGACTAGCATCAAAACGGAGTTTCGAGCGACGCTGCGAACAACGACCCAACTCCTGCCCCTCGCAGCTAGACAACGAAAAGCGGAGAGGGGCGTTCAGGAGTTTGCAACAGTGAGCCGTGTCGTTTATTTAATCGCAACGTCAGTTGCGATCGACACTGCGAGCAGTTGCCAAACTTCAGCCCCTCATAGCTAGACAACGAAAAGCGAAGAAGTGCGTTTTGAAGTCTGTGGCAGTGAACCATGCCATTTACTTGCTTGAAACGTCAGTTTCAAGTGGCATTGCGAACAGCCACCAGACTTCAGCACTTCGTAGCTAGACAACGAAAAGCGGAGAGGGGCGTTTTGAAGTCTGCAACAGCGAACCATGTCGTTTATTTATTCGCAACGAAGTTGCGAACGACATTGAGAGCAGTTGCCAAACTTCAGCCCCACGTAGCTAGACAGAACGAAAGAGGAAAAGAACATGAAGAAAATCATCATTGCAGCATTACTCGTCTTTTCTGTTATAGGGATTGGCAAAGTGGGTGTTGCAGAAGAAGAAAGTTATGCAATACACATTATGAAGTACAAGTTGTCAGAGAATCAAAATTTTACCTCTGATATGTTGCATGACGGAACGCTTGTAGACAAGGTCACCGATAATTCAGGAAAAGAGCTTGCACCTTTAGGAAATGTTGAATATACGATTACACGTATGGAGGCAATTCCTCATAAAGGAAGTGCGACCACGTACCAAGAGGCAACAGGCGATCAATCTTTTGTAAAAACAATCGTGACTGACAGCAACGGTAAAGCAGAACTCACAGGTCTTGCCAAAGGAATTTACCGTGTAAGCGAAACGGCAAGTGAGTTTGTAACGTCACCAATGGAACCTGTACTTCTCGCATTACCAATGAAAAATGCGACAGGATATTTGACAGACGTTTACCTTTATCCAAAATCAAATATGGCGTTTCCTGACCTACCGAAAACAGGAACAGAAACACCTGCTACGCAGGACAAATTGTTAAATACAAGTGGTAATATTGGAGATTACCAAATGTTGATTTACATGATTATCTCAATGGTAATCGCAGGAATGATTGGCTTGATCATTTCAAAAAGAAGAGAACAAGCATAGAGTTGAATGAGTATGAAAACGGAGTAGAGATTGTGAAAACAAGAAAAGCGAAGAGGGGCGTTCAGGAGTTGGTCACAGAGAGCCACGTCGTTTATTTACTCGAAACGAAGTTTCGAGCGACGTTGCGAACAGCGACCCAACTCCTGCCCCTCGCAGCTAGACCAAGAAAAGCGAAGAGGGGCGTTAAGGAGTTTGTCGCAGAGAGCCACGTCGTTCATCTACTGTTACACTTCGTTTCGCATACAGTCTTTCTAAGAATCAAAGATTCTTGAAAGACTAGCATCAAAACGGAGTTTCGAGCGACGTTGCGAACAGCGACCCAAACCCTGCCCCACGCAGCTAGACCAAGAAAAGCGGAGAGGGGCGTTAAGGAGTTTGCAACAGTGAACACTGTCGTTTATTTACTCACAACGAAGTTGTGAGCGACATTGTGAACAGTTGCCCAACTCCTGCCCCTCGCAGCTAGACCAAGAAAAGCGGAGAGGGGCGTTCAGGAGTTGGACGCAGTGAGCCACGTCGTTCATCTACTCGAAACGAAGTTTCGAGCGACGTTGCGAACAGCGACCCAACTCCTGCCCCTCGTAGCTAGACCAAGAAAAGCGAAGAGGGGCGTTAAGGAGTTTGCAACAGTGAACACTGTCGTTTATTTACTCACAACGAAGTTGTGAGCGACATTGTGAACAGTTGCCTAACTCCTGCCCCACGTAGCTAGACAATAAGAAAAGCGGAGAGGAGCGGTTTGAAACTTGTCGTAGTGAGCCACAGCATTTACTTGCTGGCAACTTTAGTTTCCAGTGCTGTTGCGAACAGCGACCAAGTTTCAGCTCCTCGTAGCTAGACAACACTTCCTCCCTTTCCACCTCGTAGGAAAAGAATGAGTGAGTAGGAAAGTGATGAGAAGTGTTTTCATAATTTCTAAAACACAAGGAGCGAGTTAGGGTAGTTAGAAAGTTAGAGGTTTATCCGTGATGAGAGAGGCAAGGCGTCAAGCACGCATGGCTAGACGAGCCATAGTCAATGAATTTATTGACGGGGAAGTCGATTTATCAACAGAACAAGAAGAGTTGGATTTGTATGAAGAACCGTCAAGAAAAGCACGTCAAAAAGCACGTCTTATTAGGAGAGCAAAATTAGAAAATAGTCTGGATGAAAGAATAAACGGAGTTTCTGACACTATTATGCCGAACGAAAAAATTACGAAAAAAGTAGAGAAAAAAAACAAAGGCAAACGCTCGCCTTTGTTGATTTCGGCTATTTTACTGATTGTTTTTGGTATGATTGTGCTACTTTACCCAATTGTCGGGAATATCCTTGCCAATTTAGAACGTTCAGAGGCAAGAACGTCCTATGACACTACCATGAAAAAAATGTCACAAGAAAAGAAAGGCGAAGCATGGGAACTGGCAGAAGAATACAACAATTACATTTTCAGTAAGCAAGAGGGAACGACAACGAGCGAAGTTGAGTACAAAAAAGTGCTAGACTTAGGAGATACGAAAAATAATGTAATGGGAACGATTGACATTCCTGCAATTGATATTGTGCAACTGCCGTTTTATCATGGAACGGACATGAAAACGCTCGATAAAGGGTTAGGTCATTTTCAGCCAAGTAGTGTACCAGTTGGTGGTGTGAATACACGTAGTGTCATTACTGGACATAGCGGTGTGAAAAATCAGGTCTTGTTTACAGACATTCGCAATTTAAAAGAGGGGGATTTGTTTTTCATCAATGTTTTGGGGAAACGTCTTGCCTATGAAATTGATTCATTCGAGGAAATTTTGCCGAGCGAAGTAGAAAAAGTGAAAATTACACCGGGACGTGACGTAGTTACCCTTCTCACCTGTACTCCGCCGGGAATTAATACATATCGCTTGATCGTGAATGGTCATCGCATTCCGTACGCAAAAGCGGAAAAAATGCCAATTAATAAGCGGAATTTTTGGTCGTATCAATCTATCGTGTTGAGTTCTCTTCTATTTTGTTTTGTTGTATTCATGATTTTGTATTTACTTCATCGTTATTTTATGAAAAAATCAAAAT
>NZ_FUXI01000020.1:0-62766 GCF_900167335.1 Pilibacter termitis
AATCTGCTGAGCTCTGAAATAGAACCCCACAACTCTCGCAATGCGTAGGAACTTTCGCATATAGCCCATCAATTCTGTTGAATTTTCTATTTTTCTTATCTACCCCTCTAGAAAACCAACGGTCCTTTTCAAATATCAAACTTTCATCTTGAAATCCTAGTAATTCTCTTGTACACTTATCCATGAAGACATCTCCTTTACTGTTGGGTTAGGCACTTACATTGTAAACGAGATGTCTTTTTTTATGCAAAAAAATCGCATGGAATTTTTGTTATTCCACACGATTTAGTATAGAGCCGAAATAAGGAAAAGGGAAAGCGGGTCTTGTGACTCGCTTTTTTTTGCGACAGATAGTGTCGTGTTGTTTTGGTAAGATAATCTTATAAATGTCATTTCTTTTACAAGATTTGAAGAAATTCAACTTTAGTACACTAAAGTTACAAGCTATTGTTTTACAATACCTTGTAACATTAAAAGACAAAGGGTGGGAAAAATTATGGTAAAAGTAGCGATTGTAGAGGACTATCAAGCAGATGTGAAGGTGGCACAAGTGCCAGAGTATTTAGCAGATTTACTTTATTGTGTAGTACCAGATTATCTTGCAGATAGAGAAGAAAATTGGGCTTTTGTGCCAGAATATCTTGCAGACATTCGAATTGCTTGGGTACCAGAGTATTTAGCGGATATTAAAGTTTGTGAGGTGTCAGAATATCTCGCAGGTTGGAAAAATAACAATCCTTGGGAGAATCGATTAGGGTAAAAAAATGGAAACGATTCAATAAATGAAGGCAAGAGAAAGAAATTGGAGGAATTATAAATGGAATTTAATAACGCAGATATTGAGACATTCTTTTCAAGTAAAAGTGTGAAGTATACTATTCCAGTATATCAACGAGCTTATGCTTGGCAGAAACAGGAATGGCAGACTTTTTTAGAGGATTTAAAAGAATCTCTTCAAGGAGAAAACCAGTATTTTTATGGGAATATTCTTCTTGAAAAAATAAATTCTAGTAATAAGGAATTTGATATTATTGACGGTCAACAGCGGTTGACTACTGTTATTATTTTTATCAGAGCAGTTATAAATGTTTTGTCGGAAAAAGAAACAGAGTTATCAGTAGAGAAATTTGATAGAGAGGAAATCAAGAAAAATTACTTAATTTATCAAAAGAGAATAAAATTCATTCCAGTAGAATACGATAGCACCGCATGGGAAGCTATTATTGTGAGAAATGACGGTCAATTTAAACCAGAATCTACTTCTCAAAGACGATATGTTGAATGTAAAGTTTTTTTTGAGGAAGAATTGAGAAAATTGACTACGGAAGAAATTTTAGCATTGTTTTATAAATTACAAGCTAGTGAAGTGAATATCATTACGCTATCAGGTAAAAAAGAATCTTCTCTAATGTTTGAACTTCAGAATAACAGAGGAAAGGAACTAACGAATTTAGAGAAAATCAAAGCATTTTTTATGTATAAAATTTATTCGAATACAAGTGCAGATGAAACAGAAAATTTAATTGAAGGCTTATCTCGAACATTTGAAGAAATTTATAGAACGTTGTCCTATATAGCAATACTGAATGAGGATCAAGTTTTAAGGTATCACAATCAAGCATATCTGAATGGGTATGCGTATAGAAATATTGATGATGTAAAAGACGAACTTTTAAAATCAGAGAATCCAGTAAATTGGATAGGAGAATATTCAACGAATCTACTCAAATCCTTTAAATATATAAAAGAGTTTGAGCAAGATACTATCGAAGAAAAAAGAAACTTGGAGAAATTGGGAATACCTGCTTGGACTTGGCCGTTTATTATGAAAGGGTATCAGTATTATTCAAATCCTTTACCGCAAAGACGTGAATACTTACAGTTATTGGAAAAAATAGCATTCAGAGACAAGTTGATTTCAACAAGAGCTAAGTTTGAAGACAGACTAAACCCAATACTTAAAAATTTTAAAGGAGATTTCCAAAATTTATCTTTAAGCATAAAAGAAATGCTAGGAGAATCATGCTATTGGGCAAATTATAGATTTAATGAAGTGTTAAATGGAAGTTATCAACTTACAAGTAACACTCAAGCTCAATTGTTACGTTATATTTTTTGGGAATATGAAAAATTCATTCAAAACAAGGGATATTCTATCAATGAAGTGGAATTAGAAAATGAAGAAATAGAGCATATTTCGCCACAAACAGAACCAACAGACAAGAACAAAAGCTCTGGTTATGACTTGAACGAAAAAGGGCTTTATGATGATGAATTTAAAGAAAAATATCTCAATAGCATAGGGAATTTATTGCTTATTTCAAAATCACATAATGCGTCAATAGGGAACAAACCTTTTTCTGAAAAGTTAAATTCATACAGGAATAATCCATTACTAAATCAACAAGCAGAAATAAAAGATTATGTTGATGATTTAGAACGCCCTGTTTGGAAACGAGAACAGATTACCAAACGAGGAAAGGCAATCATTGATTTTGTGCTTAAACGGTGGAAGATTGGTTGAGGGAATGAATGTATTGTTTGAACACAAAAAAGGAATAAAGAAAATGAAAAACAAAAAAGTTGTAAAAATCGTGATAATTTTACTTATCGCTTTTTTAGCTGGTTTGGGGGCTTATCAATATCACGCATTTCAAAATTTGAAGATAGAGCAAGGAATTTCTCTTTACAAATCAAAGGTTAAAGCACTTTCTAAGAAAATTGAAGGTGAGCTGTCAAAGATAAAAACAGCGAAAGTAGAGGAATTGCCAACCATAAAAAATAACGTGGTAGAGCTGATAAAGCAATATGACACGATTCGCAAAGAAATTCAAATCGAATATGGGGTAACACCTAAACAACTTGAAAAATATGCACCAGAATATACGATTGAGGAAGTTGAAAAAGAGATTACAGAGCGTGTAGAAATGGTGAAAAAAGAGCAAGAGGAGGCTAAGGTTCAGGCGGAAGTAAGTGCGTTAAAAGAATATGTGTATTCATTCAAACGTGAAGGGAATGTCCTCAGAGGAGATTTATATTTTACGGAATTAGCAAAAGGTGGAGTTATAGAGAGAAATGGGGTTTCTTACACTTTAGAAGAAAATGTAATGTTAAACTTACTTGACATTAAGGGAAATACTTTCTACAAGTTTCATATAAATGATACACCATTGTTTACTTATGTAGGGACGATGTACCATTGGATGACACCACATGATAATCAGATATGGGTGTCTGGTGGAGTAGGTGGTGCTGGTTCTATTGGTTTTATGCAACGTAAAGCAGCAATAGAGGGGAAAGCTGTTTATGAAGAATTGAAATTGACTCAAGGGAAGGTTGAACATGTAGCAACTAGAAATGAAAAAGAGTGGCAAGAATTTGTTACGAATTATTGCAGGGAGAAGATTATAAACTCTGTAAATTTTGAAGGAGAAGAATTTATTCTTCGAGCAGGTGCTGTAATTGAAGTGAGTGCTAATGGGAGTTATACCGTTCAAAATGACACTCCTATTAAAATAGTAAAAGGTGAAGCGGCAGAAGGGATTTCTGGTTTTTTAGCAGGTTCAGATGAAGACCTTCCTATTTTTATTAAGGAATCAGATTTAAAAATTCCTAAAATATCAGATCTTAGCGAGGAGGACATCAAGAAAGCTTTGATTGAGGCAAGTGCGTTATGTGATGATCCTACTATGCATGTATCACGAGACCCTAGTGTGAATAAAGATCTATCTGGTGCAGATGCGTATTATATTCCTGAAGTTTATAAAGCAGGGACAAAAGTATATATGGATGTGTCCGGTAAGGGACTTAGATATGTTTATACTTTAAAAACAGATATGGAATTTTTGAATGTGAAGAGGATGACGACAGTACCTATGTATGAGGGAGAAAATCCGAATGATCCTCCTTATCAGTCTGATAAGGCATGGCCAATTATATCGAAAAAAAGATATGGTTTTTATTTAGAAAGAGATGATAGTAAACGTTTTGAATTACGATAGAATATAACCCACAAGCACGCAACCTAACAGCGTGCTTTTCCTTTTCCCTCAAAAATCTCACCACTTGCCATATTCGCAAAGAAAAATAGCTTGTTTTTCTATTGCTCATAGACGAAAAGACAATCTTCATATAAAATAGAGTTTAGAAGAAATCACAAAGTGATGAATTGAAAATGAAAGCGGGAATATCATGAAAGGTATTTTTATTACGATAGAGGGTCCAGACGGTGCTGGAAAAACGAGTGTTTTGCAGGAAGTGTTGCCACAATTGAAAGAGATGACACGACGAGAAATTGTTGCTACTCGTGAGCCGGGAGGCATTCCGATTGCAGAAGAAATTCGTGAGGTGATTTTGCACCCGAAAAATACAGCGATGGACGAGAGGACGGAGGCGTTGCTATTTGCAGCGAGTAGACGTCAGCATTTGGTGGAAAAAATTATTCCAGCGTTGAATCGTGGGGCGATTGTGATTGCAGATAGATTTGTCGACTCCTCGCTTGCTTATCAAGGGGCAGGACGTGGACTTGGTATGGATGAAATTGCACAAATTAATTTATTCGCCACAGAAGGCATCACACCTGATTTGACCATTTATTTGGACGTGGATAGTGAAACAGGTCTTTCACGCATTGCTAACAGCCGCATGAACGAAGTCAATCGTCTAGATCTTGATGCAATGAGTTTTCACCAGCGAGTGCGTCATGGCTATTTGAAACTTTTGGAGCTATACCCTGAGAGAATAAAAAAAGTTGATGCAAGGCTAAGTTTGCCTTTTGTAATCGAACAAGTAATGGAACTTCTTGTAGATGAATTTCCAACGGAGTTTTCAGATGTCTAAATAATTAATATTGGAGGAAAATGACATGAAAATGATTCTTGCAATTATTCAAGATAAGGATGCCAATAGATTAAGTAATAAGCTGATTGATGCCAACATTCGAGCGACCAAACTTTCAACAACGGGTGGATTTTTGAAATCGGGCAATTCTACGTTTATTATTGGAATTGAGGATGAGCGTGTGGAAGAAGTTTTGGCGATTATTGAGAAAACTTCACAAAGTCGCAAACAATTTGTCAACACGCCGATGACCTTAGACTTGTCTTTGGATGCTCAAACACCTCTGCCAGTTGAAATTGAAGTGGGTGGGGCTACGGTGTTTGTATTGCCGGTAGAAAGGTTTTTACAATTTTAATGACAAATTTTCAAGCGACACAGCCAGTTGCAAGTGAAATGCTTGTCAAAATGGTTCAAAAAAAACGTTTGGCTCATGCTTACTTGTTTGAAGGGAAAAATTCTCATGATATTGAGCAAGCAAGTATTTGGCTGTTGCAAGCATTGTTTTGCGATCAACCAAAAGATGAATTGCCTTGCGAAGAATGTAACAGCTGCAAACGTGTCAGAGCGTTTCAGCACCCGGATGTTTTAGTGGTAGCCCCAGACGGCAGGCAAATTAAAGTTGACCAAATTCGACAAATTATCACCAGTCTTTCGACAAGCTCTATGGAAGGTGGTTATAAAGCACTTTTGATTCGTCAGGCTGAAACCATGAATAGCAGTGCTGCAAATTCTCTTCTGAAATATTTGGAAGAACCTGACGGAAAAAAACTTTTGCTTTTACAAACTGAGATGAACGCACGCATTTTACCAACCATTCAATCAAGAGTTCAAACGCTACATTTTTTGCCCGTATCAGCTAAAAGAATGGTAGAATTATTGACAGAGAGTGGAATAGCATTTTCGCTTGCGAAAGATTTATCTTTTCTATCTGAAACGCTAGAAGAGGCAAAAAACTTAGCTGAACAGGAACAATTTTTAAACTTGCGTGAGGCGGTCAAGAAATTTAAGAGTTTGTGTGATAACAAACAAGATAAAGCCTTTGTTTACGTGGGACAGAATCTGCAAAAACAGGTCAACGGCAAAGAATTTTCGGACGAAGAAAAACGAAATAATCAAGAAAAAGTGTTAAAACTTTTAACTGCACTTTACGAAGAAGAACTAAAAGAAAAGCCAAGTGCCGCAACAGCAATAGAGGCAATCAACGAGGCGAAAGCAAGAATGACTAGCAATGTACCATTTCAAAGTGCATTTGAGGCATTGAGTATTCGACTTCTTTATGGAAAATAAAGAGAAAATTTTATTCAGAGGGAAGAAAAGACTAACTTTCTCAAAAAAAGAATATACAAAGATACCTTGTATGAGAGATTTTGTCAACGAAGTCGACAGACACGAAGTGTCTCATTGAACGTAAGTCCAATGAAAATCCCGAAAGACAAACTCTCACGAAGTGAGAGCGTAGAAAAGACTTCGAGCGGACATAAGTTCGCTCGTGACCCTGCTTGGACGAATCGAAAGCGAAGTTCAAGTTTCAAGCCCTCATGAAGCGAGGGCGTAGAAAAGCCTTCGAGCGGACGTAAGTTCGCTCGTGACCCCGCTTGGACGGAGCGAAAGCGAAGTTCAAGTTTCAAGCCCTCACGAAGAGAGAGCGTAGAAAAGCCTTCGAGCGGACGTAAGTTCGCTCGTGACCCCGCTTGGACGGAGCGAAAGCGAAGTTCAAGTTTCAAGATCTCACGAAGAGAGAGCGTAGAAAGGAGCTAACATGAGCGTTGTTGGTGTGACAATAAAAAATAACGGAGTTGTGCATTACTACCATGCAGGCAGTGAAAATTTACGTGTAGGAGATGCAGTTTTAGTTGAAACCGTGCGAGGAATTGTGCTTGCAAAGGTGAGTACGCTTGCGTTTAAAGAGGAAATTTCATCGAAAAAGGAAATTCCAGAAATTCTCAAAAAAGCATCTGAATTGGAAATTCAGCAAATTGCTCAAAATGAACAAGAGGCAAAAGATGCTGTTCCGATTGTAAAAGAAAAAATTCACAAATATAATTTAGATATGAAATTGATTAATATTGAATATATGTATGACAGAAGTAAAATGCTCATTCATTTTACAAGTGATGACCGTGTTGACTTTCGTGAATTGGTGCGTGATTTGGCAAGTTGCTTTAAAACACGTATTGAATTGCGACAAATTGGCGTGCGAGATGAGGCGAAGATTTTAGGAGGACTTGGTCCTTGCGGTCGAGTGCTTTGTTGCACAAGTTATCTTGGCAGTTTTGCCCCTGTTTCGATAAAAATGGCAAAAGACCAAGGGTTAAGTCTTAATCCTGTCAAAATTTCGGGTATTTGCGGTCGCTTGATGTGTTGCTTAAATTATGAGCAAGAAGAATATGAAGAAGCCAAGCGTGAAATGCCAGATTGGGGAAAAACGGTCAAAACACCAGATGGAATTGGTCGTGTTGAGGGGATTAATTTACTCAGTCGTATTGTTTCAGTGAAACTAAACGGAAAAGAAGTTGCAACAGAATATTTGGCAAGTGAAATTAGTTTGCTGAAATAATTTTTACCATGGAGAGAATAAATGGATAAAAAAATATTGTACGATGCACTAACAGATATGGAAAAAACGCTTAGCGAAACGCTGAGGAATGTGAGTGAAATTAAGGCGACCACGCAGGAAGTAATCGAGCGGAATAATACGCTTGAAATGGAAAATACACGTCTGCGTGATCGCATTGCTCAATTGTCAAAAAATGAGAAGAAAACAAAAGTCAAAAATCGAGCTCAAATTGCGATGGAAAAGCTTTATAATGATGGTTTTCACATTTGCAATTTAAGCTATGGTCAACGTCGTGAAAATGATGAAGAATGTATGCTTTGCTTGGATATGTTGGATACGTTGGATTAGGGGAATGGCGAAATTTTGATAAAACTAGATTGGGAGCAAAGATGAACATTCAAAAAAGTTTTAATAAAAATATACAAACTGGCACGTTATACCTTGTGCCAACTCCGATTGGCAATTTGGAAGATATGACGATTCGTGCCATTCATACCTTGCGAGATGTGGATGTTATTTTGAGTGAGGATACACGAAATACACAGCGATTGCTCAATCATTTTTCACTGAAAACGAAACAGCTGAGTTTTCATGAACATAATATCAAGGGGCGAATACCCGAAGTTGTGGAAAAATTGCATACGGGGATAAATTTTGCACAGGTGAGTGATGCAGGATTGCCGAGCATTAGTGACCCCGGGCGAGAATTGGTGGAGGCGTGCGTGGCAGAAAACTTGCCAGTAGTAGCTTTGCCGGGAGCAACAGCGGGAGTAACAGCACTCATCGCCTCAGGACTTTCTCCGCAACCATTTACCTTTTATGGATTTTTGCCTAGAAAAAAGAAAGAACAACTTCTTTTTTTTGAAGAACATAAAGGAGAGCGACAAACGCAAATTTTCTATGAATCGCCTTTTCGTATTTTGGCAACACTCGAAAACGCACGTGAAGTGTACGGCGAGAGAATGGCGGTAGTCGCAAGAGAATTGACCAAACTTCATGAAGAATACCGCAGAGGATTGATTTCTGAGATTATCGAAAGTTTAAAAGAAAAAGAAGTCAAAGGCGAGATTGTTTTACTTATTGAAGGGGCGAGAGAAGTGGAATCTCTTGACACTTCATGGGAAAAACTTAGTATTTTAGATCATATCAAAGAGCTTGAAAATCAAGGCTTGTCGAATAAGGAAGCGATAAAAGAGGTCGCAAAGTTGCGGAAGGTGAGAAAACAAGAGGTTTATAGGGTGTATCATCAATAAGTGGAACTCAAAAAATCGCATGAAGTGATGCGATTTTTTTGGTTGTTTAAGTTTTTGTTTCTAACCCCTCAATTGCGTAGGAATCAAGCAAGATTCTTGCAATAACTGATAGAGGGAGGCGACTTCTCACTTCATAATCTGGAAAATAGCTAATTTCGGATTTAAATCCGCATAACACTATTTCGGTGATTTGAGCGAGCGTACTATTTGGATTGGCTAAAATAGAAATAGTGGAAACGTTGTTTTCAACGCAATGTTTCGCTGCTGTTACAAGTTCAGGCGTTTCTCCGTTCAACGAAATAAACATAACTGCTGTATCTTTTGTTAACTTCCGACTGAGGCTTTTGATAATATTCGGGTCGGTTTGCATTTCACAATATTTTTCAAGCAATTGAAATTTTGTTTGCATTTCACAAGCGATAAGCTCGGAAAAACCACGTGCAAAGAGAACGATTTTCTTTGAATGTTTCAAAATTTGGATTGCCTCGTCAATAATGGAAATATCTAGCATATTGATGGTGCGGATGACTTCTTGTTCGTTTTTCAAAATTGCACGTTGAATTTTGCTATCCATTTTGTCTGCATCTTTCAAGTGAACAGCTGTGTTTTTCTTCTCCTTTAGATAATGCTTAAACGATGTGAAACCGTCATACCCTTTTTTCTTCATTGTACGAACAATCGTAGCAGTAGAAACGTTCGCTACTTCACTTAGTTGCACAATTGAATAATCTGCGACCTCTTGAATATTCTTTTCGATATATGCCCACAAATATTTCTCCGAACTACTTAATGTTTTCCCCATAATATCCCCGACCTTTCTGGCAATGATAAATTGTAAGTATTTTCCTCTTTTTACATTGAAATTGAAAACCTTTACAGTTGTTTTTTTATTATACTGACTATATCAGAAAGAGGTGAGAAAATGCAAAGGATTTATACTTGTACCATGAACCCAGCGATAGATTTATTTATTGCGACAAAACAACTTCAAATGAACACAGTAAATCGCACGCTTCATGATGATATTCAGGCGAATGGCAAGGGAGTAAACGTTTCGCTTGTGCTGAAAATGCTTGGAATTGAAAACACGGCTTTTGGTTTTAGTGCAGGTTTTACAGGGAAATACATTGAAGATTTTCTGAAAAAGAAAGGAGTTGACAATCAATTTATCCATGTAGACGGGAAAACGAGAATCAATGTTTTTGCACAAGTCCTCGAAGATGATTGTGAGTACAAACTTGTAAATAAAGGGCCTTTTATTCCAAAAAATGCAATAGAAACGTTGCTAGAACAAATTCGACAGTTGAACAAAGGTGATTTTCTCTGTATTTCAGGAAGTTTGCCAAAAGGTGTTTCAGAGGAAATTTTGTTGGAAATCAGTAAAATCACGCATGAAAAAGGAGTTCATCTACTTTTAGATTCGAGTTCGCCAATTATTTTGGATTGTTTGCCTTATCAGCCGTTTTTGCTTAAACCAAATGAAGAGGAGTTGGCTCATTGGTTTGGGGAGGAGATGATTTCTTTTGAGGAGTACCCTTTTTATTTGGAGCAATTGCTCTCATGTGGAGCAGAGAATATTTTGCTTTCTTTAGGTGAAAAAGGGGGGGTTTATGCAAATCCCAAGCAAATGCTTTATGCCAATGCTCCGAAAGGTGAAGTGGTCAATACTGCTTGTGCGGGAGATACTTTGTTGGCTACTTTTCTAAAAGGAATAGTTTGTCAAGAAAATCTTGCAGAAACACTCAAAACAGCGATTGCAGCAGGAAGTTCTACTTCGTTTAGCCAAGGATTGACGGATTTTCACGATGTAGAAAAATTAAAACAACAAGTTACCGTTCGAGATTTTTCAGTACTTCAAAAAGAGAAAAGCGAGTGGGGCGTTTAGGAGTTTGTCGCAGTGAGCCATGCCATTTACTTGCTTGAAGCAGAGCTTCAAGTGGCATTGCGAACAGCGACCAAACACCTGCCCCTCGTAACTAGACAAAGAAAAGCGAGTGGGGCGTTTAGGAGTTTGTCACAGTGAGCCATGCCATTTACTTGCTTGAAGCAGAGCTTCAAGTGGCATTGCGAACAGCGACCAAACACCTGCCCCTCGTAGCTAGACAAAAGGAGGGTTTTAAATGTCTAATTACAAAATTGTTGCCGCAACAGGCTGTCCAACAGGGATTGCACACACCTATATGGCACAAGAAGCCTTAGAAATGGCGGCGAAAAAGAAAGGCGTTTCGATTAAAGTGGAAACGCACGGTCAAATTGGGATTGAAAACGAATTGACCGAAGAAGAAATCAAGCAAGCTGAAGTCGTCATTATTGCCGCGGATAAAGATGTTCATGCTGAAAGATTTCAAGGAAAACGTGTGATTTCTGTTTCTGTTGGTCGAGGGATTAAAGATGCGGACTCTTTAATTACCGAGGCTTTAAACGGAGCTGGAAAAGTTCAAGAAGTAAGTGAACAAGTGACAATAGATACAACAAGCAAAGCACCAGAAGTTAAAAATATTGGTCATTTTTTGTATAAAAATTTGATGAATGGTGTCTCGCATATGCTGCCTTTTGTTGTAAGTGGCGGAGTCTTGATTGCGATTTCTTTCCTTTGGGGAATTTATTCCTTTGACCCAGAAAATGCTCAGTATAATCAATTTGCTGCTACGTTAAAAGATGTCGGCGGGCTTGCGATGGGCATGATGGTACCGATTCTTTCAGCGTTTATCGCAGAAGGAATTGCAAAACGTCCGGGATTAGTCGTAGGTTTTGTTGGAGGACTTGTCGCAAGCAATGGAGGGACAGGATTTTTAGGAGGAATTGTATCAGGTTTCCTAGCAGGTTATGTAGTGCTTTTATTGAGCAAACTGCTCAAAGTTTTGCCCAAACAATTGGATGGTTTGAAAGCTATTTTCTTATACCCAGTTTTAGGAGTGGGGATTACAGGTTTAATTATGGTGCTTCTTTCTTCACCAATGTCCGCTATCAATAAGGGAATGATGGATTTTCTAGCAGGTTTTGAACATTCCAATCCGTTTATTTTAGGACTAATTGTCGGCTGTATGTGTGCATTTGATATGGGCGGTCCTGTGAATAAAGCAGCCTATGTGACAGGGACAGCGTTATTAGCTCAAGGGAATACTAGCTTTATGGCAGGCGTATCGGCAGCTTGTATCGCCCCACCGTTCATTACAGGATTTGCCGTTCTTTTCTTCCGTAAATATTTTGAAACAGAAGAGAGAAATGCAGGTTTGGTAAACTTTGTACTCGGTTCAACGCATATTACGGAAGGGGCGATTCCGTTTGCCGCTAAAGATCCACTCCGTGCATTGCCAATTATGATGATAGGTTCTTCCATTGCGGCAATTTTAACTTATAGTTTTGGTGTAAAAGTACCAGCACCGCATGGCGGATTTCTTGTTTTACCTGTTGTAACACATGGTGCGATGTGGGTGATTTCAATATTAATCGGTTCAGTTATCGGCGGATTTTTATTAGGTCGTTTGCAGAAATACAGAGTGGATAAAGGAGAGTAATGAGGTGTTAACACAGTGGTAAAAGTATATTTAGACGGGTCATTTCATACAAAAGAAGAAGTTTTAGACTTTCTTGCAGATTATGCAGTTAATGTATCTATTGCGACAAAAAAAGAAGGAATTTATTCTTCGTTTATTGCAAGAGAAGAACAGGGGAGTACAGGTTTACTAGATGGCTTTGCCATTCCTCATGCGAAAAACGAAGAAATTAAGCAAGCTGAAATTTTGTTTGTCAAACTAACAAAACCGGTCAAATGGGAAACCATAGACAATCAGCCTGTTCAATTTATTATTGCACTATTCATTCCAGAAAAAGAGGCAGGTACTACTCATTTAAAAATGCTTTCCCAAATCGCTCGGTTATTGATGAGTGAAACATTTAGAAATGAGTTGAAACATTTGAGCAGTCAAGGGGAGATTGAACGATATTTAACAGAAAAAATCGTACAAGAATAAAGAGAAAAAGAACGGAGAAAACAAAAGTTGATAAAAACCTCATGAACACTAAAATTCGTGAGGTTTTTGCACGTGCAGAAATAAGAGACACAATAGAACCAAAAAAACGCCCCTTAGAGCGTTTCAATATCCTAAGCCATCAATGGGGCTCGAACCCACGACCCCCACCTTACCATGGTGGTGCTCTACCAGCTGAGCTATGACGGCACGAACAATAAGAATTGTACTAAAAGAAAAGAAGTTCGTCAAGAAATTCTATGTAGAAATTGCGTAATTCAAGACATATGGGTACCTCTAAAAACTCGCACTTATCCTAAATTGCTAGTTTTCCGATTTTCTTCGTCAATCTCCTCAACCTATGAACCACATAGCTTTCGTCGATTTCCTCGAAAATCGAAAAACTAGCTAATTTAGTCTTAAGCGGAGTTTTTAGAGGTACCCATATGTAAAGAATAAAAAAAATCCTTTGGTTATTTGCTCGGTTGAGTATATAATGGTTTTATGGAAAATTTTAAGCTAGGATTTAGTTTGACTTGGTAATATATGGAATGAGAGTGTGTAAAATGATTGTAAAAAATGAAAATGAAACATTGGCATTTGCCAAACTTGTCGGCAAGCTCGTTTCTCCTCAAACGGTGCTGATTTTGACAGGAGATTTAGGTGCTGGCAAGACCACTTTTACAAAAGGGTTGGCAGAAGGCTTGGGGATTAGCCAAATGATAAAATCTCCTACCTATACCATTATCCGAGAATACACAACAGGTCGTTTGCCGCTCTACCACATGGACATTTACCGTGTGGAAAATGGTGTTGAGGATTTAGGTATAGAAGAATATTTTGAAAACAATGGTGTGTGTGTTGTTGAGTGGGGTGAAATGCTCGGTGAAGAAATGCCAGAAGACTATTTAGAAATTATTTTGAAAAAGACACCTTCTGAACAACAACGTGAAATAACACTAAAACCAGTAGGACAACGCTCAAAAATATTGAACGAAAAAATTATGCAAGAAAAGCGAAGAGGGGCGGTCAGGAGTTTGTCGCAGTGAGCCATGCCATTTACTTGCCTGAAGCAGAGCTTCAGGTGGCATTGCGAACAGCGACCCAACTCCTGCCCCTCGTAGCTAGACAATAAGAAAAGCGAAGAGGGGCGTTCAGGAGTTTGTCGCAGTGAGCCATGTCGTTTACTTGATCGAAACTTTAGTTTCGATCGACACTGCGAGCAGTTGCCAGACTTCAGCCCCTCGTAGCTAGACAACAAGAAAAGCGAAGAGGGCGAATTGAAGTCTGTGGCAGTGAACAGCCCCCAGACGTCCCCCCTCGCATCTTGGACAGTTATACTTTACTTCAATCGAAAGGAATGATTATAAAAATGACAGAAGTATCAATTAATATTCGTGAGGCAGTGCCAGAAGACGCAGAGGAGTTGTTGAAAACACTCAATCAAATTCGCCAAGAGACTGATTTTTTGACAATGGACGAAACGGACATGGCAATTTCTATTGAAGAAGAAATGGAACATTTGGCTCGAATTTACGACTCTGAAAACAATGTGCTGTTGCTTGCACTTGACGGAGAGAAAATAGCAGGGACAATTTCTGTTCATGCCGACTCCCACAAACGCATTCGCCATATTGGTGAAATTGGGATTTCGATTTTGAAAGATTATTGGGGAATGGGGCTAGGTCGCACGTTGATGCAGGAGGGGATTCTTTGGAGTGAGGAGAGTGGTGTAATCAAGCGGTTGCAGCTCACTGTGCAAGAGAGAAATGCTCGTGCGGTTCACTTATACCACTCGCTAGGGTTTCAAACAGAGGTCATTATGGAGCGAGGTGCCGTTGATAAAGAGGGAAACTTTTTAAGAGTACATTTGATGAGCAAACTTATTGGAGAATAGTATGTGAAACTTTCTCCTTGAAAATTTCTGAAAATAAAATAAAACGAAAGTTTCTTGTGTTTAGGAGAATTCATTTGATTTAACCTTGTTTTTTTGTGAAAAAATGTAAAAGTAAGAGAAAATAAAACTCTTGTCAAATCAAGGATTTAGAGGAAAGATGACAAAAATATTTCAAAATGATTTTAAAACAAAACTGTCAACGCTCCTTTTAAAAAGTATAAAGAAAGTTAAATAAGTTGTATTTTCCATTGTTTTTTACAACGGAATGTGGGAAAATGTCTAGGATAGTGGAAAATAACAAGTGAGGAAGTAAAGATGACCTTAACGAAAAAAATTACCCTAGTAATTCTTGGTATTCTTGCAATCGGAAGTATTACAGTCACTGCATTAGGGATGAAAATGTATCAAAGTGCAGAAACGAAATTCGGTACGACGTATCAGCCGTTGAAGAACAAAAAGAAAAAGACGGAAGATGCTGTGCAAGCAACCAAACCTTTTTCTGTTCTCCTAATGGGGATTGATACGGGAGATAAAGGAAGAATTGACCAAGGACGTAGCGACTCGATGATGGTGGTTACTGTCAATCCAGTGAAAAAGCAAACAACAATTTTAAGTCTTGACCGAGATATTTTGACGCATTTGGTGGATGTTGGGGAAAACAGCCCAAATCCTGACAAAATGAATCACTCTTATGCCTATGGTGGTGCGGAAGGCACTATGGCAACTGTTTCAACTCTGCTTGACATTGAAATTGACTACTATGCAGCAGTCAATATGAAAGGTTTGAGTGATTTAGTTGATGCAGTAGGTGGTCTTGAAATCGACAATAAATTTGACGCTTCGGAAGTTTATCCGAATGAATATCCAGCTGAAGTGCCAACAGAAGAAGAAGGACGTGGTTTTGTCGTAGATGACGGAGCGAGCGGACGTACTTTTGTTCCATATGGCAAACATCATCTCAATGGTGAAAAAGCTCTTGCTTATTCTCGTATGCGACATCAAGACCCTGAAGGCGATATTGGACGTCAAAAACGTCAGCGAGAAGTGGTGCAACTTTTAGTGAAAAAAATGATGAGCTTTGATAGTCTTGGAAAATATGAAAAGATTTTCGATGCTGTATCAAAAAATATGAAAACAGATTTATCCTTTAACCAACTAACAACGATTGCTGAAAGTTATCGTTCAGCAATGGATACGGTGAAAAATATGCAATTAGAGGGAATTGATTACAATATCCCTCAAGGGTATTACCAATTATTACCAAGTTCAACTTTGTTAGAGGCACAAAATTACTTGAAAGAGCAATTAGATTTGCCAACGAAGGAAGAATTGACAGACCCTGAGGCAACCACATACGAATCGTTTACAGGGCAACAATCTCAAACGAAAGTGGATTTATTCTCAGGTGCCGAGGTGGCAAATGTGAATGGAGCTACTACTTCTGAGGCAAGTGGCTATGCAGATTCCTCAAACACTACTCAAGGTCAAGTAGTAACGGACCAAACAGAAAATGCTACGACAGAAAATGTTACAACGGAAAGCTACGCGACATATGGAGAAGAAAATGTTGTGGACGAAGTTGTAGAATAATAAAATGAACGCACGAGATTCGTCTTGTGCGTTTTTAATAGTGCCTATAAAATCAACAAAAAAAGCAGTGACAACGCACTGCTTTTAGGGCAAGTAGTAATTATGCTTTTACAACATTTACTGCTTGAGGTCCACGAGCTCCTTCTTCAACATCAAAAGAAACAGGTTGACCTTCTTCTAATGTTTTGAAACCGTCTGTTTGGATTGCTGAGAAGTGTACGAATACGTCGTTACCTTCTTCAGAAGTGATGAATCCAAAACCTTTGTCTGCGTTAAACCATTTAACTGTACCTTGTGCCATTTATAGCATCCTCCTTGAGCTTTTGCTCGAAATATATAGTGCAATTTGTTGCAGGTGGCTCAAGAAGTGTTTATTACATTGGAACAAAAACTTTTGAAATCCTTACAAAAACTACATTGTCATTATAACACATTGAAATGAATTGACAAGGCTTTCGCATAAAATTATTTTAATATTTATGAAAAAAGTTTTAAGAAAGAGGGCTAAAGACGAAAAATTACGTTTAATGTTAGGTTTTAAAAAGGCGAGTTTCTTGGTTGAAACCTTGTCATATAAAGGTTTCTCGTTGTTTTTTTAATTAAAGTTTTTGTTGAATAAGAGGAAGTGATTTTTTATTTATATAGTTAGAAGTTTAAAATAAAAATCGTTGACTTTTACGAAAATCAACGATTTATAAATTTGTGTTACTCAGTTTTTTCTTTTGGAATTGCAATTTTGATTATCGCAATTAGAATTATTTCCACGATAAGTGAAAGAATAAGCATTTGGACAACAGGGATTTCTTTGACACCCGCAAGACTTGTGGCGATATAACCGACCACTTGTCCTAATATTATTGCCCAAAATGTAACGATGACATATTTCATAAACAATACCTCGACAATCTATGAATATTCAAGCAGAAAACTACCCGTCTCTTAGTTTAGCACTTTTGCAAGAGAAGTAAAGCGAAACTGACTCAAGTTAAAAATCTTTATAAAAATCCGTTTGGCAAAGTATGGGGGAGATATGGTATGATAAATCTATAATGACACGAATAAGGAGGGAGGATAAAATGTTTACACAGTTGATGACGAGAACGACTTATTCTTTGTTGAATAGTTTAGTGGATATTCCGACTTACGTGGCACGTGCGAAAAAAGAGAAAGCAACAGCTCTTGGCATTATGGATAAAGGTGTTCTGCATGGTGCCATAGAGTTTTACAAGGCTTGTCGAAAAGAAAAGATAAAACCAATTATCGGGGTGACATTGGAATATTTTTCAGCGGAAGTTAATAAAAACTTCACGCTCTCGCTGATTGCTAAGAACAATCTCGGGTATCAGCAAATGATGAAATTGTCCTCGCAACAAAAAATCAAAGAGCAGATACAACTTGCAGATATATTGCCACACCTAGAGCATTTGGCGGTTATTTTTGATGAGGGAAGTGAGCTGTTTTTCTATGCGAGGGAAAATTTTCAGCATTTAGGCGTTTGGCTCAAGCAATTTTCCGAGGAGATAGACCAATATGTTGGCATCTCTGCCAATATTGAGCCGTACCTTTTCAACGTGATTGAGCAGTTGCAACTTCGCCCACTTGCCTTGCGTGAGGTACTTTACTTTGAGCCAGAAGAGGTACGGAGTTTGCAGGTGGCAAGAGCCATTCTCTCTCAAGAAGTTTTAGAGCCTGCAAGTATGGAAGTTTTTGGTGAGAGTAGCTATTTGAACAACGCTAAGACAACGGAGTTGTTTGAAAAACAAGGGTTGTTTTCCGCATTGGAAAACTTGGAGAAATTAGTTGAAGAAATTCAGCTAGATATACCACTTCATCAGACCCTGCTCCCGCATTTTCCATTGAAATCAGAAGAAAATGCACGTGAGTATTTAGAACAATTAGCATTTTCAAAGTTAGAATACATTGTGCCAAATGCTACAAAGGAATACCATGAGCGTTTGAAAATGGAGTTGGATATTATTCATGAAATGGGATTTGACGATTATTTCTTGATTGTCTGGGATTTGTTGCGTTTTGCACATGAAGAACATATTTTTACAGGTTCTGGTCGAGGAAGTGCCGCTGGCTCTCTCGTTGCTTACGTGTTAGAAATTACAGGCGTTGACCCGATTCGTTATGATTTGCTTTTCGAGCGTTTTTTAAACAAAGAACGCTACACCATGCCAGATATTGATATTGACATTCCAGATGACAAGCGAGAGGAACTTTTGCGTTATGTCGCTGAAAAGTATGGTCGCAAGCACGTGGCACAAATTGCTACTTTTCAAACACTTGGTGCCAAACAAGCATTGCGTGATGTGACACGTGTTTTTGGCTTATCCATGCGTGAATCTGACGAATGGAGTCGTGCGGTCGGAAGTGAGTTTAAGATAACCTTGCAGTCGGCATATGACAAATCAAAACGGCTGAGAGATTTGGTTGAGAAAAACACGAGAAATACGTTGATATTTGCAATTGCCAAACGATTAGAAGGTGTGCCGAGAAATGTTTCCACTCACGCAGCTGGTGTCGTGATGAGTGACAAAAATTTATTTGACCTCATTCCACTGCAAACAGGGAGTGAAACGATTTATTTGACGCAATTTGATATGTACGGCGTGGAAGATGTCGGTTTGCTGAAAATGGATTTCCTTGGGCTGAAGAATTTAAAAATTATCGCAGATGCCCTCAGGTCTATTTTGAAAACGTACAAAGAAAATTTGAATATCAAAACAATCAATTTTTTGGACGAAAAAACGTTAGAATTGTTCCGAAAAGGGAATACCACGGGAATTTTTCAGTTTGAATCTCTTGGGATTCGACAAGTTTTGCGGAAAGTTTCGCCTGATACGATTGAGGACATTGCAGCAGTTAATGCACTTTATCGTCCGGGCCCTATGCAAAATATCGACCATTTTGCTGCCAGAAAACATGGACGAGAAACAATCGTTTATCCAGATGAACGACTTGCACCGATTTTGCAAAATACCTACGGAGTGCTAGTCTATCAAGAGCAGGTTATGCAGGCGTTGGTAGAAATGGCAGGATTTACGCTTGGTGAGGCGGATATTGTCCGTCGTGCAATTGGAAAGAAAAAACGTGACGTGATTGATACAGAGCGTCAAAACTTTTTGACAGGTGCTATGAAAAATGGTGTCGCAGAAAATGTAGCAGAGGAAGTCTATGATTACATCGAAAAATTTGCCAATTACGGTTTCAACCGTTCGCACGCATTTGCCTATTCTTTTGTAGCGTATCAAATGGCATATTTAAAAGTGCATTACTCGGGAGCATTTTTCCAAAGTTTGATGCACAGTAACCGAGGGAGCAAGCGAAAAATTCGTGAATATGTTGGCGAGGCAAAGCGTTATGGTGTGGAAAGTTTACTTCCAGACATCAATCAATCGCAGTACAGTTTTAGACTTCTTTCGCCGAATGAAATTCAGTTTGGTTTTTCTGAAATAAAAGGATTGAGAAGTGATTTTATTCGTGAAGTGTTAGCAGAAAGACAACAAGCTGGAGCTTTTCGGAGCGTGGACGATTTTCTTCTTAGAATACCGAAGAAATATTTGACTGATGAAAACATGGAATCCCTCATTTACAGCGGAACGTTTGACAAACTTGAGCAAAACCGACAAAAATTGTTGATTGAGGTTAAGCGGAAAATTGAGAAAATCAAACTTTTCGGAGGAATGGACGACTTGTTTTGGCAATACGAAGTAAAAGAAGAAGCGATGCCTGATTTTTCTCCAGAAATACGACTGGAAAAAGAAGAAGAAACCCTCGGCATTTTTCTCTCCAATCACCCAACAGAACTTTTGACTCGCTTGAGGAAAGAAAAGAAAACAAAGGCGATAAACGAAGTATTCATAGGGGACGTGGTGCGAATGATTGTTCAGGTGAAAAGTGTCAAAGAAATTCGCACGAAGAAAAATGAGGCAATGGCATTTATCGAGGCACAGGATACGACAGGCGAAATAGAAGTCACGATTTTTCCAAAAATTTATCGGAAAGTCTATCCGCTTTTAGAAAAAGGAATGATTCTTTACATCGAAGGTAAGGGTGCGGAAAATAAATTTAGCCAAGGAGTGCAAGTTTTAGCTGATAACATTCAAAATGCACACGAAATGGAGCAAAATATTCCTACGGAAAACCTCTTTTTGCGAGTGTTAGACGAAGAGAAAATCCCGCAACTCAAAGAGGAACTTCTACAATTCTCTGGAAATATCCCGGTGATTTTAGTCGTAGGAGAAACGAGGAACACGATTGCATTGAATGAAAGATTTTCGGTGAAAAAATCCCTAGAGCTAGAAGAAAAACTTAGCATTTCTCTTGGGAGCGAGAGCTTTGCTTTTGTAGAGAGAAAATAATGTAGGACACTTTTAACGGTCAATTTTCAAAAACGACAATGAAAAAAATGAAATTTTCATTATTTCTTTCAAAACTTGACCCTAACAAAAGACTTTTGGACTTAAAAGTGATAGAATAGGGAAAGTGATAAGGCAATTTCTGAAAACTCTGCTTGAAAATTTTTGGCAAGCAGTAATTTCAGAGAGAGCTATAAGGAAACTAGATAGAGTTTTCTATACGAGTTCAAATACAAATTTGAGTAGTATTAATTTTTTAATGAGGTGAACAAAATATGAAACGCATTGCTGTTTTAACAAGTGGCGGAGATGCTCCGGGAATGAATGCTGCAGTTCGTGCAGTTGTTCGCAAAGCGATTACTGAGGGTATGGAAGTATTCGGTATTAACTACGGTTACGCTGGAATGGTAGCAGGAGATATTTTTCCGCTTGATATTGCGTCTGTTGGCGACAAGATTGCTCGTGGAGGAACGTTCCTTTACTCTGCACGATACCCTGAATTTGCGACTCGTGAGGGTCAACTTGCAGGAATTGATCAATTAAAAAAACATGGAATTGAAGGAGTCGTTGTAATCGGTGGTGACGGTAGCTATCATGGAGCAATGCGTCTTACAGAGCATGGTTTCCCAGCTGTTGGTATCCCGGGAACAATTGACAACGATATTCCGGGAACAGATTACACAATCGGTTTTGACACAGCGGTAAATACAGCACTTGATGCGATTGACCGTTTGCGTGACACGGCAACAAGTCACGTGCGTACCTTTGTAGTAGAAGTAATGGGTCGTGGAGCTGGCGACATTGCACTTTGGGCAGGTGTTGCAGGTGGTGCAGATGATATTATCATACCAGAACACGATTTTGATATTAAAGAAATTATGACACGTATTGAGGCTGGGCGTAAACGTGGTAAAAAACACACGATTATTGTACTTGCCGAGGGCGTAATGGGTGGTCAGGAATTTGCAGATAAACTAAAAGAGGCTGGAAATGATACCGACACACGTGTATCTATTCTTGGTCACGTTCAACGTGGCGGTATGCCTACTGCACGAGATCGTGTGCTTGCATCAAAATTTGGTGCTTATGCAGTCGAACTTCTAAAAGAAGGTCGTGGCGGTCTTGCGGTTGGTATCGAAAAAGAAGAATTGGTTGCCAAAGACATTATCGACACCCTTACAAATCACAAACACAAAGCGGACTTGAGCCTTTACCAGCTCAATGCAGATTTGTCTATTTAACCTTGGTTTCATGCTAATTGAAGTTTAAGAAAGACTAAGTGGTTATTTGTGCAATTACGTTGTTATGTTTCTCACACCTTAGGAGGTTTGCGAGGTTTTTCAGTAGTTGGACAAGCAATTTTATTTGTCAGCATTAGAACTTTCATTAGTATAAAAATAAATTATAAAAAAACGATGGGAGCTTTTACCTCAAATGAAAAAAACAAAAATTGTAAGCACACTTGGACCTGCTGTTGAATTTCGTGGTGGTCGCACACACTTAGACCCAGATTATTCGTTTGGTGATGCGGTTGACGTTGAACCAACAGTCGCAAAAATTGGGGAATTAATCAACAACGGAGCGAACGTATTCCGTTTTAACTTCTCGCATGGTGACCATGAAGAACAAAGCACACGTATGGAATTAGTACGTAAAGCAGAAGAATTAACAGGAAAACACGTAGGACTTTTGCTTGATACAAAAGGGGCAGAAATTCGTACAACGAAACAAAACACAACAGAGGCAGACTTTGGACGTGCAGGCTACATCAAATTTGAAGTAGGCGACAAAACACGTATTTCAATGGACGAAAATCTTGAAGGAACAAAAGAAAAAATTGCTGTCACTTATCCGGGACTTTTTGATGATGTTCACGTTGGTGGTCATGTATTGTTTGATGATGGTCTTATCGACATGGAAATCTTGGAAAAAGATGAGGCAACTCGTGAATTAGTCGTAGAAGTGAAAAATGCTGGTATGTTAGGTAGCCGTAAAGGTGTAAATGCACCAGGTGTATCTCTTTCACTTCCTGGTATCACAGAAAAAGACGAGGCAGATATTCGCTTTGGTTTGACACAAGGAATCAACTTTATCGCAGCAAGTTTTGTTCGTAAAGCACAAGACGTATTGGATATTCGTGAAATCCTTGAAGAAACAGGAAACACACACGTACAAATCATCTCAAAAATCGAATCTCAAGAAGGAATCGACAACATTGATGAAGTAATCGCAGCAAGTGACGGGATTATGATTGCTCGTGGTGACATGGGTGTGGAAATTCCTGCTGAAAATGTACCATTGGTACAAAAAATGATTATCAAAAAAGTTAATGCGGTAGGAAAAACAGTTGTAACAGCAACACAAATGTTGGAATCTATGCAAGCTAACCCACGTCCAACTCGTGCAGAGGCAAGTGACGTGGCAAATGCGGTATTTGACGGAACAGATGCAACAATGCTTTCTGGTGAATCTGCAAATGGTGCTTACCCAATCGAATCTGTTGCAACAATGGCACGTATTAACGAAAAATCTGAAAGCTATCTTCAAGAATTTGGTTCATTTGAACTAAACGAATTTGAAAAAACAGATGTGACAGAAACTATTGGTCTTTCTGTTGCACGTGCAGCGAAAAACCTTGGTGTAAAAGCAATCGTTGCGGTTACTGAATCTGGTTATACAGCTCGCATGATTTCTAAATACCGTCCGCAAGCAGACATTTTAGCGTTAACGTTTGACGAAAAAACACAACGTTCATTGATGTTAAACTGGGGTGTATTGCCAGTTATCTCTGAAAAAGTTTTCTCAACGGATGAATTGTTTGAAAAAGCGACAGCAAAAGCTGTTGAAATGGGACTTGCATCGGAAGGTGATTTAATCTTGATTACCGCTGGTGTACCAGTAGGTGAACGTGGAACAACAAACATCATGAAAATTCAACTTATCGGTAACAAATTGGTTGAAGGTCAAGGTGTGGGAACTGAAACGAAAATTGGTCGTGCAGTAGTAGCGTTCTCTGCTGAAGAAGCGGTAAGTAAAGTTCAAGAAGGCGACATTTTAGTTGTACCTTCAACAGATGCAGACTACCTTCCAGCAATGACGAAAGCAGCAGCAATTATCGTTGAAACAGGTGGACTTACAAGTCATGCAGCAGTTGTGGGAATTGCGAAATCAATTCCAGTGGTTGTATCAGCAGCAAACGCAACAAATGCAATCTCTGACGGACAAATCGTAACCGTAGACCCACGTCGTGGTATTGTTTACAAAGGTGAAACAGCAGCGATTTAATTTGAAATAAAAAATAAACGCATGGAATCAGGTTTAAGATTTCATGCGTTTTTTAGATTAGAAAAATGAGAAATTCTGCCTGATATTCTTGATTAAAGTTTGTGTTTTTTTAGTCAAAGTTGACATTTCAGCGTAAGGTGTAGTAATATCATAACATTGTCGTTGGAGACGGCAACTATTGATTTAAGGCTGAAAATATGGGCACCTCTAAAAACTCCGGTTAAGCCAAAATTAGCTAGTTTTTCGATTTTCGAGGAAATCGACGAAAGCTATGTGGTTCATAGGTTGAGGAGAATGACGAAGAAAATCGGAAAACTAGCAATTTTGGATAGGCGTGAGTTTTTAGAGGTGCCCATATAATGGAGATTGGTTATGGCTAGAAAAAATATTTATGATTTGCTCAATGAACACGAAATTGACACAAGGCAAGAATATGAACGATTGTGGACGTTGCTGAGGAGCAGGAGTAGTTATAGTGCAACGCACAATTATTCTGTTTCGGTTTTGCAAATTATAGAAAAAGAATTTTTGAATTTTAAACGCAGGGTAAGTTTCGTGAGTTTTCATGAAATGGTAAGGTATTTTCAACTTCCGTTTCGTGAGGAAAGTGGATATTTCCCTGCCATTGTTTACGGTGTCTCGTTAGATGAGTTGAATTGTTTTATCGAGTTGATTCTTTTAGTGTTCCAAGAACTTGAAGAAATTAATCACAAAGGGAAATATGATTTCGCTGAGGCGAAAGCACAGATTAAGCATAATATCCATTATATTCTTGAGAAAATTGCACATAAAATTATTGAAATTCGTCCGAAACAGTTGATTGTTGTGCCAAGTGATGATTTTGTCAATGCAGTAGCAGACATTATTTTACCCGAAGATGAACAATTGGCACTGGCTGTCCTAGGATATTCGCATTATTCGCATAAAGCGGATATAGAGGAAAAAGGAGTGATTCTCAAGCAATTAGTGGATTATGTAGAACCAAAGCTAAAAATCGTCAAAGATAGCAACTTGTCGTTTGTGCTAAACAAATATTATGCAAAGCAAGGCGAAAATGCAACGGCACCTCACCTAAATGCAGAAGAGATGATTGAGCTATATGACGGATTATACAAAAACATTTTGTTTTATATAATGAAACAAGAAATCAATGATTTAGTAGAGGGAGATAACTATTAAATCAACGTTTCTATCTACTCTAAAGAAGTAAGAAACACCAAAAGGGGCAGAAAAGGGGCAAACGCTCCTAGTCTGCCCCTTTTTATTTATAAAAGCTCAATTTTTTCAATGATTTCTTCTCGCATTTTATTTGTAACGTGTGTATAGATTTCAAGTGTCGTTTTACTGTCAGCGTGTCCGACACGTTCCATAATTGCAGCAACAGGCAAATGAAGTTCGGCAAGTCTGGAAATGTGTGAGTGCCTAAATGTATGTGGTGAAACACGTTTATTTAAGCCAATTCTTTTAGTAGCATTGCGGAGATTACTGCTAATTACTTGTACAGTTAACTGTCTGTGTGAAAGTAAACCGATAAAAATATAAGGGACTTCTTTTGGGTTTTCTGCTTGGATTTCATGCAATATTTCATTTGTTCTTTCGTTAAATGATATTGTTCGTTTTGATTGTGCTGTTTTTGTACTCGTTTTTCGTGCAAAATCTTGGTTGTTATAATGATAATCCCAAGTGCCATTTATAGCTATTGTGCGATTTTCAAAGTCAATCTCAGACCATTCCAAAGCGAGTGCCTCACCAA
This sequence comes from Pilibacter termitis, assembly GCF_900167335.1. GTDB lineage: Bacteria > Bacillota > Bacilli > Lactobacillales > Streptococcaceae > Pilibacter > Pilibacter termitis. The sequence continues at coordinate 25,510 of NZ_FUXI01000020.1, forward strand.
TCCGCAAACCGTTGAGATACAAAAATTCACATAAGTCCGCAATTCTTTTATTCTTTTTATTTCCATAGGCATTCCGCAAATTGTCAAGAATCATTTCTACTTCGTCTTTTTCAAGATACTTTTCTTTTATATGTTTGACTTCCACTTTTTTTGTAGGAATTTGAATATTGTTTAAAGGATTTGTTTGAATATATTGCATATCAATCGCATATTTAAACAGCATATTCAATACATTTTTCAATTCTTTCACGTAGTTTCTACTTAAATCCTGCACAAATAGCCATTCCTCTATTTGTTTAATCAAAAGAACTCTGTCTATATTTTTTACAAGTATTTCATGAGAGATAGATTTCTTTAGTTTTTTGATATGACTTACTCTTGAAAAGTAGCTACTATTTTTAGATTTCATCTTATAATTTTGTAACCACTTGTCCATTAATTCATGCAAAGTGATAGCTCTGTTTTGAATTTTATTTGATTTGTCTTGTATCTTTTTTTCTAAAATCCGCTGTGCCTCACGTTGATTTTTTTTATCAAGGGTAACAGAAACTTTTTTCCATTTTTCGCTATAAGGGTCAAGATAACGCTCGATAAACTTAAATTTACCGTTTTCTAGTTTTTCTATCCACATTTTTTATCATCACTTCCTTATATTTATAAAGAAAAAGAACCTACAACATAAGTCATAGGTTCTTTTTCTAGTCACTTTCTGAACAACGTCCACAGCAACCATTTTGAATTAACCTAACTATACATTATTTTTTTGAAAACTGTCAAATACTTTTTCGCATTTATACATAAGTTATTTCTTTTTAGACTCGAGATACGTTCGGATAAGTTCATTCATAACTTTCTTATCGTTTTCTGTTACCTCTTTTCCGTCAAAACTGTGTATAAAGTCAAAGTCAAAGTCGGGATATTCTTCTTTTGAGTTGTTAACTGTGTTGTTTTCAAGCATATTATCTGAACTACTAAGTTTTGATTTTTCCATATTTCCATCCTTTAGTTATAAAATAGTTAATAATCGGTTGCAGCATATTCCTTTCTACTGTCAAATAAAAAATGACAGCTTTTATACAAAAAAACGCTCAAGACGACGTACGACTTGAGCTTGACATGTTAAATAATCTTAACATGAAACTCTTTATATAGTCAACTAATTCTATTTAAAATTTTTAGTGTTTTTTACGTTACAACATAATCCTCGCAATCACACGTATTTGATTTTCTTCTGTTGCGAAGAAATCATCATACTTTTTATTCAATGAACACAAACGCAGGCGATTATCTTCTAAGTAGCATTTTTTTACATATTCTTCTCCGTCTATTGTAACTGCATAAAAACCTCCGTTGGTGATGCTTGTTTCACTTATTCCAAAAATAACGTCACCGTCTTTTATAAATGGCTCCATTGAATCACCGTCCACCAGAAAAACGTAGTCAAAACGAGGAGGTAGTTCGCTTGGGCATAGCTCGACAGTTTCAAGGTTGTACTGTTCGTTAAATGCTCCAGTACCTGCTGCGAGACGTATAGCCTCGTATGTGTGCGTTTCTTCCTCTAGTGTGTAATCTTCTTCATCTTCGAGTTTTTCTTGCTCATAAAGCTCGTTTTTAGCGAAATTTAGGACATTTTCTTGTCTTGGTTCGTTTAGTTGCTCTGATGTTGTTGTTATTTCTGAAATAATTGATGTTTTTTTAGCTCCAAACATTAAGTCTTCTATTGTAACGTTTAACAATTCAGCTAATCTATCCAAATCATCTACCATTGGCGAACGTTTTCCGCTAATCCACAAAGATATAGCCGATTCGCTTTTGTTCATTAATTTCCCCAACTCTTTCATAGTAAGTCCATTTTGTTTTCTATAGTAATCTATCATTTTTGGTAATTGAATTTTTTTCATTAGTTTATCCTCTTTTCTTTATATATCTATATTGTAATGTATTCACTGAAAAAAATCAAAATAAACTTTACAAAAAGCAAAGTTTATTCTTGACTATTTGTAAAGTTAGTTGTATAATTAATTCATAAGGTTGAGGGAGGTGAGAAAATGAGTAAGAAAAAACAAGTTGTCAAATACGAAATCCATATTCACCTTAATGTTGACAACAAAAAAGAAGACTCGTCGGCAAACGAGTCTAAAGAGATTCCAGTAGCTTTAATCGGAACAGCTGGAATCATAATCGGTGCTTTAATATCAGCATTGATTAAATAAAGCATTGGGGCTTTGCCCCTTTGCCTTTATATTAACATAGAAAAGAGGAAAATGAAATGGAAAAGAAAACTTTTTTATATTGGTTATTAGGTGTTTGTGTTGGTATTGTGTTGATTGCATTGTTTAAATGTTTGTAATGTTAGGAGGCGAGAATGAATGAGAACAAGCAAAACGCATAAGCCGTTAGACGAATTATTAGAATCTACAGGTTTAAAATATGAAGCCATAGCTAACAAAATAGGGATAAATATTGTTACATTATATAAATGGCGGATTAATCCAAAATTGATTTCTGCGTATAATTTAGGGTTAATTTCTGAAAGTACAGGAATAAATTTTTTACAACTTTTTGATGTTGTAAAAAATTTTGGAAACGAACTTGACAAATCGAAAAGTCCATAATGTAGACGTAAAAGCTAGAAAGGATTGACAAAATGACAGAAACAAAAGTAAAAGCAATAAAAGAATACTACGAAATGCAATATGAACTAATTAAATTAGCATTAGTGTGTGCAGCAGAAAACAAAAACACTAAGCTCGCAAGTGATTTGGCAAATTCATTGATTCATTTAGAAAACTTCGTTAATGAGATGTTAGACGTTGCGAAAAGTAATTAAAAAACGAAAGGTAACCAGTGGCATGGCTTATTTAAAACAATTTCGCAAAGAAAAAAAGTTATCGCAACAAGAAATGGCTGAAATTTTATCTATTTCAGTATCGCATTATAGCAAACTTGAAGGTGGTTTTGTTTTTCCGAGTTTCCACCTAATAAAAAAAATCAAGGAAAAATTTCATGATTTTAATACAAACAATCTGTTTAAAAGGGATAAATTTATTTATTCAAAAAAGCCCCCTCACGGGGATTAAGTGTTCTGAACCATTTCAATGTCGTCCGTAACGGTGGAGATGAAGTTGGTTTCCGTCCCCTTTCGGGGATTAAGGTTCTAAATTGATTTCATTGAGGGCTTGTGGCTGATTATGGTGTTTCCGTCCCTATCGGGGTTTAAGTGTTCTGAACAGAAGAATACTTTTGGTTGACACATAGCTTTGTCAGAGTTTCCGTCCGTCCCCTCACGGGGGTTAAGGGTTCTGAACGAGTACAACGTTTCGTGCCAGCAAAGAAATATCTGTTTCCGTCCCCTCACGGGGATTAAGGGTTCTAAATAGTATTAACCAACAGCACATTGTAGATTGGTTTTTGGGTTTCCGTCCCCTCACGGGGTTTAAGTGTTCTGAACTAATGGAAAAAATGAGCGAAGTAAGTGGTATTAGTTTCCGTCCCCTTACGGGGGTAATGGTTCTGAACGGCACAATTATTCGATGAGAAAGAATATGTTTCCGTCCCCTCCCGGGGATAAATGGTTTTGAATAGCAAAGAAGTGGAACGTGTGCAACGTTTAGTGATGTTTTCGTCCCCTCACGGGGATTAAGTGTTCTGAACTGGTTTAGATTTAGGTGTGAATGTAAGAGAGAGTTTTCGTCCCCTCTCGGGGTTTAAGTGTTCTAAATCGGTTGAACGATGAACTTTCGGCACAATTATTCGAGTTTTCGTCCCCTCACGGGGATTAATGGTTCTGAACGAAACGGACTTAAATAGCAAGCTAGATGATAAGTTTCCGTCACCTATCGGGGTTTAAGTGTTCTGAACTGCCGCATCGTTAGTCGCAAAGGCAGGAGATGAAATAAAGTTTCCGTCCCCTATCGGGGTTTAAGGGTTCTAAATTGTACGATGAAGTTTTAGAACAATTCGAGGATTGTTTTCGTCCCCTCCAGGGGTTATCAGATTGTTTGTATTATATCATGACTTTCTTTTTTAAGGAAAGTAAAAGAAGAAATAAAAAAATGAAAAGAGAGAGGTGTGAAAATGATTGAATGGTCAAAGTTCAAGACTAAAAAAGAATTAATCGAAATTGAAAAAATCAGTCAAACAACATACCAAAGGCGAATTAGTGAAATGCGTAGTATTCCAGAATTTCAGCGTGGCTATGCAGTATATGGTCGTCATGCAATGATTAATTATGAAGTTTACTTGGATTACATGGCATGGAAAACGAAACAGCGATTTAGTTATGTTGATTATTGATGAAACGTAACGAAAGAAAAGAGGTGTGGCGATGAATGAAATTATGATAGCAGATTTATTTTTGTTGTTTTCGTGGGGAGTGATGTCAATTTACACGGTACGTATAACACATATTGTAATGCAACAACGTAAAGAAATTAACAAACTAAAAGAAGAAAAGCAAGATTCAAACGTTATTCATGATGTGAATTTGCATGATTTGCTAGAATACCAAAACGAAAATAAAGAACTAAAAAAAGAAAATCTCATGCTACGTTCGGAATTAAAATTTGAGGACAGAAAAAGCCTAGCTTGGCAGAGCTAAATAAAACGAAAGGAAGAAAAAAAGAATGCACGACACAAACGAATTAAACATTGCAAAATTGAATGACGGTATTATCCAAGAACGTTTTAGGTATGAACTGGATAAAGTAATTGAAAACATCAAAGACCCAAATGTAGATAGTGATAAAAAACGGCAAATTATTATCACATTAGACATTACCCCGAGCAATAATTTTGATTCCGCCATAAACATCGAGGCGGTTGTAAAATCAAAATTATTACCAGAAAAAACAAGTAAGGTGGTCGCTCTTTACGGAGAGGGAATGACAGGGGAAATGGAAGTAAATGAGCTGAAAACAAATCAAAGAGGGCAAATGTACTTTGACGAAAAAGCACAGCTGAGGACAGATACTGGGCAGAAAATTGAAGAAGTAGAAACAGAAAGTAAAAAAGTAATCAAATTCAATAAGAAAGCAGGAGAAATGTAATGGAAAACAATCAAGATTTACAATTTGTTAGTGAGTTAACGAAAAAGCAAACGGTGTTGTACGAATTAGAAAATGGTCGCACGTTTTACGACAGAGAACGTGCGACATTAACAGAAATTAAAGAGCTGCCCTTTGAAACGATAAAACTCCATACTTTACAAGGGCTAGTAGATTACATCAAATCTGATTTTGAAAAGGAAACAGATATGATGATTCATATTGAAAGTGCAACGAGAGTTAGCTTGCTTGAGGCGGTTAATTCAAACAATGACCACCCAGTGTTAGCCTCTGTAACACCTATGATTCGTGAGTTCAATTATGGTATGTTCATGGATTCTGAGCGGTTCAATATTTCAGTTATGGAGCATTTTGAACGCACGGAAAATGTGGATATTTTGCTAACTCTTGCAAGTAAGATTGTAGTAGGAGAACAGTCAGAGATTAATGACAATGGTATCACGCAAGAAGTGAAAATGAAATCGGGTGCAAGATTTGAAATGGTAGAAATTGACAATCCGATTGAATTACAACCGTACAGAACATTTTTAGATGTCGCACAGCCACCTAGCCCATTCGTATTTCGAGGAAATAAAAACGGGGAATTAGCTTTATTTAATGCGGACGGTGGCAAGTGGCAGTATTTAGCAATTGAAAACATCAAAGAGTTTTTTAATACTGCATTAAAAGAGAAAATTGAAAGTGGAAAAATTATTGTAGTAGGCTAATGAAAGTAATAGGAAAACTAAAATCAATTAGTGGCGATGAATTAAAAATACAACTCGATGAAGAAATAAATCTCAATTTCATCAAACTAATTGGCGAACATGGCGATGATATAGAAGTGGAAGTTCGTGTAAAAGACCCTAGAGCAATAACGTATAGTCAAGTCAAACTTGGCTATGCGTTGCTTATGGATATTTCTTTGTTCACGGGATATGACAAAGAAGAAATTAAGCGACTGATGAAATTCATGTATTTAAAAGATACAGCTGAGGAGTTTGCCTTTTCAAAAGCAAGCAAAGTTGAGGGAACTAGATTTCTTAATTACTTGATTGACTTTTGCTTTAGTTTTGATGTGCCGATGAAAAAACATAATATTTTACCAGAAAATATGAATAGACAACTGTTTAATTGTTTGAAGTATAGAGTATGTGCTGTCTGTGGTCGAAAGGGTGCAGACATTCATCACCAAGAAAATTTAGTAGGTTTAAATTCGAGGAAGATTTTCGACCACAGAGCGAGTAAATTTATCGCACTTTGTCGTGAACATCATAATGAGTTTCATTATATCGGATTAAAAACAGCTGAAAACAAATACAAGTTAAAAGCAATATCGTTAGACGAACACACACTTCAACGATTGCATATTATGACGAAAAAACAAATGGAAAAAATTGATAGGAGATTTTGATGATAAATAATGTGGTGTTAACTGGACGACTAACAAAAGATGCAGAATTACGGTACACAACAGGTGGACGAGCGGTGTCAAGTTTTACACTTGCGGTTAATCGTAAATTTACCGATTCAAAAGGAAATAGTGAGGCAGATTTCATCAATGTAATAGTGTGGGGAAAACAAGCTGAGGCTCTTTCTAAACATACACATAAAGGTTCATTGATTGGAATAACAGGACGTATCCAAACGAGAAATTACGAAAACCAACAAGGGCAACGTGTGTATGTAACGGAAGTTGTAGCAGAATCTTTCACTTTTTTAGAAAGCAAACGAGAAAAAGCACCACTTCCAGAAGATGATTTCCTTGGACGAGTAGAACAAGCACAGCAAAACCAAATATTTCATCAAGGAGAGCCGATAGACATACCAGATGATGACTTACCATTCTAGGAGAAGATATGACAGAGAAAGACGTGATTTACTTTTTCCGTTCTCATGGGGCAGAAATAATTGAGATTCATAAGGAAGATGTAATTAGAGCGACAGGGCAGATTGTGCAGAATTTCGATGTTCGTTATAGAGGTAGAGTGCAAACATTCCAGCTGAGAAACGGTCAGCTTTTGTGGTGGAACTGTAAAAAATGGAAAATGCAAGTAGTTATTTAGTGAAAACAAAAAAAGAGCGTTTCGCAGTCGCTCTTTTTAAAAAAAGAAAACCTAATTACAAGAAAAATATAGCATAGAAACGCTTATTTGTCAACGTTCTGCACTTTTCTAGGAAAGTGCATTGCGGTCTTGTAATAGGTATTAACTTAAGAACGCAAGATAGAACGAGGTTGAGACTATGCAATTTATGAAAGAGGTTCGATATTCAGCAGGAGAAGAATATCAAGAAGTGAGCATTTTACCTAAAACAGAAAAAATAGAATTGTTAAACAAGCCACATGGAAGAAAGAGAAAAAAAGATGCCAGTAGACCAGAACAAAGAAATTTAAATTATCAAAATGCAAGCAAGTGGTTTCGTCTGACAGCTATTGCAAATTTTAAAGAAGGAAGTTATAGCATAGTCCTCACATTCAATGATTTATCTTTGCCAAAATCACAGGAGGAGGCAGAAAAAGAATTTAAAAATTATATGCGTAGATTAAATGCGAGAAGAAAAAAGAGAGGTTTAGCAAATGCTAAATATTTAGCTACGTTAGAGGGAAGAAATGGAAGGTACCATTTTAATGTTTTGCTTGATAGCAGTAATACTTACGATGAAATAGAGGAGTGTTGGCAAAGCGGTAGAGGAAAGAAATTACTGCCCAAAGGATTTGTGCATATTAAGAAAATAAAAAAAGTGTTTAAAGGTGGGAAGTGGCTAAATGGTGTAGAAGTGGTTGCACAGTATATGACAAAAGAATTCAAGGAAGAAAATCGACAAGGAAAAAGAAAATGGTTTGCAAGTAGAAATAATCTCAAGAAACCAGTCATTCACAAACCGAATAAATATAAATACACTAGGTCAAAAATAATCAAGGCAGTAGAGAATGACAGCTTAAAAGAATTTTTGCAAGAAAAATATCAAGGGTGGGAATTTGTACCATTTACGATATACGAGAGAGAAACGAAAAAGAGTGCAGTGGTAGAGATAGATGTGAGGGAAGATTTATTTTTGGGTGTACGCATATATTTTAGACTAAGAAAAATAGATAAGGAGCAGAAATCATGAAAGAAACAACAATACAGAAAGTAAAAGTGGATATTTTTGAAAAAGGCAATTTGAATGGTTGGAAGAAAGAATATAAGTATGAGAGGGTTAAGATTGTGGAACACGAGGGAAAAAAGCGAGTGATGAGTTTAAAAACAGGAAAGATTTTATGAGTGAGGAGAATGGCGATGAATAATAAAAAAAATAAAGGAATGGAATTAAAACCAATCGGCGAAGTATTTTGGGCAAATGTTTATGATTTATTGGAGAAAGAGGGGCTAACACCGTCTGATTTATCACTAGAGATTAGCAACAATCAAAATTGGGTTGCTCAAGCAAAAAATAAAAAGCAATTGCCGAGAGCAGACAGGATTACAGCAATAGCAGAATCTTTGGAGATAAGTTTTTGGGGCGAGTTGTTGGAAGATTGGAGTGAGGTGGAAGTTTGGAAACAGCAGAAAGAAACAAATTGTTAGAAAGAAAGGAACAAACAAGGCAGACATAACAGTACAGTTATACGAACAAGGCAGATATAACAGTACAGTTATACGAACAAGGCAGATATAACAGTACAGTTATATGAGTAAGGCAGATATAACAGTACAGTTATACGAACAAGGCAGATATAACAGTACAGTTATACGAACAAGGCAGATATAACAGTACAGTTATATGAACAAGGTAGATATAACAGTACAGTTATATGAGTAAGTAAGATATAACAGTACAGTTATATGAGTAAGGCAGATATAACAGTACAGTTATACGAGCAAGACAGATATAACAGTACTGTTATACAGAAATAGACAATATAACCATACTGCTACGTTTTATGAGGGAAATGGCGATGAAAACAAGACAATCACAAGTGAAAGCGAATAGGAACTATTTATCAAAATTATCAAAGCAGGAAAGGACGTTAAAACATTTAAAGTATTCAACTAGAACATATATAAAAAAATATGCTACAACGGAAGAAATGCAGGAACTTATAAGTATTTATAAGGAGAGAAATCCTAATTATAAGCAAGAAAAAAGATGAACTGAAAAACAAAAAAGGTGCCATATGCACCCAGACAAAATTATTATAGCATAGAGGTGCGTTATTTTGACAAACAGACATCAACGAAAACGGAAAAATGCTTATTTCAAACATAATGTTTTAGTGGAATATCCTAAAATGAAACAATACATTTTAGAAAGAAAAGAAGAATTGAGAGCTAAAAAACATATCGAAGATGAAAACTTTTGGATAAAAGGTTCAAATAAAAACAACTTCGAGGCGGAGAATTATATTATTAAACTTGAACAAGATAAACGATTAGCGAAATTAGAAAAGCAATATATCGCAGTAAGGAATTGTTTAGAAAGAGCAGATGATGATACGAAAGCATTAATACAAGAATTTTATTTGCAAGAGCATTCGGCATGGTCATTCCATGCGTTTGCTGAAAAAATGTGTTTGAATAAGAATCAAGCGACAAGTAAAGTGAATAAATTTATTGATGAGCTTGAGTATGAATTGATTCGATAGAGCCACGAAGAAGATTTTAATTGATTATACGTGTAATACGTGTTAAAATAAAATCGTCAGGAGGTAGTCTAGAATGCCAATGACACAAAAGGAAATGGTGAAACTTTTAGTTGCTAATGGTGGCATAGAAGTCAAAGGTGGCAAGGGGTCTCATGTAAAAGTGTTGTACCCGGGAGTTAACCGTCCGATTATTGTTCCTCACAAACTAAAACGTGGTACGGAACAAGGTATCTTGAAACAGGCGGGGTTGAAATAAACCCTTCCTTGTTTCTTCGAATGCGAAGGAGGTTTTATCATGTTTGTTTCTTATCCTGCATTGTTTTACTATGAGGAGGCGAAAGAAGGGTACCCAGAGGGATTCTCTGTATTTTTTCCAGATTTTGAGAACTGCGGAGGTACACAAGGCGATACTATTTCAGAGGCTATATATAATGCGGCTGATTGGTTAGGTCTTGTGTTATCTGATGATATTGAAAACAATAGAGAAATGCCCAACCCTACTCCGATAAATCTATTAGATTTAGAGAAAAATAATCCTTTCAAAGATGATGATTTTGATTATGAGTACAACAAAGAGAAATCATTTATTTCAATGGTATCAGTAGAGTTGAGTGAATATCTGAAAGATAGTGAACCAGTCAAGAAAACTCTTACCATTCCAAAGTGGGCAGATAAGTTGGGAAAAGAGTTGCATTTGAATTTTTCTCAAACATTAACAGATGCCATTGTTTACAAAAAAACACACGTTTAGTTGTGTCGTGATTAAACTGTGATTAAAACACATTTTATCTGTGTTATTATGATAGTGTGAATTTCTAATGATTCCATACTCCAAATCAAAAATATTTTATTTCAAAAAGCTCGAGCATTTGCTTGGGCTTTTTTGCGGTAGTAAGGAGCGAGTATGAAGAAAACAAATCCTTTTTATTTATCAAAAGAGTGGCGAAAAATTAGGAAAGAAGTTTTGGTTCGTGACCATTATGAATGTGTTTGGTGCAGAAAGCGTGGGGAAGTAACAACACTAGCAAGTGCAACATTAGAAGTTGACCACATCAAAGAGCTGAAAGATTATCCAGAATTAGCTTTAGATAAAGACAACTTGAGAACGTTATGTAAGAAGTGTCATAACGAGCGACATGGGAGAATTATTTTTGAGAAACAAAAGAAAAAGAAGTTTGACGATGAGATTTTTCATTGGTGACCCCCCCCGCATTTGAATTTTTGACGAAAAAACACGGAGTAAAGAACCGGTGGGAGTGGTCTTTTAACCAAAAAAAGAGCATTTTTCCCGTGACCCCCTCAGAGAAAGGAGTGTGAGCAATGAATCAAGCAAAAATAAAAAAAGAATTATTGAGCAGAATTGACAAAACGAATCCGACAGAAGTTGAAAAAGTGGAACGCTATATCAATTTTGCAAAGTTATTTTATAAGCTAGATAAAGCAATAAAGCAACATGGAGAGATGATAATTGTAATCAATAATGGAAATGAATATTTAAAGCCAAACCCAGCACTTGCAGAGAAAAACAAAATAAATGCGAGTATGCTTTCGATTGAAAAAACATTGCCACCACCGAAAGAAAAGGGGAGTTCATCAGCTAGTTTGAGTGATTTGTTATGATACATCAGAAATATGTTGATGAGTATATTCAAGACTATAAGAGTGGAAAAATACTTTTGAATAAAGAGCGGATTGCATTGATTGAATTTGTTGAGCAGAAAATTTATACACGAGAAGATATTTATTTTCATGATGAGATGATTGAACAATGCGTGCAGTATATTGAGAAATGGTATTTCCCGTTATTGCCATTTCAAAAGTTCATTATTTCGTTTGTTTTCTTGTTTTTTTCTGCGAATAATCGCAATGTTTTTAAGAAATTTTTGATTATGATGGGGCGAGGTGGCGGAAAAAATGGTTTAATTTCGGGCGTTTCAAATTTTCTTCAAACACCGTTTCACAATATTAATGATTACAATATTTCGATTGTGGCAAATAGTGAGGAACAGGCAAAAACAAGTTTTGATGAAATTTATTTGACGATTGAACGGAATCCGCAATTAAAGCAGTTTTTCAAAAATACGAAAACGCAAATCGTAGGAAAGCAAACAAATGCAATTATTCAGTATCGTACAAGTAACGGCAACACAAAGGACGGTTTGCGAGATGGTGCGGTAGTTTTTGATGAAATACATCAATATGAGAGCAACAAAGATGTTAAAGTGCATATTTCTGGACTTGGAAAACGTCCAAATCCTCGTGAATTTTATATCGGCACAGACGGTTATGTACGTGAAGGATTCATTGATAGTTTAAAAGAAAAAGCAAGTAAGGTGTTGAACGGGAAAACTCGTTTCAATGCCTTATTTCCATTTATCTGCAAATTAGATGATGAGCAGGAGGTGAACGACCCTAAAAATTGGGAGAAGGCTAATCCAATGTTTAGTTTGCCTATGTGTGCGTATGCAGAGAATTTGTTCGATGAAGTTTTAGAACAATTCGAGGATTTACAGGACGACCCGAGCAATCGGGAAGAATTCATGACAAAACGCATGAATCTTCCTGTAAGTGATACAGAAAGAAGTGTAGCAACGTATGAAGAACTGCTCGCTACTAAAAGGGAAGTTGGCGATGTGGAGGGGTTTCAATGTATTGGCGGATTAGATTTCGCTAGTATTCGAGACTTTGCAGCAGTTGGATTGCTGTTCAAACAAGAAGAAGAATACTTTTGGCTGACACATAGCTTTGTCAGAAAAGAGTTTGTAGACAATTTCTATGGATATTCTCGTCCAAGAGAAAGTGTGAACGGAAAAAGACAGTTTGCTCCGATTAAAGAGTGGGAAGAAAAAGGTTTCTTGACGGTACTCGATGAACCTAGTATTAACCCACAGCACATTGTAGATTGGTTTTTAGAAAAAGCCTATCACCATTCGATTAAGAAAATTGTAGCAGATAATTTCCGCATGGATATTTTAAGACCGTTATTTGAAAATGCGGGGCTTGAGGTATTGGTTTTGAAAAATCCACGTGCAATAGATAGCTTGTTAGCACCAAGGATTGAAAGTGCATTTGCAAATCACCGTGTGCGTTTTGGAGATAATCAAATGATGCGGTGGTACACGAATAATGTACTGCGTAAGTTGAAAAAAGATGGAAATGTTGAATATTTGAAAAAGGAAGAAGTTAGACGAAAAACAGACGGTTTCAAAGCCTTTGAGTACGCAATGTACTTGGGTGACGAGCTAGATAGTGGAAATATAGATGATTATTTAGATATTGCAAATAGCTTTTTTTAGAAAAGAGGTGAAAAAATGAGTTGGTTGGACTTTTTGATGAAACGAAAAGATAGCACTTATTTTTTTGATTTAAATTTAGGTGTGAATGTCAGTGAGAGAGTGCAGATGAAAGAAATGGCATTGTCTGTATGTGCTAGTTATATCGCCAGAGTAATTAGTCGCTCAGAATTTCGAGTATTGAATAATGGAAAGAATGAGCGAAGTAAATGGTATTACAAGCTAAATGTAAAACCAAATACCTCTCAGACTGCGACAACGTTTTGGCATTTTGCAATGGAAACGTTAATACGTGAGAACGAGTTACTGATTATCAAGAGTGATACAGATGACTTATTGATTGCAGAAAGTTATGTAAGGAAAGAATATGCGTTGTTTGAAGATGTTTTTTCACAAGTAGTTGTGAAAAATTATCAGTTTGAGCGAACGTTTAAACGCTCAGAGGTTATTTTTATTGAGCTAGGAAATCACAAGTTGAATGATTTCATCGAGGGCTTGTGGGCTGATTATGGTGATTTGTTAAGTTTTTTGATTGCTACTCAAAAACGTAACGGTCAAGTGAGAGCAACGATCGAAACGGATTTGAACAGCAAGTTAGATGATAATGTGCAAAATAAAAACAAAACATTAATCGAAAATATTAAAAATGCGATTGCTAACTCACCAGTTGCTATTATTCCAACGAACAATAGAATGAAGTATTCAGAAAGCTCTACTTCATCGAAAGTGAGTAATCAGAGCATAGAGGAAATCATAAAGCTACGTTCGTCTTACCTTGACGATGTAGCAATCATGTTAGGAATCCCACCGACACTTTTAAGAGCAGAGAAAGCGGATGAAAGTGAAAACTGGGTGTTATTTATCGAAAATTGTATAGAGCCTTTAGTTTCGAGATTAAACGATGAACTTTCGGCACAATTATTCGATGAGAAAGAATATCTGGAAGGGAAAGAAATTAAGATTATTCATTCGCAAAAAAAGAGCTTGTTTGACTTGGCAAGCTCGATTGATAAGCTGATTTCTTCAGGTGCGTTCACACGCAATGAAGTGAGGAAAGAATTGAATTATGAAAGTGTTGAAGAAGGAGATGAGTTCTTTATTACGAAGAACTATGAGAGGACAGTGAAAGGAGGTGAGGACGAATGAAGAAAGTGAAAGTAAGTGGAATGATTGTGAGCAATAACGATTGTTCAATTTATAGGGATTGGTTTGGCATGGATGTTTGTTCACCAAAAGACGTTGAGAGTGCATTGAATGGTGAAACAGGTGAGATTGAAGTACAAATCAATTCAAATGGTGGTGATTTGTACGCAGGAAGTGAGATTTACACGTTACTGAAAGAATATACAGGAAAAGTGGTTGTGAAGATTACGGGGATTGCGGCAAGTGCCGCCTCGTTAGTCGCAATGGCAGGAGATGAAATAAAAATTTCACCGTCTGCAAATATGATGATCCATAACGTGTCAACTCATGCTTATGGAGACCATCAAGATTTTTCTAAAATGGCTGAGGTGCTAAAAGGTGGAAGTGATGGAATTGCTGGAGTATATGCGAGTGTGACAGGAAAAACGATAGAAGAAATTCAAGAGTTAATGGACGAAGAAACGTATATGAACGCAACTCAAGCACTAGAAAATGGTTTTGTAACAGAAATATTATATCAGCCAATGCCAATGGTTGCAGGTGTGCAGACAATGCTATTAAGCAAAGAACATTTGCAACATTTCCGCACGTATTTAAAAGAGCGAGAGGAATCGGCAATCGAAAAATTTAAGGCTGAACAAAAAAATAAGGAAGTAGGAGTGCAAAATAAGCACTTTTTATTTTAATCAAAAAAAGAAAAGCGGAGAGGGCGGTCTGGAGTTTTCAGCTGTCCCTCGTGGCTAGAAAAAGGAGGAATAGCTACATGGCTATCAAATTAAATTCAGAGCGTTACACAAACGCAAAGGAAAAGTATTTCAATGTCGTTCGTAACGGTGGCGATGAAGTTGCACAACAAGTTGCATATAATGAAATGCTTGATGCACAAATGGAGGAGTTGAGTGCATTAACAGAAAGTAAGTTTAATCAACTGAGCGAGGAACGCATGACAAATAAAACGTTGTCAGCAAATGAAATTAAATTCTTTAATGCTTTTTCAAAAGATGTTGGTACGAAGAATGAGATTTTATTACCTCAAGAAACGATTAACGAAGTGTTCGATGATATGCAGCAAGCACACCCAATTCTTTCTGTTGTCAACTTTAAGCAAGGAACATTGCGTATTAAGGCATTAATTTCTGAAACAAGCGGAGTGGCGATTTGGGGCAAAATTAACGGTGATATTCAAGGGCAACTAGACGCGACTTTTAACGAAGTAGATTTTTCACAAAATAAATTGACTGCGTTTGTTGTCATTCCAAATGATGCACTAGAATATGGTGCTACTTGGTTGAAACAATTCATCACTACACAAATTACAGAGGCATTTGCAGTAGCATTAGAGAGTGCAATCGTTTCTGGAAATGGGTTGGATAAGCCTATTGGTTTGAATCGAGATGTGCATAACGGTGTGGCGGTGTCTGGAACAACGGGGTATCCAGAAAAAACAGCGAGTGATGATTTGTTGGGGTTGACTGCTGAAAATGCACCAGAAAAATTTGCAAAGGTACTAGATTATTTATCGGTAAAAGAAAATGGAGAGCCTGTTACTCAGTTTGGAACAGTTTATTTATTGATTAATCCACAAGATTACAATCAAACTGTTGCGAAATTCATTAGTAAAAATGCTAATGGAGTATACGGTTTTGATTTGCCTTATTCTATGCAGTTTATTACAAGTGCAGCACAACCAGTTGGAAAATTGACCGCATTTCTTGCAAGTCGTTACGATGCGTATGTAGCAGGAGGACAAACAATTAAAGAGTTTGACCAAACTCTTGCTTTTGAAGATATGCGTTTATATGCGTGCAAAACGTTTGCTTATGGAAAAGCAAAAGATGATAAGGTGGCAGGAGTGTACAACTTAACACCAGTAACAACTCCGCCAACGTCACCAACACTTTAGGAGGAGAGAACATGATAAAAGTAAAAGTACAATCGGCTTTCATTGATAAAGAAACAGGCGAGCATTTTAAGGAAGGAATGCTCGCTGAGTTTTCTTCTGAACGTTTAGATGAGATTTCAAAAGGGTTGAAAAGATTGAATTTACAACCTCCATTAGAAGTGGAGGAAGAAAAGCCGAAGAAAAAAGCAGCGAAAAAAAAGAAAAGCGAGTAGGTGGGATATGTGGAAGAAAAAATAAATATTCTTCTTCCTGTGTTTAAAAACCGTATGCGTATTTCTCATGATTTTGAAGATGACCGCCTAAGAGAAATTTTAGGTGGTTCTATCTCGTCTATTACCTCGTTGATTGGTGCGGAAAATATTGAAGATTTTTCAATACGTGAATTAATCCTTGAGCGGAGTCGTTATGTATATAATGATTCTCTAGAGTTTTTCAAGGAAAATTTTTTGGAAGAAATTTACGACACGTATAGGAGAAATGAGGGCGGTGTAGATGGTGAAGAAGTATCAACCTCAGAGGACACATAATGGGAAATTAAAAACACCATTTGTTGTGTTTTATCCAAAAGAAATTGACACACTGGAAGTTAATGCGATACTCCATGAGGTTCATAGCGGATTTGCAGAGGTGTATAATCCGAGCATGAAAGATTTAGAGATACTCAATGGAGTGAACACAAAGCAGTCTGTGACGATAAAGTTCAGAAGAAACTCTATTACATTTACCAATAAAATGAAAGTGAAACTATTAGATTCTCGTTATTCAGAAATGTGGAATGTGATAGATGTTCGTTTTGATGATGAATTTGTTACGCTTTTGTTAGGTGGTGGTGCAATTGAGTAGTGGAATTGAACTAAAGGGTGCAGATGAGGTAATCAAACAGCTTGAGGAAAAGTTAGGTGAACGAAAAGCAAATAGTGTGGCAAATAAAGCTCTCACGAAAGCAGCAGAAGTAGGCGAACAGAAACTTAAACAGGCTGTTTCTTCTTTTAAACGCACTGGGCAAACGCAAACGGAGATTACGTTCAAACGTAGCCGAAAAGATTCATTTGGAGTTCATGAGGCAAGTGTAGGCTGGGGACAAGGAAGTCGCTGGCGGTTAGAGCATTTAAATGAATTTGGATTTACACGAGGCGGTATTTTTACACGTCCTCGTGGATATGGAGTTGTGCAGAACTTTTATAATGAATTTAAGCATGAGGCAAAAGAGATTATTGCGAACGAAATTAAAAAGGGGTTGAAATGATGAGGGATAAAATGAGTGAGATTTCAGAGCGATTGAAAGGAAATGCTGTGTTATCAAATACTTTTATCAAGGCATATATTCGACCAGAGACACTTAGCGATGATGTTGATAGTATTACAATCGCTCCACTTGAACCAATTCAAAATGGAATAAGCGGAAGTGACAGAGTGCTTACGCAAGTGTTCGCTTACCAAATTAATGCAGAAAGCAAGAGTAGACTGCGTGTAAAAGAAATGCAAAGAGCAGTAAGCGAAGAAATGCGTGCCTTGGGATTTGTTCAGCAATTAGGTGGACTAGATGAATATTTTGAGGAGACAGGTCGCTACGTTGATGCAAGAAGATTTAGAGGGTCAACGAAACTATATGAAACGAACTATTAAGAAAAGCGTAGCAGTGCGACAAAAATTCAGCACTACGCAGTTAGACAAAGGAGGAAACTCATGGAAACAGTAGGATTTAAAAAATTGATTATCAAAGGTTTAGATAATGTTACAGAGCATTATTGGGAAGTACAAGGAACGCAGGACGAAGGTGCATCTATTTCTGCAACGATTTCTGGAATGTCAAAAGAACCCAAAAAAGTATTTGGTTCAGATGTAGCTTATTATGTTTCACGTAAAGGAACAGGCGATATTAAAGTTGAGTTTCAAGCGATTGATTTACCAAATGATTGCGTGGAGTTTGTTTCTGGCTATGAGAAAGGTTCGGACGGTTTAACATATGTCGGGAACACGACAGAACCACCGTATGTTTCTATTGCACTGGAATCGGTTGATTTGCATGGAAAATTTGCAGGTCTTGTATTCTTGAAAGGAACAATCAGTCGTGATGCGATTGAGATGAAAACACAAACAGAGGAAACTTTTACACCAGAAGGTGTGAAATACACGTTTACTGCTGTTGAAAGTGATGTAGTAGGGGCGACACAAGGAAAAGTGTTCGCTCAGTATATTGGCGATGATGCACAAAAAATTTCAGCATTACGTGCTTTGATTGCACAACCGACAACTTCAACATCGCCAACATTGTAAGCAGTTTAGAGAGTGGGTAACCACTCTCTTTTTTTAGAATGGAGAAAACGACATGAAAGAATTGCGTATTAAATTTATGAAAAATGGCAAAGAAGTGGAACGAGTACAACGTTTCGTGCCAGCAAAGAAATATCTCGAGTATTTGGATTTGGAAAATAAATTAATGACAGAAGAATCGTTTACGGCTGCAATTCGTAAAAAAATTGAATTTGTAGCAAATCTTTTTGATGATGAAGATGTAACGGTTGAGAATCTATTGAATGGTGTACCTAGTTGGGAGCTTGTAGATGTGATTTTAACGACTATTACGGATATGATGGAAAGCCCAAAAGGGAGCGAAAATGAGGGAAAGTAAGTTTTAAAAAAGCGAAGAAAGACCTTCTATTTTTTATAAAAAAATTAAATGAATGTTTGCCGAGTATGTCAATTAACGACATACTCAATACAGACTATGACACGCTTTTAGAAATCTTAGAAACAACTGAAAAACAACAGCCAAAACAGCAATCTTTACATGACTTTTTAAGTAAGTAGGTTTATAATAAAGCTATCAAAAAAGAATGTGAAAGGAAGTGAGTGAAATGTGGGGCTGGCTTATGTTAGGGAGCTTGTACGGAGGAAGTGCAAGCAATGGTGAGAGACAATATGCGGGAAAATTGACCGTTAGCGAATTTCTTTCTTTTTCTCTTTTACTCGCACCGTTAATAGTATCGTTTCTTTTCCAAGTTTCTTTTTGGAGTGTTTTGTTCGTTTGTGTGATTTTACAAGTTTTGCTTGTTTTAGTTGAAATGAAAGTGAAGAAATCCCAACATACTTTTTTTGGCATTACTTTTTTCCAACTCTTTTATTTACCTGTTGTGTTGGTGTTTAAAACAAATGTTTCATTTTTGGCTGGGGTGTTCCTATATTTTTTAGTAGTAGGAGTGACGGTATATATTTCCGTTAGGTTGAATGATAAATATGGGATTAGATATTAAAAAAGCACATTTTAGGATGTGTTTTTTTGTTGCGATGATAAGAGTGAAGGAGTGAGAAAATGGCTGAAACTGTAGGAAATATGCAGATAAAACTAGGATTAGATACAACAGGATTTGGCGATAAGATAAATAATGCTAAAAATCAAGTAAAGTATTTCACGCAAGAATTGAGAACGACAGATAGTGCAATGAAATTTGCAGGAAATGGAATGGCTGGTTATTCTGCAAAAATTAAATCTTTAGGGCAAGTAATGACGGCACAGAAAAAGGTTGTCAATGAATTATCTGAAAAAATAAAGAAACAGGTAGACGAGCAAGGGAATTTAACGAAAGAGGGAGAGCGAGCAGCAGTAAGTATTGAACGAGAAACAGCGAAGTTTGCAGGGTTTCAAGCACAATTAGCACGCACAACGAGTGAGGCGAAAAAATTCGCAATAGAGAATACAGGAGTGAGTGGAGGCTTGCACCAAATAAGCGAAAAGGCATTTTCAGCAGGGGAAAAATTACGAAACATTGGAGATAAGATGAAACCAGTCAGCACGATTTTAAGTGCAGGTTTTGGTGTAGCTACTAAAAAGGCAATGGATTTCAGTGGTGAAATGGTGACAATGCAGTCGTTGTTAAGTGATACAGTAAGTAATACGAAAGAATTAGACGAAGTAACAACAAAACTTGGGGATAATTCTAAAAAATGGTCAGCTCAGTATGGAATTTCAACGAGCGAAATAAATAACGCAATGAGTGAGTTGATAAAAAAAGGGTTTAATGCGAATGAAACGATTGATGCAATGCCTGCGTTACTAAATGCTGCACGAGCGAGTGGCGATGATTTCACAACTGTGATGGATTCAGCAAGTTCTACAATACAACAATTTGGTTTGCAAGCAAAAGACGCAGGGAGAGTGACAGATACGCTAACCTATGTTGCGAATAAAACATCCTCAGGCTTTACAGACATGGGCGAGGCAATGAAGTATGTAGGACCAGTAGCAAAAGCGACAAAGAACAGTTTAGAGGACACAGCAAGTGCAATAGGGATTTTATCAGATGCAGGAATTTTGGGAACACAGGCAGGTACTAGTTTGCGTACGGCATTAATGAAGTTGTCGCAAATCTCAACAGATAAAGCTGTTGCAGCATTTGGTGAATTGGTTGATGTGGCAAAAGAGGCAAGTGGTCCGTTGGCAGATTCTTACAGACAATCAATTCCAGCGATTCAAAAAGCTCAAGACGAATTAGGAAATGCTTTGGCGAGCGGAAACAAAACAGCGATTAAGAAAGCACAAGGTGCATTAGAAGATTCGTTTATTGACATAAAAAAAGCATTTGAACAAATGTCTTTTCCAGACCAAATAGAATCATTGAAAGCGATGCGTGAAGAATGGTTGCGTAGTGGCAATAGTGTGCAAGATTTCAACGGTATTATCAAGCAATTAGTTGGTCAAGAGGCATTGACAGCTATGACGGTATTAATTGATAAAGGTGGCGGTGCGATTAAAGAAATGTCGAAAGAAACTTTAAAAGCAACAGGTTACACCAAAAAACTAGCTGATGTAATGAATGATAGTGCAGCAAATAAGATGAATCGGTTAAAAGAAAAATTCAACGTGATTGCAATTAGTCTAGGAGAGAAGTTATTGCCGTTATTAACCAAAGGAATGGAAGTTGTTTCTAATTTAGCGGATAAGTTTAATGGTCTTTCGGAAGGAACGCAAGATACGATTTTAAAATTAGGCGGATTGCTTGCAGTTGCTTACCCAGCCTCTAATGCTTTAGGGAATCTTTCAACAGTAATAGGATTTTTATTTAAAGGATTTTCAAAAGGTGCAGGGCTTTTTAATACGAGTGCGAGAGCGATAGAAGGAGTGGGAAGTGCAAGCCAAGTGGCAAGTGGTGGAGTAGGAGCTTTAGCTAAGAGTGTAGGAGTTTTGCCAAGCACTTTAGGGTTGTTGACGAATCCAATTACATTAACCGTTGCAGCAATTGGTACTTTAGCGGTTGCAGGCAAACTTTTATATGATGATTGGGAAAAGCATGGTGGACAATGGGGAAGTCGCATGAGTGAACACCAAGCAAAAGTGGTGAACTCAACAAGCGAGTTGGTTGTCAATACAAAGGGAAGTTTAGACACATTCGAGTTGAACATGAAAAATTCAGCAAAAAATGCGGGTGAGGGATTTAAACAATTATCAAATGATATTGAGCAATCGGGCAAAAAAATGAAAGAGGATTTGGAAAAAGCTTATGATAGTTTGCCGGAGTATTTAAAAGAAACAGCAAAGATAAGACTTGAGGAGCAAAAAAAGGAAATTGATAGAGAGGTAGAGCAAGCGAAAGAGGGAGCGAAACGTCAAGGAGATATTTTGAAAAATGCTCTTAGCAATGAGCGTGCTATTACAGAAGAAGAAAAAGCTGAAATATTTACTATCAATGAAAAGAATGTACAACGGTTGCTTGAGTTGAACGGTTTTAAAAATAAAGAGGCGAAACGATTAGCACAACAATTAAACGCTGATTTATCGGATATGAATAGCAAGCAATTAATAGAGTATGAAAAAAGTTTGAAGAATGTGTTAAAGGCACAAAATGACGAATATAACAAACAGGAAAAAGCATTAAAGACGAATGTTGAAAATAAAATCATTACTCAAAAGCAGTATGAGAGTGAATTGGATTTGTTGAAAGAAAAACATACACAAGCAACGAAAACAATTACGGATAACCTCTATAAGTCAGCAAAAGCACATGGAGTAGAAGATACACATATGCGACAATATCTAGCAACGTTAGGTGTGAGTGTCGATGAAATCAATCGTGTAATGAGTGCTAGTTCTGCTGAAACAGAAAAGAAAAGCGAGGTAATGGCAAAAGTAATCAGTAAAATGAAATTGGATTGGAACAATTTCAAAATGGATTCCAAAACTGGAAAATTGACAGTTGAAGGAGAAAACTCATTGATTGAGGCAATGTCACGTACTGGAGAATGGAACAATTTGACATTAGAAGAAAAGAAAGCACTAGTTGACGGAGAACAGGGAAAAGTGGAGCTATATGAAAGTATTATGCGTATAGGGAAATGGAATGCTTATCCTGTGGTCGCAAAAGAAGTAGGTGTGGATAATACAGTTGCATTGAATAAAATTTTCGAGAGTGAAAGTACGTTGTCAAGGTGGCTGAATGCACCTATTCAGAATAAAGAATTGCTTGCAAGTAATCCGTCTGTTATTTCGGCTGTTCTAAGCTCAGAGCAAAACATGACAAGGTGGAATGCACTTCCTGTACCAGAAAAGAAAATATTAGCTCAAAACTACGACTTGATGAATAAAGTATTATCAAGTGAAAATGAGTTGCGTGCATTTAACAATTTGACACCACAGCAAAAACAGTTGTTGGCACAAAATGGAGATTTAATCAGCAAGATTGCGAGCGGAAGAGGAGTGATTAATGATTTCAACCAAAATGCAAATGTTGTACCGAAAACAATCACAGCACGTGACAATGCGACAGGTACGATTGGAACGATTTTAAATGGTTTGAATAGCATATTACCCTATTACAACACAACGATAACCACAACGCATAGAGAGGAGTTCATAGGACCTAGACAGAAAGGGTATAAACAAGGAACAGATTATCATAGCGGAGGTTTAGCTCTTGTTAATGACCAATCGGGGAGACTGTTCAGAGAGTTGATTACTTTACCAAGTGGAAAAATGTTTATTCCACAAGAGCGAAATACTTTACTTGATTTGCCGAAAGGTACGAAAGTATTGCGTGCAAGTGAAACGAATAAGATTATTCCGCAATATGCAGACGGTGTGGGGATTCCAAGCACTTCTAAATTCATAAAAGGATTAAGGTGGGCAAACAACGTCAATAAATTAGCTGAATCAAGTAACGTAACAACAATCGAAAATAATTTTTCTGAAAAGAAACTTGATAGAATGATTGAGTTATTAAGTCGCTTGATTGAGAAAGATACTTCTGTTTTGATTAATGGAAAAGAAGTTATGCGAGAAGTAGCGAAAGAGCAGTTAAAAGAAGAAAGAATGAATAACGCATTTAAAGGAGTGTTGGTGTAATGAAAAGTGATTTGAAAATATTTTATGGCGGTCAAGAGTTGACTGCCTTTTTTGACTTACTCGAGGCTCCTAAGAGGAATTTGATTGGCGATGTAACAAACAACTTGGTAGAGTTTCAGGCAAAAGACGGTGGGGAACTTATTAGCACAAGGCGAGGAGCGTTGAAAATTACGCTTGAGATTTTTACAGACAGCTTCACTTTTGAAAAGAGAGAGCTGCTGAAAGGGATTTTGTATAATCATGAGCTGAAAAAACTGACTTTTTCTGATGAGGAAAATCGTTATTACATGGCGATTTTAGACGGAGAAAGTAGTTTTATACGAGATTTGGACAATTCACAAGAGGCGACTGGTGTGCTTACGTTTTTAGTACCAGACGGAGTTTCTTACTCAACGTATAAGCTTTATAAGGAGGGACAACTCGTCAGCAAGACTGATGATAAGGGAAATGCTTATCAAGTAATGACAGTTGAGGTGACAAATGACGGCACAGCACCATGTGAGATTGACTATGAAATCACTCACCCTACTGAAAACGGATATGTTGGGATTGTCTCAGCTCATGGAGCAATTGAGATAGGTGATAAGTTTGAGGCGGATAGAGAACAGTATGAACAATCTGAAATGGTATGTATTGATGATTCTAATGCAATAGTTAATGCGTGGTCAACTGACACGGGGTACACGACAGATGATAGATTTAACATCATAGGTAGTGCTTGGCGATTGATAACAGAACCAACGGGGAGCGTGTGGGCGACACAGTATTATAGTGGAAGTGGTAACGGTGGCAATAATGGTGCGAGCAATCTATGGCATTTAGCGAGAAAATCAAGAACGTTAACTCCGACAAGTGATGGAAAAACGGCATTCAAAAATTTTACGGTTCGGAATCGAATTGCTTTTGAAACAAGCAAAAGCGACCAAAACGGACTGTATCAAGTCGTGCTGAGTACACAAGACGGTCGCTGGAGAATGGGGTATTATTTCTGTAAAGAGCCAAATGCAAAAAATGAAGTAAGATTTACTCGCTTTGTTTACGACATGAAAGACGGAGTGAAGAAAATGTTAGTGGAAGATAGCACGTATTTCACACCGAATGGAAGTGGAAAGCATGAGGGGAGTTATGGTCATTCTGTTTACTTTGAAAAATTTGGCGGAAAAGTAACGTGGTATGACTACGTGAGAAAACGTGAGTTTATTGTGCCAGAAATAGCTAATGTGGAATTTTCTCGTCTTACTATTTCTGGAGGGGTATATGGACGAACAACGAATAGGGTATGGCGAATGAATACCAATTCTATTACTGTTCAAGTACACAAAGTGGAGAAAGAGCGAGATATTCCGAATCGCTATCCAGAGGGCAGTGTATTGAGGATTGAAGGAGAAACAAGAAAGGTCAATCTTGACAATATTCCTATTCTCACGGATGTGGTGCAAGTGCCGAAATTTTTCTCACTTCCACCGAAAGAGGAAACAAAAATCGAATTTTATTTTAGTGAATGGATAGAAGAAATGCCAGATGTCAAAATTTTTTATAGGGAGAAATGGCTATGAATGAAACACCGATTATTTTTATACATGATAACAAATGGAATCGTATAGGACTATTGGATAATCAGGCGAAAAATGCAATGCACTATTACAATGATACATTTACTCGTTCTCTTTTAGAGGGAGCGAGTGCTTTTGAGTTTACCGTTCCAAAGACACATGATGATGTAAATTTGTTGAATGAACAAAGTTACATTAGTTTCAGATATGACGAACAAGATTTCCTTATGAAAATTATGCGTACAGAGGAAGATGAGTTTCATAAAAATGTTATTGCATATAATCTCAATTTAGAGCTTATCAATGAATCGGTGTATAAGTACAGTGCAGATAAGGCTTATAAAATCGTTGACTATCTGAGGGATTTAGGAGGGAAACCACTAGAATATACAGCAGTAGAAATAGGATTGAATGAGGTATCAGATAAGTCGATTAAATGTGAATGGGAGGGAACGGATAGTAAATTAGCTCGAGTGCTGTCGATACTCAATAAGTTTGATGCAGAGGGGGAATTTATCACAAAGTTAGACCGTCAAGGGAAATTAGAGAAAATTGTTCTGAATATCTACAAGAAGAATGACGGTGAGAATACACAAGGAGTTGGCGAGGATAGACGAGATATTACGCTGACGTATGGAAAAAATGTGAGAACAATAAAACGCACGGTAAGCATTGAAAAGTTATTTACAGCGATTCGTGTGCGTGGAAAAGACGGTACGAATATTAAAGGAATTGCAAGAGAGTGGAAAGACAAAGAGGGACGTGTGGAGTTTTTTACAACACAAACAAGCGACACAATTTCTGCACCTCTTGCAAGAGAACGTTTTTGGGCAAGTCAGACAAGTGACGGATATATTCTTGAAGAATGGGAATATGATAGCGACAATAAAGAAACGTTGACTGCTCAAGGTTATGGGCGGTTAAAGAAAAATTGTGAGCCTGCTGTAGAGTATGAAGTAGACGGATTTTACAATGTGGGCATAGGAGATACGATTCTCATTCATGACGAGGGATATACACCGACACTCGCACTGAAAGCACGTGTGAGTAAACAGGAAGTTTCATTTACTGAACCAAGTAGGAATCGAACAACATTTTCTAATTTCAAAGCTTTAGAAAATAAAATGAGTACAGATTTATTATCTCGCATGAATCAGTTGATTGATGAAATAACTCCGTATCGTTTTGAAATCGTAACGAGTAATGGGGTATCATTCAAAAATGATGAGGGAACGACAGAGCTACAAGCAATCGTATTTAAAGGTCAAGATGTCGTACCACTTGTTATGGAAGAAATAGAGTGGTTTAAAACACTACCAGACGGCACAGAGATAAGTCTTATTACAACAGGGAATACTTGCCCCATATCTGCTCATGAAGTATCTGGGCGGTCGAAATATCGCTACGAGGCAACGTATAAAGGAGTAGTGATTGGTGGAGCAGAGGTAACTCTTACGAATGTGAAGGACGGAGACGATGGTGTAAAAATTAGCAGTATTGAGCAAAAGTATCAAGTGACAAGTAGCGAGAGTAAACCAACGCAACTTTGGGAAAATAGTGTGTGGCAAACAAGCCCGATTATGCCGAGTGCAACCAATCGTTATTTATGGAAAATCACAAGGACAACTTACGCAAACCCAAGTGGTGTGATTGACCTTGTAGAACTCGTCAGTGTGCGGGGAGAAACAGGTGCGAAAGGAGATACAGGAGAAAAAGGCAATACAGGAGCAACTGGTCCAAAAGGAGAAACAGGTACGCAAGGACCGATAGGAAGACCTGCTGTAACAGCAAACCTAACGAATGAAAATGTTACATTGCCAGCGAACGTTGAAGGAGGGATTACAAGCTATGAAAATTCTGGAGTGAGTATTAGCGTAGCGGAAGGAACGTTAATATACACACCAACGAACAATGCAACACTTAGCAATGGTCAGTTTAAAGTGTCGGTAAGTGCGAGTAATTTGAATGAAGGGAGTAAAACGGTTGATACAGCGAATAAATGTATCACATATGGAAATATCAGTAATTTTATTGCCAGTGAAACAATAGGAAAGCTAATTTTTACAATTGATTTCAAAAGTAGTTGGGGAGAAACTGGAACGCTTACTAAAATTCAAACTTTCAGTAAAGCAAAGGCTGGAGTAGCAGGAGTGAATAGTTATACATGGATACGCTATTCGGCAAATGCAAATGGCTCGAGTATGACACAACAACCAAATGTAGATACAAAATATATCGGTGTTTATGCAGGAACAAGTGCATCTGCACCAACTGCTGCAACAAGCTATACTTGGAGCAATTACAAAGGAAATCCAACAGGAGTAACTGTAAACACAAACGGTGTTGAACCAAGCGAAAAATATGTTGGTATGCTCGTACAGTATTTACCAGAAAATAACGCACCTACAAGTACAACATGGAGCGGTTCGTCAAAAATTGAGGGAACGTCTATTTATCGTTACACAGGAACTAAATGGGAACTGTGGTATTTCTATGCAAGCAATATTCAGGCAGACTTATTACTGGCAAACCGATTCACCTCGAACAATGCAAACACAAGTATTTCTATTTCGGCAGATGACGGCTTGCAAGCAACGAAAACAGACGGTACGAAAGTGATTGATTTTGACCCAAATACAGGTGAGTTAAACTTACAAGCAAATTCAATCACGTTCAACATGGCAGGCGACAATACAACGCTTGAGGATAAGTTGAAAGAAATTGCTGGAGCAATCAGTACAGAAAGTAATGACAGAGAACAAAGCATACAAGAGCGTTGGGCGGAGATGCAGAACCTTATCAATAGTATTAACATTCAACTTGGAAATACTGCTATGACGATTGATGCACTAACAACGAAATTCATTTTCTCAAGAAGTGGGTTGTTGATTCAGAATGATAGTGGTTATGCGATTTTGATTTCTGGCGACAAAATACAGTTTGGGAAACCAACGGAAAATCTGTATGTTCAAGGAATTTTAGAAAACGACGAAAGTATTCCATTGCGGCTATACGCTGGAAAATCTTCTAATCCGATTGAGCATTTAGAAGGAATAAAAAGTGAAAGGTATTGGAAATTCGATTTCAACGATGTACTAAGTACAACAGCGACAGAAATTATTCAAAATCCGATTAAGTATTACACATTAGAAGAAGGTAGAACGTATGTTTTTTCTTGTTTGTTACAAACAAACGATGTCGTTGATGTCACAAAAAAGCCGAGGGTTCGATTTTTTGCGAGCGGTGAAACGGCTATTAGTAAAGATTTAAGTATTACACATGTACAGGGTCAATATTATATTTTATGGGCAACATTTAAAACGGGTGAAGAAATGTTTACGGCTGGAAAGATTGTTAGAAATTCTTTACAAATTATAAGAGGCTTTTTAGGCTACACATCTGGAAAGTATATGCAGTTTTCATCGTGGAAAGTAGAAAAAGGCTCTATTCCAACACCGCAGGCTTGGTATTCAGCTGCTTTTAAAGAACTTTTTTGGGAAAAAATTGGAAGGGAAAGCGAATATGATATGAATGTTACAGCTGAAATTTCTGGTGATGTTTTCCATATTCCAAATGGTCAGATTATGGAGAATCTACAAGTAGCGAATCACATTTTTACAAAAGAAAATGACGGACACACGGTTGTCTATTATGTTGACGATTAGAGGAGGGAAATATGGCAAGTACAAGCGGTAGTATCAATATAGCGAATAGCTATTTCGTTTTCCAGATTGACTGGAGCATTAGTTCAACGAGCGGGACAACGCAGACGGTGAGTGCCACACTGAAAGCAAAAACAAATGGTGGTTATACAAGTGCGAGTGCAAGTAATTATTATATTACTGCAAACGTAGGCGGTACGGATTGTAGTTATAGTGCAGGTGGAAGTGTTGGAACAGGTTGGACGAATCTAAAGACAGTTACACGAAGTATGGGAAGTGGTGCAGGATTGACCATTTCCATGAGTGCAAGTCCAACGGCTGGAGGAAGTGCAGGAAGTAAATCAACAAGTTGGACGTTGCCGACACTGGCTAGTAAAGGAGTGTTGTCAAGTGTAGGAAATGTGACTATCGGAGGAACCCCTACAATAAGTGCAACAGCTGGCACAAATGCGACAAGATATGCGACGTTGAATGACAACGGAAGTGGTGCAGAGCAGAGTTGGACGTATGGTGTGGATAGCCAGAAAACCATTCCAGCAGGTTGGGCGAGTTCACATAGAGGTGTGAAAAGTTTTACAGCATTTTGTAAAATGGAATGGAAAAATGGCAGTACAAGTTTAGGATATGAGCAAAAAAACTTTACAGTCAATATTCAACAAACAAGCCCATATTCAATAACAAGTGCAACAACTCCAACGGCAGAGGCGAGTAATAACCCAAGTAAATTTTCTGGTTGGGGGATTCCTACGGTAACAAAAATTACGATACCAGCAATTAGCTATGGCACAAGTGGCGAGGGAACATATTGGGGTTTATCAGAAGTGCAAGGAACGGTCAAATTAAACGGGGTAACAAAGTTCAGTTATGGAAAAGGCGGCACGAGTTTTACTCCTACGGAAAGTGGCACATACACCGTAGAGCTAACTGTAAAAGACGACCGTGGCTATACGGTTACTGCAAGCTCAAAAACATTTCAAATATTCCCTTATACTGCACCAAATGCAACGAATGTTCAGGTAGAACGAGTAGGAAAAGAATTAAAATTGACGTTCACCCAAACAGGAACAAGTTCTATCAATGGAATTGAGAACGTGATAACGAGCCGAGTTGTCGTCAATGGTAAAACAGCGACACTAGCAACAGGAACGGGAACAAAAACAGTTCAAACAACTACGCTGAATTTGGAAGAAACCAAAACTTACGCAGGTGTGATTGAGGTGGTGGACGAAGTAGGGAAAAAGGTATCTGTTAATTTTAAAGTGAAAAGCCCTTTCGTTTTGTTCGATTTGCATAAAGGGAAAAATGGTGGCGGTGTGGGAATTGGCAAATATCATGAAAAAGGCTCGCTTGACATTAATGGAGATATTTATTTAGGTGTTAACAAACTTGGCGAAGATAGAAAAATTACATCGGACAGTGAGTTATCAATTATAACAGGATTTGATGCGTATATGTACAACCAAGGGAGTGAATTAATTTTTGAACCATATAACGGGAATACGCATTTACGAGCGAAGAATAACGACAGGAATACTGGGAGTATTCCATATGCAGAGCTTTATCTGGGAAACGCAAGCGATAGCGTGATTGAGTTTGCAAACTCAAGGTCAATTTACAACAGAACAAGTAGTGCTGCTGCAAATGTAGGAATAACTTCAGGGTGGACATTATTCCGCTCAACTTCTGCAAGTAAGTATAAACTGTCGATTTCAGAGGTACAAGACAGATTAGATTTAGGGAATCGACTGTTGACGGTTGAACCTAAAAAATGGTTCGATAAAACAGAAACGGAAGATATGGCGATGAGTTTGACGGACGGTGTAGAGAGGAATCAAGCTTATACTCCACAACTTCAACAGTATTACGGATTGATAGCTGAAGATTTGAACGGTGCAGGGCTAGATATGTTTTTGACGAAAAACAAAGAAACAGGAGAGATTGAGGGGATAGAATATGCAAAACTTTGGACATTACTTTTACCTCTCATCAAAGAACAGCGAGAAGAAATTATTGAACTAAAAAGACAGGTATATAAATTAGAAAAGGCGGTAGAAAATCATGAGTAAAATTAATATCACAAACACAAATGTAGAGGCGGACGGAAATGTAAAAATTTCATACAATGCAACATTTACAGATAATAGCTACATTAGCGGACATACATTTATTTCAGTAGATGAATATGAAGATTTGACAACAAAACAGTTGCGTAGAAAAATCGCTGAGGTAATGATTGAGAATGTTGGTGCAGGGTTATGACAATTTTAGATGTATGGGCAAATAAAGCGTTAGATGAGGCTGTAGATTATGACAGCCCTGTTAACGGAATATTTGCGGAATGTATGCACAGATTGGCTATAAGGAAAGAGCAGTGTTCACAGTTGTTTGAATTTACACGAGAAGAACTGGAGCAGGCGGTGGAAAGAGCAATGAAAGAAAGGGGTTATATATAATGACAGTAGATACAGAGAAAGTAATTCAATTGATGGAACAACGAATTGGTAAAGTAACATATTCAATGGGTGGAGCAAGAGATATTTTATCAAATACGTGTGATTGTTCAGGTGCGGTGTGTAGTGCAATCGTTCGATGTGGGGGTGAAAAAGGGAAAGGGTATATACAATGGACGGGGAATATGCCAGAATTTCTATCTCTTAATGGCTATGAGCTAGTCTATGCAGGCACACCAAACAGCAAACCATTTGAATGTAAACGTGGCGATGTTTTTATTTGGTCGCCAAATGGTGCAGACGGAAATTTGCAAGTGGCAAGTTTACAAGATGCAAGAGCGAGTGCAGGAAGTGCAGGACATACAGGAATTTTTGTAGATGAAACAAAAATCATTCATTGTAATTATGGGTATAACGGTATTTCTATTAATGATTACAATACGATTTTACAAGTTAACCAGCCGTATTATGACGGAGGAATTGCTGAATTGATTTTCAGAAAAACAGGGAACGCAACAGAACAAACTCCGCCAATTACCATAGTAAAACCACAAGTACCAACACAACAGACGAATGGGAACGCAGGAAAACAGAGCGGTTTGAAAGTGTATAGAGTAGATGACATGATGTTTTACGGAGGAATTTGGCAAGCTATTACCTACGATTTAGCTCCGAAAAATGCAAGAGATACTATTAGTTTTGAACAAAACGGCATACCATTTGATTGTATCAATGAAGTAGATAGAACAGGAGTTTATACATCTGATAACACAATCGAAGGTGTTGGGAAATACTTTGTTTTTGACACTAGTATGATTAGCGACACAGGACAGGGAGGAGTGGACAGCTTTGGTGAATATTATTGGCGAAGTTTCCACACGAAAAATAATGGCAATATTTGGCTTTCAGCATATACGCTCAATGATTTGCTGTACGGAAAACGATAGAACGGAGAGAAAAAATGAATATTAACATTGATTTAACAAAGCAATTTTTAGGAGTAGACTTTATCTTGATTTTAGTTTTTAGCATGGCTATTTTGGATATTCTCATTGGTTTTTGGAAAGCGTGGGCATTAAGGACGTTTGACAGCAATATTGCGAAAAAAGGGATTGTGTCACATATTGGAATTTGTTTGTTAGTTCCTTTTATGCACTTCTCTTTGAAATTTTATGGAGTGGTAATTATAGCTTATCCGTTTGAACTGTTTATTTTAGTGAGTTATGTAATTAGTATTGTAGAAAGTTTAGGCGAATGTGGATTGAAAATCCCTAAGTGGTTGCTGATACATTTAGAGAAAATCAAGGACGATTTAGAAGATGGAAAATTGGACGGACAGAATAGCCTAAAAGATGAATAGTTTTGTATTTTTTCCATATAAAATTGGTTGAAAAAAAGGGGCAAAAAAGGGGCAAACTTTGGAAAAGTAACGAAAAAATAAAGGTATAATATTGAGAAACGTACAAACTAAGTTGTAAAAACGTTGATATATCAATGGTTTAATTTTAGCAAAAAATAGAAAAAATGTTCGTTTAACACAAGAAATCAATGATTTAGTAAGTAGATGAAATCACCTCATCTGCTTTTTTATTTTCACCAAAAAATGAGAAGTGGAAAAAGTATCATGAGTACAAAATGATACAATAAATGAGAGTTATTTTGTGCAAAGGATTTTTTTTGTGATAGAATAAAAGTAGCAAAAGAAAAGGGAAAATAAAAGCGTAATGGTGCGTTTTGAAGTCTGCAACAGCGAACCACAGCATTTACTTGCTGGAAACGTAGTTTCCAGTGCTGTTGAGAGCAGTTGCCAGACTTCAGCACCATGTAGCTAGACAAATAAAAGCGTAATGGTGCGTTTTGAAGTTTGCAACATATAGCTAGAAAAAGGAGAATTTTAAACCGCTTTATACTTAATCAAGGGAAAACTTCGTCTGAGGCAAGGCGAGTGTGTAAATATTCAAGAAAGAAGGATGAAATGATGGAAATTAGAATTATTGGAGGAAGTCACGCAGGGATTGCTTGTGCGATTCGTGCAAGAGAAGAGTACCCAGATAGTCATATTATCGTCTATGATAAGCAAAAAAATATTGGATTTATTGCACAAAGTATCCCCCTTTATTTGTCGGGAGACACGAATTTTTTGAAGATGTCAAGCTATGTTACAACGTCTGACCTTGAAAAATTGGATATTCTTGTGAAAACTCAAACTTCTGTAACAGAAATTGATATGGAAAAGAAAACAATCGAGTACACTGATTTGGTTGATCAAGCAGAAGGAAAAGATAGCTATGACAAATTAATTCTTGCCACAGGTTCTTATCCAAGCTTGCCACTTGTGCAAGGCGAGTTCCAAGACAAGCTCTACGTCATCAAAAAATTTGAAGATGCGGTGAAACTAAAGAAATTCATGCGTGAATCTCGTAGTGTTGTCGTTATTGGTGGTGGTGCAATTGGTGCAGAAATTTCCAAAATCATGAACAATGCTCATATTCAAACAACGCTTATTCATTCTTCTCCATTCATTTTGAATCGTTATTTAGATAAAGACGTTGCCGAAGACGTGCAACAATCTCTTGAATCTGATGGCATTGAAATTTGCATTAATTCGCTTGTGACAGGGATTCAAGAAGAATTGATTGATACAGGGAATGTGCGGAAAAAAGTGAGTCATGTGTTCACACGTGATGGACGTGAGTTTATTGCGGACGGTGTGATTTATTCCACAGGTTTCCGTCCTAATTCATTCCTTGTAGCAGACCAAGTGGAGCTTGGGGACAAAGGAGCGATTGCAGTTGATGAATATATGCAAACAAGTGTGCCAGATGTATTTGCCGTAGGAGATTGTGCGACAACGACTCTTACCAATGTCAAAGTGCCAACATACGTGCCACACGCAAGTGATGCAATTCGTCAAGGTGAAGTTGCAGCGGTAAACTTAATGCAACCGAAAGTGAAGTTAAATAAATCACAAGGAACGTATAAATTGAACTTCGATAGCGAAAATACGCTTTGTATGACAGGGCTTAGTTTATCAAAAGCTCAACAAGAAGGTTTTAATTGTGATGTAGCTTTTGTTCGTGACGACTATGTCAATAGTGATGCTTACTACGAAATGTGGATGGTTTACGAAAAAGAGACACACAAAATTCTCGGAATGCAAAGTAAAGGAACAGCGAAAGAAATTGCTGCTCAAGCGGATATTATCTCACTTGCCATTCAAAACGATATGACCGTAGAGGAAATCGAATATACCGACTTCTACTTTAAACATGGTTTTAAAAATCCAAGAAGTTTTACCAAAATGGTTGCCGATAAAATTCGTCAGCAGGAAAGAATTGCAAAAATTTATTAGACATTTTTCGGTAGCGTGCTACCAGTAGAAAACCCAAGTGAACACTGCTTAATTTGGAGTTTTTCGCTTGGGTTTACTTAGAAAAAGAGAGGGTGTATGTAATTGGCAACAGAAGGAAAATTAAGTGATTTAGATTACTGCTATGCCTCTTGGGAGCTTCTAAAGGATTTAGAAAAAAATTCCTATTCAAGAAATGAATGTATCAGAGCTTTTCAAGAAAAAGCCAACGCAAGACAAACGTTGATTATTGGAATATTTGCCATGATTTTACCTCTAATTGTCTGGGGGCGATTGTTGCTTTCGGGAAATGGCTTACGTGATATTTTATCGAGTAATGTCGCGACACGTTTGGTGGGGCTATTAATGGTGAGTGCATTTTTATTTGTATTAGTTTTCATGCTCTTGAAATCATTTTGGGAAACGAAAGCACTTCGTCCGTTGAAGAAAATGACGGAGAAAGATTTGCGTGCGAATTTGATGGAAACAGTGCAAAACATTGACAATCAAGCAGAGAGCATTGTCAATCATCGTATTTTTAGCGAAGGACGGATTCCAGAAAATTTCCTTTCAGCAGAAATGCTCCCGCTGCTCATACGCTATTTTGAGCGTGGGCAAGTAACGATTATGAAAGAGGCGATTTATTCTTTAAAGCTAGAACTTCAAAACACAGGGTATTATACCAACCTTATGCCAAGTGAAACGCTCTTGCAGAAAGAAAGAGAATATTTGTCAGACGAAAGAAGTAACTTGGAGAAAAAGATAGAAGAGGGTGAAAAGCTATGACAGAAAGCCCAAAAGAAGTAAAAGTAACTGCTGAAGAAATGAAAAAAATATCTGAATCAGAAGTAAAAGATTTTGTGCAAGATAAGTTTTTTCAAAAAGGAAACTGGTGGCTGAAAATCAGACAAGTGCTAGTGAATGTGGCATTCCTTGCCATTCTCCTTTTGCCAATCATGATTTTGTTCAACTCACTTACAAACAAGCAAATTTGGAAAAATTTATATGCTTGGACGTATCAAGACGGTTTTGAGCTGACGGATTATCTAAAATCTTCTATTTTACTTGCCTTTGTCGTAGTGCTTGTTTTAAGTCTTGGTTTTCTGTACAGAAATAATTACAGAGAGCAAAATGTTTACCCGAAAAAGAAAACCTATGACGAGGAAATGATGAACAGGCGAAAAGAAGTGCTAAATAAAATGTATACTGAACGCTTTGGCGAGCAAGAATTTAGAGAGACAACAAAATACTACGCTGTTGACGGAGAACAAAACCTTGACGACCATTTAGTTGATGGGTTGTTTAAGGAGGCAGGAGTGGAAATTAAATAAGCCATTTCTTATCTGTTCTCAGTATTTATTTCAATAGTTGGCGTGTGGCAGATGAATGCTATTACGATTGCAACGACCTTTATTTCTGCTGTAAAAAGAACAAAGGTCAGCCCAACACGAACAAAAACGACAAAAGAGTAAGGTTATAGTTGGGAGGAAGTTTTATGAGCAATTTTCTATCCATTTTAGTTCAACTTTTAACCCTTTATCCCGTCTTTGGCTCAATTGCTTGGACGATAGGGGGAATTTTCTATCGAACTGTTTATGTAGGAAAATTCTTAGACAAAGATTTCAAACCTTTGAAAAAAGAAGAAGAACCAATGATTACGATTATGATTCCTTGTCACAACGAGGAAGTTATGATCGAAGAAACGCTTGAGTTCTTGATGAATAAACTTGAATATCACAATTATGAAGTGCTAGTCTGCGATGACGGTTCAACAGATACCACGCCAGAAATTTTGGCACGTTTGAGCATGAAATACAACAATCTTCGTGTTTTACGTGTCAACAAAAACAAAGGCAAAGCTCACGCATTCAATATCGGCATTTCATTTGCCAGAGGTGAATTTATTTTGAGTAATGATGCGGACATTGTGCCAAGTCCTGATGCTCTATGGAAATATATGAATTATTTCTTAAAACCCGGTGGGCAAAACATTGCTGCGGTTACCTCAAATGGCGATGTGCAAAACCGTACGCTCATGGTAGAAAAATCACAAACCGTTGAGTTTTCAAGTATCGTTGGGATTATCAAACGTTCGCAAATGGGTGTGCTAGGTGCAATGTATGCTTATTCTGGTGCGAACACGATGTATAGAAAAGATGCGATATTTGATTGTGGCGGATTTCGTCAAGACAGAGCGACAGAAGACATTTCAATCGCTTGGGATCAACAATTTAACGGCTGGGAAGCAGTATTTGCACCAGACATTATTTTTTACATGAACGTGCCAAACACGCTCAATATGCTCTATCATCAAAGAAAACGCTGGGCAAAAGGTGGAACAGAGGCGTGGTTTACTAATTTTGCAAGAATTGCCAAACGTCCGTTTAAAAATTTGCCAAAAATTGTCATGCTCCTCGACCAAACAGGCAGTATCTTGTGGAGTTTTTACTACTTGATTTTTGCAGCATGGTTGATTGTTAAAATGGTTTATTTTGTCCTTACTAACAACACCGAGGAAATCGTCCATACACTTGATATGGCGTTTATCTTCTCTGCTTTTATTTCAATGGTAGGTGTTTGGCAATTAGTCGCCTCTCTTGCACTCGACAATCATGGTGAGAAGTTAAAATATCTGATTTTCGCACCGTCCTATATGGTCTGGTACTGGCAAATGAACGCTTTAACAATTGCAACGACCCTCGTTCCCGCAATTAAAAGTGTCCTCGGTCTAGGTGGCGAAGGAACATGGGTCAGCCCACCAAGAACGAAGATGACACAAGATGACGACACATAAGTGTAATCAGGAAAAAGTGCAGGAGCATAGCGTAGTTCAAGTTTCGAGCATTTACGAAATGATTGCGAAGAAAAGACTTTGAACGGACGAAGTTCGTGAATG
>NZ_FUXI01000020.1:63276-63887 GCF_900167335.1 Pilibacter termitis
AAGACTTTGAGCGGACGAAGTTCGTGAATGACCCCGCTTGGACGGAGCGAAGCGTAGTTCAAGTTTCGAGCATTTACGAAGTAAATGCGAAGAAAGGCAGGAGATTTTTCCAATGAAATTATTAGTGGCAATGCCAAGGGAAACAAATACTTCTCTTTTCACAAGTCATGTAACCCAAGGATTGTTTTTAGGATTTTGTATTGCAGGTCTAGTATTAATCACGCTAATTTTCTTGCAAAACCGCAGAGATTGGTCAGAGAGAAAACGCAGAGAATACGAAGATGAAGATGAAAAAGAAAAAGCTGTAAAATCAGCCAACCGAGATTTTCTCAACAGCACAATTGTCAGTTTTATAGTAGTGATTGTTTTTCTCTATTTGATTTTTGATGTGAGCGTACAATTGTTACGATAAAAAAGAAAAGCTACGAGGGGCGTTTTGAAACTTGTCGCAGTGAGCCACAGCATTTACTTGCTTGAAACTTTAGTTTCAAGTGCTGTTGCGAACAGCGACCAAGTTTCAGCCCCACGTAGCTAGACAAAGAAAAGCGTAGTGGGGCGTTTTGAAGTTTGCAACAGTGAGCCATGTCGTTTATTTAATCGCAACATCAGTT
>NZ_FUXI01000018.1:0-13312 GCF_900167335.1 Pilibacter termitis
GAGGTGGCGTTTCAAAAAGCGGTCAATGTGGCATTGCGAAACGAAGGAAAATTAGTTTTGGCACACGTCATTGACACACGAGCGTTTCAGACGGTCGCAAGTTTTGACGGCACGTTAGCTGAACAGGCACAAGAATTGGCACAACAAACATTGAACGATTACAAAAATCAAGCACTTGGAATGGGTGTATCGGAAGTCGTGACTGTCGTGGAATACGGAAGTCCTAAGAGCGTTTTGGCTCGCCAAATTCCAGTCGAACAACAAGTGGACTTGATTATGCTCGGAGCAACTGGATTGAATGCAATTGAGCGTTTATTGGTAGGAAGTGTATCAGAATACGTCATTCGTCATGCACCTTGTGATGTGTTAATCGTGCGGACGGAGTTGGATAATGTGACGGGGATTGGGAAGAAATAATCGATTAAAAAATAGCCACATGAACTCAACAAATTCATGTGGCTTTTCATTTAGTCAATTGTTTCATATTGATTTATAGCAAGCGGTAGAGAAATCGTAAACGTTGTGCCACGCCCTAATTCGCTTGTCACATCAATTTTTCCTTTGTAGTTTTCGATAAGTTGTTTGGCAATGGATAACCCTAGACCATTCCCGCCTTTTGTTCTAGCACGTGCCTTGTCTATGCGGTAAAAACGATCAAAAATCCGTTTCACTTCTTCGCTTTCCATTCCCTCGCCAAAATCTTGCACGGAAAATACAAACCGATTGTCTACTTCACCAATAGTAATGACGACCTCTTTTTTATCAACAGAGTATTTTATCGCATTTTCCAAAAGAATAATCACAAGTTGCTCAAGATGATTGCGATAAATTTGCACAATTTTTCCTTCGTGCAATTCATCTTTCAACTCTAAATGAAAATCTGGATAAAGCAATTTGAAATTATTAACCACCTGTGTAATCACTTCTCGTCCTCGTGTAGATTTTTCTTGGAAAGAAACGTCCATTGCTCCTGCTCGTGATAAATCTAACATTTCTTGGACTAAACTCTTCATACGGTTGACCTCTTGCAAGGAGGCAGACAGACCTTCTTCTAAAATTTCTGGTTCATTTTTCCCCCAACGGTTTAACATGGAAAGATGTCCCTCAATAATCGCAACAGGTGTGCGGAGTTCGTGCGATACATCACTAACAAATTGCTCCTGCTGCTCAATATAACTCCTCATTTTCTCCATCATTTCATTGAAAATTTCCGATAAGTCTTCTAACTCGTCACCCGTATGAATTTTTTCCATTTCAATATTACTTTGCGGGTCATTTTTGATGACAAGCATGGTATTTCGCAATTTTCCTAATGGTTGGAGGAAATAATTTGCTAGAAAATAGCCTAAAACGCTACTTAGCACAAGACTAAGCACTTCTAAAACCAACAACGTAATCAAAAGTTGCGAGCGAATAGAATAAAATTCGTTTAAATAGTAAAATGCCTGCACATATCCGATAAGCTGACCGTTTTTCTTACTATGCACTTCGCGGACAAGCAAATAGCCGATATGATTGTCAATAGTCGTAACACTGGTCGTTCCGTCTGGTTTTTTCAGCAAATTCATTGGCTGATTTTTCGTAGAAAAAACCATTTCCTTTTCCATATTGTAAACATAAATGCTTAGCTCTGGCTGGGCAAGTTCGCCGAAAAATGAATTGAGCTGAGCTAAATCCGACTGAAACGTCCCGTCATCATTCATTTTTGTCGTCTCTTTGCCGTCCGTTTGCAAACTTTGAACAGTTTTGATTTCTGTCAAATCTTCCTCCACTCCACTCAAACGTGTCCCAACTTCTGCAACTGTTTCTTCAAATTTTGTGCGTTCCTTATTTATTATCAAATCAACAGAGGTTTTATAGGTGATTACCGCAAATATCGTGAACACGATAAAAATGAACAGAGTACTAGCAAAAGCCCACTTTATTGTTAAAGATGGGCCTTTGAGGTTGTTTTGCTTTTTTTCCATTATTGACGCATAACATATCCAGTACCACGCACTGTCTGGATATAGCTTTCTTCTCCCGGAATATCAATTTTGTTACGAAGATAACGAATATACACGTCTACTACATTCGTTTCAGATTCACTTTCATATCCCCAAACTTTTTGCAACAAATGTTCACGTGAAAGAACAACATTCACGCTTTCCATTAAAGCAAGGAGTAATTCATACTCACGCTTGGTTAAGTTGATAATTTGATTGTCACGGCGTACTACGCGATTTTCTTTTTCAATCAGCAAATCACGGTAGGCAACATTCGTTGATTTTTGAGCAGTTTTTTCGCCCTCAATTGCTACACGACGAAGCAAGGCACGTAGGCGAGCCAAGATTTCTTCAATTGCGAAAGGTTTCACGATGTAGTCATCTGCACCATGATCCAATCCACTTACACGGTCGATTACTGAGTCACGTGCGGTCATCATGATAATTGGTGTATTTTTATTTTGACGAACACGACGAGCGACTTCTAAGCCGTTCAATTCTGGCAACATCAAATCAAGCAGAATCGCATCCCATTCTCCTTCAAGTGCTGCATCAAGTCCAGTCCGTCCATTGTAATGAACTTCTGTTTCATAGCCTTCATGCTTGAGCTCTAGCTCAAGGAAAAGGGCAAGATTCTTTTCGTCCTCGATAATTAATATTTTACTCATTGGAATCTCCTTATTTTAGGTTTTGGTTGGGTTGTTGGGTTGTGTATTTCTTTTGAAAAATTAGGCTTCATCATACCAAGAGTAATGATAAATCCCTTCTCTATCCGTACGTTCGTAAGTGTGAGCTCCGAAATAGTCTCTTTGAGCTTGGATAATGTTTGCTGGTAATACTTCACTGCGATAGCTATCAAAGTACGCTAATGCACTTGAGAATGTCGGAACTGGAATCCCTGCATTTACCGCAAGTGTCACTACATCACGTACAGCTTGTTGGTAGTTGAGCGTAATGTCTTTGAAGTAATCGTCCAATAATAGATTGTCTAAATCTGCATTTTTTTCATACGCATCTGTTATTTTTTGCAAGAATCTTGCACGAATGATACAGCCTGAACGCCAAATTTTTGCGATTTCACCGAATGGCAAATCCCAATTTTCTTCAGCAGAGGCAGCTTTCATTTGAGCAAATCCTTGTGCGTAGCTCATGATTTTTGAGAAATAGAGTGCTTGACGAATTTTTTCGACCAATTCTTCTACATTTCCTTCAAATTTCGCCTCTGGACCGCTCAAGACTTTGCTCGCTTTTACACGTTCGTCTTTGTATGCAGAAATGAAACGAGCAAAAACAGACTCTGTAATCAATGGCAATGGTACACCTAAGTCTAATGCAGATTGACTTGTCCATTTACCTGTTCCCTTATTGCCAGCAGTATCAAGGATACTTTCCACAATCCATTGTTCACTCAAATCATCTTTGCGAGTCAAAATGTCTGCTGTAATTTCGATAAGGTAACTGTCCAATTCTCCTTTATTCCAGTCTGCAAAAATCTCTGCAATTTCCTCTACACTCAGACCAAGCACACGGTGCAATAAATCATAACTTTCTGCAATCAACTGCATATCGCCATATTCAATGCCATTGTGTACCATTTTCACATAGTGACCTGCTCCGTTTGGACCAATATAGGTGACGCAAGGTGTACCGTCCTCGGCTTTGGCTGCAATTTGTTCAAAAACAGGTGCAATCAAGTCATACGCTTCTTTTTGCCCCCCCGGCATAATAGAAGGTCCCTCTAAAGCACCTTTTTCACCACCAGAAACACCTGTACCAATGAAGTTAATTCCTGAGGCATCTAACTCTTGATTACGGCGAATGGTATCAGGGAAGTGCGTATTCCCTCCGTCAATCAACACATCTCCTTTATCCAAATGTGGCAAGAGAGATTGAATCGTCGCATCTGTCGCTTTTCCAGCTTGCACCATTAACATAATGCGACGTGGTTTTTCAAGAGATGCAACAAATTCCTCAATAGAATAAGTTGGTACAAAATTTTTGTCTGAATGTTCTTTGATAACATCCTCTGTTTTTGATGAGGTACGATTAAAAATTGCAACGGTGAATCCACGACTTTCAATATTTAACGCAAGATTTTTCCCCATTACTGCCATTCCTACAACACCAAAATTGGCTTTCGACATGATATTCCTCCTTGTTTTTGACAGGTAATCCTGTTCATTTTTTACGATTTGTTTTTTATTCTCTTTTTCAATCGCAAATCTTTCTCATTTTCCCGATTTCTATACAGAACCTTTTCACTTACTACTAACAGTATAACGAATTTTTTCTCATTTTTAAACTAATATGTATAATTTTTTAACTGAATTATTAGAAAACGCATTCTTACGCCAAAACACTTTCACCTGAAAAGCTCATAAATTCTTTATTTGTAAACAATTTTAGCGTTCTTTCTTCTGCTTTTCTTTATTTTTATCCCTCTTTTTAAAAAAAGCACTCCAAAAAAATAAATCTCTTACTTTTGGAATGCTTTTATTTGATTATGATTCTTCGTCCTCAAAAAAATCTGCTAGTTGAGAGAAAGCGGAGTTATCTTTTGTTTTTTCTTTTTGTCGCTGTTGTTCTTTGTATTCTTCTTCACTTATCAATTCCCACTCATTACCGCTAGGAAAAACGGTTGCCGCTTGTTCTTCTGCACTCAGCACTTTCAATGGAATTTCAAGCAAAATGTTATCCGCAACAGATTCGTCTAATGAAATAGTTTGCCCTTCGATAAGCAATATACTCTCATCAGCCTCATCA
Source organism: Pilibacter termitis (assembly GCF_900167335.1). GTDB lineage: Bacteria > Bacillota > Bacilli > Lactobacillales > Streptococcaceae > Pilibacter > Pilibacter termitis. The sequence goes on from NZ_FUXI01000018.1 coordinate 4,749, forward strand.
ATGCTATTTTTCTCCCACATCTCTTGTGTCATAAAGACTTCATCAACGGTAATTTCTTGTTCTACTAAGACAGGAACAAGACTACGTGAGGAAGGAAGTGTCATGTTGTAGACCATAACATAATGCAAAAGGTAGTCTTCTTTGTTAACTGTTAACATTCCTTTCACATCAATTGGCGAAATATCCATGAGACATTCCTCACGAGAAAGCAATTCTTCTTTCAAATCGAGCGTTGTCTCAAATTGAAGAGGTTCGTGTTGGTATTTTCTTAATTCAAGTAATGACCATTTCATCTTAATGTTTTTCAACTTTCACGATTTTGATAACCATTTCACCAGAAGGTGTCGAAATATTTACTTCGTCTCCAATCTTTTTCCCGATCATTGCAGAAGCGACAGGACTTTCGTTTGAGATTTTTCCTGCAAGTGGGTTGGCTTCCGCACTCCCAACGATGTAGTAGACTTCTTCCTCACCGTTTGGCAATTCGATGAATGTTACTTTTTTCCCAATCGAAACTTCATCTTCTGCAATTGCATCGCTATCTACGATTTGTGCGAAACGAATTTGTTTTTCAATTTCAGCAATTTTCCCCTCAAGGAGAGCTTGTTCATTTCTTGCACTTTCATACTCTGAGTTCTCCGACAAATCACCATAAGAGCGTGCAATTTTTATACGTTCAATCACTTCTGGACGCTCCACTGTAATCAAGCGATCCAATTCTTTTTCTAAGTTCTCGTATCCCTCACGAGTCATTTCAAAAATTTTTTCTGCCATGTTCTTCACCTTTTCATTTTTTATCTTTTGATTTCTTCTCCCTAGTATAAGGATACCAATCAAAATTCTTTGTTTTTATTTTCTATTATTAAGGGGTTTCCCTTAACAATAAAGTTTTCTTTATCGAGTGCAATTTTACACTTTTCACGTTGCAAATACAATAAAAAAGTACCACTTGCACAGAAAAAATTTCCATGCAAATGGTAAAGTAATTACAAATGCTCTGCAACTAATGCTTCATGCTCTTCGTAAGTTTTTGCAAAATAAACTTTGCCAGTTTTGATGTCTGCTAAGAAGAATAAATAATCATTAGGTTTTGGCTCAATGACCGCCTCTATCGCCATAAGACTTGGCGAGTCAACAGGACCCGGCCCTGTTCCTTGATTTGTGTATAAATTATACGGACTATTGATATTCGTATTGATTTTCTTATCTTCTTCTGCAGAAATTTTCTGCCCAAGGCGACCTTCTGCGTACAAAATAGAAATATTCGTTTGAAGTGGCATTTCCGCTTTGATACGATTGAAGAATACTTGTGCAATATTTCGTCTATCGTCCTCTGTCGCCCCTTCTTTTTCCACATAGCTCGCTAAAGCAAGCACTTCCTGCACGCTCAAACCTTTCGCTTTAATCGTAGGATAATAATTTTGCAACGTTTGGTCCATTGTCGCAATCATTGTCTCCACTAAAGATTTCAGCGTTGTTTTTTCGTTGTAGTCATACGTCGCTGGGAAAAGATAACCCTCAAGTTTGTATTTCACGCCCGTCGCCTCAGCGGCACTCGTCAAAAGTTCTGGATATTTTTGTTTCATTTCATTGAAAAATTCATCTGATTTTATCAATTTCAGAAATTCATCTTTTGTAAATGGCGTTTTTTCTGCTGATTTACTATTCGCATTGCTTGCAATCGCCTCAGCTATTTGGTCAATCGTGTATCCTTCTGGAATCAACACTTTGCCAAGCACTGGCAACTCTGGTTTTTGCGTTCCACCTTTTTGTAAAATCTTCGCAATTTCCTCTAGCGACATACTCGGCTGCATATTATAGTAGCCACTTTGGAATTTAGATAAATTGTGAAACTTGGTGAAATAGTTGAACACCATACCACTACGGATAATTTTCTTCTGCTCTAAAATGCCACCGATTTGTTTGTTGCTAGAACCGATTGGAATTTCCACTTGAACGAATGTTTTATCCGTTGTATCATACGGCTGAAGTGCCTTGTTGATATAGCTCCACCCAGAAATCCCTACGATTACCAAGAGAATGACCAGTGCGATAATCACTGTTTTGACAATACGTCCAACAATTCTATCCTCTTTGTCTTTTCCGTCAAAATCCGCTCGCCCTTTTTTCTTAGGTAAACGTTTTTGCTCCACTTGATTTCTTTTTGGCAATTCTTTACTCGCTGTATTGCGACTTCTAGTAGCATTACTTCGCTGTTTTTGCTCTTGCTTAGGAAGTTGGGAAGTGCTACGCTTTTCTCCTTTTTTAGCAGGAGTAGCTGGTGCTTTACGTTGCTTATTCTTAGGATTACTTCTCTGCGTTTTCTTAGAAGAACTCGAATAATTCGGCGGTACTTGACCATTCCCCTCTTCTAACGCTCTCATCACTTGATCTTTAAATGACTCTCCGGGACGTGTCGTGTTCTTATCACTCACTCGTGTTCCCCCTTTATAACATAGTTTTAACCAGAATATCATAACATAGTTTACTCAAATTGAAAATAATTCCGCAAAAAAAAGACAGAAATGAAATCTCTGTCATATAATTTTAAAATATGAAGTGGTCTAAATACTTCAATTTCACTTAAGGTACCTCTAAAAATAAACCGTTTTTTTTACCATAAACTACCTCCAAAAAAAAATCATTTTTCTTTCTTTTTCCATTGTCCTCTTTTATAATAAAAATTATATAAGAAAACGCATACCAAGGAGGAAATATGAACTACACTTTTCTACTAGAACTCAAAAAAAACATTCGTGACAAAAATATATTTGTTGTTCCACTTTTACTCTTGATTATTTTCACTTTCTTCTGCGTTCAAAACTCTCATGAAGAAGAATTTTTTGACGGTTGGGAAAACGAGCGTTCTTCAATGACTTTAACTCGTGCATTTAATGCAAATGGTGAAGAACAGACTCTCGAGAAATTAAACGAAAATCCTAAACAAAATGCAAGTTTAATCAAGACGCTTGAAATAAAGGAAAAAATCCTTCAAGCAATTGATCAAAGAGATAAACAAAAATTCGTCAAAGGAAAACTAGCCGAGGTAAACAATCGACTAGAGGATCCACGAGCGTTAGATCCGATCGGTAGATTATTGGACAAACTAAGCCAGATCGAATATCAAAAAATTTTGAAAAATAAAAACGAGTACCTTTTTAGCACTCAACGCAAGAAACCTACGTTCAATCTTTTTCAAGAAATTGTGAGTACATCGCTTCAAAGCCATTTGCTCCTGTTATTTCTTTCACTTTTCTCTGCTTATGTATTTTTCCAAGCAGAAAAAAGTAAGTCAAAGGAGTTTGTTGATATTTTCCCAACGCAAAACTGGAAGAAAACTCTCGCAAAACTTAGTTATTTCTTCCTTTATTTCTCGCTTTCATTTCTTGGTGCGATTGCTTTGTTCTTCCTTGCCAATTCGTTATTCTTTGGCTTAGGTGAGGCAAATTACCCCTTTGCCGTTGCAGTTAGCAAAGGAAGTGTAACGTTCATAAGTGCCAGCCAATTTCTATGGAAATTCTGTTTCCTATTTGTACTGTTTCTTTTGTTTATCGTTGTGTTCAACTATTGTTTGGCAAAATGGACGAAGAACATTTTTGTGCTATTTATAGCAAATGCGTTCTTATTTTTATTGGAAACAGCTCCAGTCTTGCAAGAGGAGAAAATGCTTGGATTTAAACAACTTTTTATCGGTTCTTACAGCAATATCGCAAAAATATTAAAAAATACACCGTACTTACAAGGGGGAAATGGATTTTATCCTAGTTTTAGCCAGGCGACTCTAGTGATTAGTGCGTATATCTGTATTTTTGCCATACTTTCATTTATCCCAAATCATCTGAGAAAAGGGGGAGTATTATGTTAAAAATCAATCACCTTTCTTTCTCTTATGGAAAGAAAAAAATACTTGATAACATCGACCTTGCAGTTGAACCTTGTGAAATTGTTGGACTTGTTGCACCAAACGGTACAGGAAAAACGACACTTTTGAAAATCATCGCCAATACTCTCCCTTACAAGAGTGGCAATATTTCCTATAAGGAATTTTCTCACGAAGAAATTTCCTACAAAAAACAACTCTTTTTCTTGGAAAATGTCGAAACACTTTTCAATGATTTGACTGTCTACGACCATTTGGCTTTGGTCAAAAAAGTGTGGAAGAGCAATGTCGAAGTTGAGGAGATTATGGAAAAATTTTCCTTGCAAAAAATACGAAATACACCGATAAAAAAACTTTCACTTGGTTTGAAACAAAGCGTTCTGCTCACGCTTTACGTGATAAGTGATGCGGACGTGTTGTTATTTGACGAACCTATCAACGGACTTGACCCGACAAATATTTTGGTGCTAAATAAAATGCTACTATATTTGCAAAAAAAGAAAAAAATCATGCTTTATTCTTCGCACAACCTAGAAAATCTCAATAAAGTTGCCACAAAAATTCTATTTCTCCACGAGAAAAATCTTGTAGAAATAGACAAACAAAGCAATTTACAAGAGGAGTATCAAAAACATTTTGTTTCTTGGGATAGTGTAAAAGATTGGGATTGATGAGAGTAGTTGTAAATTTGATGATTCAACTAAAAAGAGGCTGGACAAAACTCGATTTTGAATTTTGTTCCAGCTTTTTTTGTCTAGCTAAGAGGGGCTGAAGTTTGGCAACTGTTCGCAACGCTACTTGAAACTGCGTTTCCAGCAAGTAAATGCTGTGGCTCACTGTTGCAAACTTCAGAACGCCCCGCTTGCTTTTCTGTGTCTAGCTAAGAGGGGCTGAAGTCTGGTGGCTGTTCACAACGTCGATCGCAACTAACGTTGCGAGTAAATAAACGACGTGGCTCACTGCCACAGACTTCAAAACGCACTTCTTCGCTTTTCTGTGTCTAGCTAAGAGGGGCAGGGGCTTGGTCGCTGTTCGCAATGCCACCTGAAGCTCTGCTTCAGGCAAGTAAACGGCATGGCTCACTGCGACAATCCCCTGAACGCCCTTCGTAGCTTTTCTTTGTCTAGCTACGAGGGGCTGAAGTTTGACGGCTGGTCGCAGTGCCACTCGAAACTAGCGTTTCGATGCTAGTCTTTCAAGAATCTTTGATTCTTAGAAAGACTGTATGCGAAACGAAGTGTAGCAGCAAGTAAACGGCACGGCTCACTGCCACAGACTTCAGAACGCCCCTCTCCACTTTTCTTTGTCACACTCGTTTTACTACAACTTTATCCTCTTTGTAAAGATTTATCAGTCCGTCAGCTTTTCGGCGAATCATTTCTCCTATTTCCACTTTTTGCGGAACAGGCATGGTGATGATTTCCATAGGGTTCGGAGCTCTATCTATTTCTTCTCCGTCCTCGTTCCACATTTTTTCGATTACTGTTTCAAAATGGTGGAAATTAGGGCCGTAAAACTCTATCTCATCACCAAGTGTCATTACATTTCTCTGGCGAATTTTTGCAATCCCACTTGTTTCATCATAATCTACGACTTCACCGACAAATTTATATTGCGGAATTTTTCTTCTCGCACCGAAAAGTTGTTCGTTTTCCGTTGGCACGTGGTAATAAAATCCAGTAGACAATTCACGCTGAGCCACTTTCCAAAGCTCATCAATCCATTCTTGCTTGCACACCCAATTTTCTGGGTCTTCCATGTAGCTATCAACTGCTGCTTTATAGACATTTGAAACCGTTGAAACGTAATGAATGGATTTCATGCGTCCTTCAATTTTCAAGCTATCTACACCATTTTCAATCATATCTGGAATATGCTCAATCATGCTCATATCCACCGCACTCATTGAAAACTCTTCTGGAATTTCACCTTGAATAACATTTCTTTCTGTACCAAATGGCATATCATACAATTCATATTTCCAACGACAACTTTGTGAACAACCACCACGATTGGCATCTCGCATACTCATATGATTGCTAAGCGTACAACGTCCAGAATAAGAAATACACATTGCTCCATGCACAAATGCCTCGATTTCGACATCGGTATTGGCACGAATTTCCGCCACTTCCTCCATGGAAACTTCACGTCCTAGCACCACACGTTCAAGCCCTCGTGATTTCCAAAATTCCAACGTTTCATAGTTGGTCGCACTTTGTTGCGTTGACAGGTGAACTGGCAAGCCTTCTGCCTCGCTCAAGGCAATTTCAATCAACGCAGGGTCTGAGACGATAACGGCAGAAATACCTATATCACGCAATGTGCGAAACCATTCTCCTGCTCCGTCTTCATTTCCCTCATGCGTCACCATATTGGCTGCGACATAGACTTTTGCTCCGTACTTTTTGGCAAATTCTACCCCCTCACGCATTTCATCAAAGGAAAAATTTCCCGCTCGACTGCGTAAACCATACGCATTGCCACCTATATAAACCGCATCTGCACCATAGTGAATTGCCACTTTTAATTTTTCCAACGTTCCTGCTGGTGCTAATACTTCAGGTCTTTTTAATTTTTTCGTCATTTCTATTCTCCTCTATAATACTTGAGGAAAATCTTCAATTTTCAAGATTGTAAGATTTCCTACATAATGTTAGTTGAAAAAGAGAGTTTCTCTCCAAAACTGTAACAATATTTTTAAAGCTACCCTTATACTATCGCTTTCGGGTCTAAATGGAAAAATCCTTCGTCAATTCCACGGTGTTTCGGGTGCAGTTTTCTCACTTGTTCATCAAGTAAAGCAGCCTTGCTTATGTCCCAACTTCCCGCCAAAATTTCTTTTTTTGCTTGAACAAAAAGTTTTGCTATCTCAACAAATGCTTCACCTTTCGTATAAATTCCATCTAGTTTCCAATGTGTATAATTATATGCTTTTAGCTTATCTAATTGCAACATCAAATTGATGTCGTTGTTTGCAAAAATATGCGTACCATGCTCATCTTCGTAAATCGAATAATGCGTTTCTGGAGCTTTCGGTTCTGAAAGAAACAAATCTCGCTCCTTGTCTTTCCTCTCGTCTGATTGGATAAAATTATAATAATTTTGCAAGAGCGGTCGTTTCGATTGATGAATAGCCGTTGCTCCGTAAACCAAAATCTCACCAGAAATTTTCAAGTTCTCACTCATTTTTTTCAATTCCTCAAAAGGAACTTCTCGAGCAATAACCGCCTCTACTGCACCATATTCTGCCCAAAAATTGACTTGACGGCTACTTGTCACTAATGTCGCTCCGTCATAAATGTATGGCAATGAAAAGCGATTATCCTTTGTAAGCAAGTGAATCACACCAACGTCGCCTACGACAATTCTATCGACACCAATAGAAGAAAGAAAATCCAAATACTCTGGCACCAATTTCATTTTTTCAGGGTGGAAAATCGCATTCACTGCAACACTCACCGTTTTTCCCGCTAAATGTGCATAATCTGTTATTTCCTTGATTTCTTCTCTTGAAAATGAATGTGGCAATCTCAAGGCAAACGTATCGTTACCAATATAGAGTCTATCAACACCTGCCTCAAGCAATGCTCGTGCTTGTTCAACGCTCTCTGCTGTTGCTGTAATTTCCATTTGTCTACTTCTCTTTCCAGAGGATACCTCTAAATCCTAAATTGCTAACTTGGTAGTAAGCGAGCTTTTTCGAGCTACCCTAAAATTTCGTTCGTTTCTATCTTATCAAATTTCCACAAAAATGAAAGCTATCTGTTTCTTTTTTCAACGAAACATTTTTGTAACAATCTGTAAAAGAAATTATATGTTTTTTTCCATTCGTAAGTGCTAAAATACTAAAAAAGGGTAGAGTTAATTTGATAATTTATTTATAGATATAGGAGTTTCATTATGGAAATTCGGACAGATAATTTAAAAAACGTTGCCTTTGATGAGGCTTATTATAAAGCAAACAATAAAAAGAAAAAAGAACATTTAAAACTACAAAAACAACTAGAAATCATTCGTTCAGAAGAAACCGTACGAGTCGTCTTTACGCAAGAAGATGTTGTCTTTTTTGCCAGATATGCACTTGGCGGAGTTTGTACGATTTTATCTATGTTTACCATGTACCAATTTTCAAACAAAGTATTCCATTCAAGTTATAGCAATTCAACATTTATGTTGCTTGTAATGGTGTTATTTTCTCTTTTGATTGGTTTTTCTCTTTCCAAGCTCGTGTTTTCTATTGCCAGAGTAACAGGGAAAATCCACCACAAACGTGTAATGAAAAAATATCATCACCTACCAGATAGAATTACTTCTATCCAAGTAGAAAATAACGATTTCGCTAAAATCACACGCCCAAATGCTCCAAAAGAACAAAAGGCGACTCAGACAAAGGAAAACTAAATTTTCTTTTAGAGGTACCCATATTCATATCCAAAAAAGTTCGCACGAGTCATGCGAACTTTTTTAGGCGAAACGAGGGGGAACAAGAAATAAACAGCACGGCTAACTGCCACAAACTTCAAAACGCCCCGCTTGCTTTTCTTTGTCTAGCTGTGAGGGGCAGGAGTTGAGTCGCTGTTCGCAACGCCACCTGAAGCTCTGCTTCAGGCAAGTAAATGGCATGGCTCACTGCGACCAACTCCTGAACGCCCCTCGTAGCTTTTCTTTTTGTCTAGCTGTG
>NZ_FUXI01000018.1:13522-13855 GCF_900167335.1 Pilibacter termitis
GCCACCTGAAGCTCTGCTTCAGGCAAGTAAATGGCATGGCTCACTGCGACCAACTCCTGAACGCCCCTCGTAGCTTTTCTTTTTGTCTAGCTGTGAGGGGCTGAAGTTTGGTGGCTGTTCGCAGTGCCGCTCGAAACTTACGTTTCGAGCAAGTAAACGGCACGGCTCTCTGCCACAAACTTCAAAACGCCCCTCGTAGCTTTTCTTTGTCTAGCTGTGAGGGGCAGGTGTTGGGTCGCTGTTCGCAATGCCACCTGAAGCTCTGCTTCAGGCAAGTAAATGGCATGGCTCACTGCGACCAACTCCTGAACGCCCCTCGTAGCTTTTCTTTTT
>NZ_FUXI01000018.1:13970-64645 GCF_900167335.1 Pilibacter termitis
CTGTTCGCAATGCCACCTGAAGCTCTGCTTCAGGCAAGTAAATGGCATGGCTCACTGCGACCAACTCCTGAACGCCCCTCGTAGCTTTTCTTTTTACATCGTTTGGAGTTCTATCAATGTGAGCTGTTGTTTTTTGCTATAATCAATTGCTTCTTTTGTAAATGATGTTTTTGAGAAGACGTAAAGAGTTTTTGTTTTTTCTGCAAATATACTCGAGCGTTTTACTAATGTTTCTAATACACTTTTAGAAACAAATTCATTCCGCCATTTACATTCAGCTAATAATATCTCTTCGTCCTCAAATCCAATGCCTACAATGTCAATTTCTTCTTGCTTTCGTTCGATAGGATTATTCCCCCACCATGAGCCGAAATTGCGATAAACCGTTGGTAAATTATTGTGTCGCATTTCTTTCCATAAATACTGTGTGGAAATTTCTTCAAAAACCGCCCCCATGAAATGCGGGAATTGCATTTCAATAGATGATGCAACAAAATCCGTAATCCCCAATTCAATCTGAGAAATATTCGGTGCGATAAATCGAAACCAAAATCGAAACATAGAATCTTTTATTGTATAAATTGTTTTTTTACTACGTTCTTCTCCGATAGGATATTTTTTTTCTACAATATCCAAATCCATTAAGTTTTCAAGATAACGGCTGAGATTGCTTGTTGGAATATTAACTTTTGTCGCAATCTCATTCAGCCGACTGCGACCTTCTGCGATAGCTGACAAGATAGAATTGTAACTACTCGGATCATCCAGTTCTTGCTTTAAAAGATTTTGCGGTTCTTCAAATAAAAGCGACGTTTTCTTCAAAAATGTTTCTCTAATATTGTTTATGGTAGAAATCTCTGGATTGATTTGTTCAAGGTATTGAGGAATCCCTCCTGTTATCCCATAGATTTCTGCTACTTTTTCTTTTTCCATTGTAGGAAAATAATCTTGGGTTTGATAAAAATCAAAAGGTCGCAATTTAATCTGCCCTGTTTTTCTACCGTATAATGGACTTTTGTACCCCAATACTTGGCGTTCCATAAAAGACATGGACGAACCGCACAAAATCAATTGAATATTCGCCTTGTCTTTCCAATGATGATCAATTTGATTTTGTAACAGCGAACGAATACTTTTAGATGCTTTTGCCAAATATGGAAACTCATCAATAATAAAAATGATTTTTTCTTTTTCAGCATACTCGGAAATAGCATTGAATATATCAGTATAGCTACGAAAAAGTTGTGCGGATTTTGGCAAATCTGGATAAAGCACACAACTCACCGCATTGGACAATCGTTCAATATTTAGTTCTTCTCGTTCTTCTAATGCTTGATAATAAATTGCTTTTTTATCTTGGATAAATTCTTTAATGAGCGTGGTTTTGCCAACACGCCGTCTGCCATAAATTGGAATAAACGAGAATTTATTTGCATGATATTGCTTATTTAAAAAATTCAAATCTTCGATTCTGCCAACAAACATAAACATCCACCTTTCTTTTTTTGCTATTACACATAATAGTATATCACGTAATAGTATTACACACAATAGTAATTAGATAGATGTAGTTATAATCTACAAAACCTCTTCCAACGCTTTTTTCTCAGCTAAATGAAACAAACAATCATACAAGCGATAATATTCATTCAAGCCGTATTCTAATTCCCACTGAAAACCTGCAATCTCTGGATGTTTGTTCAAAACGGCAGAACTTGTTGAAATCAGAAAATCTACGCCAGTTATTTTTTCAGCAGAATATTCTACTACCTCAAGACACCCAAAATTCTTTAGCCATGTGTTGAGCCTACGAAAACTCAACTGTTCAAGTTCACCGCAAACGGCAACGGTAATCTTTAGATTTGCCTCAATTTCTTGGAGAAGGTAACAGTGCAAAAGTGCCGACATTCTATTGACAAATACTTCTCTTGTGACTTCACGAGCAAAAACTCTCGACACCGATACTTTTTCTGTATAAAATTCATCCACTAACTTGACAATCGCTTTGTAGGCGGAATTTTTCGTATCTAAAGAAACGGACAAATCCTCAAGAAAAATGTAGTTTCCTTGGAAAAATTGGAAACACATAAACAACGCATTCATGTGCAGAAACAACGCTTGCTGTGTATCAACTGATACTTTTTTGAGATAGCCACCTCTCACAAGTGTCTCCAAAAACGTTTTGCTCAACTCAACAAGCCCCACTTCTCCTGCATGAAGCATAAAACTTCTCTCGACATTGTTTGAAAGCAAATTGAACTCTTTTCGTCTTATGCCAATGTAAAACGCACGGAAAAACCAATATTCCAATTCCTCTCTTGGCAAATTCTGAGTCGCTAAAAATTGATTGAATTGTTCTTTTTTCAGTTTGTGCATGACATTTTTCTCGAAAAATTCTCGCCAAATTTCATTGCTTGCAATCACATGATGATTTTGCAAACGATAAGAAGCAACCGCTTGAGCGTACAATAAACGTTCGTTCAGCACATATGAGTTTGGAAAATCAAACAAATGGAAAAGCTCTTGCTGTTGCCTTAAAAGTCGCTCTTGTTTTACTTCTTCAAACGGCCATTCATTGCCACGATAGACCAGCCAAAAGACATATGTGTAAAACAAACGAATGTTAACCTCATTCCCACAAATCGAAATCGGGTGGTATTGAACGGTCAAATGATACTTATCCAAAAAACGAATCAGCGGAGTCAACTTACGTGAAACCGTACTTCTAGCAAAACCATAATGCTCACAAAAGTCATCAATCGTCCAATTCACACCTAAAAGCGTATGATAAATAAATTGAAATGGAATGGAGTTTTCGCTTAATAGCAAACGATATTCGTCTATTTTTGGCAAACATTCACGAATGGTCATTTTTCCATTGCCAATAGAAAGGGCAACTTCCCCCTCATCATTCACTTCCTCCATAATTTCTTGCAATATTTTGGTGATTTGATGATAATTCAAAAAATGCTTTTCCATTAGCTCATCCAAACGATAAACACCCTTTTTTCTTATGGAAAGCGAGCGATAGACCTCTAATTTGATTTGGTCTGACGACATAAACAATAATTCATCTAAAATCATTTCCCTAATCCCCACATTCTTTGAGCGTTTGCTTTGTGTCCCCCGTTAACACAAACAAAACACCCTACTTCTTCTTTTTCTGCTCCTAAGCAGTTTCTATGTATAGTATATCACGATAATTGTTTTATCAAAATATTTTTTTGTTTTTTGAATAGGGCAATTTCCTCGAAATTTTGACAAAAAAAGCACTCTTCCGTTGTAATTGCCTATAAGAACAAACATTTCATTCAAGTTATTAATTATCACTTTTCTTAAAAATTAAGTAATTTGTCAACTTTACCTAACACAAAATGTCATTTATCATTTTTTTATTTATAAAAAAACTCGCCTCTCAAAAAAATTGAGAAAGCGAGTAAGTCTTATTGTTTGGTTTTTCCGAATAACAAATCCAGAACGCTTATGATAAGAAGGGCTGCAAGAAAACTAAAGTAAATGCTCGAATATTGCGTAATACCAAACCCTTCATTTGCACGGTAAAGGAAAACGATAATTGCCAAAATTGCCAAGCAGACAAGATTTAGCGGAATAAAAAACCACAAATTTCCATTTTCTTTTTTTGCGAGATAATACAAAAATGCACCCAATGAAAAAACAATCCACGCAAATCCCACCAATACAGCAAACCAATAAATAATAAAAGGTACCATTTAAATTCCTCCATTTTCTAATTAGCAAAATTGCTACTTTTATTCTATCATGAAAACGTCAGAAAATGAATTTTCTTCTCCTTTGAATTTCTTTAAATCCCTCAAATCACCATTGAATTTCTTGAAAAAATATGTATAATAGAGAGTGTAAACAGGTGCTGCTAACACCTTAGCGTTTACGGCTATCGTTTTTCGATTAGCTAGGTACAGTATTAGTGGATAAGCCCTTATTTACGGGGCTTTTTTGTTTCCACAATAAAAATCGTTAATGCCTTGACTAACTCAATAGCCAATACAAATTTTACGATTTCAAATAGTGTTTCCACTCAAGCACCACCTCTCAATACTTAGCAGTTAGCACCTCGCTTTTTTATTTCTCTTTTCCTTGCAAGGCCGAGGACTTACCTAACTTCTACTTGATTGCTGTTACTCTCTATTATTAATATACGCAATTTTTTCGTGATTTGGATAAAATTTTTCTCGCTACATTTTCCTTGAAAATAATAGATAAATTCCTTCGTTTATGCTATTTTTAATAAGGAAAATAAAAATACACAGGAGAATTTTATGAACGGAATCTTTCAATTTATTACAGAAAACCTATGGTTTATTTGCACGATTTTGACCATTTTCACGTGGGGTGCAGGAGAATTTTTTTACAAAGTCGGAAACGACTATGAAGATGATTATAGTAGTAGCCGAACGGTTGTAATGGTCGGATTGTTTTTTGGCTTATATGTGCTTGTCTACTATGTGATGATTCAACACTTTTCATACGATTGGTCGAGCTTTTTGACTTACTTGCCTGTTTCAGCTGCTTACATCATCTCTATGTGGCTTGGGTATATCGGTCTTCGCTATTTAGAGGTGTCAATTGTTGGTCCCGTTTCTAACGCAAGCGGTGCAGTTTCTGCACTATTTCTTGTCTTATTTGCAGGGCAAAAGATTTCTTGGCTGGCATGGGTGGCAATTATTCTTGTCACACTTGGGATTTTGATTATTTCTCGAGGAGAAGACAGCGAAATGAAAGAACGTGCGGAAAATGCAGAAAATGTTGAGGAAGAAAAACGTTATCGCATTGGAGCAATTGCAATTTTGTTTCCGATTGGCTATATGATTTTTGACTCGCTCGGCACATTTTTTGACGGAATTGTCCTTGATGCTCATGAGTTAACCATTTTTGGCAACACAATCCATTGGGCATTAGATGAGGACCAAGCACAGATGAGTTATATGTTGACATTTTTCTTCTTGGGACTCCTCGTTTTCTTGTGGCTAACTTTTGTCAAAAAGCAAAAATGGAGTTTCGGTGGCGAAAAAAGTCGAGCAACGGCTGCAATTTTGGAAACGATTGGGCAAGTATTTTATGTGTTTGCTATGACAGGTGCTAGTGTACTGGCTGCCCCGCTTATCGCAAGTTATGCCGTGTTTTCCGTTGTTTTAGGACATATTTTCCTAAAGGAACGCTTGAAACCTTTAGCATATGTCGCAGTCATTCTAGTGGTTATTGGTACAATTATCATTGGTGTTTACGATTATTAATTCACATTTCAAATGTGGTAGAATATGGAGGGGATAAAATGGAACTTCAACAAACGAGAAAAAAAATTGACGAAATTGATGCCGAGCTGATTGCCTTACTCGAGATGAGAATGAATCTTGTCGGTGAAGTGGTGAGATTTAAACAAGCAACAGGCAAAGCAATTCTTGATAAAACGAGAGAGGCTGAACAAACAAAGAGACTTAAATCGTTAATCAAAAACAAAGAGTATGAAGAAACCATTCTCCATACATTTGAAAGCATTTTGACCTATTCAAAGGAGTATCAAGCAGGCAAACTTAGCGAATAAAGGAAAGGTGATAGTATGCAAGCAGGTGAGGACAGACGAAAAAAAATTCTCTCAGAACTAACAAGCTCTATGCGACCAATTAACGCAACGAAATTAGCTGAAACTTATAATGTTTCACGCCAAATTATCGTAGGTGATATTGCTCTTTTGCGAGCAAGCGGAACGGACATTTATTCGACAAGTCGTGGCTATTTGCTCGAAAAAAATCGCCATAAAGTTGGCATTATCGAAACCATTGTCAGCTCACACACTCCTGAAGAAACTCGCAAGGAGTTAGAAATTATCGTAAACAATGGTGGCGAAATTCTTGATGTATCAGTTGAACATGTGCTTTATGGAACTCTTACAGGCAACCTTGAAATTAAAAATCATGAGGATATTCAAAATTTCTTCGATACAATGGAACGTGAACAAGCAAAATCTCTTTCGATATTAACCGATGGTATCCACTCGCATCGCATTTTTGCCAAAACAGACGAAGCACTTGCAAAAATTTTACTTGAATTAAAAAAAGAAGATTTACTTTATCATGAGTAAGAATGGGCACCTGTAAAAACTGGAATACCAATTTTACAGGTGCCTTTCATAACATTATAAAAAAGTTAAAATACTTTTAATAAGTCGCTTCACTTACAGCAATTATGCTTTGTGATTTTCCCTAAAGAAAAAACAAATCTTCATCCCTACAAGAGAAGGGATGATAAGCAAGATGAAATAAAACAATAATATCTGCCTCTCTGCTATTCTACTCCAATTAACTACTAATACCTCAATTGAAAATATAACAAAATGAAGAAAAAAGTATTTTAATTGAGCATATTTTCGAGGTTTATACAATAAAGAAGAAAGCACTGGCACAAGTGACGAAAAAGCAATAAGCGAGAAAACAATAACATCTTCTTTTGCCAAACTTTTGAAACTTACTAGTGCCGCAACCAATTGTATCGCAAAATAGTAAATCATTAATTTTTTTTGTTTATCAAACTTCATTATCCAACCTCAATATAACCATTATTTCGTTTCCTATCTATAGAATCTATCCAACGTGCAATAAGTAATCCTGGGTTTAATGCTTTCGCAATAGTATCAATCAATCTAGCAATTCCTGTAATTAATCCCCCAGATATTCCTAAGGCGAGCAACTTATTTTTTATTTTTCCAAGAAGATTATCTTTGATCCACTTGCTAACAACTTTTAATCCTTTCTTTTTCACTGCTGTTACAATTGATGTCCCAGCTCCACCAGTAAACATAAAGACCAGTCCTCCTATGAGTATGTTTATACACGCAGCAAGCGTATTCACCGACATCAAGCGAAACCATCTTGCTTGTATAGGTGATTTTTTCCCACTCCCCATAGTAAACAATAATCTTTTTATATTGTCACCCTCATTTTGTAACTCCTTTTTAGTAACAAAGAGTTTTCCTGTCCTTTTTAAACTTTTTTCCGCCTCTTCTACAACCAATTGATGAAAGAACTTTTTTTCCTTCGCATTCATCTTCTTTTCATCAAAATTAGTCTGTTCTAGATTAACCCCTTTATACTCTGAAAAACTTCCTTCTTTTTTTAAGTATTGAGAGGTTTCTTCTTGAAAACCGAATGTTTGAAGTGCTTGCTCAATTTTCTTATCTACCGATTGCTTTGAGCTTATTTCGATTTCTTTTGCGTTAACAACGGAAAATGCAGTTGGAACCGTTAGTGCACACATATTAGCAACTACTATCATACCAGCTATCATTTTTTTCTTCAAATTTTTCATAACTAATTTCCTCCTAGTTTTTATGAGCTTTTTAAGGGCACCTCTAAAAACTCCGCTTAAGACTAAATTAGCTAGTTTTTCGATTATCGAGGAAATCGACGAAAGCTATGTGGTTCATAGGTTGAGGAGATTGACAAAGAAAATCGGAAAACTAGTAATTTAGGATAAGTGCGAGTTTTTAGAGGTGCCCTTAACATAACAACTTCTAATTCCTGTTTACGTTCTCGCTTTCGCTCACGCATACAGCACAATTAAGTTGCTTTAGCACCTTAATTGTGCTACTATACCTCGAGTATTTTTGATGAAAAAACGTGCAAGTTTAGCCAAAATAGATCAAAAATAAAAATCGTAAACAGATTCTACATCTGCTTTGTTAAAATGGTAAATCATCCTCTATCACATCCATTGGTACACTGGCATCTTTAACCACTGAAACGTGGCTATTTCCTTGTTTTTCCATACGTCGTTGCACCACATCTTTTGGCTCAATAAATTGAAATTCCGAGCAATTTACATCTGTAAAATATCGTGTAACACCATTTTTTACAGACTTCGTTGTCCGAATTTCCCCAAGTACGCCAACAAGTGTACCTTTGCACATATATTGCACAAAATTCTCCGCTCGCCTCCCCCAAAGTACGCAATTAATAAAGTCTGTCGGTGTATTCCCCTTATCATCCTTGTACTTTCTAGACACTGCAAGCGTAAATCGACTCATAGACGTTCCGTTTGTCAACACACTAATCTCTGGATTTCTAACTAAACGTCCTACTAAAAATACATTGTTTAACATAATATTCCTCCTCGTCTGCTGTCTTTCATTTTTTCCATGTAGCCTAAAAAACTTTTATGGATTTGTTTTTAGGTAACCTAAAATAAAATCCGTCTATTTTACCTCCTTCTGGTTTTAATATACGCAAAAATATTTTTTTGTACGAAAAAAGCCCGAGAAATTTCGAAACCGCTGAAAATCTCCGATTTTAGATTAATAGCTAAAACTTGAAACACCCAAACCACCCTACACCCCTTGCTACACCAACATTAACCAAAGAAAAACTCACTCAATTAACGGCGAAAATACGCTTTGATAATTTTTTGGAAGTTGATTGAACGTCACTAAAAAAGAGAGGTCAGACAATTCATAGTTCATCAAATAAAACAATGCTCCATGTGTTAATTTTTCAGAAAAAATACTTTCTACCAAGGTAGACAAACAAGGTGGGACAAGGAGAGACGTGAGGGGTTGTGGTACAACAAGCAAAACCAAATGCCTGGAGTCGATTCGAATCGACTTCGTAAAAAAATAAAAACACATAACCACCTAAAGAGGCTGGGACAAAACTAGCAAAAATAGAAAAATCGCAAAAATTTCATTTTCTCAAATGCTGATTTCCTGCGATTTTTCTATTTTTACATTTAGGCTAAAATTTGAATTTTGTCCCAGCCTCTTTCTACTTATTAAAAACTTGAATAGACTCTTTGATTTCATCTTTCTTTACCAAAATATAGACAATGAGCATTACAATATATGTTGGCAATGAAATATACGGCGGAAAGAACCACGTTACTCCGATAAAGCCAGCTACCATGACGGTTTCAATTATTAGCTCTCCTGCTACATTGATTTCCAATTTTTGTTTCATGTAAATCTCTGAAAACGTACTTCTAAAGGCAAATACAAGGATAATTGAAAAAATTGTCATAGTTAAATTATGAAACACGGAGACACTAACAATTGTCAAGAACACACTACATACCAATGTTGCTATATTGACAATAAGTAGTTGTTTTTCCATTCTCAATGTTTTCATAAATGTATTTGATAAAAGTGAAAATTTACCTTGATAAATAACCATTGGAAACATCACAGACATATAAACCAATGCCTCTTTAAATTTTGGTAACCACTTAGGGATAATGTAATCAATCGGAAAATAAACTAATGTTCCGACAAGTAGCGTAATCATCAATATATGACGTATGCTTGAATAAATTGTAGTCATATTCTTTACATCTATTCTTCTTAACATCGGGAAAAGTACCACACCTATTGCTCCAACAAAAATCATGAGTAGATTAGAAATTCCTAAGGTCAATGAAATTTTTCCAAAAGTTTCAACGTTCCACCCTCGCTCAATTCCCATACGGATAATCCCAAGAACAAGCATTCCTGAAAAATTCGAGAGTACTAGTTTTATTCCAACTTGAATATTCTCTTTTACCTCTTCAAAAGAAAAGTCAAGAGAAAAATGTTTTAAAAAAAGGATTTCCTTACATTGTAGCATAGCATAGACTGTCGAAATTGCGACTCCTATTAGATAACTTCCAACAAAAAATTCATAATTTCTGAAACCTAATGCCAAAGACAAAAGTACCCCACAAGCATAGATAAATGGATTTAGAAAGTTAGAAATCGCATATTCTTTAATTCGATTCGTTGCTTGTAAAATGTACCAGAAAAATGTTTGCATATTTTGGATAACCACTGCAATTGCTAGCGAACAAAGAAGAAAGCGTGAACTTTCAAAGCTAGGAAATAGTGAAATTAGCACCATCACTACTGCAAAGAATATCATCATCAATGAAAACAGGATAAATTGTTGATGGAACTTTTTCTTATCTAATTTTTCATACTCAGCCCCGCCATATCGCAAATAAATACCATCTAGCCAGCCAAAATGAGCAATCCCAACATATGCTACGTAGAGCAAAAAAATCTGAAAAAGTCCATATTCTCTTGTATCTACCACTTTCGGAATGATAATAACAAGCAAGGTAGAAATAACTAACTGTACTAAGTTAGAAACAATCGTATAAGAAAAATTTTTTAACAACGCTATAATTTTCAAGTTTTTCACTCTTTCTTTTATATGGCTTCTGGGAAAACTCCGTTTCCCACATTATTTTTAGAAATCTCCATATTTAAACTTCTACTTTATTGATACGGATACACTACATTTGCCAATACTACCCAAATAGTTGAAATAATTGCAAAGACAAATAAGAAACTATACAACATCTTTTCACTTATCTTATTATCTCCTTTCTTCATAAACGCACCAAAAGGTGCAAACGACAATAGAAAAGGAATAAAGTATCTTCCTTGCACGCCAGAAATATAAAGTGACCTATGTGCAACAGAAGAATTGTAATACTTATACATCCATAGTATTCCTAAAAAATTAACGAAATACAAAGCCAATGAACTAAATGTAAATGCTTTACTTGATTTTTTATCTGAAAATTCTCCATTAAATATAATGAAAACAAAAAACGCAAACCAAAGATAGGCTACTGCCGTTGGTGGACGTTGCAAAACGGTTCCTGCAAATACTTCTTGCACGATATAGCCTGGTGAGTTGGATCTTAAAAATGTTTTGACTACTTGCCAAGCAAAATAAAAGATCGTCGAACGCATTAAGAAAATAACTGCAATAACTGCCAATGGAAAAAGTAAAATCATCGTTCTTTTGAACGCTTTTTTCTGGAATAACTCTCCAATATCCTCGCATAATTTCGCCACTTTTTCTCCAAATATCAGCGGAGGTAAAAACAATATCAATGCTAGTAATAATAAAAGATTGGTTTTCGCACCAAAAAATACCAAAAGTACGTTTACTATCAATAATAAAAATTTATTCCAACTTATTTTTTCTTTTTGAACACTTAAATTAATGAGTTGCCCAAGAAAAATCGCTGCTACAAGAACAGTTGTCCCATCATAATTCAAAGAAACAATACTTCCCATTGTTGCAGGAGAGAGAATGGTAAACATAAAAATTGTTTTTCCATATTGTAATTTCCTTATTACAAAATAAAGAATGAGTAAAATGACAAATGCCGTAAATAATTTGGCACTTACGACCATAACTCCAATAGACGGATAAATCATATAACCTATTCTCATGCCAATAGCCGGCAATAAATGCCCTATTTTTTGGAAAGGTGCTTGTTTTTTGATACGCACATCTTTTACGTATTCTTTTTCCACTCTTTTCGCTTTGGTCAAGAACATATCAGAAAAATAGGTTTTCTCTTTTAAAGATGAAAATCTCTTACTTGAGTTCAATCTATCTGTGGTACCATACAACTCTTGAGATAAATATTCTCTGTTAACTACAATATTCCCCATATATGCCTCGCTGTCAAAGTGATACATATCATCTGGTCCATTCAAAACAGGGGTAAAGACAGCATGAATCAATGCACAGAACATCGCCACCCATAAAAAAATTTTTTCATAGAATGTTTTTTGATGTTTTAACTTTTCTTCTTTTTTCTTTTTTTCTATGCTATTCGACAATATTCTGAACATATTTTTCCCACCTTTTTCTCTACTTTAGAAATAGAAGTGAATTTATGCTACTTCTATACTTTCTTACCTCTTATTTTATAATACATTTTCAAAGGAAATTCAAAACAAAACGCCATTGAACGTATCCAATAAACATTTCTTTCATAATCTTTTTTATGAAAAAGAATCGAAAAAATCTTTTTCTTCTCTAGTCGAGACTGATTGTTCTCAGCCTTCTTCTCTAATTTCGCTATCAGTATTCTCTTTTCTTGAAGTTTTGCAATTTCCAATTCTTGTCTCAATACTTTATCTAAGCATTTCATCAGATCAGCACGTGTTTGAAAATGTTCAATTACTTTCACTTTATTGTGCTTCATTGCATTGCTTTGAACTAGGCTTTCTTTTATTTCTTTTCTAAATGTACTCTCCCCATGTTTTCTCCAAGCACCTAAATTCTCTGGTAAGATAAATGCTCCGTCAAACAGGAGTGCTCCAAACCATGCAACTTGGTCGTGAGGTATAGTTTCATCATTTTCCCATGTACGAACAATCGTTGGAATGAACGTTCTCTTCAACGCAAGTGTCCAACCAACACGCACTTTGATGAAGTTTTTTTCGCAACAAAGAGCAAATTTTACATTTCCTTTGTCTACCAAATGATGAATCCGACTTGGTTCAGGCGTCCCACCCTCTTCAAAAAATTCTTCGTAATCATGCGAAAGCACCAAAACTTCATTGTTTTCTTCAAAAACTCTTGCCATCTTCTCTATTTTTTTTTCATACCAAATATCGTCTTGATCAGATAAGAAAACAATCTCTCCAGTAGCTTTCTCCATTAGATGAATGAAGTTTTTACGCCACCCCAAATTCTTTTTATTCTTCAAATATTTCCAGTGTTCTAGTTTGTGTTCTTTGATAAAGTTTTGCACAATATTTTCTGTATTGTCTGTTGAACCGTCATCTTGAATAATGACTTCATCTGGTTGAAGTGTTTGCTGATATATAGAAGTAAGCTGTTCTAAAATATACTTCTCTCCATTATATGTTGCCATTACAACTGAAATTTTTTTCAACTTTTTTCTCCTATTCCTACAAGTCTTATTTAATCCCCAATACCTTTGCTAGTTGACTTGCAGACCACAAAATATTTCTTTCTGTCACAAGATAGTGCGACATTGCTGAAACTTTTTCTCTCGCAATTTCTCCATTTCGCACTTGACAAATGGCTGAAGTCAATTCTTCCACGTCATCAAACTGGACAATAAGCCCATTTTCGTTTTGTCTTACTACATCAAAAGCTGCTCCCACTTCATCCGTCGTTACAATTGGAATCCCTGCAACTGCAGCTTCTACTAATGCTAGTGAGAACGGCTCTTTCCCCGGATGAATGTAGGCATTAGCAATCGCATAAAGTGAATGAAGATCTTTTAATGGTACACTTGGCAAATATACAATATTTGAATTTTCTTCTTTTGCCTCCGTTACAAAATGTCTATCCGGTCCATCTCCTACAATTAGAAAGGAAGAATGTTTTTCTTGTTTAGCTATTGCATTAAGCAAATTACGAATCTTGCGAGATGGAATTAATTTTCCTACAAATAAAAACAAATAATCTTCTTGAGGAATATTGTATTTTTCTCTCAACTCTTGCTCTTTTTCTTTTTCAGATTTGATAATTTGATACATCTCTTCTGTATCATTTGTATATACACCTTTGAAAATTTTAGACTTTACAATTCCTTCACGAATTAAGAAATTTTTACTCATATTACCTGGAACAAAAACCGTTGTCGCATATTTTAAAATGAATAACGCAAGTCGTTTTGATTTCCCATTAATTTCTACTGAGTCAAGCATAACAGAAAACCTTTTTCTAAACAAAATACAAAAGAAAGCAATTAGCAAACTTGTTGCTGGAAACCAACCACTAATTAAAATAGAACTGTATTTTCCTCTTAACACATATTTTAATATCTCAAAATCCAATGTACCAAACGGTGTATTAAGTGGTTCTTTTTCTCTTTTATTTTTAAATTTAAGTGGCGTTGTATAATTCCATTCTGGGTGCATACTTTTTGCCTGTGTATTAATTAAAAAACAATCTACTTGAACTTGTGGATTTTCTTCTATAAATTTTTTTATTGTATTATCTCTGTACGGTGCTGCTGTTTGCACGATAATTGCTACTTTTTCTTTCGCCAGTTTACTCATATTCCCTCCTATTTTTTTCATCTAACAAGATAGAAATCACTCGATTTGCTCCACAACCGTCAATTAAATTTAAGAGTTGTTTTGTAAATTTTTTTCTATATCCTTCTTCTCTAACTAAACCAAACAACTGTGCTATCCTTTCAAGGTCCAGTTTATTTCTAGCATCATAAACCAAAAGTTCAGGAAAATATTGTTTTAAACTGAGTTTATTATTTTCTTGATTGTCTGCTACTTGAATGGGTAAAAAGGGAACACCTAGAGACAATAATTCAAAAATAGTCTGTCCCATTGCAGTAATTGCAAAATCAACAGAATCCATGAGTGTTGACAATTCTCTTGCTTGTAGTTCATAATAATATCGAATATTTTCTTTTTCAATCTCTTGGATAGATTGTTGATTCCCAATTACCACATGAAATATAATTTCTGGATATTTGGTCGACAAGTGTTGAACAACGCTTTCTCTTACCCCCAACGCATCTGTTCCACCAAACAAAATGAGAACCCTTTGAATTGTTGTTAAAAAACGATTTCTTTCTTCCGAACGGAACTCTGCTCTTGTGATGACATATTGTTCTCCTTTTAGGACAATAGAGTCGTCACCTGATAGTTGATAGCCTGTTTCTCCTAACAGAAGAGGATTCAAAAGAATCCCATTAGGATAATTCAAGCGCTTGAAATCATCTATAAATACACAACGCTTAGCATTCTGTGAAACAAAGTCATAAATCTCCTTGTCCGCCAGGTAAGAGTCAATGATACAATAGCAATTTTTTAAGTAAATCTCTGAAAGACAAGTTTCTTCTTGCCAATGACAATATTCAATTTCTCGATTTTCAAAAAACATCTCGTTATGCACATGCCCTTCAAGCATAATTTTACAATTGGCTCCTAGGAATTTTGCCGCATCATAAAGTGCAAAACATCTTGTCAAATGTCCATAGCCTATTTGGTCACTTGCCTCTGTAAAAATGTAAATCGTCTTTTTCCCCTGCGACATCTTCACTCCTCCAACTACGTAAAGTATCTTTAACTACTTTTTGAACGCAAAAACAATGTCTCTCATCATGCCTGTAAAACCAAAATAATATCGTCTATCCACTACTAGCTGTTTTAAAATTGGCAATAGTTTCTTCTCTTTTGCATTTTTGTACCTTCTTTGATAAAACGATTTTATATCTTGTACTTTTGTCACATCATTACGATTTAAATCACTTAAGACATTTTCTACAACATCAAAAAAGTCTATATACATACGTAATTCTTGCAAATTCCTTTCATTTGATGATCTCATTGAGAAATAATCATGCCCACTTGCATTATTTTCATGGCGGATATGTTTGCCCACTGACTCATTTAAGTTGTATCCCGTTTCCAATATACCACTTATACTCGTAAAAAGATTGTCATGAGAGAGAAAATAATTTTCTTTCCAATGTTTTGAAACTAACGCTACTAAACTTCTTCTCATACAAAACGTCCATCCATGGCGATGATTAACATAGTTGTATTCTCTAGGGTATTTGGAAATCCTCTCCGAACGGTCAAGCTCTCTTGGATATTTGTAATTTTCCACGTTAACGTCATAATCACCACTCAGTACTTGCATACTCTCATTTGATGCCATAACTTCCAACTGACGGTTCATTTTAAAGGCATACCATTCATCATCTTGATCTGAAAAGAAGAAATAATTAGCATCTGTTGCTAAGCCATCCATTAAGAGCTGGCGGAAATTGAAACGCCAACCAAGATTTTTTTCATTTCTTCTGATTGTCCAACCAGATAACTGGTGTGTTTGGATATATTCCTCCACCATTTCAACAGTTCCATCTGTTGAACCGTCATCACGCATCACCACATAGTTTGGCGTCACTTCTTGATTGCGAATACTCTCTAGCTGAGCAATAATTCCTTTTGAACCGTTGTACGTTGCCATCATGACAACCGTTTTATTTTTTATTTCGTCTTTCATCTTTTATCTCCTTTGTCTGACTTTAAAGGGCGGGAGTTGAGCAACTACTCACTGTATCGCTTGAAACTTTAATTTCAAGTAAATAAACAACGTGATTCGCTGTTACAAACTCCCGAGAATGGCTCTTTTCACTTTTCTTTCCAATACCATTTATAATAGCCATGATTTACTTGTTTATCCTTTGGAGGAAGTTGCATATAATCTCCATATAACGCTGAAAGATAAGCATCATGATTTTTAATTTTTCGAGCTGTCAGATGTTCAAATGGACAGTCTTCATATTCCTGGAAAATTTCTCTTGGGAATACTTCTCTTGTGCCATAATATGATGCCACAAATCCCATTTTTTTCTCTTCCAAAGTAGCGTATTTTTGTACAAAAGTATCCAAATCGCTTGCAATTTCTTTCCATTTTCCATGCGCTTTTACAAACTGCGGAAATCTTACAATTATCTTAGCAAAAAATATCAACAAATTAGGTGCTGCTGCGTATGCGGGAAAACCATCACTTTCAAGTAAAATGGCTTTTTTACGTGCCTCCTTTTGAAACGCTTCGCGTTCTTCTTGCTTGCTTGGCAAAACATCCATAGGGAAAATATCTAATCCAACACCAATTCCAGGTTGATTATTTCCTGTCAAACTTTTTAAAACCGTTTTGGGATTGTACAATTTTGCAAATGGAAAAAGAGATTTTTGCGTTGTATAATGTAGCAATTTATACTCATCTTCATTTGCACGCAACACAGTCAATAATTTTTCATATTCTGTGCGTTCTAGCATAATGTCAATATCATCATCCCAAGGAATATAGCCTCTATGACGAATTGTTCCAATAAGCGAACCAGCGCAAAGAGAATATGCAATTCCCTCGTTTCGACAAATTTTATCAACGTGTAACAATAGTTCTAATTGACAATTTTTTAATTCTTCCGCAGTTAGTTGCCTCATATCGTTCTCCTTATGTTTGATAAGCGAGTACTCCACTTATCTTTCATCTGTATTTTTATGCTTTTTTATCAAAGAATTTCGCTATATTTTTCAACCATACCGTCTGCTGAAAATTCTTTTCCTCTTTTGCAACACGCTTTTCTCACTTCTTCCGTTGTCTGTATCGTTTGAACAGCCTCAAGTAAACCTATTACATTTCCTTGTTCAACGACAAGACCTGTTTTTCTATTGATTGCCTCTGGACTTCCACCTGTGTTGTAAGTAATCACAGGAGTACCGCAAGCAAGAGATTCAATATTGACCGTTGGAAAATTGTCATCATAGGTGGGATTAATGAATACGTATGCCTTAGAATACAGCTGTGCCAGTTCGTTTGTATCATTTGTACTTTCAATATGCACCAATCTCGGCGAGAGCGACACACCTTTTGGTACACTTCCTACCACAATAACTTGAAATTCATCAGACAGTTTTTCAGCAAGTATATTAATATCAGAAAGACCTTTTCTCTCCTCCCATATACTTGCAACTGCTAAAACAATTTTTTTCCTTTGTTTTTCTTGTTCTCGTGGATAAAAATCTGCTAAATCAATACCGTTATAAATCGTCTTGACCTCATTTTTCCCAAGAAATGACTTCTTTATAATCGTTGTCAACCAATTTGATGGTGTCACAAAAAGAATTTCACGCTTTGAAAAATATCGTTTTTTTAACTGTAAATTGCGTTGATACTTATCAATAAATGTAACTGGATACTCCTTTAACCTTTTTTTGGCATTAGGATTACTCTCTAGGTATACTTCTTCTTCTGGCAAATAAGCTGAGTGACCTGTTATTGTCCACATATCGTGCAGTGTCCAAATCACTTTTCCTTTAAATTCTTTGTTTAAGTAATCAAATAGAATAGGAAAATTCAAGTAATAACCATGAATATTGTGTAGATGAATGACATCTGGATTGTATTTTCTCAAGAAAGAGACAAATCTTTTCGTCACTCCTCGAGAAGAAAGCCCATGATTATCAAACAAAAATGTTTCCATTGCATGCTCGTACATATCAAATTTATTGCCAATTTTATACGATTGTATCTCTGGTGAAATACCGAGTCGACCATAACATACTGTACAATCATGTCCTGCTTTTACATAGCCAAAATACAAATCCTTGACAATCCTACCAGTTGACTTAGTATCTCCTAATACATTTACAAGCACAATTTTCATTTCTATTCCTCTACTATTTATATTTCTTTAATATTGTTTCCATACCACACGATTTACATAATCTGTATAACTTAAAATAATACGCAATACTTTCTCTGATACATTTGGCATACTATAATCAGCCACTTGACGCAACGTATTTTTCTCTTGTGTTTCAAGTATTTTCAACCCTTGCATGACACGCTCTACTACTAAACCAGTCATCATCACACTTGCCTCTTCCATTGCCTCGGGGCGTTCATGTGCTTGACGAATATTTAATGCACGAAATTGCAAAATAGATGATTCTTCACTAATCGTACCACTATCACTCAATACTGCTTTGGCATTCATTTGCAATTTATTGTAATCATTGAATCCCATTGGTTTTAATGTTTGAACTAGCTTGTGGAACGTTGTTCCCGTTTCTTCAATCATCTTGCGTGTACGTGGATGTGTAGAAATAATTACGGGCAATTGGTATTGTTCAGCAATCGTATTGATTGTTTCCACAAGATCAAAGAAATTTTTCTCTGATTGAATATTTTCTTCCCTGTGTGCTGAGAATAGGAAAAATTGATCTTTTTGAAGATTCAACTCCTCTAAAATTGTTGATGCCTCAATGTCCTCTTTTCTTGAATTCAACACCTCAAACATTGGGGAGCCTGTTTTAATTACTTGTTCTGCTGGCAACCCCTCTTTTAATAGATATTCTCGTGCAATATCGGAATAAGTCAAATTAATATCTGCTGTATGGTCCACAATTCTGCGATTGGTTTCCTCTGGTACACGTAAATCAAAGCAACGATTTCCTGCCTCCATATGGAAAATAGGAATATGGCGACGTTTTGCAGCAATTGCACACAGACAACTATTGGTATCTCCTAATACTAAGAAAGCATCGGGTGCAACTATTTCTAACACCTCATCAATTTTGATAAGAATATTTCCAACCGTTTCCATTGCACCCCCAACAGCTGCGTTTAAGAAATAATCTGGTCTTCTCAATTTAAAATCTTCGAAAAAGACTTCATTCAATTCATAATCATAGTTTTGTCCTGTATGCACAATAATATGTTCAACTGCTT
This sequence comes from Pilibacter termitis, assembly GCF_900167335.1. Taxonomy (GTDB): domain Bacteria; phylum Bacillota; class Bacilli; order Lactobacillales; family Streptococcaceae; genus Pilibacter; species Pilibacter termitis. The sequence continues at coordinate 33,029 of NZ_FUXI01000018.1, forward strand.
CGCTTTCTTCTAGCTTTTGCATTACAGCAGACAGACGAATAATCTCTGGTCTTGTTCCGACGACTGTCATCACTTTTAGACGTTTCATATTTGGTTTCTCCTCGTTCTCAAATTAAACTACTTCAAAATAAGTATCAGGTCTTTCAGGGTCAAAAGGTTCATTTACCCACATAACTACTACCATATCTTCATTCCCTAAATTCTCAATATTGTGCGTATACCCCACTGGAATATCGACTACTTCGATTTTATCACCACTTACCATGTATTCAATCACTTCACTATCTGGTTGCTCCATACTTCTAAAGCGAATCACTCCAACTCCGGACACAACGGCAAATTTTTCATTTTTCGTATGATGCCAGTGATTTCCTTTGACAATATTTGGCTTGATAATATTCACTGAAACCTGTCCTCTATCTTTTGTACGAATGATTTCTGTAAATGAGCCACGGTCGTCTACATTCATTTTCAGTGGATAAGAGAAATCCTCTGTTGGTAAAAAACTTAAGTAGGTGCTATACAAGTTCTTCTCAAAACGATTATCCAATTTTGGCACCTGAAGATTCAGTTTCATTTCCTTAAAGTCTTCAATTAATTCCTTTAGTTCCCCAACTGTCACAGTATCATATTCTGGCACTTCATAGTAAAGACCATTTTTATGACCTTTTCCTTTTAAAAGAGACAACAATTCACGCACTACATCATCAATATAGCATAACTCAATCTTTGCACTAAAGTCGTTAATAGTCACTTCTTCCCCACGTGAAATTTTATAACAGAACGTTGCCACTACTGTATTGTAATTAGGACGTGACCATTTACCATATAAATTTTTAAATCTATAAACATAAACTGGAACATCTTCTGAGATTCCATATTCAAAAATTAACTTTTCTCCTGCTGCTTTACTTTTTCCATAAGAATTGTCAAGAGCAGCTTGAGAAGATGATGAAATCATAATAGGTGCTTTATTCCCTACTTTTTTCAACATTTCTAAGAGTTCACTTGTAAAACCAAAGTTTCCCTCCATAAACTCACTTTCTGTTTCTGGACGATTGACCCCTGCCAAATGATAGACAAATTCTGCTTGTTTCGCAAAATCTTCTAATCGTTCCTTTGGTGTATCTTGATCAAACAAAAATAAATCTGTATATCCTTGGTTTCTCAATTCTGCGGTTAGATTTTTTCCAATAAACCCTTTGGCACCTGTGATCAATATTTTCATCATGCTACCCCACCAAATAATTTAAGTTTCAGCAATAATTTTTTCATTCCTTCAACATCTAAACGCTCTGTGTTGTGAGAATGGTACTCATCAACCTTTTCAAAATCTACTTTACCCTCTGCAAAGTATTTATCATAATTCAAGTCACGGTCATCTGCTGAAATTCGGAAATATTCTCCAAAATCTTCTGCACGAATCATTTCTTCTTTCGTGACAAGTACTTCATACAATTTTTCTCCATGACGAGTACCGATATTTCTGATTTCTTGCTCAGAATTAGAAAGTTCTTTTACGGCTTGAGCCAATACATCAATCGTTGCAGCTGGTGCTTTTTGGACGAATAAATCACCTTGTTTTCCATGCTTAAATGCATAAATTACCAAATCTACTGCATCATCTAGTGTCATCATAAAACGTGTCATATCTGGATTGGTAATAGTAAGTGGCTCATTGTTTGCAATTTGGTCTACGAATAATGGAATAACAGAACCACGACTTCCCATTACATTTCCATAACGTGTACAGCAAATAATTGTTTGCCCGTCATTTAAGTTTCTACCTGCTGCAATTGCAACTTTTTCACTCATTGCTTTACTCATACCCATTGCATTAATTGGATAAGCTGCTTTGTCTGTGGAGAGAACAATTACTCTTTCTACTTTGTTTTCGATTGCACATTCTAAGACATTTTCTGTGCCTAAAACATTTGTTTTGACCGCTTCGATTGGAAAAAATTCACATGATGGAACTTGTTTCAATGCAGCAGCGTGAAAAACAAAATCCACTCCTTGCATTGCTTTTTGAATAGAACGACTATCACGAACATCTCCAATATAAAACTTAATTTTTTTGGATTCTTCAGGGTGAGTTGCTTGAAATTCATGACGCATATCATCTTGTTTTTTCTCATCACGAGAAAAAATACGAATTTCTTTTAAATCACTTGTTAAAAAATTACGCAATACAGCATTCCCAAATGAACCTGTTCCACCTGTAATTAATAATGTCTTATCTTTAAACATCTAAAATTCCTCCATCATTTCTTCTAATTCATCTATTAGCTTTTCTTTTGAAAAATGTTCTTGACTATATTGTAATGAATTTTTTCCTAGTTCTTGAATTTCTTCTTTTGATAACTTTAAAATCTCTTTTATTTTTTCAACTAACTGTTCTTCATTACCAGCATCACACACAAAACCACAATTTGCCTCCTTGACAATTTGTTGCACTTCGCCATTGGCTGAGGCAAGTATAGGTTTTGCACATGCTAGAGTAGATTGTACTTTTGCTGGAATCGCCTTGTCAAATAATGGGTTGGGCGCTAGCGAAATATAGGCAACATCACTATTGGCTAGATATTGCGGAATACTCATTGCAGGCTTTCTGCCAAGAAATTGAAAGTGTTCTTGAAGATGTTCTTTCTCAACCATTTTTTCCAGCTTTTCTTTTGAAAGTCCATCGCCAATCATTACAAATCGAAAATTGTAGATGCTTTCTTCGAGTAACCTTTTAACAATCTTTGGTAACAACTCAAGTCCTAATCCCGGTCCAAGATTTCCTGCAAATGTGATATTCAAGCGTCCATCTTGGATAATTTCTGTTTCTGGTGAACTCTCCTTTGGTGCATAAAAATCTTCTGCATATTGTGGCCAAAATTGTAATTTTTCATCTGAAACATTGCGTTCTTTGATTGCATCTATGTTACTCTTTGAAGATGATAAAATTTTATCTGAGTGCTTATAAACATAGTCAACCAATTTGCCAATTTGTTTCAAAACAAATAGACTTTTCACCCCTGTTACCGCCTCAACACTCTCAGGCCATAAATCTAATACGTACAGCAAGTGAGGGACCTTATGTTTTTTAGCATATTGCACTGCTGGAATTGCTTGCGTAATCGGCGATTGTGCGTATGTAAAAACAATGTCTGCTTTTACCTTTGTAAACAAATTCCATAAAAATCCTGTATTGACATAAGAAAGGTAGTTTAAACCTAATGTCAAAAAATTATTTTTCCGAGGTGTAATCGGTAGACGAATAACCCTTACACCATGAATCATTTCTTCTCTTTTGGAAAACCAACCATATCCTTTAAAGAAATTTCCCTCTGGGAAATTTGGAATCCCTGTAACAACAGTTACCTCATGCCCTCGCTTAACTAGACTCTCTGTAAGGTCATTGATACGAAATTGCTCTGGATAATAATGCTGGCTTATGACTAATATATGCTTTTTTTTCATATATTGATTGCCTCTTTCTTCCTTGATAACACTACGTTTTTAGTGTAATCACAGCGAGCAAGCTCACTGCAAAAACAATTGCAATGCTCAGGCATAATATGAGATACACTTTCGGCTGTTTATCTGAAAAACTTTGTGCTTGTTTTTGCCCTTTTTTTACATTGATAATAGCATTGTACTCTTCAAAACTATCGGTACGGGGCCAATAATCTGAGTTTGTAAATGAAACCCTTGGTGCATTTTGGTAAGATGTTTTACTCACGGTAAATGTATAAATATCTTGTTTTTTCTCATATCCGTCTTGGAATTTTGTTTGATACAAGAAATAAACATATTTAGTCGAAAGACCTGAAATCACCAACGCCCCCTCTTTTCCAGGTTCAAATTCAGCGATAGCCGTTTCTTTTTTCTCTATTGCCTTTGCTATTTCTTCTCTATTTAGTTCTTCATTCCCTTTCAAATTTTTCAACTGAAAATCTGGTATTACTTGCCAAATATAATCTTCTTTTACTGTTTTCTTCTCCACTACCTCTACTTTTCCTGTTTTATCTACTCTGAAGAGTGCAAAAGCTGTATTCGCTAGTGGCTTTCCTGTATTAACATCAGATACAAAGAAGTTTGCACCTCTAGCAATTAGAGTCGCTGAAGATACTTTACTATTTGATATATTTGAGTTTTGATCCTCTATAAGGGTATCAGCATATACTGTAGACATCATTGTTTTTCCAGCTTTACTTGCTATTTGTTCATTTTTTTTATATTTCACTCCATCTGCCATATAAATCAAAGGGAGACTATAATTTTCTTCTTTGTGCAAAGTCGCTGAAAAAGAAATCCGCACCTCTTTTTTTGATAAAAATGAATAAGGAAGTTCTAAATTATATCCTTTATAAAAAGGAATATTGTATTCAACTAATTGTTCTTGAAACTCTTTTAATGCAGTTTCCAAAGACTTTTCCTTAGAACTGTAAGGATTGTCGTTTGTCCAATTATCTTCCCTAGTTACCTTTAAATTTTCCCCCTCTAATTGAAAAGAATTAGGGTCAATTTCAAAGTTATACGTAGATGAAAATGATATTGAAATTTTTTTCACACCTTGTGGAATCTTTAGCACATAAGCAAATGTTGCTTTTTGACCATACCCGATAGCATATTCGTTTTCTTTGATTTTAGCATCTTTACTATCGGACACACCAGAAATTTTTTCCAATTTAATCTCGCTTCGCTCATCTTTAGAAAAATTAAATACTACATCTTTTTGAGTGTAAAAAAATTGCAACGGTATTTTACCGCTATAATCCATTAATATATACCAATGTTCTTTTGCCAATTCACCTTTTGCTTTCCATCTTGCATCTATAGACAAGTCCGTGGTAATCGTGTTATCTCCTTGATTCAACACATCGAAATAAACTCTTTGTGTCATAAAAAGAGTTTTCATTACCGTTCTCGTTTCTTCTTCCGAGAGCCTCTTCCCTTTTCCAAATGTTATGGATTGAAATACTGTTGAACCCGAAAAATCTGTTACTGTAACATTTTTTTCTTTTTTATTCACTTTAATTCCATCATTTTTTTTCAACGTTTCAAGAGCGACATCATTAAAATCATCATCCGTAAATGAACCTCGTTTCATCTTTTCAAATAAAACATTTACATCCTTCGCTTGAAACTTTGTCGTTCCTTGTGCTTTACTTGTTTGTATTTCTATTTTTACTTTTTCCATATTATTTGCTAAAATCACTTGCGTTTTAAGCACCGTCGCAAGAATTAACAACAAAAGAAGAACAACTTTTTTCTTCATGTTTCATTCCACTTTCTATTCCTATTTCTCTTCCTTCTCCGCAATCGAAATTTCCTGTATCAATGTCTTTATTTGTTTCTCATGCTCAATAATTTTGATGTGCTGGCTCAATGTGATAAACAGCAAGAGAGCAATGGCTGTGAACATTAGGAAATTTGAAAATGTGCGAAAGCCGATGAGTTTTGAGACGAAAATTAAAAGGTTTGGGAAGAAAGCTACGAAAAGCAATGCAACCGAAACAATCAACCATAATTTCATATGGCGAACTTCGCCTTTATCGTTGCGAACCAAATACATGGTGACACCAAAGAATAATAATGCCACACCTAACATGATAATGCGGAAAATAATCGAAGTATCAAACATTTTGTTTTTCCTTTCTAATCATTGCACTCATTAGCATAGAAAGTCCCACACTTGCCATATAGCCAACGGATTTACGAATGGTAATCGAAGACTCTCCTGTTGCTCTTGCAAACATATTGACAGGAACTTCCATGATTTTCTTATTCTTTTTATACAACAATACCAAACTTTCTGGTTCTGGATATTGCCGTGGATAACGTTTCGTAAAGATTTCAATGACACTCTTATCCGCCGCACGATAGCCACTTGTCACATCATACACTTGAATGCCCGTGACGATTTTGAGTAAAATAGACAAAATCTTAATGCCTGCTCGTCTTGCGTAACTTGATTGAAACTCTGATTCTGAGCCTTCAACATAGCGAGAGCCTAACGAAAAATTTGCCTCACCTGACAAAATTGGTGCCACTAACTGTGGTAAATAGGAAATATCATGCTGCCCATCGCCATCAAATTGTACTGCGATATCATAATCACATTTTTGTGCATAGCGGTACCCTGTCTGCACCGCCCCACCAATCCCAAGATTTTGAAAAAGGTCAATGTGATTGATATTGTTTTTTTGTAAAATTTTTCTCGTATCATCTGTACTACCGTCATTTATCACGACATAATCTATTTTTAAATCAGATGATTGCTGAAATTTTCTCACTTGCTCAATCGTCGCCTCAATTCCCTCTTGTTCATTATAGGCTGGAATAATGAGTAAAATTCGCTTCTCACTATTGTTCTTCATCTTACGTTTTCCTATCTATATCTATTGTTCTATTGGAAACTCTAAAAACTCATATTTAAAAATTGTTGGTTTCCCTAAAATAAAATCTCCGCTTTTAAGTTCACATACATTCTTTGCTATTTTACCTTACTTGACTGTTCTTTTCAATCTTGATTCGGAGAAATTAAGGATAATTTACATTCTTTACTCTAAAATCCCCGCATGAATGTATTCACGCGAGGACTCTTGTAGTTTTCTAATTCGTCTTTTTCAATCCGTCTTGAGCCGTTGGGTCGCTTCCTTTGTAGTCTGGTCGGCTCCATGCTTTTGCATAATCTTCTTTCGTGCCACCAATCCCAAACTCAAACGCAGACTGTGCCGCTCCATTTTTCGCCCAATAACTATCCACCGATTTCCCGGGTGTTTTCGTTGATTTTCCGTTTATTGTTACACTTCCGGGAAGTTCTCCTGTAAAACTTGAAACCGTGGATTTTATCACATCACTTGAGAGCGTAAAGCGTTCTTCTGCACCAAAAATTTCTGGTTTTGCTTGGTAAACCGCACTTAACACGCAAGCATTAAATGACCCTACATTATCACTTTGCTTAATATACATTGGCTGATTTTGGTCATACCCCGCCCAGCTACCAAACGTAATTTTCGGTGTAGAAACCATTAGCCAAACGTCTTTAAAATCATCACTCGTCCCCGTTTTTCCTACCCAATCTGCTTGAGCAAGTGTCGGATCAACGAGCTGCATCGTATTTTTAAAATTCGTTGTGATTTTACTATCAATAACTGAACGCATCATATTATTCATAATCGAGGCTGTTGCAGGCGAATACACTTGAGCTTTAACATCTTTATGCTCATAAATCACCTTTCCATTGCTATCCGTGATTTTTGCAATCATATAACTCTCATGGTATTCTCCATTATTCGCAAGTGTCTGGAAACCATTCGTTTGCTGGGCAACCGTCACATCTGCACCCCCACCCATTGGCAAGGATTCAATCGAATAATCTTTGATATTGAAATTCATTTTCTTCATATATTCTTCAGGCTGATACCCCTCACTTCTCAACGTTTGATACGTCCAATAAGCTGGGATATTCCACGACCACTCCAGTGCCTCACGCACGCTCATGTAGCGACTCGTTCCCGCATTTCCCACGTGCAAAATCGGCTGACCGTTGGAGTATTTTGTTGGAAAATTAGAAAGCTGACTTTCCGTTCCAATTAGCCCAACGTCAACAGCAGGGCCATAGACAAGTAATGGTTTAATCGTTGACCCCGGCGAACGCTCTGTATCAAGAGCATGGTTGTTTTGATTCTTCACAAAATCACGACCACCAATAAACCCTAGAATCGCTCCCGTTTGATTATCTAGCAGAACATTTCCTGTTTCAACTTCACCGTAAATGTTATTTCTATCCAACAAATAACCATTTTCTTTCATTGCCTGCTGCATTGTGTTGTAAATCGTCTCATCAATTGTGCTAATCACTTTATACCCAGAACGTCGCAAAGCACGCTCTGCTTGCTGATAATAGGCGTTATATGTTTTCGTATCATTCATATCCGCTTCTTTCAAACCAGCGTCTTTTGCCAATTTCCTTGCAAGGACATCTGTCGCTTGGTCTAGCACTTCGTAATAAAGGAAATCATTCAAATTTTGTTTCGCCGTCCCTTGTTGTTGGAAATCTTTCTTCAAATCATAGCCTTTTGCAGCTTGATAATCTTTTTCATTGATAAAACCTTCACGATACATATTGAACAGCACATTGTTTTTTCTAAGCAAACCTATCTCTAAATCTTTATCACTCTTAACTTTTCCTGTCGCATCATAAGGCGAGTAAACAATTGGACTTTGCGGAAGTCCTGCGAGAAATGCCGCTTGTGGAATACTTAACTCCTTTGCGTGCTTGCCAAAAATCCCAATCGCCGCCTCCTCTACACCTGCAATATTTTCCCCTTTATTATTGCGACCAAACGGTGAAACATTGAGATAAGTGGTTAAAATCTCATCTTTTGAAAAATGCTTTTCAATTTGCAAAGCAAGCATAATCTCATCTGCTTTACGCTTAAACGTTGGGTCATCGGACAAAATTTGTTGCTTGACAAGTTGTTGCGTTAACGTACTTCCACCAGAAGACGCACCTATACCAAGAGCATCACCTAACAATGCACGAAAAACAGCTTTTGGCACTACCCCTTTGTGTTTGTAAAAATACTCATCTTCGGTCGCAACAACTGCTTGTTTCATAATCGGAGCAATATCTGCACTTTTTATACGAGTCCTGACCAAATCACTTTTTATCGTGGCAATTTCTTTCCCATTGCTATATGCAAGTGTGGAAACTTCCTCAATATCATTGATTTCTTTTTCCAACTTTGACTTGCTTGGCGGACGAGTATCTGACACTAAATAGCTAAAATACCCTAGCCCAATCCCCGCACACAAAGAAAAGCCAAGCAACCCAAAACTCACGCCGACAAGCATAATCGCACGTGCCACACGAATGGTTATATTCAATCCCATTTTTAATTCTTTCAACTGCTTACTTTTTTCAGTCACTAAACGAACCTCTCAAACATAAAAGACTTCTCAAAAACACATAGTTTTCAGAGATAGCCTAAAAATATACAATGGGTACCTCTAAAAACTCACGCTTACCCAAAATTGCTAGTTTTTCGATTTTCTTCGTCAGTTTCCTCAACCTATGAACCACATAGCTTTCGTCAACTTCCTCGAAAATCGGAAAACTATCTAATTTTGGCTTAACCGGAGTTCTTAGAGGTACCCATATTTACCTCGTTATTATAACAAACTTCCCGCAAACAAGAAAGAGTGTTGACATTTCCAGTGAATTTTGTTAAAATATCTTTACATTCAAATATTTTGCGTATAATCGTTCAGCAAAAAATACTCTTTTTTGTTGGACGTTTTTTTGTGTGTTATTTGGATGAATACAATTTTCGGAGGAATTTACATGGATTTTCACAACAAATTGCCACGCTCAGGAAAGGAATTTGCATTATTTTTATTTATTGTCTCTGTCCTTTCTGTCAATCTCATCGCACCAACGATTACTTTTTTGGAAATAGGATTTTCAGTTGAAAATTATTTCAATACGTTAAAAATCCTACCATTTATGTGGATTGTCGTTGTGATTTTCGTTTTACTCACACATCCAATTGCTGAAAAAATGGCAAATAACATTACAGCTGAAAAAGATAGTTTTCATTCCAAAATGACGATTAACATTTTGTGCAATGTTCTTTTGATGTCTATTTTCCTTACTGTTATTGGCACTTGGATTGGTACAAGACAAATTTCACTTATGCCTATCACACATTTCTTCCAATTTTGGCCAAGGAATTTTACCGTGGCTTTCGGTGTAGAATTATTAATTGCTCAACCAATCGCACGTGGAATTTTGTTTGCAATCCATAAAAGAGCAGATATGGAAGTACAAAATTGGGGAATTGAAGAAAGCGAGTAACTAATTTTAAGGATACCTCTAAAAACGAAAACAGTAAAAACTACACAAAAAATGAAAAAAGTAAGAAAGATAACCATTTTTCATGGAAATCTTTCTTATTTTTTTGTATGATAGAAAATAGAAAAGCGAGCGGGGCGGTTTGAAGTCTGTGGTAGTGAGCCGTGCCGTTCATTTACTGCTACACTTCGTTTCGCATACAGTCTTTCTAAGAATCAAAGATTCTTGAAAGACTAGCATCAAAACGAAGTTTCGAGCGGCACTGCGAACAGCCACCAGACTTCTGCCCCTCGGAGCTAGACAAAGAAAAGCGAGCGGGGCGTTATGAAGTCTGCAACAGTGATCCACAGCATTTACTTGCTGGAAACGTAGTTTCCAGTGCTGTTGCGAACAGTTGCCAGACTTCAGCCCCTCAGAGCTAGACAAAGAAAAGCGAGCGGGGCGGTTTGGAGGTTGCAACAGCGAACACTGTCGTTTATTTACTGCTACACTTCGTTTCGCATATAGTCTTTCTAAGAATCAAAGATTCTTGAAAGACTAGCATCAAAACGAAGTTTCAAGCGACATTGTGAGCAGTTGCCAAACTTCAGCCCCTCGGAGCTAGACAAAGAAAAGCGAAGAGGGGCGGTTTGGAGGTTGCAACAGTGAACCGTGCCGTTTACTTGCTCGAAACGTTAGTTTCGAGCGGCACTGTGAACAGTTACCAAACTCCTGCCCCTCGGAGCTAGACAAAGAAAAGCGAGCGGGGCGGTTTGGAGATTGCAACAGTAAACGGCACTGTGAACAGTTTCTAGACTTCAGCACCATGTAGCTAAAAAAAGGAGGGCATTATGAGCTTAACATTTTTTGAAGAATTAAAAGAACGTGGACTCATTTTTCAGTCTACGGATGAAAAAGAAATTGAAAAGAAATTAAACGAGGGTTCAAGTAAAATTTATATCGGATTTGACCCTACGGCTGACTCATTGCATTTAGGTCATTTAGTGCCTGTTCTCATGCTCAAAAGATTCCAAGAGGCAGGTCATACGCCAGTTGCACTCGTCGGTGGAGCAACTGGAATGATTGGAGACCCGTCATTTAAAGATAGCGAACGCCAATTAAACACTGTCGAAGTCGTTCAAAATTGGTCGGAAGCAATCAAAGGACAACTTTCACAATTTGTCGATTTTGAAGGTGTGGAAAATGCTGCAATCATCGTCAACAACTATGATTGGTTAGGGAATATTTCACTGATTGATTTTCTACGTGATGTAGGAAAACATTTCACAATCAACTACATGATGAGCAAGGAAAGTGTAAAACGCCGTATCGAAACAGGGATTAGCTACACAGAATTTGCCTACCAAATCTTGCAAGGCTATGATTTTTACAAATTATTCAACGACTATGGCGTAGAATTTCAAGCTGGCGGAAGCGACCAGTGGGGGAACATTACTGCTGGAACAGAATTAATTCGCCGTATGACAGGGAAAACTGGATATGCATTCACACTTCCATTGATTACCAATTCTGACGGAAAAAAATTCGGGAAATCCGAGGGGAACGCTGTATGGCTTGACCCAGATAAAACTTCCCCTTATGAGTTTTATCAATTTTGGCTTAATGTCGCAGATGATGATGTTATTCCGTTTATGAAATATTTCACATTCCTTTCGCTTGATCGAATCGCTGAAATCGAAGGGGAATTTAACGAAGACCGTGGTTCTCGTTTAGGGCAAAAAATTCTAGCCGAAGAAATGACGAAAATTGTCCACGGTGAAAAAGCTCTTGAAGACGCAAAGCATATTTCAGAAGTATTGTTCAAAGGCGGGAATCTCAAGAGTTTACCTGCAAGTGTGCTTGAAAAACATTTTGAAAATGTTCCAAGCTACACTGCTCAAACCGATGAAAATTTCAATATCGTAGAATTACTTGTCGCAAGTCAGATTTCGCCTTCTAAACGTCAAGCACGTGAAGATGTCACAAATGGTGCAATTTACATTAATGGCGAGCGTGTGCAAGATTTATCCTACACCCTTGGCGAAACAGACAAGATTGACGAAAAATTCACGATTATCCGCCGTGGGAAAAAGAAAAATTTTATCATTCGTTATTAAAGAAAAGCCAAGTCGCTCGAGTAGACTTGGCTTTTTTAAAGGTAACTCTAAAAACGTGCATTAGAAAAACACCAAAGTTGTTTTCGTTGCAAGACTCATCTCTTGCAATATTTCACGAATTTTATGATAGGAAATATTTTTTCTGCTAATAACAGAAACCGTACTCGTTACTTCGTCCAATTTCACCTCGTCCACTTCTTCTAAAGAAATCAAGCGGAAAAACAATTCCCTTGCAACCGTTGTAAAATTTTGCTGTATCTTTATTCTTTTTTGTTTCATAATGTCACCTCTTCTAGCTACAAAGTGTTAAGGGTACCTCTAAAATCTTTGACACTTCGCATTTCGTTATTATCATGATCCTATCCTACAAAACTAAGCTTAACACAACCTTATTTCATTTTCATCGGGCTTTGGGAGGAGATTGGCGAGGAAAATGGGGAACTGGCGATTTTGGGGAAGGGGAGTGTTTAGGCTTACCTAAAAACTCATGAACTCTGGTTAAAATTTTAACTTCATACATTTTTATTTGATACATTATATTAATTGCGATTTAACTTTAGAACTCAGTCAATCAACACACTTTCTTCTTGTTCCCTCTCCATTTTTTTCTTTTTCATCAACACTTCTTCATACGTCCAAACATCTTTTATTTTGTAACAAAGAATTGCACTTGCAAAAAATCCAATGGTTGCTATCAAAAAAGTGTAATGGATACCTATTTTTTCTGCAAATGGTGTGATAAGCACTAGACCTAGTGGCGTTGCCATATTAAATAGGGAAAATGTTATCGCCATAATTCGTCCAAGTATTTCTTTTTTGTAAGTTTCCTGTAAAATTGCAAAAAAACTCGCATTGATAACTGGAAAACTGATTCCAGCTATCAATGAAATCAACATGAAAATCAATAGACCATCCCTGTTTTTCGGCAAAAAAGTTGTCATAGAATAGACGATACCCATGAAAAGAAAAGTAATTGCCAGCATTTTTATTCGGTTTTTCATTCCTATACCACTTCCAATTACTACACCACCTATAACCATTCCTACACCAGACAACATTTCCACTATCCCCACTTGTGCAAGTGTGCCATGAAAATAACTGGTCGTCATCAACGGGTAAAAACTAACTGCTGGCATGAAAAGAAAATTGCAAAGTAGGGCAATCATCATGGAATAACGCATCGCTGGAATTTTCCATAGCTCGTTTACGCCATACTTCATATCAGCTATCGGGTGTGGCTTTTCTTCTTTTCGTACAACTTGTGGTAATTTTAACAAAAGTAAAATACCGCACCCTATCATTGCTCCAAAAATATCTAGCAACACTATTTGGTGAATGTCGAAAATAGTAAGCAAAAAAGCTGCAGCAACAGGAGATATGACCATATTGATTGCACCAATTGCTGAAAATTGTCCGTTCGCTTTGGTAAAATCTTTTTCTTCTACCATAGTAGGAATAATCGCCTGTATCGTTGGCTGTTGAAATGCTTGCCCTCCCGCACGCATACCAAGTGCAATAAAAATCAGCACTAAAGGCATTTTTTCAACCATTTCTCCGCTGAAAAATAAAACAATCGCAAATAGTGCAACGCAACTATCACTTATCATCAAGATATTTTTCCGACTAAAACGGTCTATTATTCCCCCGATAAATAATCCTAGCACAACCATCGGCAAAATGCCTAACATAGTGGCAATGCTCAAAATCGTTGCACTTCCGTATTCTGTCGTCAAGTACCAAATCAACGCATATTGTACAAGCATACTTGTGAATCCTGACACAAATTGACCAAATAAAAAACATTTAAACTGTACGTTCATCCTTTCCCCTCTCTTCACTAACTGTGTATTCCTTACTTAGATTAGAAAATGCCGTTTTTAATTCTGACATCTCTCCATCTTTACAGCCCAATATCCGCTCAATCCCCCAAGTAACCGCTCGAATTTGCAATTCTAATTCTTCAATGGTCAAATTTTGCATTTCTGATAAATCAAAAGCTCTTATCCGCCTTAAAATAAATTCTACGCTCTCTTTGGGATAAGATGTATCAAAAATCCCTTCCTCCACCCCTTTTTCTATCACTTTCCCTAGGATTTCTGTTATATCACGGAAAAATACTATTTCCACTCTCTGATAAATCAACGCATTTTCTGGACTAAGTAGATATTCCACCATTGAAACACCGTCAATATCGTTCATATTCAAACTAAGAAGAATTTTTATCACTCGCTCCTTTGTGGAAAGTGAGTAATCATCTGCAATTTTTTTCACCTTCGTCATGATAAATTTACGATACCTTTCGATTACAGCATCAACAATTTCTTCTTTCGAGGCAAAATGATAAAAAATCGCCCCCTTACTCATTCCTAACTCCTCCACAATATTTTGCATAGTCGTTTTTGCATAGCCTTTTTCTGCAAACAATCTTGCCGATATTTCAATAATTCGTTGTTTTGTTTTCTCTGGATTATTTTTTCTTGCCAAAATGATTCTCCTCCAATCTTATATTTTATTATTCTATACCTTCATTAAAACATACTGACGGTCGGTTTGTAAAGAGTTATTGTGAAGTTCCTATTTTTTGTAATAAAAAGTCTACAAAAAAACAACCTCATTTCTGAAATTGTCTCTTAATTTATGATAAAATCCTTGAACTTCTTCTCTACTCCACCACCCCTAATTTTAGCCAACGTTTTGATACAATCAAGCTTACAACAAAAGAAATCGCAAGCAAAACAGTGAGGAAAGCAATAATTTGAAGATTCGACAAAAATGAAAGTGGTGAGTTTTCAGTTAAAAGAAATGTTTCAACTTTCTTGCTAAACGTATTTGATGCCTCAAACATTGCCACGTGTTTTCCAAATCCACCGACTGCTACTAAAATTACCGAAGAAATAATGAATAATTAATAACGGCATAATTTTACTTTTGAATCGAATCAATGCAAATTGAAAATTTCTTAGCTCAACTCACTACTCTACACCAAAACCATATAAAATTTTATGGGTACCTCTAAAAACTTCGTTTAAGATAGTTTTTCTTGTTTTCAAGGAAATCGACGAAAGCTATATGATTCATAGGTTGAGAAGGCTGACGAAGAACTAGCAATTTTGGATAAATGTTAGTTTTTAGAGTTGCCCTTAAGAGTACTTCTACACATTTTCACTTGCTCAATATTTCTCCAACGCACTTCATTTCCTTTCTTCTGCAAGAAAAGATAAAATAAGAGGGAGGTTTCTTTTATTTTTATTCAAAGGTAGGTATTTTTATGTTAACTAGAAGTAGAGAAGATTTGCGTGAACACGCAAAAAAGATTAAGGCGATATTTTTTGACATTGACGACACGTTGCGTTTGAAAGATGAAGAATTTATGCCTGAAAGCGTTAAGGACGTTTTTCGTAGATTGAAAGAAAAAGGAATACTTACAGGGATTGCCTCGGGTCGTGCGTATCATGCCATTGTGCCTGAGGTGCGAGAGTTAGGGGCAGATGTTTATGTGACAATTAATGGGCAGTATGTTATCACACCGAGCGGGGAAGAACTTTATTCTAATCCTATTCCTTCGGATGTTGTGGAGCGTGCGATTGAGTGGGCGAAATCTGAAAATGTGGAGCTTGTATTCATTGGAAGTAGCAACGTTGCGTTGACGAAGTGGAACGAATACGGCGAAGCGGCACTTCCAATTGTTTACGGTCGGGGGATTATCGAATATCCGAAATTTCATGAAAAACACCGAGTGTATCAAATGTTGACGATTAATGAAAATGCGGAAAGTCTTGTTTTACCAGAGGAATTGCGGCAGCACGTTCGTCTTGTGAAATGGCACCCTTATTCTAATGATATTATTCCTCTTGGCGGTTCTAAAGCAAACGGAATTGCTCGAGTGATTGAAAGCCTTGGACTTACACCAGATGAAATTATGGCATTTGGTGATGAGATGAACGATATTGAAATGTTCAATTTTGTTGGCATTGCAGTTGCAATGGGGAATGCCAATTGGAAAGTCAAACCTCTTGCGGATTATGTAACAAAGACGGTGACAGATGACGGCATTTTAGATGCTCTTGAAACACTTGGGATTTTGGATAAAACGGAGGATTAAAAGATGATTTATTTAAAACTATTTCTAGCAGGGGCATTAATTGCCAATTTTTTCCCACATTTTATCATGGGGGTAACGGGTCAGAGATTTCCTACACCTTTTGTAAAAAATCGTCGTTCCGAAAATGTTCTCGAAAGAACGTCAAGTGCAATGGTGAACATGATTTGGTCGCTTTGGAATTTAGCATTGGCTGGTTCTGTTTTCTACTTTGCACTGGTCAACCACGCTGATGAAGGAAAATTAGAATTTTGGTTGCTTTCACTGTTTCTCGGGTTTGTCTTTATGGGCGTGTTTGCTGCGAAGGTCTTTGGTATGCGAAATGAACACTTACACCAAAAATAAGACTCACCTAATCAAACGGGAGAATTTGTACTTGATGTACTAGGAGGCAAATTCCCCCGAAAAAAATATAAGGGGATAAAATGAAAGAAGATAAGAGAAGACTGCTGGCAAAAATCGCCTATCTGTATTATGTGGAGGACAAAACGCAGGCACAAATCGCCAAAGAGCTAGACATTTACCGCACGAGCATTAGCCGAATGTTAACGCAAGCCAAGCGTGAGGGCATTGTCAAGATTGAAATTCAAAATACAGATGCCGAGCTTTTGGCTTTGGAAAATCAGTTTAAAAATAAGTACGGATTGAAATATTTGGAAGTATTGCCAAACAATCCTACGATTTCTACTGCTGAGCAAGAGGAACTTTTTGCAGAACTTGCGGGGAGTTTTGTTCGCAAAATTATCAAAAACGACCAGACGATTGGGCTGTCATGGGGTTCAACACTTTCGAGGGTTATTCATCATATTAATAAAAAAACAGCGAAAAACCTTTCGATCGTCCCACTTGCTGGAGCCCCAAGTCATACAAATTCTCGTTTCCATGTGAATACTTTAGTTTATGAGTTGGCAAAGAAAACGCAAGGACATAGCGTTTTCATTAATACTACGGTTATTCAAGAAACTCCTCAGCTGGCAAATGGGATTCTCTCCTCAAAATATTTTGGTGAAATCAAAAATTTGTGGGAAAAATTGGACGTGGCGATTGTCGGAATTGGTGGGCATCTTGCGACAACGGAAAGTCAATGGCGAGATTTATTGACACTTTCTGACAATCGTTTTTTACAGGCAAAAGAAGTCGTAGGCGACTGTTGCTGTCGATTTTTTGATAAAGACGGAAATGTTGCCAAAGGTGAACTTTATGAACGGACAATTGGCATTACCCTTGAGCGATTAAAAGAAGTCCCGATTTCTGTCGGGATTGCGTATGGCGAGGAAAAAGCTCAGGCGATTTTAGCCCTTTTAAAACAAGGAGCGTTGAATACTCTGATTACGGATCAAAATACTTTGCTTGAGATGAAAGCGTTGTGGGAGCTAGAGTAGCCATAAATCTAATCTGGATACCTCTAAAGGAGACTGAGTTAGCAACAGTCTCTTTTTTGCCGCCAAATATTTCACTTATTTTTCGCACAAATGTGCAATTAAATCATAAAACAATTCAATTTCCACATTTCCACTTGAGAAAACGTTTACTAGGTTGTATGATTTAGTTGCGAAAGTAAATAAATAAGTTTCATTTAAAAATGATTTTATTTTCACATGAATAAACAAACGAAAAGGAGGGGGCATCATACACTGCTACATTTATGAACATTATTTATTTGCTAACAAAAAAATTATTTATTGGAGGAATTACTCATGATTAAAATTCGTTTATTTTGTGCCGCAGGTTTTTCAACTGGAATGTTGGTAAATAATATGCGTGCCGCTGCAACAAAAAAAGGCATCGAAGTAGATATTCAAGCAGATTCTCAAGCGAAAATCGCTCAACTTGTCGAAGGAATTGACGTTGCACTCTTAGGACCGCAAGTCAGCTACACGCTTGACAAGTCGAAAAAAGTTTGTGATGAAAAAAATGTACCAATTGCTGTGATTCCAATGAGCGATTATGGAACATTAAACGGAGAAAAAGTGCTGGATTTAGCATTAAATCTAATGCAAGGATAACGGGAGGAAACTATGAAAAATTTTAATTCGCAAGCAATTATTGCCCCGATTATGCGGTTTGTCAATATGCGTGGCATTATCGCTTTAAAAGACGGGATGCTGGCAATTTTGCCACTTACGGTTGTCGGGAGTATCTTTTTGATTATCGGTCAAATTCCGTCAGAGCAGATTAACAAGGCTATTGCTGATGTTTTTGGCAAGGACTGGACAGAGCCATTTATGCAAGTGTACTCTGGGACATTTGCGATTATGGGCTTAATTTCTTGTTTTGCGATTGGCTATGCTTATGCGAAAAATAGCGATGTTGAGCCATTACCTGCTGGAGTTTTATCTCTTTCAGCATTCTTTATCACACTAAAATCATCCTATATACCAGAAGCCGGGGAGCCAATAGGGGATGCAATTTCAAAAGTATGGTTTGGTGGGCAAGGAATTATCGGAGCAATTATTATTGGTTTAACAGTTGGAGCGATTTATACTTTCTTTATCCAAAAGAAAATCGTCTTGAAAATGCCTGAGCAAGTCCCTGAGGCGATTTCCAAACAATTCGCAGCCATGACACCTGCGTTTGCTATTTTCTTGCTTTCCATGATTGTGTATATCATCTCAAAGAAAGTGACAGACGGCGGAACCTTTATCGAGATGATTTACAAAGCTGTTCAAGTGCCACTTCAAGGACTTACTGGTTCTCTTGGTGGAGCAATCGGAATTGCGTTTTTCATCTCATTTCTCTGGTGGTTTGGGGTACACGGACAATCTGTTGTCAACGGAATTGTTACCGCCCTTCTTCTCTCCAATCTTGATGCGAACAAAGATTTGCTTGCAAAAGGACAACTTTCTGTTGAAAATGGAGCACACATTGTAACACAACAATTTTTAGATAGCTTTTTGATTATTTCAGGAAGTGGGATTACTTTTGGGATTGTGATTGCTATGCTATTTGCCGCGAAATCTCAGCAATATAAGGCACTTGGAAAAGTTGCGGCATTTCCTGCAATTTTCAATGTAAACGAGCCAATTATTTTCGGTTTTCCAGTCGTGATGAATCCGATTATGTTTGTACCATTTCTTGTTGTGCCAATTATTTCAGCGTTACTCGTGTACGGAGCGATTGCGATAGGATTTCTCGCACCATTTTCTGGTGTGACACTGCCGTGGAGTACACCTGCGATTATCTCTGGTTTAATGGTCGGTGGTTGGAAAGCAGCATTGTTGCAAATCGTCATTTTGGCAATTTCAACTGCCGTTTACTTTCCATTCTTCAAAGTGCAAGACAAAATTGCTTATGAAAATGAGTTGAAACAAGCAGAACTTGATAAGGAGAGCGTGGGAGCATAATGGAGAATCAAGAACATTTAGAAGCGATTATGAATTTAAGGGTACCTCTAAAAACTCATGCTCACCCAAAATTGCTAGTTTCCTGATTTTCTTCGTCAGCCTCCTCAACCTTGTCTAGCTACGAGGGGCAGGAGTTTGGTCGCTGTTCGCAACAGCACTGGAAACTTCGTTTCCAGTAAATAAATGCTGTGACTCACTACGACAAACTCCTGTTCGCCCCTCTTCGCTTTTCTTGTTGTCTAGCTGCGAGGGGCTGAAGTCTGGCAACTGCTCACAATGTCGCTAGAAACTTACGTTTCTAGTAAATGAACGACAGTGTTCGCTGTTGCAGACTTCAAATCGCCCCGCTCGCTTTTCTTGTCACCACATAGCTTTCGTCGGTTTCCTCAAAAATCGGAAAACTATCTAATTTTGACTTAAGCGGAGTTTTTATAGGTACACTTAATCATCTTTGGCTAAAATGCAAAAAGTAGTGCTATGGAGGCGATTTCTGCTGCAAAAGCTCGGGATTTTTCGATTGCAGAGGAAAAAATCACAACTGCTGAGGAGTCTCTTATTCAAGCACATCATGCCCAAACAGATATGCTAACTCAAGAGGCTCAAGGCAATCACATGAACGTCACACTTCTTGCCGTTCACAGTCAAGATCATTTGATGACCTCCATTTCTTTTACCGATTTAGCAAAGGAAATCGTGGAAATTTATCGTGAATTGCCTGCGAAAAATTAAAGGCGGACGCTAAAGATTGAGAGACTTGGACATAAAAAAGAAATATATGGGCACCTCTAAAAACTCACGCTTATCCAAAATTGCTAGTTTTCCGATTTTCTTCGTCAGTCTCCTCAACCTATGAACCACATAGTTTTCGTCGATTTCCTCGAAAATCAAAAAACTATCTAATTTTGGCTTAACCGGAGTTTTTAGAGGTGCCCATATGTCTAGGTCTCTTTTTCTTTACTTTCGTACGAAACTATATTATAATTCATATGAAAATATTAAAATGAATGGAGCGATTAAAATGTTAGCAACTGAAACAAAGAAAACTGAGAACTACTTTGGCGATTTGACCAAAAGAATGGCACATTTTCGTGAGGAAGTTCTCTCAACAAAGCCTTATGTTTGTGCAGAACGTGCTGTTTTGACAACTGAGGCTTACAAAGAACATCAAGATAAACCACTTGTGCTAAAACGTGCGTTGATGTTGAAAAATATTTTGGAAAATATGTCGATTTTCATTGAAAAAGATACACTCATTGTTGGAAATCAAGCAAAAAATAATCGTTCGGCTCCTATCTTTCCAGAATACGCAATGGACTGGGTGGTCAATGAATTAGACGAGTTTGAAAAACGTGACGGAGATGTCTTTTATATCACCGAAGAAACCAAAGAAGAACTTCGTAATATTGCACCTTTTTGGTATCATAACACGACAAAAGACAGAGGACTTGCGGCAATCCCTAGTGCCTCTAAGTTATTTTACGATTTAGGAATTATCAAAGCCGAAGGGAATATCACCTCTGGAGATGCTCATATTGCCGTGAGCTATGAAACGGTTATCAACGAGGGGTTGATTTCCTATGAAAAACGTGTGAAAGAAATGCTTGCAACTCTTGATTTGACAAATGTAGAAGATATGAAAAAAATGTACTTTTACGAGGCAACGCTCATCACGCTTGAGGCAATCCAAACATTCGCCACTCGTTTTTCTGAGCTTGCACTTGCACAGGCGAAAACTGCTGATACTAAACGCATGGAAGAATTGCTTGAAATCAGTCGCATTTTGAAAAAAGTACCCTATCAAAAAGCGGATACGTTCTACGAAGCGGTGCAAGCCATTTGGTTGATTCAATTGATTTTGCAAATTGAAAGTAACGGTCATTCGCTAAGCTATGGACGAATGGATCAATACCTCAATCCATTTTTAGAACGTGACCTAGCAAACAAGACAATTACCGAAGAAAAAGCGGTGGAATTACTGACAAATCTCTGGATTAAAACTATTACGATTAATAAAATTCGTTCATGGAGCCACACACAATTTTCTGCGGGTTCTCCGCTTTACCAAAATGTCACGATTGCAGGACAGACAACGGAGAAAAAAGATGCGGTGAATCGTTTGAGTTATCTATTGCTAAAATCCGTCGCTCAAACAAAATTGCCACAACCAAATTTGACCGTTCGCTATCACGCTGGTCTTACACCTGAATTTATGAATGAATGTGTCGAAGTGATCAAACTAGGAATCGGAATGCCTGCGTTTAACAATGATGAGATTATCATTCCTTCCTTTATTTCTCGTGGCATTGATGAAAAAGATGCGTACAATTATTCTGCCATTGGTTGTGTGGAAACGGCAGTTCCCGGAAAATGGGGGTATCGCTGTACTGGTATGAGTTTTATCAATTTCCCTAAAGTGCTGACAATTATTATGAATGGTGGAGTCGATCCGAAAAGCAAGGTGAAGTTAATTGACGGCATTAAGCCTTTTAGTGAAATGAAAAGTTATGATGAGCTATTTGCGGCTTGGGATGTGGTAATTCGTGATTTCACTCGCCATTCTGTTATCATTGAAAATGCTTGCGACTGGGTGCTAGAAACAGATGTGCCTGATGTGTTGTGTTCGGCATTGACACAAGATTGTATTGGTCGTGGGAAAACGCTCAAAGAAGGCGGTGCCGTTTATGACTTTATCTCTGGTTTACAAGTAGGAATTGCCAATCTTGCCGACAGTCTCGCTGCAATCAAAAAACTCGTTTTTGAAGAAAAGAAAATTACCCCTACTGAACTTTGGGAGGCTATGAAAAATGATTTTGCAGGCGAAAAAGGCAAGGAAATACAAGAGTTACTTTTGTATAGCGTAGGAAAATATGGAAATGATGATGATTCTGTTGACCAATTAGTTGTTGATGCTTATAACTGCTATATTGACGAAGTGGTCAAATATCCAAATACTCGTTTTGGTCGTGGACCAATCGGTGGCACTCGTTACGCTGGTACTAGTTCTATTTCTGCAAATGTCGGGCAAGGACATGGTACTATGGCAACACCAGACGGTCGCAATGCATGGACACCATTAGCAGAAGGTTGCTCACCTACTCACGCAATGGACACAAACGGACCTACTGCGGTATTGAAAACCGTCGCAAAACTTCCGACAAAAGATATTACAGGTGGTGTTTTATTGAACCAAAAAGTAACACCGCAAGTATTAGCCAAAGAAGAGGATAAACTGAAATTAATCGCACTTTTGCGTACTTTCTTCAATCGTCTGCATGGTTATCACATTCAGTACAATGTCGTAAGTAGAGAAACACTTCTTGACGCCCAAGCACACCCAGAACGTCATCGTGATTTGATTGTACGTGTAGCAGGATATTCTGCATTCTTCAATGTCTTGAGCAAAGCTACACAAGATGATATTATTGAACGTACAGAACACACGCTTTAAAAAAGTTACAGGAACGAGGAAAGAAAAATGGAATTTATGATCGACACCGCCAATCTTCAAGAAATTGAACGTTGGAATAATGCTCTTGCACTTAGCGGAGTAACAAGTAATCCTAGTATTTTGAAAAAAGAGGGCAAAATTGACCTTTATGCCCACCTTAAACAAATTCGCAAAATCATTGGCATGGAAAAAAGTTTGCACGTGCAAGTTGTCGCAAAAGATTTTGACGGCATGATGAAAGATGCCGAGGCAATTTTAGAAAACGTTGACTCCAACGTATTTGTCAAAGTTCCTGTCAACGAAGTCGGACTCGCCGTGATTAAAGAGCTAAAACGTCGCAACATCAATGTAACAGCGACCGCCATTTACACACAAATACAAGGTTTGCTGGCAATTGCAGCAGGTGCGGATTATATCGCTCCTTATTACAATCGCATGGAGAATTTGAATATCAGTCCGAACGCTGTCATTTCTTCACTTGCTGAGGAAATCGCTCGAGGAAATGCAAAGACAAAAATTTTAGGGGCAAGCTATAAAAATATCACACAAATCAACGATTCCATTGATTGTGGCTCGCACGCTGTAACGGTTGGAAGTGACGTAGTCGAACAATTTTTCGCTCATCCTTCTATTACAAAAGCAGTGGATGATTTCACCTCTGATTTTGAAGAGATTCATGGTGCTGGAAAAACGATGAGTAATGTGTAATAAAGTTACCTATAAAAACGCATGAGGAATTTGTTGCCTCATGCGTTTTTTGTGTAACCTTGTTTTCCTGTTAAAAAGAAACTTGTCGGAATCATCAAGACAAGTGCGATTGCTGAAAACAAAAATCCTGCATGAAATCCTTGTATGTCGTCTTTTGGAAATGTCGCAACAATTGTCGCAAGCAATGCTGTACCAAAACACGCTCCAAGATTTTCAATAATATTGATCCCAACTCCCGCATCAGCAAGTAATTCATCATTCAACCCAATATATGCCTCGCTCATCAAAGGAAGTGTCAAACCGCCCACACTTGCTCCACGGATAAATAAAACAATCACAAGAACAACCATACTTGTTTTCTCCGTCACAAATAAAAGAGGAAACACGCTAACCAATGCAAGAGGTAAGCTAATTTGCACAACACGCTTGGAACCGAATTGATCAATCTTTCGTCCAATCATTCGCCTTGTGGCAAGCATTCCTACACCTTGCGGAATCAAAGCGAAAGCTGACATAATCGCATTGAAATGAAACGACCTTTGGAAAAATAATGGCAAAATCAACATTGGCCCCATAATCGCAATATTAGCTAAAAATAGTCCGATACTTGCAGAGGCGAATCCTTGATACGTGAACAATTTCAAAGGCAGAACGGTTTTATTCTTTCTGAGAGAATTATAGAAAACATAAATTGCAAGAAAAGAACAGCCAATACCACAAAAAATAACAGTGGATTGGTTCAAAAGACTTGCAGTATCTGCTGCTTTTGTCAAACCATAAATCAGCCCGACACTCATAATAGACAAACAAAAAATTCCAAAAAAATCAAGCCTACTTTTTCTATTGAAAGGAGCAAAATCAGGAATATTTTTCTTCATCAAAGGTGTGGCAAATAGTGTCACAAATACATTGAGAAAGAAAATCCATCGCCACGATAATACTTGCACAATAAAACCCGCAAGCACTGGAGCAAAAATTGGCCCAAAAATCATTGGCATACTGACAATTGCCATTACTCTGCCCACTCGCTCTTTCCCTGCAACTTTCACTAACAGCGTAAACATCAAAGGAGTAATCACTCCAGCGGCTGCACCTTGCAATAAACGAAAGAAAATAAAACTCTCAACACTCCAACTCACCCCTGCCAAGACAGAAGTCACACCAAAAATAAGGGTCGCTAAAATGAAAACTTTTTTCCCATTCAAACGATTCATCAGCCAGCCTGAGATAGATACTGTAACCGCTAGTGCTAAAGTGTATCCTGTAACAGACCACTGCACCATATTTAAATTTGTTTGAAAATCTTTTGTTAATTGGTCAATAGCTATATTCACCATTGTAGCGTCTAACATCGGAGCAATCGCCCCCAATGCTATCGCCCATGCTGTCGCAAGTATCGTTTTAGGTAATTGTTCTTGTTGTTTATTTTTCATTTGTATTCTCCTTGTTTTTTGTTTCCCAAGAAACAATATCATTGTATCTCTTTTTTGTTTCCTAGTCAACAAAAAAACACCAAAAAAATGAGGTTGAAAAATTGTTCTCACCCTCATTATGTGATTTCTCTACCCTCTCGCTTAATTTCTTCGTCTAAATGTTTGGAATATCGCTGAATAAATGCCAAAAATCCTGCAAGTTGTTCTTCGGTTATTTCATCAAAAACCACCTTATCTCGTGCTAAAAATTCCTTGTGTAAGTTTTCGTGAATTTCATTTACCTCTCTACCTTTTTCAGTCAAGCGAAAATAAACTTCCTTTTTATTTTCTGTTCTTTGATACCGCTCAATCAATTTCTTATCCAACAATTTCTTGGCAATCTTACTTGCTGCACTTCTTGTCATATAAAGAGATTGAGCAATTTTCGTTACATTGACAAATTCACCTTTACTAATACACTCAATCGTATGCACTTCAGAAGATTGGTAATCTGAAAGCATTTGTTCCATTTTATACTTATTCAACCAGCCCATTTTATTCAACACTTCTCGTGTCTTGTTTAAGATTATTTCTTCCTTATCCATTCTATTCTCCCATTCGCAAGTTTTGTCTACTCGAAGTCTTTCTTACTAATATAAGAGTGCCTCTACACATAATCACTTATCCGTGTACTGTTACATTTTACAATTCTTCAACAAAAAAATGCAAGTTTTTTTCAAGTTGAAAGGAATCGACATTGCGAGCAGTTGCCAGATTTCAGAAAAAAGAAGTACCCAAACCTCTGGATACTTCTCCTCGCATTATTTCTTCGGTGTGCCCACATGCAATTTCAACTGCAAACGGTCAATTTCTTTTGCTATTTCTCCTAGTTGAATAACGTTTGGGATATTATCTACGACAAAAAGTTTTTCTCTTGCAAATTCCAGCAGTGGTTCTGTTGAGATAATCACATCATAGCTTTCTGCGTTCGGGAATGTTTTTTTATTCATTACACTTCCCTCATATATCTCCATTTCCACTCGATAATGAAACTGCATATCTAGTATCCCTTTTAATATTTTAGCGTGCGTTTGACCGTGAGTTGAGACAATCAGCATTTTCACCTTTGTTCTACGTTTTTCTAATTTAATTGGCAAATCGCTCCATTCGACAAATAAAATGTCAATAATGTGATAGAGCATTTTTGAATACCAAGGAAAATGTGTTCTCTTCTCCATTAATTGCAAATTCCCTACTATTTCTCTTGAGAAATTTGGATAATTTTCAAATACACGCTCCGCTTGAAATTTCAAATTATCAAATAAAGAATAACGCACATATGGAAATATCTTATATTTTGTGTAAAGGCTAACCACTTCAAACTGCACTGCTGCTCTATCTTCTTCTACAAGCTCTAGTCCTACTTCTTTTGAAATAACGTCCAAATAATCACTTACATATCCGTTAATACGTGCCATTTCCTGTTCGTTATCCCAGCCGTAATACGGGTGAAAAATCATTTGTGCTAGTTCCTTATGCCAATCTGTCGGAAGACGGAACGGAAGTATTTCTTGTATTTCCTCTTCATATCCTAAAATGTACTCATCTATTTCATGATTCTTTTTATCATTCAACTCCAAGCGAAACCCTTGGCTCATACGCACAAAAGCAACACCTACCGAAAGTGAATGATTGAACACTACCTCGTCACTTAATCTCATATTTAACTTTTTGGCAATCTCGCCTATCATTCTGACAATAGGCTCTTGCTGAAATTCTTTAAACGGCCACCTGCCAATACCATAAGCCTGATCAAAATAATTGGTAAAGTGAAGCCGCAACCACCGTTCATCTTTCGCCTGCAAATAAAACGGCTGACGAATGATTTCAATGCCAACTTGCTCCATGCTACCATTTAACGTCTGCACCATACGATAAAGACTAGACTCGCTAATAAACAGCTCACTTAACCAATAACTTCCCGTTTCATACGGCTTGAAAAACAGCATTTCCGCAAACTGAAAAAATTGAGAGTTTTGCAAGGTTTCGCCGTAAATGCAATTCATTTTTCGTTCATGATTCACATGAATCCTTACCCCGCTTTTTCTGGAAAATTCAACAACAAAATACTCCTGCCAAGTCATATCAAAAAACTGAAAATCCGTCCCCAATGTTTTCGTTGAACAACTTGCAATTTTAGCTAATTCGTCCAAATCCACCCATGTTTTTCTCTCAAGTAACGTTTCAACAATTGTTAATCGTCTTTTTTCAGCAGTTGTTAGCATAGAGTGCATATCCATTGCTTTTTCTTTTTTTCTTTTCATTTTCGCACACCCCTTATCACCATTTCACGTTTGAATTTAAGTTGAAAATCTAAAAAATAGCACGATACCCTTACATAAATATCGTAACATAATTCACGAATGGAAACAAAAGGTTCAAAAGGCGTTTTGTATTTTTTCAAATATTTCCGTAAAATAGAAAAAGATGAATGACCCGAGAATACTCTGTTTCCCAAACTCCTCTAAATAATAAACAAGCCTATTTATTGACAAGTGTTATTTACAACACTAAAAAAGAAATCATTTCCATTGAAATCTCTATAATAGTTTGAGACAATAGCAGAGCATTACACGAATGGAAAGGGAACGTTATGAATATCACAAATAAAAACAAACTTTGGATTACGATTGCTATTTTTATTGCGACTTTTATGAATGGAATCGAAGGAACAATTGTAACAACTGCCATGCCGACAATTGTCGGAAGTCTTGAGGGAATGAGCATTATGAATTGGGTGTTTGCGATTTATTTGCTCACAGGAGCTATGATGACACCAATTTTTAGTAAGTTGGCAGATATGATTGGCAGACGTCCCGTATTCCTCACCTCTGTTACGATTTTCATTCTTGGCTCAGCACTTTCTGGCTTGTCAAGTTCAATGGTTCAGCTAATTATTTTCCGTGCGATTCAAGGGGTGGGAGCTGGAGGAATTTTGCCAATTTCACTCACGTTGATTGCTGATTTATACGATCAAAAACAACGCTCAAAACTGCTCGGGCTCAATTCTGCCACGTGGGGAATCGCCTCAATCGTAGGCCCTCTCGGTGGTGGAATGATTGTAGAGACATTTAGTTGGCATTGGATTTTTTACATCAATGTCCCCGTTGGCATTGCGGTCATTTTGCTACTTCTTGCAAACCTCAAGGAAAATGTTCGTCCACATCAAAAACTAAAACTTGACCTTTTAGGAAGTGGTGTTCTTATGCTGTTGCTCCTCTCTTTCTTGCTTGCCGTGCAATTTTTTGGAACAGAAACATTTTCTTTAAGAGTAGTGTGTCTACTTGCTTTATCCATGATTTGCTTAGTTGCATTTATTTTTATTGAAAAATCAGCAGAAGATCCTGTCATTCCGCTCAGTTTGTTCAAAAATCCACTATTTACTTTAGTCAACTGTTCGGCTTTATTGATTGCTGGTGTTTTGATTGTGGTAGATGTTTATATTCCAATGTGGTTACAAGGAATTAATGGCGAAAGTGCCATGATTGGTGGTCTTGTGCTTGCTCCACTTGCATTCGCATGGATGTTTGGGAGCAATATTGCAGGGAATTTGCTTGAGAAATGGAGTACAAAAAACGTCTTAGCTCTGGGGAATACGATTATTCTACTTTGTTTTGTCGCTTTTACACTTTTTGGTGAAAATGCAGGAAAATGGCATTTTCTTCCTGTTAGTATGGCAAGTGGCTTAGGTTTTGGGATTAGTTTTACTACATTTACAGTCGTTTCACAAACGAGTGTTGCCAAAGGTGATATTGGTGTCGCAACAGGCTTTAGCACGCTCGTCCGCACACTCGGGCAAACAATTTTGATTGCTATTTTCGGTGTCGTACTTAACGCAAAAATCGCAAATAATTTGCCAAAAGACAGTGCTATTTCACTTGAAGATATGAATCAACTCATCAACCCGCACACCGCAGGAAACCTACCAAAAGCCTCCATGCTCGCCTTGAGAAGTATTTTACAAGGAGGTATACATTTCATTTTCTTGATTAGTCTTGTGTTACTTCTTGTAGTCTATTTGGTGATTTTGCCGATGAGAGAGGGGAAACGAAAAACGGAATGAAATTTTTCCGGTTGTCATAAAATAAGGAAGTAAGTCCCAAATCCCCTTACTTCCTTATTTTCTTTATCCCCTCAAGCAGCAATAGTGCTGCCACTGCACAAAATGCTCCTGATGAATCAAGGGCAACATCTTCAATTCTCGCCGTCCTGCCTCCTGTGAGCATTTGGTGAAATTCATCTAAACCAGCGTACCCACTAGCAGCAAGCCATGACAAAACACCAAAGAGAACGATTGACTTTCTAAATTTGTTTCTCAATCCTAAAAATAGGAAAAAGGACAAAAAGAAATATGTGGCAAAATGAGCAAACTTGCGAATAAAAAACTCAACAAAGGGATAATATCCTTTTTCTTCGATACTCACTTGCTCGTTCCCATAACGAAGATGAATACTTGAGAGTTCCTTAAAAAATGGTTTTCCTTGAAGAAAATGTTCTAAATTCCCCACTTGTGATTGTTCTTGATATGTTTGCGAGGAGGAATAAAATAACACGCACATCACCACGAAAGCCAATGCCAACCATAAATTTCCGTTGGCAAAATGTTTTTTTATCATTTGATTGTAT
This sequence comes from Pilibacter termitis, assembly GCF_900167335.1. Classification (GTDB taxonomy): domain Bacteria; phylum Bacillota; class Bacilli; order Lactobacillales; family Streptococcaceae; genus Pilibacter; species Pilibacter termitis. The sequence continues at coordinate 62,675 of NZ_FUXI01000018.1, forward strand.
CCCTTCTCTCTTTGAGCGTTGACAAATCAAGATTTTGCTGAATCCCCTCAACAACTTGTTGCCAATTTTTAGGGAGTTGCCCCGCTTTTTCAATGGACATTTTGTGATTTGTTTTTGAAAAACGAAGGATAAATTCAGGATCGAATTTTTGGTACATTTCCATTTTCCCACTTGGTGTTTCCTCTGGAAAATCAAGCATCCTCTCAAACTCTTGAATAATTTTTTTATCCGCAGCAGACAAAGGAAATTCTTGCCACTCTTGGAATAACCGTTTCCCCTCGTCATAAAGAACGGTTTTGTCTTGAGGGGATTCAAAAGCTACCGTATAATTTTTCTCTAATCCGTCTTGCTGAGCAAGTTCTGGATTTTCCTCTGGTTTCCACAAAAGAAAAAGCAAGAATAAATGAAGAAAACGAAGAGTAGCATAACTAATGCCAAAAGGTTGAAAAGGCACTATATCAATATTTCTAAGCTCAATATACTGAATACCGTTTAACTGCAACTCAAAAGCTTTTTTCCCGCTACGCAGACGAACAGGTGAATAAAATTCACGTTCTCCAATTAATTTCTTCTCGGCAATCATTTTCTGCAAATCTTTTACATAAGTATCTAACGAAGTAAATCTCACTTTCACCTCATTGAAATTCCGATACCCAAACATAGAATTACGAATGGAACGAACAGCTCTTGGAAGGCTCTCGCCATTGCGGAAAAATCCCGAAAAAGCACGTGTACTTGCTCCTAAAAGATACGTCAAAAGCCACTCATATCGCAAATATTGTCGTGCGATTTTCATATAAACCTCGTTTGAAAACTCCTTTAAAGAAGTTTTAGCATGTAAAAGGGTATAAAGTTGCTTTAAAAAATCCTCGCCTAACTCAAAATTTACATGAATACCACTCATCATTTGCTTTCTTTTTCCGTACTTTTGTACTAAATATTTGCGATAATCGACTTCTTGCGTATCGTTCAGTTGAGAAAGCGGAATTTCCTCGTCACGATGTGGCAAATCTGGTGGCATAGAGGCGTGCCACAATAAGTCGTCATTTTCTAAAGCCAAAATCGCCGCATAATGTTCCGCCTCTAAAAACAATAACGCTTCCTTCTCTGTCGAAAAAGGAGGAGTGATAAACTCCATTTGCGTTTCTGCAAAATCCGTCTTAATATAATGATTCTCCTCACGCATAAATAAAGCACTCGGATGAGGCTGTTTTGAGAGAAAACCAAGCGGATTTACTCGATGATTTTCCTTTTCCAAACCAATTTTTGATGAAAAAAGAAAAGCCTGCATTGAATTTTCAGTTAAAATTTTTTTATAATCACACATTTTTCTTCCTTTGTCTAGCTTTGAGGGGCTGAAGTCTGGCAACTGTTCACAATGTCGCTCGCAACTAACGTTTTGATACTAGTCTTTCAAGAATCTTTGATTCTTAGAAAGACTGTATGCGAAACGAAGTGTAGCAGTAAATAAACGACAGTGTTCACTGTTGCAGACTTCAAAACGCCCCTCCTAGCTTTTCTTATTCTATATAAAATATTGTAGCATGATTGGTGGAGTTTCAAAATAGTTACGCTTAAAAATTAGGAGAGCTGTTAAAACTCGGGTGAATACCAAATTTGCTAGTTTTCGTTTTTCAGGCTCTTTGTCAAATCGTGTGGAAAGCATCTATTTTACAAAGCGTACCTAAGAGAGTTGGACATCTTGTCCAGCTCCTCTTTTGCGTCTACCAGAAATAGTTTTCTTGTAGCATTCTGCTCTGTCGAACCTAGCCAGTAGCACAATTATAGGTCGTTCAACATGCAAAACCTTGTTCACTTGACTATTCTCTTGTTTTATCTTTCACTGTTACACTTTAAATACTGAAATATCTATTCTAAACCACCTTACAAATCCCTGTAAGAAGACCACACTGAATATAGCTCCTCGTACGGAAATTCTCAAATCTTCTAAAACCATAAGCCAATCGTTTG
>NZ_FUXI01000024.1:0-34962 GCF_900167335.1 Pilibacter termitis
TTGGCTTATGGTTTTAGAAGATTTGAGAATTTCCGTACGAGGAGCTATATTCAGTGTGGTCTTCTTACAGGGATTTGTAAGGTGGTTTAGAATAGATATTTCAGTATTTAAAGTGTAACAGTGAAAGATAAAACAAGAGAATAGTCAAGTGAACAAGGTTTTGCATGTTGAACGACCTATAATTGTGCTACTGGCTAGGTTCGACAGAGCAGAATGCTACAAGAAAACTATTTCTGGTAGACGCAAAAGAGGAGCTGGACAAGATGTCCAACTCTCTTAGGTACGCTTTGTAAAATAGATGCTTTCCACACGATTTGACAAAGAGCCGTTTTTTAGCTATTTATTTTCGCTTTTCGTTTGGATTTTGTGACGAAAACCGCTCACTTCAGCATTTTCCTCTTTTTCATCTTGGTGTTGTTTTTTCATCTGTTTGCTACGAAGTTGCCCACAAGCAGCGTCAATATCTGTTCCATGTTCTTTGCGAATGACACAGTTAATGCCGTTTTTCTTCAAGACATCATAAAATCGTAACACGTCATCCATTGGGGTGCGTGAGTATTGGTCATGCTCGGTAACAGGATTGTACGGAATGAGATTGACATAGGCTAATTTTTTCATGTCTTTTAGCAACTCAGCAAGTTCTTTTGCATGATGAGGGCGATCGTTGACATTGTTTAGCATAATGTATTCAAATGTTACACGGCGATTGGTTTTCTCAACGTAATAGCCAATTGCCTCAAAAAGTTTTTCAAGCGGAAACGAGCGATTAATTCGCATAATGCTTGTTCTAAGGTCGTTATTCGGTGCGTGCAAGCTAACGGCGAGATTGACTTGTAAACCATTTGTAGCAAATTCTTTGATTTTCGGTGCAAGTCCGCTTGTGGAAACGGTGATGTGCCTAGCACCTATCGCCATTCCTTTGTCATCATTGATGACACGTAAGAAATTCATCACGTTGTCGTAATTGTCAAATGGCTCGCCAATGCCCATGACGACCACGTGACTTACACGTTCGTCCAACTTGCGTTCGTCAAAATAGCGTTGGACAAGCATAATTTGTGCAGCAATTTCGCCAGAGGTCAAATCACGCTGTTTTTTCAGTAAACCAGAGGCACAGAAAGTGCAACCGATATTGCAACCGACTTGCGTTGTAACGCAAACAGAAAGACCGTATTGTTGTCGCATAAGCACTGTTTCAATGAGCAATTTGTCTGGAAGTTCAAAAAGATATTTGACCGTTCCGTCATTTGCCTCTTGTACGACTTTTTGCGTGAGTGGATTGATACAAAAATTTTCCTCTAGCAAGGCAATGAAGTCCTTTGGTAAATTGGTCATTTCGGCAAATGTTTGCACACGTTTGCGATAGAGCCAATCCCAGAGTTGCTCTGTGCGGAATTTCTTTTGACCGTTTTCCATACTCCAGTCGATAAGCTGTTCTCTTGTTAATCCGTAGATTGAAGACTTCATTTGTTTGTACTCCTTAAAGGTATTTTATGGGTTCTCTGTATTCTAAAAGAGTAATTGCGTTTTTAGAGATGCCCATATACTATTTCTATTGTAGAGTGTTTCCGATTTTTTCGCAATAAAAAAACGGAAAAGCAGGGGAGGCTTTTCCGAAAAAAAGGGAGGAGAAAATAAAAAGTTATAAAACTTTGAAGTAAGCTAATTTATTTATCAGCATGTATATACTGATTTTCTTGTGGTATGTCGTCGCTTGAGCTAGGAGCATACGCATCTTGGTCTGTTGCAAAAAGTGCAATTCCTACTAATAGAACTAGAATACTTGCAAAGACAAAATCTAATTTTAAAGAATGTGAACGTAGCATACAGACCGCCTGACCTTTCTGTCATTGACTAGACATTTTCTTTTTCTTAACTACACATAAAGTATAACACGAAATGGAAAAAGGGGGTAGTTAACGTATTTCCAAATGGTCTGTAAAAACCTAGAAACACGAAGAAAAGCCTATAACTAAAAGGTTTTAAAGCATTTTTCCAACTTTTTCTTCAAAATGGAAAAATAAAATTGGAAAAAGAGGTCATTGAATGGACAAATTTCCTGCTATAAAAATAGACAAATCCAACTTATCCATGCCAATGTTTTTCGGGTGAAAATGCTTCTCCGATAGTGGCACTTCCCTCTTCTAAAACCAAGATTCCACGAACGTCTGGGGCGTTTTCAAGCTGTAATTCCCGTGGCGAACACATCATGCCAGAGCTTTTCACCCCACGAAGTTCACCGTCCCAAATGACTAGCCCGTTTGGCATCATTGCTCCGACTTTTGCGACAACAACCAACTGCCCTTGTTCGATGTTTGGAGCCCCTGCGACAATTTGTAACATTTCTCCATTGTCTACTTCGACTTGAGCAATATTTAAGTGGTCGCTATCAGGATGTGGTGTCAATTCTTTGACAAAACCAATGACAAATTTTGAGTTTTTCTCTTGCGTTATGACTTCACGAAAGCCTTCTTTGGCTAATTCTTCGTTGAGAAGAGCGATTTGCTCATCAGATAAAACTACTTGCCCTACGCCAGAAATCTCACCCAGCATTTCGCTTGCCTGAAAAATATTCCAAGCAACTACTTCGTTTGTTTCTTTTAACGCAATTTTCGTCACATTGCCACAACGTGTACTTGTAACGTCTGCTCCATTGTCATTTTTTACCAAAATCATCAACACATCACCAACGTGTGCTTTATTGTATGCAAAAATCAAGATATTTCCCTCCAAATTATTCTATGAATCATCATTATTATACTTCAAAAAACGAGAAAAGGCACTAAAAAATATAGGTCTTCGTCGTTTTCTATGATACAATAAAAAGCAGTACAAATGGAGGTGGAATATGCACGAGTTAAATATTTATTTCAAAGCATCGTTTTTGAAACTTGAGGATTTATACGAGGCTAGAAAGATTTCTTGGGGCAAGGCAATTTTTTATTTGTTATTTTTAAGTGTGATTATTGCTCTTCCAATTACAACGGATACGTGGACGACAACGGAGGAAATTTTGCATGATGCAAGAGTTGTAGGCGAAAAAATTCCAGATTTTACGATTGTTGACAAGAAACTTGAAAGTAAAGCCAATGGTTTTATGTATCAAACCAAATATTTTGTCTTTACATTTGACCCGCAAGGAAAACGCACGGAGGAAGAAATTGCAAGTGTCTCATCAGATGTGCTAGGGATTGCTTTTTTACCAAATTCCTTTGTAGTATCGCTTCCTCAAAGTCTAAGTGTTGATGAAGAACCAAAATTGATTGAGATGAAATACGATAAAGGAAGTTTTCGTGACATGACAGGGAAACGACTACGACACGCAATGAGTACCATGTCTCAGCCTATTTGGATGCTTGTATTCGTTTATTTGATAAGTTTTATCCCTGCTATTTTTCAAATGGTTTGGCTTGTGGTGTTTTTAGGTGTTGCTGGCATGATTCACAATAAACTAAGTCGTTTATCTATTCGATATAGCGAAGTGATTCGCATTATTTTATTTGCAAGCACTGCTCCGATTATTTTGTCAACGATTTTAGTGTTTTTCTTTCCAACATTAAATAGTGGCTTTATTCAAACAGTAGCGACACTCATTCTTTATTTTCGCACCCTTACACCTTTGAAGGTTAAGAAAAATCAAAATCAGTAAAAAAATTTTCCCCTTTGAGCTTGGATTTGATACAATGATACTGAATTAATCGAAAATCAATAGATTTTATGAAGATTTTCAGTATCAAAGTATTCAATACAAATTTAAAGGGGTATTTTCATGAATGAAATAACACACCGTAAGCATACAAGACCTGTAAAGGTTGGTAATTTAGTGATTGGTGGAAAAAATGAAGTGATTATGCAAAGTATGTGTACGACAAAAACACATGATGTCGCTTCAACAGTCGAGCAAATTCTTCGATTAGAGGAGGCAGGGTGTCAAATTGTGCGTGTGGCAGTTCCAGATGAGCGTGCGGCAGAGGCACTTAGTGAAATTAAATCACAAATCAATATTCCGCTTGTAGCTGACATTCATTTCGATTACCGTTTGGCACTCAAAGCAATTGAGGCAGGCGTGGATAAAATTCGGCTAAATCCGGGAAATATCGGTAGGATTGACCGAGTGCAAAAAGTGGTAACTGCTTGTAAGGAGAAAAATATTCCAATTCGCATAGGGGTCAATGCAGGTTCGCTTGAGAAAAAATTTCTTGTAAAATATGGTTATCCAACAGCTGAGGGAATGGTTGCCTCTGCATTAGAACATATCAAGATTTTGGAGGACTTGGACTTCCATGATATTATCGTCTCACTGAAAGCCTCCAATGTGAAATTGGCTCTGGAGGCATATGAGCTTGCTAGTCGCAGTTTTGATTATCCTTTGCATTTGGGGATTACGGAGGCGGGAACGCTTTTTACTGGCTCTATGAAGTCTGCAGCAGGACTTGGGGCATTGCTGTCACTTGGCATAGGAAATACAGTGCGTGTTTCACTTTCCGCTGACCCAGTCGAAGAAATTCGTGTGGCAAAAGAAGTGCTAAAAGCGTTCGGTTTAGCAGCAAATGCCACAACGCTCGTCTCTTGCCCAACTTGTGGACGAATTGAAATTGACCTTATTCCTATTGCAAATGAAATTGAGCAATATATCGAAAGTATCAAAGCTCCGATAACTGTTGCGATTCTAGGTTGCGGAGTGAATGGACCGGGAGAGGCACGTGAGGCAGATATTGGTCTTGCAGGAGGACTTGGCAAAGGAATGCTTTTCAAAAAAGGAAAAATCATTCGCACAGTACCAGAAGAAATCATGGTTGAGGAACTGAAAAAAGAAATTGATAGTATGTATGAACATTTTAAGAATACTGGGAAAGTAGAGTAAGTGTACTCATAAATCAACTTCAGAAATTAGCGAGGAGACGAACTAATTTCTGAAGTTTTTTTGCTAAAAAATCCCTGAAACTCCCAAATAACCCTAAATTTTTTTACAAATTATGTTATACTGTCAAATGAAGGACTTTGTCTTGGTAAGTCAATTTTAGAAGTTTCGTCTAGAGTTGCAAAGAATATTATTTTTACAATCAAGGAGCAGGAAATGACTGAGAAGAAAACTTATTATATTACAACCCCTATTTATTATCCGAGTGGAAAATTACATATCGGGAATACTTACACGACAATCGCTTGTGATGTGTTGGCACGTTACAAGAGACTAATGGGTTTTGATGTGTTTTATTTGACTGGAACAGATGAACATGGAATGAAAATTGAGCAGAAAGCTGCTGAACGTGGGATTACTCCTAAACAATATGTGGATGAAATGGCAGACTATATGCAGCAGTTGTGGCAGTCGCTTGATGTGAGTTATGACAAATTCATTCGCACGACAGATGATTATCATGAAAAGGCTATTCAGACGATTTTTGAGCGTTTGCTTGCACAAGGGGATATTTATCTTGGCGAGTATGCAGGGTGGTATTCGGTGAGTGATGAGGAATTTTTCACTGAAACACAATTAACAGAAGTGTTCAAAGATGAAAATGGCAAGGTCATTGGTGGCATTGCTCCAAGTGGGCATGAAGTGGAATGGGTAAGCGAGGAGAGTTATTTCTTCCGCATGAGTAAATATGCGGATCGTTTGCTTGAGTATTATGAAACTCATCCAGAGTTTATTCAGCCAGCATCACGAAAAAATGAAATGATTAACAATTTCATCAAACCGGGGTTGGAAGATTTGGCAGTAAGTCGTACGACATTTACATGGGGCGTTCCTGTGAAAAGCAATCCAAAACACGTTGTTTACGTCTGGATTGACGCACTTTGCAACTACATTACTGCTCTTGGCTATGACAGTGAGAATCAGGCGAATTTTGAGAAATTTTGGCCTGCGAATGTTCATATGGTTGGAAAAGAGATTGTTCGTTTCCATACAATCTATTGGCCAATTATGCTAATGGCACTTGATTTACCACTTCCGGAAAAAGTTTTTGCACATGGTTGGCTTGTGATGAAAGACGGAAAAATGAGCAAATCTAAGGGAAACGTGGTTTATCCAGAAATGTTAACGACACGTTACGGTTTGGATACACTTCGTTATTGGTTAATGCGTCAAGTTTCAAGTGGAAGTGATTTTACATTTACGCCAGAGGACTTTGTCAGCCGTCTCAATTCTGATTTGGCAAATGATTTGGGCAATCTACTTAATCGAACGGTGGCGATGATAAACAAATATGTTGACGGTGTGACACCAGTGATGAAAGGCGATATAACAGCTTTTGATGCAGATTTGAAAAATACAAGCAATCAAGCGATTCAAGGTTTCCATAAAGCAATGGAGACAATAGAATTTCATGTGGCTTTGGAAAACGTCTGGACAATTATTCGCCGAGCAAATAAATATATTGACGAAACGATGCCGTGGGCGTTGGTGAAAGAGGAAGAAAAACGTGGAGAATTAGAGAGCGTGCTTGCTCATTTAGCTGAGAGTTTGCGAGTGGTAGCAGCGTTACTTCAACCAATTTTGACACGGACACCAAACGAAATTTTGTCTCAGCTAGGTCTTGAAAATGAAGAAGTCAACCTCGCGACGCTTACATTTGGCGAATTTCCAGCAGGGAAAAAAGTAGCGGAGAAAGGAACACCAATTTTTCCACGTCTGGAAGTGGAAGATGAAATCAATTATATCAAGGAACAAATGAATGGAGGGGTAAAAATGGAGGAAACAGCATGGAATCCTGAAGAGGTAGAGCTTATCTCAAGCAAGGAGAAACAAATCAAATTTGACGATTTTGATAAAGTAGAGCTGAAAGTAGCAGAAGTTGTTCACGTGCAAAAGGTAAAAGATGCCGACAAGTTGTTGCAATTTAGATTGGATGCAGGGGATAGCGAAAACAGACAAATTCTTTCGGGAATTGCAGAGTTTTATCCAAACCATGAGGAATTGATAGGCAAAAAAGTCGTAATCGTGGCGAATTTAAAACCAAGAAAAATGCGTGGCGAAATTTCTCAGGGAATGATTTTGTCAGCAGAAGATGACAAAGGCAATCTTGCCATTGTCGAAGCACCAAGCGGAATGCCAAACGGTGCGTTGATTGGCTAAAAATACAAACTAGAGAGAAATTAAGGGAGACGTGATTTCTCTCTAGTGTTTTTAGAGATTTTGATTGATTTGGGAATGTAAGAAAGGAAGAAGAGAGGAATAAGAAATGAGGTATAGGAATGGTACAATTAAGACAAAACGGTAATTTTAAATATATAACTATTTTATTTTTTGTGAGTTTATTTTTGGTATTGCCTCAAATTTATGAGCAAGGGATTGTGCTAAATTTTGATTCTTTGTTTCATCTCAATCGTTTCTATGAGGCAATGATGAACTTAAAAACAGGCAACTTTTCAACAATTAGTTTATACGGTTTTACAAGTGTTGGGCGGATTGTGTCCTCAGTTTATGGACAAGGTTTTTCCTTTATTTGTGGTATGCTACTACTTGTTTTAAGGAATTGGATTTCTTTTCAAGTAGTCCTTTCATTTTTGATATTATTTATCAGTGGATTGGGGATGTATTGCTTAGGAAAAGAAAGTAAACTTTCCAATAAATTTTCATTGATTTCTTCACTCCTTTATTTTGGGTGTTTTGAAACAAATTCTTTTACGTTTGGTACCAGCATGACAGGACTTTCCTCTATGATACTTCCGTGGATAATTATTTGTGGATTGCGATTAGGCACAAGAGAAAAAGGACAAGTAAATATTTTGATGTTGGCGTTTTGGATGGGTGTTGCACTTAATTCGCATAATTTTACTGCCTTACTTTCAGCTGTTGTTTTAACACCATTTTTGATAATCGGATTTATCAGAAGCACAGAGCGAAAAAAATTATTGTTTGATTTAGGAATCGCAATTTTGATTACAATTTTTCTAAGTCTAAACATATTCTATAATATTTTCTCCATAATGCGAGAAAATCATTTGATTACCGTCATGCCAAAAATGGAATTGGGATTTAGAGGTGCTTTTTTCTCAATCAATAATAGTGCCAGTGGTATGGATATTGGACTGCAAAATAGTTTATTATTCATAGCTCAAATTTGTTATGTATGCTTTTCTTGGAAAAATTTGAACAACCAAATTGGAAAACTTAATAAAATAATGACAATATTAGGAGTTGTTTTTTTAATTTTTTCAAGTAGATTGATTCCATGGACAATTCTTGGAAAATTATTTCCTGTTTTACAGAGTACGATACAAATGCCCTCTCGCTTTATTGTTGTAGCAAATGTTTGTTTTGCGTTAGGGGTGGCTTTAAGTTTGTCGGCTCTTAATCGCTCAAATATTTTAAGTTTGCATGGAGAGGTAGTTACTAACATTATCCTGATAATATTTCTTGTCTTATCTTTTTCAAGGCAAGAACAATTTTTATATGGTGGTATGCAAAACTGGGTAGATAATGCGTACTCCAATTTTTCAAGTAACTATTATTTTGGTGAGGATAAAGAACAATTCAAATTTTTATCAAGGAAAAAAGGAGTGTCTTACCTAGTTACAGAGGCTCAAACAACACTACCAGATTATCTTCCATTGAAAAGGAAATTAACCAATCAAGAGCTTATAAAACTAAATCCAAGTGAAAAATACAAAAATGAAGTGCTTAGTATCCCAAAAGGAATTTTTGAAAAAAGAATCACAGAGGATAAAAAAATCGCAGTGACATGGACGGAAAAAGAAACACCAAAAGAACGAATAGTTCCTATCATCGTTTACAAGCAAACAAAATTAGAACTAAACGGTCAACGATTGACGAAAAATGATTTTGATACCACAGAAATAGGTGCCTTAAAACTAAAAGGAACACAAGGAGAGAACACTTTACTCGTGACTTATCAAGAAGGGAAATTCTCCTCAATCATTTACAAAATAACAATTTTTTCTTGGATTGCTTTATTACTTGCTTTCGCTGTGAAATTTACTTTGAAATGTAAGAAAAGAGAATTGTCTAGCGAAAAAAATTCACAATTAAGGGAGATGTGATTTCTCTCTAGTGTTTTTAGAGATTTTGATTGATTCGGGAATGTAAGACGGAAGAAGAGAGGAATGTGTTTTAGGGATGGTACAATTAAGACAAGACAAGACAAGACAAGACAAGACAAGACAAGACAAGACAAGACAAGACGGTTATAAACTAAAAAACTTTGCAATTATTTTCATTGCTAGTATGTTTTTGTTACTCCCGCTTATTTATATGCGAGGAGTATTGATTGGCAATGACACGATGATTCATTTCAATCGTTTTTATGATGCAATGATGAATTTAAAAAATGGGCATTTTCCGAGTGTTTCTCTTTACGGTTTTCTATCCGTTGGTAGAATTTGTAATGCACTATATGGTGAGGGATTTGCTTATATTTGTGGCGGGCTGTTATTGCTTTTGAAAAGTTGGAGTAGTTTTCAACTTGTTACTTCGTTTGTGATTTTATTTGTTGCAGGTAGCGGTATGTTTTTGACAGGGAGAAAAGCAGGTTTATCCGACAAATTTTCTCTCATCGCCTCGCTTGTCTATCTTTGTTGTTATACAACAAATTTATGGACAATCCATACAGCTTATACTGGATTTTGCTCAGCAGTTCTCCCTTTTGTAGTGATGTGTGGTTTGGATTTTATACAAAAGAGAGAAAAGCAAGTCAATATTTTATTTCTATCTTTTATGATGGGAATTTTGCTAAACACCCACAATTTTACAGCAATGCTTGGAGTAGTGGTGTTGATACCATTCTTTATTGTAGGCTGGGTGAAAAGTAAGGAGAGGGCGAAATATTTATTTTCCCTTTTTATCGCAGTAGTTTTTTCTACGCTACTATCGCTGAGAGTATTTTACTCAATGATAAAACTTTTCAAAGAAAACAATTTATACACGGTTCGTCCAGAGTTAAATTTAGCACACAGTAGCAATTGGTTTACGATTCAAATGCCTGCTTAGGCTCAATTAGGTTTGCTACTAAGTCTAATTTTTCTGTTCCAGATTTGTTATGTGATGAAAAATTTTTTCAGAATGACTACTCATTTTCAAAGAATGAACCGCTTTTTAACGATAACAGGAGGAATTTTTTTCATTTTATCCTCACGTTATTTTCCTTGGACACAATTAGGAGAATTGTTTCCGATTTTGCAGACTACGGTGCAAATTGTTTCAAGAATTGTAGTGGCGAGTAATATTTTGTTGATTTTAGGTGTAACGTTTTCTCTAATGGAAGTATTTTCACATTTAAAAGAGAAAAAAACGGTGGAAATTCTGAACATTTGTATTGCAGTGTTTATTATTTTGGGACTATCTTTAAATCAGTCGACGCTTTATGATGGAGTGGATCGTTGGGTGAAAGGCGACTTGGCTCCGAATTACCAAAATAGTAAGGAATTATCTTTGGGAGAAAAAATGAAGAATGGTAATTTATTTAAAGAAAGAAGTAAAAATAAGGATGTTTCTCTATTGATAGAAGACTTGCCTTTTGGGTTTCCTGATTACTTACCATTGAAAAAGAAATGGAGTAATCATGAATTAGTAGCTTTAGATGTGGCTGAAATTCACAAAAAAGAAGTGGTAAACATTCCGAAAAACACGTACAAAAAATCTATCACAAGTGACGGGAAAATAAAGGTAACGTGGAGAGAAGAAGTCAAACCAGTTAAGCAACGAATAGTTCCTATCATCGTTTACAAGCAAACAAAATTAGAGCTAAACGGTCAACAATTGACGAAAAATGATTTTGATACCACAGAAATAGGTGCTTTAAAACTAAAAGGAACACAAGGAGAGAACACTTTACTTGTGACTTATCAAGAAGGGAAATTCTCCTCAATCATTTACAAAATAACAATTTTTTCTTGGATTGCTTTATTACTTGCTTTCGCTGTGAAATTTACTTTGAAATGTAAGAAAAGAGAGTTGTCTAGTAAAAGAATTCACAATTAAGAGAGGGACAATCATGACATTTGAAAAGGCACTTTCCTTATTAAAACAAGGAAAAAAAGTAGTTCGCACCAACTGGGGCGGGTCGGAGAATTTTGTGAAACTTTATGACTCGATTACGCTTGAAAATGGTGAAAAATTACTGGTTACTCCGTATTTTTTAATCAATGTAACAGGCGAGGGTGAAGGTTTTAGTATGTGGAGTCCAACACCATGTGATTGTTTGGCGGAAGATTGGGTGGAAGTTGAATGAAATTTTTAGAGAAGCATATTTTGATTACAGGTTGTGCAAGCGGGATTGGTTTGGCTCAAACTCGGGCATTTTTGTCAGAGGGAGCGAAAGTGTACGGTGTGGATAGGAGTGAAATGAAAGAAAATCTAGGTGAACAATTTCACTTTTTCCAAGGCGATGCTAGTGATGAACGTTTTGTAAATGAGTTAAGTGAAAAAATAGAGAAATTGGATATTCTTTGCAATACCGCAGGGGTGTTAGATGACTACCTGCCTTTAGAGAAAACGTCATTTTCCCTTTGGCAAACAATTTTGCATAATAATTTGGATAGTATGTTTCTAATAACGAAAGTTTTTTTGCCCAAAATTCTCCAAGCTCAAGGAGCGATTCTTAATATGTCCTCAATTGCAGGTATGGTAGCTGGTGGCGGTGGGATTAGTTATACAACGAGCAAGCACGCTGTGAGTGGTTTTTCCAAGCAACTTGCTCTTGACATGGCACCGGAGAATGTTCATGTTCTCGCAATTGCACCGGGAGCGATTGAAACTCCGATGAATCGCAAAGATTTTGAGGAAAACGGTGGTGAAATGGCTCGCAGTGTTGCTGAGGAAACACCTATGAAACGCTGGGCAAAACCAGAAGAAGTAGCACGTCTTACTTTATTTTTGGCAAGTGAGGACGCAAAATATATGACGGGAAGTGTGGTAACGTTTGACGGTGGGTGGACGACAAAATAGATTTGAGAAAGACTTCTATCTTGCGTTCCCCCCCGTTTGGACGAAGTGTGAACAATTTGCTTTATACACAAACGTTGATGAAATTTAACGGCGAGTGGTGACACAACAATGTTGAAAAATTTTCCACAACGAATTGTAGAACGCACAGAGTTGACTGTCGAATTTGATTCAAGTGACAGAAAACTCTCTGTTTCTCTGAAATGGATAAAGGCACTAGAGGAGAAAACGCAAGCTAGAGAGGTGTTTGAAACTCTCGTCAGTACGAAATTACTCGTTACATTGCCAAATTAAAACAGAGGCAAATGTAGATAAAAAATGTGGAAAAAGGGATTTTGTTTTTATTAGGAAAGGGTCGATTTGTTGGTCGAAAGAAACCGTGAATCTTTGAAGTTTGCAGGATTTTGATGCAAACTTTTTTTTCGTCAAAAAAAGCCCTGAAATCTTCAGAGCCTATAATTTTTAATTTAAATTCCAGACATCATTTGTGCGTGTCGCATTTCGATACGACGGATGTTTCTAGGTAAGAAGCAACGAATTTCATCTTCGTTAAAGCCAATTTGTAGACGTTTGTCATCGCACATCATTGGACGACGCAATAAATTCGGATTTTCTGCAAGTAATTCTAATAATTCTGGGATACTTAAATCATCTAAATCAATATTTAATTTTTCAAATGCCTTGCTACGTGTTGAGATAATGTCGCTTGTTCCCTCCTCTGTCATTGACAGAATGTGACGAAGTTCATCACAAGTTAGCGGATTGTTCATCATGTTGCGTTCTTCAAATTCAAGCTTATGCTCAATCAACCAACTTTTTGCTTTGCGACAACTTGTGCAACTTGGCGTAGTGAATAATTTTAACATAAATACCCTCTCTTTTCTCTCCATTGGCACCTTTTCGGACAACGTTTATATAATGATAATAACCCACTGTTTTTAAAAAATCAACCTTTTCTAAGAAAAAATAACAGCAAAATTAGTAAAAAATAGTAAAATAGCTTTATATTTTCGAGTTTGTCAACTTTTTCCATAACTGGATAACTTTGTGAAGGAGAAAATAATATTTTTTTATAAAAATAGAAATTATTTCTCGAACGTTGAACACTTAGTTTTTCTTGCTCATTTCTTTGTCACGCTTGATAATTGCCTCTACTCCTTTATGGACGGCATTTGCGAAACCAGCCGATTCTAGTGCGAGCAATCCTGCAATCGTTGTACCAGCAGGGCTTGCGACTCTATCGGCTAGTTGCTGGGGGTGGCAGTTTTCCTCCAAGAGCAATTTTGCACTTCCAATTAAGGTTTTTGTGACAATTTCTGTTGCCAAATCTTTTGGAAAACCGTACATTACGCCACTTTTTGCCAGAGAGTCAATAAAAGAATAGACAAATGCAGGACTAGAACCAGCTAGGGCAACAAATGTTGAAAAATCTTTTTCTTCAATTTCATAAACGGAGCCAATTGCAGAAAAAATCTCAGCAATTTCAGTGAGTTCTTCTTTTTCGACCAAGTGATTGGCACAAATTGCACTGACACTTTCCCCTACTTTCGCCGCTAAATTCGGCATTAAACGGACGATTTTTTGTTCGTCAAGTTTGACAAGCTGAGATAAAACATCTAGCGTAAGTCCTGCCGCAATACTGAGTAAAATTGGTTTTTGCAGTTGTAGGGAGACACGTATTTCCTCTAAAACTTCTGGGAAAACTTTAGGTTTTACCGCAAGGATTACAAGGTCTGAATGTAACACCAACTCGCCGTTTGTATCATAAGCAGAAATATTTCTTTGTTTCGCAAACTCATGAAGTGCTGGTAAATCTAAAGAGGCAACACTAATTTCATGACTTCCTTCTGCTAATAAACCGTCTACAATTGCCGTTCCCATATTGCCAATGCCAATAATTCCAATTTTCATTTTCGCCCACCTCGTTTAATTTTGTACTACTACTATTATAACAAATTATTTTCATGAAAAATATATTTTATTTAGTTTTTTCTATAATTTTTTCTTTTTTCGTTTAAGTGGAAAATATTTTACATATTAGAGCGAGAAGGATGATTTTTTAATTTTTATTTTCGTTTGTCTATTTTTCTAACAAAAATATTTTTATTATAGAAATTATAAAACGAACGTTTTGAAGAAAGTTATTTGGTATTTTTTGTAGTAAAGTTTTTAGAAGTGAGGTTGTAAAAAAATAAAGGTGAATAGCACTTGTTCACGCTCAATAAATGTTATACTAAGAGGGTATTCATTAAAAATGAGGAGTGCGAGAATGGAAGAATATCTCAATTATCATAAAATTTCACGAAACGATTGGCAGTCATTGTATGAAAATAGTATTCCCCCGTTGACAGAGGAAGAATTGAATGAAATCAAGAGTTTGAACGACTCGATTTCGCTAAAAGATGTGCAGGAAGTTTATGTTCCTTTGGTACATCTCATTCGCATTTATCACAAAGCACAAGAATCGCTTACGATGTCAAAAGGACTTTTCTTGCGAAAATTGTTGCCGACCCCTCCGTTTATCCTAGGTATTTCTGGAAGTGTGGCGGTAGGAAAAAGTACGACAGCACGTCTTTTGCAAATTTTGCTTTCACGTACGTTTAAACGTTTGCACGTGGAATTGATTACAACGGACGGTTTTTTATATCCCACAGATTATTTGCTCGAAAGAGATATGTTGCAAAGAAAAGGTTTCCCAGAAAGCTATGACATGGAGCGGTTGATTCGTTTTTTGTCGGAAGTCAAAAGTGGTAAGGAGGAAGTTTCTTCGCCTGTGTATTCTCATGAAATTTACGACATTGTAAAAGGGGAGGAAAATATTACCAATCGACCAGATATTTTGATTGTAGAGGGAATTAATGTTTTGCAACTTCCTCAAAATCAGCGGATTTACGTGAGTGATTTCTTTGATTTTTCAATTTACGTGGATGCGAGCGAGGAGAACATCAAAAAATGGTATAAGGAGCGGTTTGAGGCATTGCTTGACTCAGCTTTTCAAGATTCGACCAATTATTATTATGCTTTTGCACAACTGCCACGCAAACAGGCGTTAGAAGAGGCGGATAAAGTGTGGAATAAGATTAACAAAGTCAATTTAGAGCAATACATTTTGCCAACGAGACAGCGTGCAGATGTTATTTTGCATAAAAATGACGGTCATGAGCTAGATACGATTTATTTGAGGAAATATTAGGTTAAGGGCACCTCTAAAAACTCCGCTTAAGACTAAATTAGCTAGTTTTTCGATTATCGAGGAAATCGACGAAAGCTATGTGGTTCATAGGTTGAGGAGATTGACGAAGAAAAACGGAAAACTAGCAATTTGGGATAAGTGCGAGTTTTTAGAGGTGCCCTTAACGAGATGCTCTTATTTTTCGTGCGTATTCGTGTGTTTCATGTTAAAATATCAGCATTGGCAATTGTGCGAATGTGCAATAAAACTTAGAAAGAAATGAGGATTTCCCTTGACATCAATTTCAAATGAAATGAAAGATATTCAAAAGGTTATAGTGTTAGATTATGGTAGTCAGTACAATCAACTAATTACACGTCGTATTCGTGAGTTTGGTGTGTTTAGTGAATTGATGAGCCACAAAATTACCGCAGAAGAGATACGTGAAATTAATCCCATTGGGATTATTTTCTCAGGTGGTCCTAATTCTGTTTACGCAGAAAATGCTCCAAGCGTAGAGGACGAAATTTTTGAGTTAGGGATTCCAATTTTGGGGATTTGCTACGGTATGCAGTTGATTACGCATAAGCTAGGTGGCACTGTTTTGCCAGCGGAAAATGCTGGAAGTCGTGAGTACGGTCAATCTCAATTGACACACACTTCTTCACGTTTATTTGGCAATACTCCAGAAGTACAAACGGTTTTGATGAGCCATGGAGATGCAGTGACTGGGATTCCTGAGGGATTTGTGAAAGTAGGCGAGTCAGCGGACTGTCCTTTTGCTGCGATTGAGCAAGAGGAGAAGAAGATTTACGGTATTCAATTTCACCCAGAAGTGCGTCATTCAGAGTATGGGAATGATATTTTGAAAAACTTTGTTTTTGACGTTTGCCAAGCAAAAGGCGACTGGTCAATGGCGAATTTTATCGACCTTGAAATTAAGAAAATCCGTGAAAAAGTAGGCGACAAAAAAGTTTTGCTCGGTCTTTCTGGTGGCGTGGATTCCTCTGTTGTCGGTGTTTTGCTCCAAAAAGCAATTGGCGACAAGTTAACTTGTATTTTCGTTGACCACGGACTTTTGCGTAAAGACGAGGGCGATCAAGTAATGGGAATGCTCGGCGGAAAATTCGGTTTGAATATCATTCGAGTAGATGCAAGCGAACGCTTTTTATCGAAACTTGCAGGTGTAAGTGATCCCGAGCAGAAGAGAAAAATCATTGGAAACGAATTTGTCTACGTTTTTGACGATGAGGCGAGCAAGCTAAAAGATGTTGATTTTCTTGCTCAAGGCACACTTTACACCGATGTAATCGAAAGTGGAACAGAGACCGCTCAAACGATTAAGAGTCATCACAATGTAGGTGGATTGCCAGAAGATATGCAGTTTGAATTGATTGAACCATTGAACACACTTTTCAAGGACGAAGTGCGTGCGTTAGGCACTCAGCTTGGAATGCCTGACGAAATCGTATGGCGACAACCTTTCCCGGGTCCCGGTTTAGCGATTCGTGTCATGGGGGAAATTACGTCTGAAAAGTTAGAAGTTGTGCGTGAAAGTGATGCTATTTTACGTGAAGAAATTGCTCTAGCAGGTTTGGACAAAGATATTTGGCAATATTTCACGGTCAACACAGGCGTGAGAAGTGTAGGTGTCATGGGGGACGGCAGAACATATGACTATACTTTAGCCATTCGTGCCATTACAAGTATCGACGGCATGACAGCCGATTTCGCAAGAATCCCTTGGGACGTGCTACAAAAAATCTCCGTGAGAATCGTCAACGAAGTGAGCCATGTGAACCGGATTGTTTATGATATTACGAGTAAACCGCCTGCTACGGTGGAGTGGGAATAAGAAAAAGTAAAAAAAATGAGCATAGTTTCCCACTGAATTTCTCAGCAATACTTATGGTGAGAGATTTAGTGGGAATTGTAGTAAAGTATAATATTGTGTGACACACTTTTTTTGGAGGAGTATCATGAGACAGACAGACAGACAGACAGACAGACAGACAGACAGACAGACAGACAGACAGACAGACAGACAGACAGACAGACAGGTAAATAATACCTTTCTTTATCATACAGCAAATAGCTTTTTTAGGTTTGTTCCTAAAGAGGCTATTTCTTGTGGAAAGAAGGTGGCGGAATGAGTACAGAAATTACGCCACAAGTTATAGATGAGCTGAAAAAAGCAATAGCACCGTTTGGTACGAAATATTTACATGAAGATGTAATGTTGAGAAGTGCGATATTGGAAAGTTTAAATGCGTTTGATGAAGAATTGCTGACAGCATTGCTTGAAAATAAGTTTATTTCTACGCATTATACAAAAACTGTACTTGATACAAAGATTTTTGAGCTTGAAAAGTTTAAAGAAATTTTACTTACAAACGTATATTTTGAAAATAGTTATACAAAATATGCAAATAAAATCGGGTTGACCGTTGCTGGGAAGTATCTTGATGAGACAACGGAAGTTGTGCTAGATTTTCCTTATAAAGACGGTGTTTTAAAAGCAGGAATGAGCAAAGAAGATATTGGCAAAGATGATATGAAACCAGATGAAATGGTGTTGCATGAAATCATGGCGAAAGCAGAAATTGACCAATTGTTCGACCCGAAAATTTTTAAAAATGTAAGGAAATACAGTGAAAATGGCGAAGAAAACGCTGAGTGCTTTTCTGAGGAAGATAATCTCATCATTAAAGGGAACAATCTTATTGCTTTGCATAGTTTGAAAGAACGTTTTGCGGGGAAGGTGAAGTTGATATATATCGACGTTCCATATAATACTGGAAATGATAGCTTTTCTTATAATGATCGCTTTAATCATTCTACATGGCTTACGTTTATAAAAAATCGCATTGAAATTGCATACCAACTATTATTAGATGAAGGGGCGATTTTCGTTCATCTTGATGATAATGAAGTGAAATATCTAGGTGTATTACTTGATGAAATATTTGGTAGAGAAAATTTTGTTGAGATAATAACGGTTGTGAATAATCCAAGAGGACGTGACTACGGTGGCATTGCAAACATGCACGAGTTTATCTATGTTTATAGAAAGTCTTCATTGACTGATTTTAATCTGATTGTTGATAAGGATAAGAAATTTCCATTTAAAGATTCATTTGGAGCATTTGAAGTACGAGAACTTAGAAATCGTAATACTGCGTTTAATGCAGATAATCGTCCTAATCTTTTCTATCCGATATTTGCTGATTTAAATTCAAAAGATGAGAATGGGTTTTATGAGGTTTCTGAAATTCAAAATGAACAATATTCTGTAGAAATTCTTCCGAAAGTTTCACAAGGGATTCAAACTGTTTGGCGTTGGGGAAAAAACAAACTTACTGAGAATAAAGGTAAAAATGTTGTAGCTCGACCTATGACTGATGGAGGGTGGTCGATTCAAGAAAAATATCGAAAAAATACTGTGATGGCACGTTCGGTTTGGTGGGACAAAGAAGTAAATTCAGAGAAAGGTACTCTACACCTTAAAGAATTAATGGGTGGGAAAGTCTTTGCATTTCCTAAGCCTGAGGGGACATTAAAACGAATTATTGAAATAGCTACAAATGAGGGAGATTTAGTCCTCGACTTCTTCATGGGCAGTGCTACTACTCAAGCAGTCGCCATGAAAATGAATCGCCGTTTTATTGGAATCGAACAAATGGATTACGTCAATACCGTTTCAGTTCCAAGATTACAAAAAGTAATTGAAGGCGAGCAAGGCGGGATCTCCAAAGACGTCAACTGGCAAGGCGGCGGAAGTTTCGTCTACGCCGAACTCATGGAAAAAAACAAAGGCTATCTTTCAGAAGTTTTACAAGCCAAAACAGTAAATGACCTAAAAGAAGTCTACAATCGCATGAAAAAATATGGTGATTTAGATTTCCGAGCAGATTTAGAGAAATTTGATTTAGACACAATGGAACTTAACTTTGATGAAAAGAAAAAGATTCTTGTGAAAATCATTGATAAAAATCAACTTTACTATAATTTTTCTGAAATTGACGATAGTGAAGTGGCGGAGTTGTTGAGTGAAAATGAAATTTCTTTCAATAAGAGTTTTTACGAGGGGGAATAATCATGGCGAAAAAGAAAAATATTCTCCCCCTACCACTCTGGGAGGAAATGAAAGAAAAAGACAACGATTTTACGTTTTCAGAACATGGTTGGGAATTGCCCGATTATTTGCGAAAAGACGGCTGTTTGAAACACGTTTTACGTGACTATCAAGAAACGGCAATTCGATTTTTCCACTATGCGATGAAAGACAACTATCGCACATTTTCTCATCTTTTATTTAACATGGCAACAGGAAGTGGGAAAACAGATTTAATGGCAGGACTTTTGCTTTATTGTTATCAAGAGTGTAAAATTCAAAATTTCTTATTTATCGTCAACACGCAAGGCGTGCTTACGAAAACGATAGATAACTTAACCAATCGACAAAGCGGAAAGTATTTATTTAATGAAACGATTGAAATGAATGGCGAAAGAATAACGATTGAAAAAGTTGAACGTTTTCCTGTTCATCAAGCGAAAAACACGATTTATTTAAAACTTGCTACCATTCAAGCAGTTTCAAGTGATTTATTTACAGTGAAAGAAAACAGTATGGGAAGAAGTAGTTATGAAAAAAATCCCGTGGTTATTTTAGGAGATGAGGCACATCACTACTCGGCAAGTACAAAAAGTGACAAGGAAAAAGAACAAACTTGGGAAAATGCGATTTATTCTATTTTAACCGCCAATGCTCAAAATAAATTGCTTGAATTTACTGCAACGATTGATTTGGATAACAAAAACACGTATGAAAAATATAAAGACAAGATTTTGTATAAGTACACACTTGATAAATTTATTTATGACGGCTTTTCAAAAGATGTGTTGCGTATTGAAACGAGTAGTACGGATAGAGAAAAAATGTTGGACGCTGTTTTACTTTCTCAACTAAGAAAAGATATTGGTAGACAACATGATGTGAATTTTAAACCGATTATTTTGTTTAAATCACAAAAAATCATACATTCACTTGAGGCGGAAAAAATGTTTCATGAAATGATTGAAAACTTAACCGTTGAAGAAGTGTATTCTTTTGTGAAACGTCAAAAATCGAAAGAAAACGGAGAATATACACCACTTTTAGCGAGTTATATACGCATTGAAAAAGCGTATGAAAATGGAGAGTTAGGAGAGTTGGTTGCTACTATTCAATGTGATTTTTCAAAAAAGAATGTACTAAACGCAAATGATAGCGACAGAGGTGGAAGTATGCTTGAAAAAGGAGACTATCAGGCACTGAATACCCTTGAAAGTCCAAATAATTTCTACCGTGTCGTTTTTGCCGTGGCAAAATTAACGGAAGGCTGGGACGTGCTTAATTTATTTGATATTGTTCGTTTATCTGAAAATGCGGACGGAAAGAAAGCACAGACTAATAGTGAAGCACAGTTGATTGGTCGCGGTGCAAGGTATTATCCATTCATTTATAATGGGAAACGCTCATTTACAAGAAGATTTGATAGAGAAGTTAAGAGCAATTTGAGACTTTTAGAAACCTTGCATTATCATACGGCGAACGAAACGCAATATTTAAAAAATCTCGTGCAAAGTTTGGAGGAAATGAACTTGCCAACAGGTCGAGATATTAAAATGCCAAAAGTTGAAGCGAAAGTAAAACCAGCTTTTAAGAAATCCGCAACCTACAAAGAAGGGAAACTTTACTATAATAAAGTAGAGCAAGTAGCAGATGATTTTTATACGGATATTGCAAAATATGGGATTGATAATACGCAAGACGTTACGATAAATCTCATTTCAACCAATAGAGAAATGAGATACAAATCAAAAGTACAGACAGAGGTGGATACAAAACTTGTTGCATTATTTGAAAACGGGATTGTACCAATAAGATTTTATAAAAAAGCTATGTCGAGAAATACGTTTTTCTATTTTGACAGGCTAAAACAAATTGTTCCTTGTCTTTCTTCTATGGCAGAATTTTTGGGAGAGAATTGGTTGAATGCAGAAAAAAGAAAAGTGTTTGTGACAATTCCAAAAAATATGTCGAGCAGAGAAATCAGTGCAGAACAAAAATTATTTGCTGTTGAAAAAATGTTGAAAAATATTGAAATGACTTTGAAAGCGAATTTCCAAAAGGCAAGAGGAACCAATGTATTTGCACCGATTCCGATAAATGAATTGATACAGGATTATAGTAAATATCCAACAAACAGAGACACAATGGAAAATTTTGCACAAAGAATTGACGGCTTTGCAATCAAAGAAGATTGGTTTGTGTACGACACTGCAATTGTCAATCAAACAGAAAAGGAATTGCTCGGAAAAATGGGCGTGCTTATTCGCAATTTAAAAGAAAAGGGGGAGTACAAAGAAGTCTACTGTTTAAGGCTGGATGAACAAAATTATTACAGAGATGAACACGGAAATAAATTATCATTGAAACTTCATCAATTCACAAAGCAAGAAGTACAGGATGTAGAAGTGTATAACGGTTTTATGCCAGACTTTGTTTTGTATGTTGACGGGAGGGAAATCATTCAAGTATTTGTCGAGCCAAAAAATGCAGAACTTGCGATAGGAAAAGACAAATGGAAGGAAGATTTACTCTTATCGCTTGAAAACGCTGAGATTGCGTTTGAGGATAGTGCTGAAAACGTGAGGTTACTGGGGGTTAAGTTTTATACAAATTCGGGGGAGAAAAAAGACGTGTATGGAACTTTTTCACAACTTGAAGAAATACTTGATTTACAAGAAATAAGAGAATACGAACAATCGTTGTTTGTGGCGGAAGAATGGAACGATTAGTTTATATGAAAATCCTAAGTTTGCTTGTTTGGAGTGGACTTAGGTTTTTTTTGAGAATGGCGGATTTGTAGTTTAGTCTCAAATTGAATATTTTCATTAAAAAAACAAGTTGTTTTAATAATTTCTAAAAAAAATGCTCTGAAAAATGAGCTTTTTTACTTTCGAGTTTTTTCTTTTGATACACTACCGTTGCTAAAGGAGTGTGTTAGGCAATGATGGAGAAAAAAATTGTTCTAAAAAAGCTGGAAGAGCGTGAGTTGAATGTGTTTACGCATTTGCTTGCAAAAGGCGGAAACTGTACTTTCAAGGAAATGAGCGAAGAATTGTTTTATGGGGTGGGCATGGTTCGCAGTGCAGTGGAACGTTTGCAGTTGAAAATTGAAACATTTTCTATGCAGGAGAAAATGACTCTTGAAGTGAACGGGCAAAAGGTGCTTTTTTCCTATGACAAGAAAGAGGACATTCAGTTATTTATTCAAAAATTTTATCAAGAAACAAATGGATTTCGTTTGTTTTCAGAAATCTTTCAAAATCCTGATTTTGTTATGCGAAGAGATATTGAAAAGCTCGGCATGAGCGAAACAGTCGGGCGAGAGTTATTGAAAGGTTTAAACGGAGTGAATCACTCGCAAGGAAGTCAATTGATTTCCAGAGGGTTGAATTTTACAGATAACGAACCACTTGTCAGAGAGCAACTTTTCCAATTTTGGTGGATGTTTCGTGTGCCAGAAGTCTGGGTGCTAAGAAGTGTTGACGAGGAAAAAGTGCGTACGTTTGTCGATTGTTTGACAGAGGTGCTTGGCTTTCCTAAACTGTCAAAAAGAAGTCTTGAACGGGTAATGTTGAAAGTGGGGATTCAATTTTTACGTGTGCAACAAGGCGAAATGATGAACGAGTATCAAAAAATGTACGGTGGATTTTATATTCGCATGGGCTTGGAGAGGCGAGTGTTAGATCTTTTAGATGATAAAGGACTAGACTTTTCTATCGAAGAGGTAAAACATTTATTCTTTATTTTATGTAGCGAGAGGATTGAATGGTTTGAAGATGAGTTTCTTTGTGAGGAATTGGAAAATGCAAATAAACTCTTTTGTTCGTTTGTAAACAAAGAATGGATGATGCTTGAGCAAAGTAAGCGAGAGAGTATTTGTCAAAAAACAAAAAGTTTACTTTTCCGTGTAATGGTGCTAGGGCAAACGACTCTTTCGATACAAAATGTTAACGATTATCAAAAAAGTTATGAAAATTTATTTGGTGAATTGAGTGAGATTTCTTTTTCATTGCTTGAAAAATTGGAGAAAAAAGAAATTCGTCCGATAAAACTTGTGGCGAGTATTTTTGATGAGATTGAAGAGGAAATTCAAGAGTTGCGATTGATAAAGATTTTCATTGAAAAAGAAATTGACTTGTTGATTAAACGGAGAATTATTGAAAGAATCAAACAACAATTGTCCTATAAATATCCAATCAAAATTGTCACAGAGCTAGAAGAAGAAGTTACAGTTACGGTATCAATGGAGGAATGTGGCAAGGAAAACACGGTGTGTGTCAGCAAAAATCTAACGGAAGAAGACTTGAGCAAGATTGAAACTTGTCTTCAACTTCAGATGAAATATTGAATGAAAGAAGGAAACTATTGCCACAGTTTCCTTTTTTTGAGAAAATAGAGGGGATGATAGAAAGAAATGGAGCGGAAAGATGAAAGATAAATTTTTTGTTATTGGTGATATTCATGGCGAGCTGGAGATGATGAGGGAGATTCTCGAGTTTTGGCGGGAGGATGTGGAGCAACTTGTTTTTTTGGGGGATTTATGTGATAGAGGAGAAAATGCCAAACGTTGTTTTCTTTTGGCGAAAAAATTGGTAGAGGAGAAACAGGCGATTTACCTTTTGGGCAATCATGAACGAATGTTTTTGAATTTCATTGAAGACCCTGAAAGTGAGTTTTCACGGTTGGTTTATTTTGAAAATGGAGGGCGTGAAACGCTTGAGAGTTTCTTTTTCAAAGGTGTCATGGAAGAATATTCGTTGACGGAGTTGGCGATGATGTTACGGAGTCAATATGGTGAGTTGATTCAATTTCTCAAAGAGCGACCACTTTATTTTGAATGGGAACAGTATATTTTTGTCCATGCAGGAGTAAATTTGCGAGTATCTGATTGGAGAGAAAGTACGGAAAAAGATTATTTATGGACGAGGAAAGACTTTATTGCAGACAAAAATAACACGGGAAAAATTATTGTTTTCGGGCATACGATTACAGCTTATTTAAACGGGGATACGAAAAATATTGACATTTGGCAAGAAGATGGAAAAATTGGTATTGATGGCGGAGCAGTATTTGGCTTTGTTTTGTACGGTGTTACCTTTACCAAAGAAGGCATAGAGACCATTCACTCCGTTGAAAATCCGAAAAAACGCTTGTAAAATATTATTTTTCTGTAAGAAATTGAGAAATATAAAATATCTAGCATGATTTACTAGACAGAACGAGGATAACCCTGTAAAATATACTTCGTATGAATTTGAATTGGAGGAATCTTGAAATGGCAGTTACTGCAAAACAAGTAAAAGAATTACGTGATCGTACTGGTGTAGGTATGATGGACGCGAAAAAAGCGTTAGTTGAAGTAGATGGAGATATGGACAAAGCAATTGACCTTCTTCGTGAAAAAGGAATGGCGAAAGCTGCGAAAAAAGCAGACCGTATCGCTGCTGAAGGTTTGACAGGTATTTTTGTTGAAGGAAATATTGCAGCAGTAGTAGAAGTGAACTCTGAAACTGACTTCGTTGCGAAAAACGATCAATTCGTTGCTCTTGTAAACGAAACAGCAGAAGTGATTGCGAAAAACAAACCAGCAAACAATGAAGAAGCGTTGAAATTGACGATGTCAAACGGGAAAACAATGGAAGAAGCATATATCGAAGCGACTACTGTTATCGGTGAAAAAATTGACTTCCGTCGTTTTGAAATCGTGGAAAAATCTGATAGCGAAGTATTCGGAGCATACAAACACGGTGGTGGACTTATCGGTGTTATCACTGTTGTTGAAGGCGGAGAAGAAAAACTTGCGAAAGATTTGGCAATGCACATTGCTGCAATGAAACCACAAGTATTGAGCTACAAAGATTTAGACCCTAACTTTATCGAACAAGAAGTTGTAGCGTTGAAAGCTCGTCTTGAAATTGAAAACGAAGACCGCAAACGTACTGGAAAACCATTCTTGACGATTCCAGAATACGGTTCAGAATTACAATTGACTTCTGAAGTTTTAGTAAAAGTAGAAGAAGGTTTGAAAGAAGAATTGAAAGCTCAAGGCAAACCAGAAAAAATCTGGGACAAAATTTTGCCAGGTCAATTAGACCGCTTTGTTCGTGACAACACTCAAATTGACCAACAATACACATTGCTTGCTCAACCATACGTGTTGGACGACAGCAAAACAGTAGCGAAATTCTTAGAATCAGTCAATGCGTCAATCAGAATGTTTGTGCGTTTTGAAGTGGGCGAAGGTATTGAGAAAAAAGAAGATAACTTTGTAGAAGAAGTTATGGCTCAAGCAAATATGAACAAATAAGATAAGCGAACGCGGTCAGCTGATGATCGCGTTTTTGCTTAAAACGGGGGATTTTAAAAATGGAAGGGAAAACAAAACATCTTATTTTAAGTAATACAGAATGGAAAATGTTTGTCTTACTTAATTTTTTGATGAATAAGGCAGATAGAAGTGCAACACTTGAGGAAATCAAGCAACATACAGGGATTCCAGAAACGTCTATTTCGTATTATCTGGAAAAAATTTACAACGTTGTCGAGGAAGTCGGCAATAATGAAGAAATCAAAATTTATAAAATAGGTCCTTTTTTGCACTTAGAGGCAAAAAGTCCAGTTTCGGTTAATATTTTGCGGAAAAATTATATTGCCAATAGTTTTTTCATGTATTTTCTTCAGGAATTGTATCATCACCGCTTTTCCAATTTGATGAAAGCTGCAGATGAGCGGTATATCAGCTATGACACAGCCAAGCGTGAACTTGTAAAGTGTAAAAATTATTTTTCCGTGTATGACTTGTCGCTTTTTCCAAAAAAACGAGTGGAAAATATGCTCGAAGGTTCTGAAGTGCAAATTCGTTATATGTATTTTTGTACGGTTTTAACCCAATTTGGCTTTGATTCCAAACGATTTTTTGAGCGAAAGAATGTTTCTCTTGAGAATTTTTTAGGGAATTTCCAAGGAAAAATACCAACTTCAAGCTATATGAAATTGGAAATTTTTTATCAAATTTGCTTGGATAGAGCAAAAGCTGGAAAACTGTTAGGGGCAGATTTTCATCTGCCACATCTTTTTGATGATCATTGCGTAGACAAGCAGGAGTTTTTTCATCAGGCGAAGTGTTTATTTGCTGGTTTTCGTTTGACGGAGGAAGAATTGCGGAAAGAATGTGAATTTTTGCATTTTATTTTCTATACGCTCGTTTTTGAGCCGCTTGGAAATGTTCGAGAACCTGAAAAAATGGAGAATTATACAGAATTTGAGATTTACACTCAAACGCTTGAGAGATATTTTGAAACAAAATTAACAAAAAAAGAGCGTTTCTTTGCGTATTTTATGCTCAATAAATGTTTAGCATGGTGTGAAACATTTCACGTAAATTTTGCGTTTCCGTCGTTAACTTTGGAAAAAAGAAGAATTGAAGAATTAAATCCGAAAAAAATGTACTTGTGGGAAAAGACGATTACATCGTTGAAACAAGAAAAATCTCTGGGAAAATTTTTTCAGCACAATCAAAACTTAGAATTTTTCCTTTTAAGAATTTGCAATACGATTTTTTTTCACCGCAAAGAACGGTGTAAAGTGTTTTTTCTCACATACTCGACGACATTTCAATATACGGCAATGGAAAAATTGCAAGAACGATTTTTGAATCTCTCGCTTGAGTTTACGACAAACATAGAAGAGGCGGACGTGATTATTACAAGCGTAGACCTCCCCAAGCAAAGAATAAAAACGCCTTTTGTTTGCTGGATAAACGTTCCATTTGACACAAATGATTGGCAACATATCGAGAAAATGTTTAATGCTTTTAGCGAAAGGAGGTATGGCTTAGATGAATGATAAGGCATATTTTCCTTTTCCAGACTAAAAAATGCCCAGAGCTTGTGTTGTTTTTTTGTTAAGATAATGCTGTTGGAAAAATTGTCCAGTTTTTTCAACAATTAGCAAAAGCAAAGGATTTTCAACGAAGGCATACACTATGGCGAAGAACTGTTTTTGCGTTTGAAAAGAATTTTCTATGCATTATACTTTTTGTGTTGGGTAAAGTAGAAATTTTACGGTATAGAAAAGGCGTTAAAAGACGAATGTCTAGGGGATTTAATGCCATTCATTTTCAACGCATAGGGAGAGCGAAAGTTACGTTCGTTGAAATTTTATCTATTGGATTCCTTGAGGTTGGAGAAATTCTCCGCCTCGGGCTTTTGCCGTTCATTTTTTCTTCTTCCTGCTTCAGTTGTGAAACGGAAGTTTATATATTTTTGTAAATCCTTCAAACAATTTCGAACCCCACTTCGAGATTGCTTGGAGGATTTTTTGCTTAGGCTTCTAAAAATTAGAAAGAGCGTTCAAAATAAAATTCCCAAAGGATAATTTTTTTACAAAAAAGTGTACTGTGTTATACTAGATTTAGAAAAAATACGCAGAGAGGACAAAAAACTATGGATTTTTCACAAATATTTACATCAGAATTTTGGCGGAATATTTTCTCTGACAATATCTTTTCTCTGCATTTCTTTGTAAATATATTGGATGTCTTGGTCGTTTGGTTTTTAATATATAAATTGGTGCAAATGCTACAAGGAACAAAGGCGATTCAGCTGATAAAAGGGGTTGTGCTGTTCTTTGTTATTCGTGTGTTATCTGAAATGATTGGTCTAACCACGATTACGTGGGTGATGAATCAAGTCATTACTTATGGAGTGATTGCAGGGATTGTTATTTTTCAGCCAGAAGTACGCAAAGCATTGGAGCAATTAGGTCAAAGTGCCAATTTGAAAATGAAAAAAGATCACGCTACTGAGCATTTGATTGATAGTTACAAAAAGGCAGTTGAGTACATGAGTAAGCGAAAAATCGGAGCCTTGATTACGATTGAGCGAGAACGTGATTTGAGCGAGTACATCAGTACAGGGATTCCATTAGATGCCGATATTTCTGGAGAATTGTTGATTAATATTTTCATCCCGAACACGCCACTTCATGACGGTGCAGTAATTGTGCGAGAGGGAAAAGTGGTGGTTTCATGTGCCTATCTTCCTTTAACGGAAAATATAAATATTCCAAAGGAATATGGCACAAGGCATAGAGCAGCGATTGGGATAAGCGAAGTAAGTGATGCACTTACGATTGTCGTTTCAGAGGAAACGGGAGGCATTTCCATTACAAAAAGCAATCAATTTCTACCACATTTGGATATGGAAACTTTTGAAAATATTTTGCGAAGTGAATTGATGCCAAAAGAAGTGGAAGAAAAACTAAGTCTTTTCCAACAGCTCGAACGCAATATTTTGAAAAAGAAAAGAGGTGGAAAAGCATGAAAGATTTCATGAACTCAAAGCCTTTTTATCTAGTGCTTAGTTTATTGCTTGCGATTTTGCTGTTTTTCAATGCAAATTCCATGCTCAAACGAAATTCCGCACCCAATGAGGTGCAAGGTGAAATGTTTAACGCAGATATTCACAGCGTACCAATTCAGCTGAAATATGATACATCTAAATATTATGTTTCTGGCTATAATGAAGAGGCAAGTGTTTATTTGAGCAGTTACAACCGAGTTCGATTGGACGCTGAGCGAAATGAGGCGACGAGAACTTTTACGTTAGAGGCGGATTTGTCGAAGAAAAACGTTGGCACATACGACATACCTGTACGCATTGTCGGTTTATCAAATGCTGTGACAGCAGACGTAGAGCCTAAGACGATTTCTGTTACGATAGAGAAAAAGGAAACGAAGATGTTCCCAGTCAAAGTCAATGTTCCAGAAAGTCAAATCAAAGAAGGTTATACGATGACGGATACCGAGTCCTCTCCACAAAAAGTAGAGATTACGACAGGTAGCGAGTCGATGAAACTCATTGACCACATTGAAGCAGTTTTGCCGAAAGATTTGAGTCTTGACCATGATTATACTGGTGAAGTGGGAGTTCGAGCGGTGGACAAAAACGGTCAGGAAATCAACATTGTTGCACGACCGCAAGTAGTCAATGCCACCATTCACGTGCTTGCACCAAGTAAAACGGTAGACATTTTGCCAACACAAGCAGGCGTTTTACCAAAAGACGTTTTGCAGTATAATTTCACGTTGTCAACGCATACGGTTGAAATTTCTGGTTCGCCAGAGGAATTGGCGAAAATTGATGTCATTCACTTGCCAATAAAAATTGACGGCATTACCGAAACAACGAAAAAATTGATTCCAATCAATCAAGATTTGTATTCAGTAACACCAAGTTCTATTGAAGTGACGATAGAGCCTGTTAAAAAGCCACCTGACAATACAACGAACTCGTCAGCTGGCAATTCAAGTAGTCAAAAATCAACTCAAGGAAGTAGTCAGTCAAGTACTACAACGACGACTTCAAAGGAATAGGGAAATGAAGTGATGTAATTTGCATTTCATTGCTAGAAAAAGGAGCATTAAAAATGGGTAAATATTTTGGAACAGATGGCGTTCGTGGTGTCGCAAACGTCGAATTAACACCAGAGTTAGCATTCAAACTAGGTCGTTTCGGTGGCTACGTGTTAAGCCAACACGAAGAAGAAGGCGTGACGCCTCGAGTATTAGTAGGGCGTGACACACGCATGAGCGGTCAACTTTTAGAGCAAGCATTAATTGCTGGACTTTTGAGTGTCGGAATCGAAGTATTTCAACTAGGGGTTATTTCAACACCCGGTGTCGCTTATCTTACTCGTACACAAAAAGCAAGTGCAGGGGTTATGATTTCTGCAAGTCATAATCCAGCTGCTGATAATGGCATCAAATTTTTCGGAGCAGATGGGTTCAAATTGGTTGACGATCAAGAACTTGAAATTGAAGCTTTGCTTGATGCAAAGGAAGATACACTTCCACGTCCGTCAGCAGAGGGCTTAGGAACAGTTGAACAATTCCCAGAGGGCTTGCAAAAATATGCACAATTTCTTGTCAATACCATTCCAAGTAAACTTGACGGTTTGACTGTGGCAGTTGATGCGGCAAACGGTGCGACAAGTACGTCTGTCAATCAAGTATTTGCTGATTTAGGAACAGATTTTTACACAATGGGAACAAAACCGAATGGTTTGAATATCAATGACGGTGTAGGTTCTACACATCCAGAGGCACTTGCCCAATTTGTATTAGAGAAGAAAGCAGATGTAGGGCTTGCCTTTGACGGAGACGGAGACCGTATTATTGCAGTTGATGAACTTGGGAATATTGTTGACGGGGATAAAATCATGTTTATCTGTGCAAAATTCCTAAAAGAAAAAGGACGTCTTGCACAAGATACGATTGTTACAACGGTGATGAGTAATCTTGGGTTTCATAAAGCAGTTGAATCTGTTGGTATGAAAGATGTCATTACAGCTGTTGGTGACCGCTATGTTGTCGAAGAAATGCGTAAGAGCCATTATAATTTTGGTGGAGAACAAAGTGGACACATGATCTTCCTTGACCACAATACAACAGGAGACGGAATGTTAAGTGGGATTCAACTTCTCCATGTTGTCAAAGAAACTGGAAAAACACTTTCACAACTTGCAAGCGAAGTAGTCACTTATCCACAAAAACTCGTCAATATTAAAGTGGAAAATGCAAGTAAAAATAACGCAATGGACGTGCCAAAAATTAAAGAAATTATTGAACAAGTCGAAAGTGAAATGAACGGCAATGGACGCATACTTGTTCGCCCTTCTGGAACAGAGCCACTCTTGCGTGTAATGGCAGAGGCACCAACACAGGAATTGGTTGACAGATATGTAGATACAATCGCTGATGTTGTGCGTGCGGAAATTGGGATTGCATAGTAACGAAAGAGTGGATAAACTAGGATAAAGTGCAAAAAAGTAGATAAAAAAACTTCGAGCGGACATTCGTTCGCTCGTGAGTTTGTTTGTTTCCGAAAGTGATGAGAAGAGAGGTGAAGATGAATGGAGATAAAGGAGTTTCAAGAGGGACAAAGTGTTGATTTTCATGCGTTGATAAAGTCCATTTCTTTGAGAGAAACCAAGACAGGAAAAGAGTACGGGGCTGTTGAGTTGACCGATAGGAGTGGTGCGATTTCTGGGAATTTGTGGGACATTACGGATAAGCAAAAAAGTGAGTTAACTTCAGGAGTTGTCGTGCATATTACGGGTGTAATTAGCAGTTATCAAGGTAAATTGCAAATCGGTTTTCAATCAATTCAGCCAACGAGTGAAAAAGCACAGGAGTATGTTGAGGCGGCTCCTGCTGATTTGGAGAAGGTGATGAACTACTTGACGGAGTTCATTTCTTCGATAGAAAACAAACATTGGCGAGTGATTGCAGAGAAAATTTTTGAAAAACATGAGGAGAAATTCCGCGCCTATCCAGCAGCCGTCAAGGTACATCACGCATATGCAGGCGGTCTTGCTTACCACACGAGTACAATGCTTATAAAAGCACAAGCAATCTCGAAATTTTATCCGTGGTTGAACAAGGAGTTGTTGTGCGTAGGTGTTTTGCTACATGACATAGGAAAAGTGCTTGAAATGCCGGGACTTTTTGGTGAAAATTATACGACTGAAGGCGAATTACTTGGACATTTGGAGTTGTTGCTTGAGGAGATTGTCGAAATTTGCGTAAGAGAGGACATCAATCATCATGAAGAGGATGTTTTATTGCTCAAGCACATGGTTGCCTCTCATCATGGAAAACTAGAATGGGGAACCATTAGTACACCACGTATTCCAGAGGCTGCATTGCTCCACATGATTGATAAAATGGATGCAGAAATGGAACAATATAGAAAAATTTATGAAGTGTTGCCAAAAGGCGAATGGACAACAAGTAAAGAATTTTTCTTGGGCAATACACGTGTGTACCGTGGAAATATTTAGGGATTTTTAGAAGAAAAAGCGTGGCACGATTGGCATTGTGGCACGTTTTGTGTTGGTAAAGGAAATACTTGGTTATTTTAAATGAGACTGTGTATAATATAGATAATAAGGAATATAAAAGACAAACTATGTACGTTTGTTATAGATTACGCACGGTTGACCGTATAAAATCTCTTGAAAGCGGAGTAGTTGAATAAAGAACTAAGAAAGGTGATTTTACAAATGGCATATAATGAATCAAGGAAATTATCAACAATGAAATACAGAAAAAAAATGAGGGTTGAGAAACCTTTTGAGTCAAGGAAACTTGATAATAAGAGCAAGGCACGCACATTTATCCGTAAGTACGCAGACGTATCAGACTTGCAAGAATTGATTTCATTTGCGAGTTCACGTATAGATGAATTGCAAAAAGAAGAATTAGAGAACAAGAAAGCAGGTGCGGAGAATGGTGAAATTACCTGTCCAGAAAAATGAGCAGCTTACGGTGGACATCATTGACTTGACACATGAAGGGCTAGGAGTCGCTAAAATAGAGGGGTATCCGTTATTTATTGAAAATGCTTTGCCGAATGAACGAGTAAATGTCCATGTTTTGCAGACAAAGAAAAAGTTTGGCTATGCAAGAGTGTTGGAATGGCTAGAAAAATCTCCCTATCGTGTAGAAAACGCTGATAATGCACTTATTCGCACGGGAATTGCTCCGCTTATGCACTTAGAATACAGCGAACAGCTGAAATTTAAACGTGAGCAAGTGGTAAATGTTATGGAAAAAATAGCTAAAATGCCTGATGTACCAATTCTTGAGACGATTGGCATGGAAAGAGCGACACATTATCGCAATAAAGCACAAATTCCTGTTCGTTTGTTAAATGGTGAACTTGAAACAGGTTTTTATCGAAAAAATTCTCATCAACTTGTACCGATTGAGGATTTCTTTATTCAAGATGAAAAAATTGATGAAATCGTAGTGAAAGTTCGTGACATTTTGCGAAAATTCAAGGTGAAACCGTACAATGAAGAAAACAATACAGGTGAAGTTCGCCATATAATTGTTCGCAAAGGTCATTATTCAAAGGAAATTATGATTATTTTGGTCACGAGAAAGGCGAAATTGATGACAATGCCTTACATTGTCAAGGAAATTATTCGTGAAATTCCAGATGTAACGAGCATTCTTCAAAACATTCAACCTGAAAAAACGAACGTTATTTTAGGGAGAGAAAATCGCCTTTTGCATGGAAGTGAAAAGATTGTGGATGTTCTTCTTGGCAACAAATTTGAAATTTCCTCTCAGTCTTTTTATCAAGTGAATACTGAAATGGCAGAAGTTCTTTACCAAAAAGCGATAGAATTTGCCAATTTAAAAGAGGAGGATGTGGCAATTGATGCGTATTGCGGCATTGGCACGATTGGGCAAAGTTTTGCAAAAAAAGTCAAAGAAGTCTACGGTGTGGAAATTGTTCCAGAGGCGGTGGAAGATGCCAAGAAAAACGCTGTGAGAAACGGTTTAACCAATTGTCATTATGAAACTGGGAAAGCAGAAGTAGTAATGCAAAAATGGCTAGAAAACGGCATCCGCCCGAATGTAATTTTTGTTGACCCTGCGAGAAAAGGATTGGAGGAGAGTTTTATCACTGCAAGTGCTAAAACCAATCCAGAGAAAATTGTATATATATCTTGCAACCCCAGCAGTTTTGCTCGTGACGTGAAGAAGTATGCAGAATTAGGGTATTTTTTGGAAAAAGTATTGCCGGTGGATTTGTTTCCGCAGACGTATCATGTTGAGTTGGTGGGGTTGATGTCTCGCAAGAAAGGATGATTACAATGGGAAATACTGAGCTATTATCTGCTTTAATCCGTGAACAATTTGCTTATGAACAATTCAAAAAATTATATCAAATAAAGGGTGTTGATTATAGCAAAGTAATTCAGACAAATTCAAAAGATTACTTGGTAAGAGAATGGACTGCCAAAGATTATTTAAGTGATATTGTTTATTGGCATGAAAGTTTTGCCAGAAATATTTCCGATATTTCTTTAAATAGACAGCCAAATGTGATTAGATTATCGCTAAGAGAAGCAACTAAACAAGGAGTTGATTCTAATAAGGACAGTTCAGTATCACAATTATTAAGACGATTGTCTAAAGCACAAAAAGATATTGAAAGTCATGTTTTTAATGATAAAATTGATGTGATTCCTTACCGAAAAGGGAGTCGAGAATATAATAGAGTTGAATATTTAGATATTCGTACAAGTGAATTTAATTGGCATTTTTGGGCGGTGTTACAGTCAATGATCAAGATATAGTTTAGATAAGATGACAAGGATTGATGTCTAAGTAGAAAAGCCTTATATTAAGGGGATTGAAGAATTGAGAGAATTTGGATTTTGGTTCAGGTTCTCTTTTTTTAGTTTGTGGGAATATATCGAGGTTTGATTTTTCGGGAGGGTTGACACTACAAGATTGCTTTTGAGGTAGGGTGTTGCTACAAAAAAAGATAACACAAACGTCTCAGAACCAGCACCTGTTATGGGAGAATCGCCGTATACCGAACGGTACGTACGGTGGTGTGAGAGGGGCGGAAAGCTAGTTGGCTTTTCTCTCTACTCGATTACATGAACCCCTTAATTTATGGTAAAATAAAAATCAAAACCTCATGTTTAGAAACTTGAATAGTGAAAAAAATATCTCCAAAGACCAGAGTTCAGAAAGAAAAAATGTAGAAAAGACTTCGAACAGGCGAAGTTTGCGAGTGACCTCGCTTGGCTGTAGCGAATCGGAAGTCAAGTTTCAAGATTTCACGAAGAGAAATCGTAGAAAAGACTTCGAGCAGACGAAGTTTGCGAGTGACCTCGCTTGGCTGTAGCGAATCGGAAGTCAAGTTTCAAGATTTCACGAAGAGAAATCGTAGAAAAGAC
>NZ_FUXI01000024.1:34972-43084 GCF_900167335.1 Pilibacter termitis
CGAAGTTTGCGAGTGACCTCGCTTGGCTGTAGCGAATCGGAAGTCAAGTTTCAAGATTTCACGAAGAGAAATCGTAGAAAAGACTTCGAGCAGACGAAGTTTGCGAGTGACCTCGCTTGGCTGTAGCGAATCGGAAGTCAAGTTTCAAGATTTCACGAAGTGAAATCGTAGAAAGGACAAAAAATGCCAAACAATAAAAAAATATCCGCCTATCTTCACATTCCATTTTGTGAACACATTTGTTATTATTGTGATTTTAATAAAGTATTTTTAGAAGGACAGCCTGTTGATGAATACATTCAGTTGCTTTTAAAAGAAATTGCGTTGACACAAGAGAGTTATCCGGTAAAGGAAATACCAACGATTTATATTGGTGGTGGTACGCCAAGTTCGCTTTCTGCTAAGCAATTAGAAGTGTTGCTTGACGGAGTTCGTACATTGTTGCCCTATCATGAGGAAGGCGAGTTTACCATGGAAGCCAATCCGGGAGATTTAACGGCTGAAAAAATGAGCGTGATGAAGTCTTTTGGAGTCAATCGTATTTCTCTTGGTGTACAAACGTTTGATAATCGCCTGCTCAAAAAAATCGGTCGAAAACATACAGCCGAGCAAGTTTTTGAAACGGTAAATTTACTCAAGCAACAACATTTTGAGAATATTTCGCTTGATTTGATTTACGCAT
The DNA here is from genome assembly GCF_900167335.1 of Pilibacter termitis. Lineage (GTDB taxonomy): Bacteria > Bacillota > Bacilli > Lactobacillales > Streptococcaceae > Pilibacter > Pilibacter termitis. Next base: position 35,655 of record NZ_FUXI01000024.1, read on the forward strand.
TGCCAACGCAGACAATGGAGAGCTTAGATGAAACGCTAGATTTGGCTCTTTCACTTGATTTGCCACATTATTCCCTGTATTCTTTGATTTTGGAAAACAAAACGCAGTTTATGAATTGGGTGCGTAAGGGCAAGTTAGAATTGCCAAATGAAGATGTGCAGGCGGATATGTTTGCTCGCACGATTGAAAAGATGAATGAAAAAAAATTGTTTCAATATGAAATTAGTAATTTTGCTAAGGCAGGCTTTGAGTCCAAGCACAATCTTGTTTACTGGAATAATGAGCATTATTACGGTTTTGGTGCGGGTGCAAGTGGATATTTGGAGAACGTTCGTCTGCGAAATCATGGACCAATTCAGCATTATATGACACCTTTGAGAAAAGGGGAACTTCCGATTTTGGAGAAGGAACATTTGACGAGGGAAAACCAAATGGAAGAAGAGATGTTTTTAGGGCTGAGAAAACGCTCAGGCATTTCCAAGAAAAAATTTAGTGAAAAATTTAACGTATCTTTTGAAGAAATTTACGGTGAAGTGACACGGAAATTAATCCAGCAAGGTTTGATAGAAGAAAAAGAGGGTTTTTTAGTATTGACAGAACGTGGATTGTATGTAGGAAATACTGTTTTTGAGGAATTTCTGTTATTGGATTAGACTCTGTTGTTTTTATGCTATAAAGAGAAAATTAATCACTATCTTAATTTCCTTTTTTTCAAATGGTGCTTGTGCTACAATTGAGTATTATAGAATGAATTTACGAATGGAGCAAACAATGACCTTCAAATCTTTATTAGCGACAACAGTTGGAAAATCAGCACAATTTATATTGAAAAATTTTTTCAAAGGAGGATCAAGTTATCCGGGGACACTGGCATTGAGACTTGAACCGAATATTTTAGATACATTGGCACGTGATTATGAGGTGATTGTTGTCACGGGGACGAATGGAAAAACGTTGACTACGGCATTGATTGTCAATATTTTAAAGCAGGAGTTTGAACAAGTATTGACCAATCCAACAGGTGCGAATATGATACAGGGGATTGTTTCGACGTTTCTTTCAGCGAAAACGAAAAAAGGGCAGAAAAAATTTGCCGTGCTTGAAATTGACGAGGCATCTCTTGCGAAAGTAACAGAGTATATTCAGCCGAAATTATTTGTTTTTACGAATATTTTTCGTGACCAAATGGATAGATATGGCGAAATTTATACGACTTATGACTATATTTTAAAAGGTGCTGAAAAGTCTCCTGAAGGGGTGATTTTGGCTAACGGGGACTCGCCTCTTTTTCATTCAGTTGAAACGAAAAATCCTCGTAAATATTATGGTTTTGACCACAAAGATGAGGGGGTTCTTCTTGCTCATTATAATACAGAGGGGATTTTATGTCCGAAATGTCAAGGAATTTTGCATTATCATATGATCACTTATGCGAATTTGGGCAATTATTTTTGTCCAAACTGCGATTTTGCTCGTCCAACTCTTGATTACAAATTGACAGAATTGCTAGAGATGACCAATACAAGTGCAAAATTTGTTATTGATAAGGAGCAATATGGTATTGAGGTGGGTGGAATGTATAATATTTATAACGCACTAGCAGCAGCGAGTGTGGCGGAATATTATGGTGTTTCTGCTGAAAAAATTCGTAAGGGACTTGGCTATGATGAAAAAGTCTTTGGTCGTCAAGAAACATTTGAGATTGACGGCAAGCATTGTACGCTTGTTTTGGTGAAAAATCCTGTTGGGACGAATCAAGTAATTGATATGATTGGACTGACACCTAATCCTTTTACGCTTGTGAGTTTGCTTAATGCTAATTATGCAGACGGTATTGATACAAGCTGGATTTGGGATGCCAATTATGAGTTGTTTGCCAGTATGGATATAAAAAAAGTCATTGCAGGTGGCGTGAGACATGAAGAAATGGAACGTCGCTTACGTGTAGCAGGTTTGCCGAAAGAGAAACTCGTTGAAGTGGACGAGACATTTGAACGTTTGAAAAAAGAAATTCAAACTGCCCCAACAGATTCTGTGTACATCTTAGCAACCTATACAGCAGTATTAAACTTACGAAAAGACTTAGCAACAAACGGCTACATCAAAAATGGGTATTAAGAAAAGCAAGCGGGGCGTTTTGAAGTTTGCAACAGTGAGCCACAGCATTTACTTGCTGGAAACTAAAGTTTCCAGTGCTGTTGCGAACAGTTGCCAAACTTCAGCCCCTCGTAGCCAGACAAAGAAAAGCGTTCAGGGTTTTGTCGCAGTGAGCCATGCCATTTACTTGCTACTACACTTCGTTTCGCATACAGTCTTTCTAAGAATCAAAGATTCTTGAAAGACTAGCATTGAAACTTCAGTTTCAAGTGGCATTGTGAACAGCGACCAAAACCCTGCCCCTCGTAGCTAGACAAAGAAAAGCGAGTGGGGCGTTTTGAAGCCTGCAACAGTGAATCGTGTCGTTTACTTGCGTGAAACGTCAGTTCTTCATAGTTAGAAAAAGGAGAGAAAATGTCAACAACAAAACAAGAGATTTACGGGTTAGATAAATGGAAAAATGAAACACCTAAATATGAACTCAATGTCTGTCATTTATACGGGAATTTATTGAATACCTATGGTGACAATGGGAATATTCTCATGCTGAAATATATCGGCGAAAAGTTAGGTGTGAAAATGAATTTTGAAATTGTTAGTCTAAATGATACGTTTGACGAAGAAAAATACGACCTTGTCTTTTTTGGTGGCGGTCAGGACTACGAGCAATGGATTGTGTCAAAAGATATTCAAAAGAAAAAAGAGGCAATCACGAAATTTATTGAGCAAGACGGTGTAGTGCTTGCCATTTGCGGTGGGTATCAACTTTTAGGGGAATATTACATTGAGGCAAGTGGGAGAAAAGTGGAGGGGATTTCCGCTTTGCCACACTATACGCTCAATCAACAAGATAATCGCTTTATTGGTGATGTTGAAATTGTCAATGAGGAGACGGGAGAGCATTATTATGGTTTTGAAAATCATCAAGGACGCACGTTTCTAGGTGAGGGTGAGAAACCTTTGGGTCGAGTATTGACAGGAAAAGGAAATAATGGCGAAGATATGAGTGAGGGTGTGCATTATAAAAACACTTATGGCTCTTATTTTCACGGGCCACTGCTCTCGAGAAATTCACGTCTAGCCTATCGTTTGGTAACGCAAGCGTTGAAAAATCGCTATGGAGTTGAACTTCATTTGCCAACTTGGGAAGAGATTTTAGGTCAAGAGGAGAAGGAAAGTGCTGCGGTGAAAGATGTGAAAACGAAAGTTGGAGGAAATTTGGTGAGGTAAGGCATGGAAATTGAAAAAACAAATCGCATGAATGCGTTGTTTGAGTTTTATTCAACACTCTTGACGGAGAAACAGATGAATTATATTGAACTTTACTATGCGTTTGATTATTCTCTAGGTGAAATAGCAGAAGAATTTCAAGTTTCCAGACAGGCAGTGTATGACAATATCAAGCGAACAGAAAAAACGTTAGAAGAATATGAAAGAAAACTCTCGCTCTACTCGAATTACATTGTACGTGGAGAAATTTTAGATGAGTTAAAGGAAAAATATTCACAAGATACTTATTTACTAAAAAAACTAGCTGAGATACAAGAAATAGATGAAACGTGAGAAAAAACGCTACTCATAATGACAAGGAGAATGATAAAAAATGGCATTTGAAAATTTAACAAAACGTCTACAAGACGCAATGGGCAAACTTCGCCGAAAAGGTAAGGTGAGCGAAAATGATGTGAAGGAGATGATGCGAGAAATACGTTTAGCACTTTTAGAGGCTGACGTGGCACTTCCTGTTGTCAAAGAATTTACCAAAGCTGTGCGTGAACGTGCAGTAGGGGTGGAAGTGCTTGAAAACTTGAATCCTGCACAACAAATTGTCAAAATCGTAGATGAGGAGCTAACAAAAACACTTGGTGGCGAAACGGTTGGTTTGAATAAATCGGAGAAAATTCCAACGATTATCATGATGTCCGGTTTGCAAGGGGCGGGGAAAACGACTTTTGCAGGGAAATTAGCAAATAAATTAATCAAAGAAGAAAATGCACGTCCGCTTTTAATTGCGGCAGACGTCTATCGTCCAGCAGCGATTGATCAGTTGAAAACATTAGGCAAACAGCTTGATGTGCCAGTGTTTGACATGGGAACAGATACTTCTCCTGTGGAAATTGTGCGAAATGGTCTTTTGCTTGCACGTGAGAAGAAAAATGACTATGTCTTGATTGATACGGCAGGACGCTTGCATATTGATGAGACGTTGATGAACGAGTTAAAAGACATCAAAGCTCTTGCGAATCCTGACGAAATTTTGCTTGTAGTTGATGCGATGACAGGGCAAGATGCAGTCAATGTGGCGGCAAGTTTCAATGAGGCTCTTGGCATTACAGGGGTTATTATTACGAAATTAGACGGGGATACACGTGGCGGGGCAGCACTTTCCATTCGCCAAGTGACAGGAGCACCGATTAAATTTACTGGGACAGGGGAAAAACTCACTGACCTTGAAGTATTCCACCCAGATCGCATGAGTGGTCGTATTTTGGGCATGGGAGATATGCTTACGCTTATTGAAAAAGCTCAGCAAGATTTTGATGAGAAAAAAGCCGAAGAAATGGCACAAAAAATGCGTGAGAACACCTTTGATTTCAATGATTTTATGGAACAACTTGACCAGATGAACAATATGGGACCAATCGAAGATTTGTTGAAAATGATTCCCGGAATGAGCAGTATGCCGGGGATTGACCAAGTGAAAGTCGATCCAAAAGACATGGCAAGAAAACGTGCAATGGTCTTATCTATGACACCAGAAGAACGTGAAAATCCAGAACTTTTGAATCCGTCAAGAAGAAGAAGAATCGCAGCAGGTAGCGGAAATTCGGTCGTTGAAGTGAATAAGATGATTAAAAACTTCAATGAAGCAAAGAAAATGATGAGCTTGATGAGCAAAGGCGAGATGAATAAAATTCCGGGCATGGATCAACTGATGAACCAAGGCGGATTTGGTGGGGGCATTAAAGGAAAAGTCGGCAAAATGGCGATGAATTCTATGATGAAAAAGATGAATAAAAAAATGAAGAAAAACAAGAAGAAGAAACGTTGATTTTAGAGGTTTAAAATATGGGCACCTTAAAAAACTCCACTTAAGACTAAATTAGCTAGTTTTTCTTGTTTTCGAGGAAATCGACGAAAGCTATGTGGTAACAAGAAAAGCGAAGAGGGGCGTTCAGGAGTTTGTCGTAGTGAGCTATGTCATTTACTTGCCTGAAGCAGAGCTTCAGGTGGCATTGCGAACAGCGACCCAACTCCTGCCCCTTGCAGCTAGACAAAAAGAAAAGCGAAGAGGGGCGATTTGAAGTCTGTGGTAGTGAGCCACGTCGTTCATTCACTGCTACACTTCGTTTCGCATACAGTCTTTCTAAGAATCAAAGATTCTTGAAAGACTAGCATTGAAACGAAGTTTCAAGCGACGTTGCGAACAGCCACCAGACTTCAGCCCCTCGCAGCTAGACAAAAAGAAAAGCGGAGAGGGGCGGTCAGGAGTTTGTCGCAGTGAGCTATGCCATTTACTTGCCTGAAACAGATCTTCAGGTGGCATTGCGAACAGCGACCCAACTCCTGACCTTCGTAGCTAGACAAAAAGAAAAGCGAAGAGGAGTGTTTTGAAGTCTGCAACAGCGAACACTGTCGTTCATTTACTAGAAACGTAAGTTTCTAGCGACATTGTGAGCAGTTGTCAGACTTCAGCTCCTCGTAGCTAGACAATAAGAAAAGCTAAGAGGGGCGTTAAGGAGTTTGTCGTAGTGAGCCACAGCATTTACTTGCTGGAAACATAGTTTCCAGTGCTGTTGCGAACAGCGACCAAACTCCTGCCCCTCGTAGCTAGACAACAAGAAAAGCGAAGAGGGGCGGTAAGGAGTTTGTCGCAGTGAGCCACAGCATTTACTTGCTGGAAACATAGTTTCCAGTGCTGTTGCGAACAGCGACCAAACTCCTGCCCCGTATAGCTGGACAAGGTTGAGGAGAGTGACAAAAAAACGGAAAACTAGCAATTTGGGATAAGTGTGAGTTTTTCGAGATGTCCTTATCATCAAATCTTATTTCTCCTTGCGAAATCAACAAAGCGAAATTTGTCGACTCGGTGTCGGCTTTCTGTGTATTGAAAGAGCGTTGAATCGCTTAGGTAGACACGGCTTTTGATTGAGACGACATTTATATCGTTCGTTGATAAAGCGAGATAGAGTTTGTCCTCATCATTTACTGAAGAAATGGTAATTTCTTTTTCTGCATAAGCAATTTCAAGCCCTAGCTCATTTTCAAAATAATCATAAATCGAATTTTCAGCAATTTCCACGGTTAAATTAGGGATAAAGCTTGTTAGTAAAATGTCCTCATCTAGCACGACACTTTTTCCGTCAATCAAACGTTCTCTTAATAAATACCAAACTTCGCTATCTAGCGGAAAACCTGTCCGCTCAGCGTCAAGAGCATTTATTTTCTTTTTGAACAACTTCACAACTTTTGTTTTACTTGTAAAACCTTGCTGACGCTGCAATTCTTTGTAGCTAGTCAAACCAGAAACAGGGAAATTCAATAATTTCCGCTCAATGACCATACTTCCCTTTCCTTGTTTTTTCTGGATTAATCCAGCGTTCATTAAAAGGTTAAGAGCTTTTCGGATTGTTTCTCGGCTAACTAGAAATTCTTCTTTCAATTCATTTTCACTTGGCAAATAACTTCCAGCTGGAAAACTACCAGAGAGAATTTTTTTTTCGATGTCTTTATAAACTTCTTCGTAACGTTTCAAATACGACACTCCCTTGATTCAGTATAAGCACGGCCTTTTTTTAATACCGCTATACAAAGAATATACCCTTTTTTGCCAGAAAATTAAACAAAAAAATGAATCTTTCCGGAAAAAATCTAAAAAAATATTTGTAAGCTCTTGCAAATAAAAAATTTATCTGTATAATAAAGATGTACATACAACTTGTATGTACAAGTGAAAAGATTAAAAAACGAAAAGACTTCATTGGATCGCGACCAATAAAAGCATTTTCAAGATTTTCTATGAGCAATTAAAATAGAAAAGTGTAGAGGGGCGTTCAGGAGTTTGCGACAGCGAACCACGTCGTTTATTTACTCGAAACGTCAGTTTCGAGCGACGTTGAGAGCAGTCGCCCAACTCCTGCCCCTCGTAACTAGACAAAGAAAAGCGTAATGGTGCGTTTTGAAGTCTGCAACAGTGAGCCACAGCATTTACTTGCTGGAAACGTTAGTTTCCAGTGCTGTTGTGAACAGTTGCCAGACTTCAGCACCATGTAGCTAGACAAAGAAAAGTGTAGAGGGGCGTTCAGGAGTTTGCGACAGCGAACTATGTCGTT
>NZ_FUXI01000034.1:0-9807 GCF_900167335.1 Pilibacter termitis
TTACAAAGCGTGTATAGATTATGACTGGGAAAAAGTCGATATTGAATTGAAATCTGCAAAATCAGAAAATTTGATTGAAGCACAACGAGAAGAAATCGATCTATTGCGTGCTTATTTGGAACGCAATTGGGCATACATGAAACCAGCTCTTCTTCGAGGGTTAACGGATAAACAATGCGGATATGGATCGTGTGAAAGTTTGCACCGTCCATATAGTTACAGAATGAAACATCAAGGACGAACTTGACTATTAAAAGGTGCAAGTGCAATGGTTCATGTGATTGACCGTTTGAGAAATGGAACGTTACGAAATCTATTCCGATTCAACTTCCGTACTTATAAAAAATTGAAGAAGAAAAAAGAGAAGGAATTTGAAACGGACGCATGGAAAGTCTATCCACACGAGGAACATCAAATTCCGCAAGCTAAGATACCAAATTTTGGATCAAGCCAAACGGCACTCGGCAAGCTAAAATCTGCATTGTGAGCATGAATGTTTTTTATCAAAAAAACTGTTTACAAAAGTAGAACTTTTAAGGTATAATAGACGTATAGGAAAAGCTGATATATCAATAAAAACGAATGGTTTCATCATAAAATAACAAGAATCGAAAATGTAAAAAGATGATTTTGTGTAGTTGTTAGATGTTATTTAATGAATTGATTGGAAAACCTACAATACTGAAACGCATACTTTAAGAGATTTACTATCGCATTATTCTTAAAAATAAGGTAAACTAAAGAGGATATGTCCAACAACTATGCAAACTAGAGCAGAGAAAATTTTTTCTCTTTTGTGGTTTGTCTAGTTCAGTTGGAACATAAAAATAATATACAAAAAGAGGTAAAATAATGAGTAAAAAACAAGTTTTTGAAACAACGCTTGCAGGTCGCCCTTTGAAAGTTGAGATTGGTCAAGTTGCCAAGCAAGCAAATGGTGCAGTGGTCGTGCGTTTTGGTGACACAACAGTGTTGAGTGCAGCAACAATGAGCAAAAAAGCAATTGATGCAGGATTCTTTCCATTAATGGTAAATTATACGGAAAAAATGTACGCAGCAGGGAAAATTCCGGGTGGATTTTTGAAACGAGAAAGCCGTCCTTCTACACAAGAAACATTGATTGCACGTCTCATTGACCGTCCAATTCGTCCAATGTTTGCCGAAGGATTCCGCAATGAAGTACAAGTAATTAATACAGTGCTTTCTTATGAAGAGGACAATTCTCCTGCAATGGCAGCAATGTTTGCCTCATCTTTAGCACTTGCAGTTTCTGACATTCCTTTTGATGCAGCGATTGCTGGGGTAGAAGTTGGATATGTGGACGGAGAATATGTATTAATGCCAACTCCTGCACAAAAAGCGAAATCTACGCTTGATTTATCCGTTGCAGGAACAAAAGAAGCAATTAACATGGTGGAAAGTGGAGCAAAACAGCTTGACGAGGAAACAATGCTTGGAGCTTTGATGTTTGGGCATAAGGCAATTCAAGAATTGGTTACATTCCAAGAGGAAATCGTTGCACAAGTTGGGAAAGAAAAAGCAGAAGTTGAATTATTGATTGTGGACGAGGAACTTTCAAAAGCAGTCAATGAAAAATATTATGCTGCTCTGGCGAAAGCTGTGCAAATCGAAGAAAAACAAGCACGTGAGGCTGCAACAACAGAAGTTCGTGATGAAGCTGTTGCATATTATGAAGAATTATTTGCAGAAGATGAAAACTTCGAGCGTAAAATGCGTGAAGTCAATGAGATTTTAGAGCAAATGGAGCATGCGGAAGTACGTCGTTTGATTACCATTGATAAAGTGCGTCCTGACGGTCGTAAAGTAGATGAAATTCGTTCGCTTGATGCAGAGATTGATTACCTTCCACGTGTGCATGGTTCTGGCTTGTTCACTCGTGGGCAAACGCAAGCTCTTTCTGTTTTAACACTTGCACCACTTTCTGAGGGGCAGATGATTGATGGCTTGGACGAAAAATATGACAAGCGTTTCTTGCATCACTACAATTTCCCTCAATATTCAGTAGGGGAAACAGGTCGCTATGGAGCACCGGGTCGTCGTGAAGTTGGTCATGGAGCATTAGGTGAGCGTGCTTTGGAGCAAGTATTGCCAAGTATTGAAGAATTTCCGTATGCAATTCGTTTGGTTGCAGAAGTATTGGAGTCAAACGGTTCTTCTTCGCAAGCGAGTTTGTCAGCAGGAACACTTGCACTTATGTCAGGCGGTGTGCCAATTAAGGCACCTGTTGCAGGAATCGCAATGGGACTTGTTTCAGACGGAGAAAATTATACTATTTTGACAGATATTCAAGGACTTGAAGATCACTTTGGCGATATGGACTTTAAAGTGGCAGGTACTGCAGAAGGTATTACAGCACTTCAAATGGATATTAAAATCAAAGGAATCAACGAGCAAATTTTACGTGAAGCATTGATGCAAGCGAAAAAAGCACGTTTTGAAATTTTAGATGTCATTACAAATGCTATTGCCGCACCACGTGAAAATCTTTCAGAATGGGCACCTAAGATTGATTCTATTCAAATTAAAGTGGAAAAAATCAAGGATGTTATCGGTAAAGGTGGCGAAGTCATCAATAAAATCATTGATGAAACAGGTGTTAAAATCGACATTTCTGAAGAAGGTTTGGTTTCAATTTTCTCTATGGATACAGATAAAATTGAACAAGCGAAGAAAATTATCGAAGGAATTGTTGCAGAGGCTGAAGTTGGTCAAACTTATCTTGGAAAAGTTGTCCGCATTGAAAAATTTGGAGCATTTGTTAATATTTTACCAAATAAAGACGGATTGGTGCATATTTCACAACTTGCCAAAGAGCGTGTCAACAATGTAGAAGATGTAATCAAACTTGGAGATGAAATTTTAGTGAAAGTAACAGAAATTGACAAGCAAGGACGTGTAAATCTTTCAAGAAAAGCGTTGCTTGACAATTAATGAAATCCATGCTGGAGCATGGTTTGTCTGGATGCTCTGTGGAGAATAAGACATAAATGATAAAATAAACGAAAGATGCTCACATTTGCGAGCATTTTTCTTTTTTATAGGGGTGGAAATTTTTCTAAAATCGTGGTAAATTTTAAGTGTCTATTAGTTTTTGGTATTGATTTAACTTTAAACTATAATTTTAGAGTAAAATCAGTATAAGGTGGAGATCTAATAGATGATTAGGAAGAGAAAGGTGTATGCAAGTTTTAGCTGAAAATTCCTCGTTTAATAACATTTTAGACGAGCGATTAATAGTTATAAATTGAACACTTTCAAAAAAATATTAACGGAGGTATCCTAGGGATGAATATGATTGGAATTTATCGAACAGATTGCCCAATCCATGCAGACAGAAATGGTCAAACAACAGAGTTATCTGACTTTGGTTGTACGGACATTCGTGAAATTAATGCGGAGATTGCACTTGATGAGAAGCTAAAACAGCTTGAGGACGGCACAACGATTGTTGTTGGACGACTTTCTTGCTTGAATGTGGTAGCAAGACAATTTGGGCATTTAGCTGCTATTATGATGGATAAGGGAATGCATTTTGTGGCAATCGAAGACGGCATTGATACAAGAGCGGACAAAGATGCAAACTTTTTGGAACGTTTGAGCCAACTTGGTCAAATGGACGTTGCGGTTATGAAAGAACGTACACAAAAAGGTCTAGCACGTGCAAAACGTGAGGGGAATTTTGGCGGTCGTCCAAAATTAGACGAAAAACTTGTCCGTCGCATTCAATTCTTATATGTGAACGACAAATTGCGTCCATTTGAAATTGCAAAACAAACAAATGTTTCGCTTGGTAGTGTCTACAAATATTTAAAAGAATCTAGCTTAATGTAAGAGCGAATAGATAGGTTGGGGAGAACCAGCCTATCTTTTTTTGCTATACGAACAATTACGAACAATCATTTGTAAATTTAAACAATTCTCTAGTTTTTGAGAGAGAAAAATGTTATATTATGTACGTTATCTATCCTTTTATGTATCGAAAGAGAATGGATAGCAAAAAAAACAGAGTAGAAGGTGCTGCGTTAAGTGTCGCAAGGATGGGATGTTGCCTGCGAACGAAAGCGTAAGCTGCGGTAGCCCTTCGCATTCGCTGATGAATGTAGCTGCTCGAACCAAAAGGAGAGTGCTTTACATGAAGAAAATTTTCACCCCGAGGAATATTTCCTTGATGGCGGTTTTAATCGCACTGGATATTGTGCTGACTGGACCGCTTGCGATTTCTACGCAATTTTTGCGTGTGTCGTTTAGTTTTGTTACGCATAGCATAATCGGCGTGCTGTTTGGCCCGATTGGAGCTGGTGCGTCAATGTTTGTAGCTGATGTTGTGCGGGCAAATATTTTCCCAGCAGGACCATTTTTTATCGGTTTTTCACTTTCAGCTATTGTTGTTGGCGTAATGTATGGACTTTTTTACTACAAAAAAGAAATTACATGGCAACGTGTAACATTTGCAACAATTGTGATTACGTTGACAGATTCGCTTTTTTTAACACCGATTTGGCTTTCTATCATGTATGATGTGCCGTTTTGGTCTTTAATGCCTGTTCGATTTGGAAAAGCATTGATTATGATTCCGATACAAATCATGATTTCTCATTTCATTTTGACAAGATTGACAGGTCTTTCTGAATTTAAGAAATTTCAAATGATGAAATAACTCAAAGCACTCTCATCCCGAGTGCTTTTTTTTACAGAAATAAGATGAAACAGTATTAGAATGTAACAAAACCTCATTGCTTTCCATGAATTGTAAGGAGTTGTAACAGAACTGTTATAAATATCTGGAAATTTTTCTATATAATAAGAGAGATGAATATGCTCAATAAAAGTGAGGAAAATCTTTTGAAAAGAACAACATTCTTATCACTTCTTCTTGTGGTGTCATTTGCGTTGCCACTTGTTGCAGTAAAAGCAACAACGCTTGAGGAAATTAAGCAAAATCAGGCAAACGTGTCACGTGAGACAGAAGAACTAAACGAAAACTTGAACGATGCTCTTACCAAAACAAATGAAAAATACCGTCAAATAACGGAATTACAAACCGAATTGGATAAGGCGAAGGAAAATCTTCAAAAATACAATACAGACATTACCAAAACGGAAAAGTCTATTGCAGTAAGAAAAGAGGCTGTTGCAGAGCAAATGAAACAACTTCAGCTCAACAATCAGCAAAATACATTTCTCGAGATTCTACTAAGCTCTGAAAATCTTTCAGACGTTATCAATCGTTCGATTGCGATGAATACAATTCGCAATGCACAGTCGGAGAAAATTACAAGTCTTGCAGAGGCGAAAGAAAAATTGGTTACGCTAAAAGAGAAAGTAGCAAAAACGGCGAAAGAACTTGCAGAGAATACGGAACAAATGAAGAAAGAAGCAAGTGAAATGGAGCAACAAGTTGCCTCTTTGAAAGCGGAAGTAGCGAAGAAACAGCAAGTTATGCAGACTTTGGCACAGGCTCAAAAGACAGAAGAAACGAAAATTGCAGAGGCAAATGCACGTCAAGAGCGTGAGTTGGCTATTTCGCAAAAACAGGAGAGCATTGCAAGCGATAGTGGCACTGAATCGAATGCTCCAGCAACTAATCAGCCGAGCGTTTCGACTGGCAATGGTAGAGAGATGAACGTACAGGCAACAGGATATTCTTGTCAAGAGGCAGGGTTGTCGTGGCATACAGCGACAGGAATTGACCTTAGACAAAATCCGAATGTGATTGCAGTGGATCCGTCTGTTATTCCACTTGGTACACTTGTTGAAGTGCCGGGGTATGGAGTGGCAGTAGCAGGAGATACTGGCGGAGCGATTGTTGGCAATATTATTGATCTCCATTTTCCAACGGTTCAACAAGCGTTGAATTGGGGACGTCGCAATGTGACGATTAAAATTTTAAGTTAAGGGTACCTCTAAAACGTAACAGAGCATCTTCTGAATGCTCTGTTTTTTAGGTGAAAAATAAATGAGAGCAGGAAAATATGAAAAAATGTAGCTGGGCAATGACCAATAAAGAATGCGAACAATATCACGATGAAGTTTGGGGTGTAGAAGTTCACCATGATGAAATGTTGTTTGAAATGCTCTCTTTGGAGCTGAATCAATCAGGGTTATCGTGGGCAACGATTTTGAAAAAACGTGAAAATTTCAGGCGAGCATTTGAGAATTTCGATATTGATAAAGTGGCAAATTATGATGAAAAAAAAGTAGAAGAATTGCTTGAAGATAAAGGAATTATTCGACATCGATTAAAAATTGTGGCAGTAATCGAAAACGCTAAAGCGATTCAAAAAATTCAAGAGGAATTTGGAAGTTTTGACCAATACATTTGGCAATTTGTCAATGGCAAGCCGATTATCAATCAATGGAAAAGCGAAAAAGAGATTCCGAGCTTTACAGATTTGTCTCTTTTGATTTGTAATGATTTGAAAAAACGCCAATTTAAATTCGTTGGAAAAACAACCGTTTATTCTTTCATGCAAGCAATCGGGTTAGTTAATGACCATGTGGTTGATTGTTTTCGGTATAGGGAGGTATTTTTGGAAAAATGAGTTGAATCGCACCTAAAAAGGACAATCTCTAATTGAGATTGCCTTTTTCTTCACGAACGCCAACCATTTCCAACTTTTCTATCCACCCTAAACTTCCCATTTTCACTAAGCGATAAGTTTCTTCGAAATCGCCTGTATAATACGGGTCAGGCACGCTATCATTTTCATGCTCTTCGACATTTTTCAGGAAATTTGTCACGATAGCTGAGGAGTTTTTTGGCTGAATTTGTCGTAAATCACGTACGTTTTCCAAATCCATGCCAATAATATAGTCATAATAATAAAAATCGTCTTGATTGATTTGACGGCTCGTTTTTCCGTTTGTTTTCAGTCCGTGTTTGGCAAGTTCACGTTGCGTTCCGTTGTGAACAGGATTTCCATGCTCCCAGCTACTTGTTGCAGCACTTGCAACTTCTACTTCCAGACCATGTTTTTCTGCTAAATCACGAAAGACAAACTCTGCCATAGGACTTCGGCAAATATTGCCAAGGCAGACAAATAGGATTTTTTTCATGCAATGTTTCCTTTCCGTTCCTTATTTTTTAAAAAGTGAAGAATAGTTAACACGAGCATTATCCAAAACTTCATTTGAAGTGTTATCTATAATGACACGTGAGTAAGGATAATTATTCTCTCTTTCTTCTTTTGGTTCATCGTTACTATGAAGTTGAATTTCACTTTCTTCGCCGTGGTTGATAAACTTGATGATACCTGTCCACCTCATAGTGTCCTCACCATTTCCGAGTTTCAAAGAAATGCTGTTTTTCCCTTGCTCTACAACAGAAACGTTCTCCCAATCCATGCCCTCGAAATACAAATCAACTTTTCCAGCAATAAGATTTTTATCTGAGAAAATGAGATGATAATATTCTTCTGCCTCTTCTCTCGTTTTAAAAGAAGGACCTGTTATTTTCTTTTTCTTTTCACTTGTACTTGTGGCATTTGTATTTGATTGAGAAGTCTTTTTTTGTTCGGTTTTCGTGCAGGCAACAAGTGTGAGACTTAGAAAAGTAGCTACCAATATAAATGTTATTTTTTTCATTAAATTTTTTTCTCCTTAGATTAATTCCATTTCAAAAGGATAACCAAAATGCTCATAAGCCTTTGGTGTAGCCACTCGTCCTGTTTTCGTGCGTTTCAAAAATCCTTGTTGAATCAAGTAAGGTTCATACATATCCTCAACGGTTTCAGCATCTTCTGCGATATTGACCGCAAGTGTGGTGAGTCCAACAGGACCGCCTTGATAAAGCTCAATCATTGTTTTCAATAGCTTTTGGTCAATTCTATCTAGTCCTGCATTGTCTACTTCTAGCATGATAAGTGCTTTGTCGGCAACGGTTTTATTGACCACGCCATTACTTTTTACCTCGGCATAGTCACGCACACGCTTGAGCAAACGATTGGCGATACGTGGGGTTCCACGACTTCTTCGTGCGATTTCATTTGCACCGTCCTCTAGCATTTCCACATTGAAAATTTCACTACTACGCAGAACAATTTCTTGCAAATCAGCAACTTCGTAGTATTCCATGTGCAAAATAATACCAAAGCGGTCACGCAAAGGAGCAGAGAGCATTCCTGCACGTGTGGTCGCACCGACTAGAGTGAACGGAGGGAGGGGAAAATGCACTGCATGAGCATTTGGACCTGTTCCCACCATAATATCCACGTAGAAATCTTCCATAGCTGAATAAAGTAATTCCTCTGCTACACGAGGAAGACGGTGAATTTCATCGATAAATAACACGTCTCCAGCCTCTAATTCATTTAAAATGGCAACTAAATCACCCGTTTTTTCAATTGCAGGGCCACTTGTCTGTTTTAGCCCAACGCCTAACTCATTGGCAATTACATATGCCATCGTCGTTTTCCCAAGCCCCGGAGGACCAAAGAGTAAGACGTGGTCAAGTGCCTCGTTTCGATTTTTGGCAGCTTGAATATAAATGCTCATTTTTTCTTTTACTTGATTTTGCCCAATATATTGAGAAAGATATTGCGGTCGCAAGGATTTTTCCACAAGCTCCTCACCTTCTTTTTCTTCTGGGGAAATCAGTCTATCGTCGTCCATTTTTACCTCCTCTTCCGCTCATGTGTTATTTCTGTGTTAATAATTTTAAAGCCTGTCTCAAGTAAGCATCTGTTGTTAATTTTTCTTGATCAAGTGCTTTTTTGACTTTCTTGACGTCTTTTTCTGGATAACCGAGAGCTTTGAGTGCCTCTAGTGCTTCTGATAATTCTTCGTTTTCATTCTGTTCACGAGCGACACTCATCAATTCTTCGCCTGCAAATTCGCCTAATTTGTCTTGTAAATCTAAAATCATCTGTTGAGCGGTTTTCTTGCCAACACCCGGGAATTTTGTTAAATAAGTTACATCAGCCGCTTGAATCGCACTTACCAAACCTAAGTGATCTTCGCTTGCTAAAATTGCCAAAGCACTTTTCGGTCCAATGCCAGAAACGCTGATAAGTCGAGTAAACAACTCTTTTTCAGCCTCATCATAGAAACCGTAAAGTGTGTGAGCATCTTCACGTATTACTTGGTACAAGAAAATTTTTACCTCTGCATTTTTCAAGTTAGAGTAGCGATAAGGATTGGCGACACTTAGTTTATAGCCAATGCCAAATGTTTCCACGACCACATAGCTTGGCGTGATGAGTGTTAATTTTCCGTTGATATATTCGTACATAGTTCTCCTCGTTTTGTTTTTTTATTCTATCAGACGATTTCCACACCGAAAGGGGCAAAAGAAATCATTGCTAATTTAAAACTTTGTGCAGCAAATGGAATGCCAATAATCGTAAGCGTTAAAAGAATGGCACTACATAGGTGAATGAGACATAATTCCCAGCCAATCAATAGCACCCAAATCACGTTTGCTAGAAAACTGACGGAATTTCCACGATTAATAATTTCTTTGCCAAATGGTGCAAGTGAAAATAAGGCGATTTTAAAGCATTGCTTGCCGATAGGAATACCAATAATTGTGATACAACAAGCAATTCCTGCGATTGTCCACGAGAGAAAACTCGCAATCCCTCCAAAGAGCATCCAAATAATATTTCCTATACAACTCATGAAATTCTCCTTTTTCTAATGGTGTAGTGCTGAGGCTTACTCCTGTCCGTACCTCTCGCTTTTCTTTGTCTAGCTACGAGGGGCAGGAGTCTGGTGGCTGTTCGCAGTGCCGCTCGAAACTTCGTTTCGAGTATATGAACGGCACGGCTCACTGCCACCGCCTCCTAA
>NZ_FUXI01000034.1:9866-28620 GCF_900167335.1 Pilibacter termitis
CAACAGCACTGGAAACTTTCGTTTCCAGTAAATAAATGCTGTGGCTCACTGTTGCAAACTTCTAACCGCCCCTCTCCGCTTTTCTGTGTCTAGCTACGAGGGGCAGGAGTCTGGTGGCTGTTCGCAGTGCCGCTCGAAACTTCGTTTCGAGTATATGAACGGCACGGCTCCCTGCCCCAGCCTCCTTAACGCCCCTCTTTGCTTTTCTTTGTCTAGCTGTGAGGGGCAGAAGTTTGGCAACTGTTCGCAACAGCACTGGAAACTTACGTTTCCAGTAAATAAATGCTGTGGCTCACTGTTGCAAACTTCTAACCGCCCCACTCGCTTTTCTTTGTCTAGCTACGAGGGGCAGGAGTTGGGTGACTGCTCACAACGTCGCTCGAAACTAACGTTTCGAGTAAATAAACGACGTGGTTCGCTGTCACCAACTCCTAACCGCCCCACTTCGCTTTTCTTATTCAATCCAGCCGAATTTTTTGCAGGCGTTGTAGATTCCGTCGTGTTCTACGTTGTCTGTGACGTAGTTGGCAATTTTTTGGAGTTTTGGATTGCCGTTTCCAAGGGCGATAGAAAAACCGACTGCTTGGAACATTTCAAAATCGTTTTCCTCGTCACCAAAGGCGATTGCCTCATCTACATGGAAATTTAGCTCCTCAAGCAGATGATGAATACCTGTTGCTTTGCTGACGTGATTTTGTTTTACATCGTACTCGTGAAGTCCTACTTTGACGGCAACGATATTTTTTTCGACAGGTGGCAGAGAAAAACCGTTTGGAGACGAAACAACAAATTGCACGATTTCCTCAGGCAAATTTTTCTCCGTCCAACACTCAATATGAAACGTTCCGTCACTAGCGAGAGTTGTTGTATTCGGCAAAGAGTAGAGTGAATGTTTTGTTTCAATCAAAAAACTGTGTTGATGTTCGACTAATGTATCGGCTAATTTTTTAGCGGTAGGTGGGGAAAGAAATTCTTCCCATAAAATATCCCCTTTATACATCACGACAGCACCATTGCTTGAAACCACACTTTCAATTGCAAGTTGCTCCATTAATTCATGCACCATGCCAAGATTGCGACCCGTTGCCAGCACTGGCTCAATGCCATTAGCTTTTAGTTTTCGCACCGCCTCTTGAGCTGAAAGTGGAATACGGTCAATAATTCTTGTCTCCTGCTGTTTGTTATTGTCAGCAAGTGTTCCGTCAATGTCAAAAAATGCAATTTTTTTATTCATTTTCTGCCTCCTCGTGTAGTGAGTGAATCATCTGCTTGATAACACCTATCGGAAAACCAACGATTGCCAAGTAATCACCGTGGATTTCTTTCACGAAAATACTTGCCCTTCCTTGAATACCATAAGCTCCAGCTTTATCGTCCGCCTCCCCTGTTTCAAGGTAATTTTCAATTTCTTTATCGGTCAAATCGAAAAATTCCACAGAAGTTTCCACAACTTTTTCCACAACCTGTGGAAAATCTAAAATCACAATAGAAGTCATAACAGAATGTGTCCGTCCGCTCATGCTTTTGAGCATTTCAAACGCTTCTTTTCGTGAGCTAGGTTTGCCTAAAATCTTCCCGTCAAGAGCGACAATCGTATCACTGGCAATGATTCGAGCGTGTTTGTGCTTCTCTTGAATAGCGAGAGCTTTTCGCCTTGCCATTTCAAGTGTGTACTTGCGTGGGTCGCTAAAACCTGTGGAGTTTTCATCAATATTTGCAGGTAGCACCTCAAAGTTTTCCACAAGCAATTTGAGCAATTCAATTCTTCGTGGCGATTGCGAGGCTAAAATTATTTTTTTCATTGTATCCCTCATTTTCATTTAAAACTTTCATGCGGATCTTGTATTCGCTTGAAAAGTCGTTCCATTTCGTAGTTGGAAAAATGCACCAAAACAGGTCGCCCGTGCGGACAGTTAAATGGATTTTTACACTTTTTCAAATCAGCCAATAGTACACGTGCCTGCGTTTCGTTCAAATAATGATTTGCCTTAATCGACCGCTTGCAACTCATCATAATAGCAGTCTCTTCACGAAATTTTTTCACGCTCACTTCTCCAGTCAAAAGGAGCATATCAATCAACTCACGAGCCGTTTTTTCTTCACGTCCCGCTTTAAACCATGTGGGGTGACTACGCAAAATAAAGCTCGTTTGACCATATTCTTCTAAATTCAATCCGATTGCCTCAAGCAATTCCGATTTTTCTTTTAAAATTAAACGGTCATTATTTGGATAATCTAGGACAATCGGGAGTAACAATTCTTGCCTATCATCTCCCACACGACCGATTTCCTCACGATAATATTCATACTTAATTCTCTCTTGAGCAGCGTGTTGGTCGATGATAAACAACCCTTCTGGACTAGAGGCAAAGAGATATGTTCCGTGCATTTGCCCAAAATAATCAAGTTGTGGAAAACGTTCCGTTGTCACTTCTTCACGACTAAGCAATTCTGCGATTTTTTCAAGTTCTTTTTTTGCTTTTGTGCGATGTTGAAAATCAACACCCGGGTGCAAAGCGTTTTCGATTTCCTCAGGACTCTCCTCGATTTCGTTCACATTTTCAACCACTTCAACGCTAGAAAATTCTTTTGTTGGCGACGTTTCGGGTGTTTTCTCTGGTTGTGTGAAACTTTCTTCACGAACTTGCACCTCTTCGATTGTTGTTTCTTCTTTGACGAAAAATTGACCTGTTGTGACATCAAAACCAAGATTTCCACGAGAGGAGTTTGTTTTTTCCACAGGGGAAGAAGTAAGAGTTTTTTCCTTGCTATCAGCCATTTCAAAAGAAGTTTGCACAGGTTTTTCCACAGAGTTTTTCACAGCTTGTGGATTTCTAAACTTTAACTCAGCACTTGCAGTTGGAATGAGTCGTTCGCTTGCGAGTGCTTTTTGAATGGCTCGTGTAATCAATCCCATTAGCTCACGCTCTTTTGAAAGTCGAACTTCTTGCTTGGTCGGGTGAACGTTGACATCCACTAAAAGAGCGTCCATTTGAATATCAATTACCGCAATCGGAAACCTCCCGCCCATTAGTTTGCTACCATATCCAGATGTAATCGCCTTGTTCAGCTGAAAATTTTTGATGAATCTTCCGTTGATAAGAAGTGAAATATAGTTGCGACTGCTGCGAGTTAACTCTGGCAGACTGACAAATCCACTAACGGTAAAATCGAGGTCTTCTGCGTGAATCTCAACCATTTTTTTGACCGTGTTCATGCCATAAATCCCAGCAATCGCTACTTTTAAATCCCCATTTCCAGTTGTTTTTAGCATTTCATTGCCCTCATGCACTAAACGAAAAGCTATATCAGGATGACTTAGTGCCAAGCGATTGACAATATCACCAATGCGAGCAAGTTCAGCTTGTAAACTTTTCACATATTTCAAACGTGCAGGAGTGTTGTAAAATAAGTTTTCCACTGTAATTTTCGTGCCATGCCTAAGTGGAGCGGGAGAATTTTCGACAACTTCGCCCCCTTTTATGACAAGACGTGTGCCAAATTCAGCCTCTTTGACCGCTGTTTCAACTTCCACCATGCTTACACTGGCAATTGAAGGAAGTGCTTCTCCACGAAAACCGAGCGTTTGAATACGAAATAAATCATTGACATCACGAATTTTACTCGTTGCATGACGGCGAAAAGCGAGAGCCACCTCATCATTGGCAATCCCCTCACCGTTATCAACGATTTGAATTTTTTTCATGCCACTTTCTTCTAAAAAAATGGAAATCTGCGAACTTTCGGCATCAATTGCGTTTTCAACAAGCTCTTTTACCACACTAGCAGCACGCTCCACTACTTCACCAGCTGCAATTTTATTGGCAAGTTGCTCGGATAATTCTTGAATTTTGCTCATTATTTACTCCCCTTTTTTTCTTTTGAAAACATGACGATTCGTAATAGCTAAATTCCAATTTCCTCCGCCAACTGCTCGGGCAATGGAAGAGGATTGGTATTCAAATCCTCGTTTCATGAGTTCAATGGTTATTTCTTCAAATGTATAATAACGTGGTTGCGTTTTTGGTTTAAAAATCCCCGCTTTTTCCGTTTCAACCGTCTCATTAAAAGGCGAGGGAATCGTGCCGTCTCCAGAGAAAATAGAAGTAGTCGCTACTTCTTCATAGAGAATAATTAATTCTTTTGAAACAAATGCTGGCAGTTTGCTCATTTTTGGCTTTCCTTTCTGTCAAACGAAGGCATGAGTAAGCTAAAGCCTGCTCAAAGTTTTTTCTGCTAAATTCTTGGTGATTTTTTTGTCTTATGTTGAGAAAATATCTCCTAACGCTCCTCTCCGCTTTTCTTTGTCTAGCTACGAGGGGCAGAAGTCTGGTGGCTGTTCACAGTGCCGCTCGAAACTTTGTTTCGAGTATATGAACGGCACGGTTCACTGCCACAGCCTTCTAACCGCCCCTCTTCGCTTTTCTTTGTCTAGCTATGAGGAGCAGAAGTTTGGCAACTGTTCGCAACAGCACTGGAAACTTTCGTTTCCAGTAAATAAATGCTGTGGCTCACTGTTGCAAACTTCTAACCGCCCCTCTCCGCTTTTCTGTGTCTAGCTGCGAGGGGCAGAAGTTTGGCAACTGTTCGCAACAGCACTGGAAACTTTCGTTTCCAGTAAATAAATGCTGTGGCTCACTGTTGCAAACTTCTAACCGCTCCTCATAGCTTTTCTTTGTCTAGCTACGAGGGGCAGAAGTCTGGCAACTGTTCACAATGTCGCTCGCAACTGACGTTGCGAGTAAATGAACGACAGTGTTCACTGTTGCAGCCTTCTAACCGCCCCTCTCCGCTTTTCTTTTCTCCATTATACTTTAAAATATCGAAAACTCAAAAAAGAGAGTGAAAAAACCGAGTGGTTTTGAGCCAGTCGGTTTTGAGTAGAGGCATTTAGTTTTTTCTTTTTTCCGTCAAGAAATCTGCAACGCTCACGATTCCTGAAAGCAGGAAAGTTGTTACAACAAAGAAGAAAAACGGAATAAATCGGAAGAAGAATAGAACGATAAGTATCTCAAAGAACTTAAAAATTACCTCAGGCAGACGTATTTTTATTTTTTCTTTTAAGATATTATTCAACCCTTTAATAAGAAAAACTTTCCCCCACACTTCTCTAAAAAAGAAGTAAAGAGCAAAAAATAGGGCGACTTTTAAGTATTCAATCATATCATTTCTCCTGATTCAGCGTTTTTTCAACCTTTTTTACTTTTTTTTCACGAATAAAATATCTAAAATTGTCACGGATAAGACGGAAATGATAATTGTAACGACTGAAACGTGAGCAATCACCAGTAAATAAATACCGCCGAACCATAAATACCATTCGTATTTTTCATCTAAAAGATTGAATTTCGGAAGTTTTCCCTCTAACTTATTTACAATGAAAGTTAAAGAAAACGTAAGAACAACGAGAATCAAGCACAAGTTTAAGAATCCGTTTAATAAGATACTCATATTTTTTCCCCTCCATTCCTTTTTCGATTTCTCTCACTTATCGGTGTTTTCTTTTCTAAAATCATAAGCATTTCCCTCCAATTTATTTAAAGCGATTTGTTTATACAATTTCGCAAGCTCTGCCTCTAGTTTTTCTGCTTTTTCCTCCGCCTTGTCTATTAGATCATATTGTTCTAATAGATCTCTATAAAAAAAGTTATTGGCTAACGTCCATGTGAAAGAACTAGCGGCAATGAAATTCCAGACAATCATTGGAAGCAAAAACTGGTATTCTTTCCCACACACTACCAATAATGTTGCCATAAATGCTACAAGTAAAGCAAGGATTGGCAAATACATTCCTGACAACAAAGAAGGTTTTTCCACCGATTCTTTTTCCTTTTGTTTCATTTGTAATCTCCTTTTTCTAGCTATGAGGGGCAGGAGTTGGGCGACTGCTCTCAACGTCGCTCGAAACTGACGTTTCGAGTAAATAAACGACGTGGTTCGCTGTCGCAAACTCCTGAACGCCCCTCTACACTTTTCTTTTTCTAGCGACATGGTGCTGAAGTCTGGCAACTGTTCACAACAGCACTGGAAACTTACGTTTCCAGCAAGTAAATGCTGTGGCTCACTGTTGCAGACTTCAAACCGCACCATTCCGCTTTTATTTTTTCTAGCTACATGGTGCTGAAGTCTGGCAACTGTTTGCAACAGCACTGGAAACTACGTTTCCAGCAAGTAAATGCTGTGGCTCACTATTGCAGACTTCAAACCGCACCATTCCGCTTTTATTTTTTCCTTTATTCATCAAGCGAAACAAAGCTATCTTTAAGAATAAAAAGATAGTAAACAAGTAAAATCGGGCAAACGATTTTCACGTCATTTGAACAAATGAACACATAGTAGCTCAATGTTAAAATCAAATAAACAATCTCTACAATATTCCCCTTAGAATGTTTCAAAGTAACCCTCTTTAAATCAATAAAAATTTTAATTCCACTTGTTTTCAATTTTTGTTTTTTTAGTGCGATAATGGTAAACAAAAAGATAGTTTGGATATTACTATTTTGCACATTAAATGCGAAAAATGCAAAATATAACAGTATCTCAAGAGTATAGAGAATGATTGTTTGATCATATTTTCTTTTGCTATGATTTTTTCGCATGAGGAATCCGCCACTAACGGCAAGAAAAATTCCTATTGCAATCACGAGTGGAATGTAGCTACGAATCGTTTCAGACAGCCATTCTTGCACATAGATAACGAAAGATAAAAATAAATTGCTTAAAATCAATAAACATAAACCTAAAGTATCTCGTTTCATAATAGAGTTCCTCCGTTTTCCAATTCTTGTTTGACTAAATGGAAAAATTTATTTTGTAAAATCGAACGACTGAAATCTTTTGCATAAATGACGAAAAAAGTCAGGAAAAAATGTTTGTCATATTGCGTAAGAAATAGTAGTAGAATTGCTACTGAAAAATAATTTCCCCATAAAAGACGTGGAACATACTTCTTTTCCAATGCTTGCTGATAGAAATGTACAATCCTTCTGTAATGGAAAAATAGTAGTATTTCAAACAGTGCAATTACAACGATTTTGAGGATGTTTTGATTCACAAATGATAGAACGAAAACATAAAGGAAAATTTCTGTCTGCCATTTTGAGATAGAGAGTGGCATCCGCCGTTCAAGTTCGTCTGTTATTTTTGATTGTATCATTTTTTCTTGCTCATAATCAAAATTTACTTTGCTCAATTTTTTCACGAAAGATTGATGAAAAAATAGGTTGAAGGCGAAAATAACGGCGATGATCCAAATGTTTTTCGATAGAATTTCTCTTACTGGATTGTGTATCATCGAAGTCATAAGTGTAAAGATTAACAAAAACTCAGAAATAGAAAGTTTATATTTCCCTTTCACACTTGCATTGAGCCAAAATAGATAAACTAGTGATAAAAGAATCAAAATAAACGTAGGCAATGCTAAGGAGAAGAAAAATAAAATCGCCTCATCAGATAAAAGCGAAAGTTCTCCCCGCTCTTTATAACTTATCAAAATAAAAATATAGAAAAATGGAATGAGAAGATAGCTATGTTTAAAATTTTTTTCCATTTGAAATTCCTATCCTCTCTCTCATAATTAAGATTTAATGTTCTCTATTAGATGTCGCACCAACCATTGTTTCTTCATTTGTATTTAGATAGAATGTTTCAATTTTTTCCTTATAGGTGTAACCAGAAAATAATCTGCCAAATAGAATATATATAGACTACTCACAACAATCACTATTCCAAGTTCTATATTATTCTTTGGCTCATCACTAACAACCATACCACTAGTTGCAAGCATAAAAGGAAAAAACTTATATCCTTGTTGTTTTTCTTTTACAAAAATTTGATGTAAAGGGCACCTCTAAAAACTCGCACTTATCCTAAATTGCTAGTTTTCCGATTTTCTTCGTCAATCTCCTCAACCTATGAACCACATAGCTTTCGTCGATTTCCTCGAAAATCGAAAAACTAGCTAATTTAGTCTTAAGCGGAGTTTTTAGAGGTCCCCTAAAGAAATAACACCAACAAATACATATAAAATAATGTTCATCGTTGTCGTCCTCCTTATTTTAATAGAAAACTCTTTTATTTCCTAGACAAAGAATTGCCGCCACAGCTCCCATTCCAGCCAAGAAACCTGTCCAAAACTTATTCATTGTGAGTCCCCCTTTTGTAAGTAAAATTCAGAGCCTTCCGCTAGACAAAAATAGCTTACCTCTTTACAAAAAATGTATCAGCAAAAGGGAAAATGATAGAGTAAATAACTACCATGAGTAAAAGATTACTTTTTCCAATCAAAAACCATAAAAGATAGCCGAAAAGTAAGAAAGATACCAGTTCATATTTTTTCGGAATAAATTGGAGTTGTTTAAAAGAAACACGTGTTTTCTTTAAGCTCTTAATTATCTTTAAATCAATAAAAAAACAAAATACCATTGTTAAAAAAATAAATAAGAGATTCAAAATAAATTCCATTGTCTCACCGCCCGTTATTTAATTTTATTCCGTGTGTGGTTGGGCTAGTTAATTGTTGATTTTTTTATCAGTTCTATTTTTCTTTCAAAAAGTTCAATTGTTCCAAAACCCAATCTAAATAATTTTCATTCTCGTACACAATACTTGCAATGACAGGCATGGAAGGTTTGGCGAGAATTTCTTCGCTCTCGCTTTTGAGGCTTGTTTTATCAAGTTCAATAATGACTTGATAGAGAATTTGGGACTCACTTCCCCTATCTTGTGAAATCGTGCCGTCACTAATATTTCTTACTCGTCCATTTAGCAAGCCAAACTTTGTTTGATTGACTCCAGAAATTGCTAGTTTTGTTTCATTTCCTAGTTTTAATTTACTTCTATCTTGTGCAGAAATAAAAACTTCTGCGACTAATTTTGAGCTTTTCCCCTTATCCATTTGTGCCACAGGTTGAAAGGCTTGCAGTCCTAGCCCCGCTTTTAATGGCAATAAATAATGCACAGCTCCGTCTTTTGTTGCACAGAGAGTTAGGAGTTTTGACTCGGTTTGTTTCATGTTTTTTTGAGCGTCCAACTCTGTTATTTTTTCAGCAGTCTGAGTCCGAACACTTCCCAACTCACTAATCAGTTACTGTTTTGTATTTTCGCTTTGAGCTTGCGATTGACTTGACAATTCTTTGATTTCTTGTTTTTTTGTCTTAATTTCATCGTTCTTCGATTTCAAATCGGTTTCCAGTTTCTTTTCAGCGTCTCTTGTACTATCTTCAATTTCGTTATTTAATGTGCGAATTTGTTCGTCAACTGTTTCAATTTCCACTTTTATTTGAGAAGTATCTTCGTTATTCTTTTGAGCAGAATTGAGTTGATTGTTTAAGGTTTCTTTTTTATTTTTCGCTCTTTTCAGCTCGTTATTTTTCCGAGAGATTTGAGTGGAATACTCGGTATGGTTATCTTCCTTGATTTTCTCTATTTCTTCCTCTAATTTTGCCAATTCTTTCTGTTTTTCAGCGGTGCTTTCAGTTTTTGTATTTTCTTGTCGTTTGTCCTCTTGTACTTGTGATAAATAATATGCTACTTTTCCGTAAAACTCCTGCTCTTTTCCTTTTGAGGCGAGATAATTGGTTTTCTCGTTCAACGATTTTTCATACTTATCAAAAATGACCTGTTTTTGTTTTAACTCTTCAATTTGCTTTGTGATTTCATTCTCTTGCACCCCTTCAGTCCCTGCTGATAAAGTAAGGAGTTTTTCTCCCTTTTTTGCAAACTCTCCCTCTTGCTTATGTATTTCTACGACATGACCATTGGCAAGTGGTGTAATGTATGCTTTGTCATTTGCTTCAATTGTTCCTTGAGCTCGCACGACATAGTTTTTTGGGATAAATCTCAAGGAGAGGAAACCAAGTACAAGCACACCAACGAAAAAGAATCCGAGCCATGATAAATAGCTAGGTGGTGTGGTATCAAAGAATAAACGACTATCCTTTAATTCTTCTTTGTTATAAAGTTTCATTCATCTTCTCCAATGGTTTAAAAACATCTGCAACAAGCCAATTTTCCCTTTGTTCTAAATGAACGGTAAAAACATCTCCAAGTTCAATCAAATCGTTTTCCCAAATATAAAGCGACATTTTGTTTTCTACAAAACCAAATTCTTCTTGCGTCCCCTCAAAATGAGTATAGAGACAGTTTTCTGCCACTACTTCGGGATAAAAAGCAAAACCGTCTAACCTTAACTCACGCACCGTTTGCACGTAAATATTATAGTCAAGTGTAATTTCTCCATCTTCATGAATGGTCGTCCCTATCATTCTAGTAACCAATGGTCCTTTTGTTTGGATATTTGACACTTCAAGGAAATTAATAAATTTTTGTATTTCCTCGTCTAAATGTTCAAAAGAAAGTCCACGCAATTCTTTTGTAAAAGCATTCACCAATCGTAGTTTTTTTTGGCAATTTTAGTTGTATTTTTTCCATATAAATTCTCCTTCGTTAGTTTTTGTTACATTTTGAACGTATCTTGTTATTAAAAAGTGATAACAGTTTGCCACTTTTTTTCGAATCACTTCTCAAACCATTCCGTCAACGAAAGAATAGACATTCTCTGACGGAATAGAGTTTTTTCTTTTTGTCTAGTTAACTATTGATTTTTCCTTATCATTACCATGAAAAATAAAGCAATGAGAATCAATAACACACTAGCACTCATAGAAAGAATGTTTGCCTTCCCTCAAATTTGTATTTCGATTGCTCCTAATCTTCGTCTAGCAATGCAAATGTATCTTTTGCGACAAAGAGCTAGTATAAAAAAGAATCGGCAACGCTACAAATACATTATTACGATAGATGAGAACGAAGTAAATTAATGCTCCTAAGCAATATATTATCTCTAAAATATTCTCTTTTGAATGTTTTAACGTAAAGCGTTCTCGGCTATAAAAAACTTTTATTCTTTGTGCTATCAGTTTTTTCTTTTTCAATAAAGCTAGTGCAAATAAAAGGGGAACTTGAAACTGCCAACTTTTCACTTGAAACATAAAGTATAAATAAAATAAGGCAGCCTCTAAAATATATAAGAGAATTGTATCAATGTATTCTCTTTTTTTATGCAAAGATGTAGCCAACTCTACGCCCCTCCACTCGGTCTAATGCTTGTGCAATCATTCCGCCTAGACTAGCACCAGTTACTATTAATGCTAAATTATATGTGTGTTCAGCAAATTTCTCATAAAGTTTACTATGTGCCAGCTATGGAAAATTATTATTCCTTAAGAAAAAATTTGTTATACTTTTTCTTTACGGTCCAATTACTTATCCAAAAAAAGACAGGATAACTCGCTAAGGTTAAACCTACCAAATCAAGAAGGTTAATTTTTTCCTTTCCAATACAAGCTAATGCAATAGCAACTATGAGATAACAAAAAGAGATACTTAAATTTATTAGTAGCACTTTATCCTTTACTTTCATTTCAAACACACCTAATTTCCTCTTCTTCCATTTCAACATAATGTACAGGCATTACAAGTTCCATGTTACATTCCTCTGTTTTCTAAAAACCATTTTTTTGATTTTACAGTTCTAATGATTGTTTTTCCATAGTTGCCATATAATCATTATTAAAAAGAAAATCAGCGAGACTCTGTAAAACCAAGAAATAATATCTGGAATTTCTTTTCCAAAGATTACACAAATGTTTTGAATTATTGTTATCACTATAAAAATTAATAGTGCAATCCATAAAGACTTGCTATTTTTTTTCTCCATTTTTTAGAAATCACACCCACCTTTCTTTCTTCTAGCATCATGTGAGTCCCACCAATTCGCAGTTACGAAAGAGGTAACACCAAATGAATTTTTTGCCTATCATGCTGCAATACTTACACCTATTAACAAAAAGAAAACAACTTTAATTACCTCTCTTCTTTTTTAACATCAATAGCAGAGAAAGAATAAAATGGTTCCTATATTCATAGAAATCATACTAGCTTTTCCGTCAGGATAAAAAAGTTCAAATACATACATTCCTAATAAGAGTAACAGAAACGTTAAATAAAACAAAAGTTATTCATTGTGAGTTCCCTTCTTATTCAATAGATTGGCAAGACTTCCAATCATTAGTCCAGTGAACAAACCTGTAAAATGTACCAAACACGAGATATTTGGAACGATTAACGTCATTCCTACCATGAAGATGACATCTGAAAAACAGTCTACTTTTTCTTCTTTCGTTTTATGTCTTTGGCAAATTTTGAACCCTAAAAGAGCAAAACTAATTCCACTACTACCTAGATAGAAAAATTGAGAGTTTGCAAAAATTTTTAACCCAAATGCCGTCACGATTATTGTGGTTAGAAAAAGAATGGCATACCATTTTTCTTTCCATTTTTTTCTTGAAAGATAAAGCAATGAGGATAAATTTACCAGTAAATGCCAAACATTAAGATGAATGAACTGAGAAATTATCGCATAACTAAAATTATCTTGTCCTTGTTGCTTTGAAAACGAGAGCTGTTCTACTTTTCCTAAAGTCAAAAAATACAAACTAACGATAAGTAATGAAAACAAAATAACAGTCTTACTTCTTTTTTGCATTTTCAAACTTCCGTATTTCTAATAATACATAAAAAATATTCAATAGCACCATGAAATAAAATAGCAGTACCGAAATCGTTGACCATTCTTTCATCAAATAAAAGAAGGTAGCAATAATTGCAAAAGATCCCACTTCCGATAAAAATGTCCGCTTTATTTTTGCTAATCGCCCTATTTCTATTACATAAGAATAGGCAAGTACTGGGAATAGTAAAATTTGTGCTAATAATAGTATCTCCACTCCAACGGCACCATTCGTTATCCCAATCATAGTTAAGTCACAAACTAAAATACAAATATAATAAAGCATTGTAATTTTTAGCCTAGAAATATTTTTCACTGGAACACAATAAGTCTTAAAAAATAACTTTGAATACATCAACCAAAAATATACGGCTTGTACGCATGAAATCACCATCAGAATGATAATCATTCCAGCAAAAGCAAATATCTTAATTTCTGGTTCTATTTCCTCTTTCAGATAAGAATTTACAAAAAACATTTTGATGAAAGCACCAATAAAAATAGTTGAAATAGCTATGGTGAATGTTTTTTTTGAGTATTTTACAATATCAAAATTCATTTGTTACCCCTTTTAAAATACTATTGTAACTTTCTTGTCGAATGTCTTTTTCTTATTCGACAAGAAAATTACTTCATTTATTTAATATCCTAATATTTTAAGTTTTAATACCAGATATAGGCATACGGGCATAATTCTTTGTGAAAATAGTATATTTTTATTGTTCTAATTTTTGAAGTTTCTCGTTCAATTTATCAATTTCATCCGCTAAATCTTCAATTTCTTTCCTCGAGAAAATCCAACCATAGAAAAAACCAACAGCTAGATTATAGAACATCAGAACAACCATCAATACTGGAAAGGAAATTTTTAACTTAACATTAGGAAGCATATAAGCAATTATATATGCGATACTAGGTAAACAAAATAAAGCGAAAGAGAAGAAATTCCCTATTCTTTTCATCACCTTTACCCTGCAACGTATCCATTATAAGAACCATCAGCCCAATCAAAAACACCAGCTATAATACTTCCGACAGTTAAACCTGTCCATGTCCCTAGAATACTCAACGCTGTAGCGAATAGCACTGAACCCACACTATAACCTAGCATTCCTATTGCTTTTTCCCTTAATTTTTTTTTTACATAACCGCTTTTTAGTAAGATTTTTACTCCTGCTTGTCCAGAACGAATAGCTCTATATCCTATAAAAAGAGCTAGAAATGTATCTAAAACATTAGAAATAAATCCTCGTGAATTCCACCAATGTTTTCCAATATTCACCCTACCCCCATCAACATACATCATTTCCTCTTCTTCCATTTCAACATAATGTGCTGGCATTACTAATTCCATAATAAAATCCTCCTCGTTTTCTAGCAGTGAGGTGCAAAGGTGTGCTATTCCAACCCAAAATCGCACCTCTCCGCTTTTTTCTTTTTTTTTGTTTTTTAATTATTCCTGCCCATTTTACTTTGCCAGATTCCAATTGTCCAAGACGGCAAAGGAGTCTTTTCCCCTCAAAATCTTAAAACAGGCGTGGAAAATTGGCTGTTTTGCATAAGGCAACCTCTACAAACTTACGCTTATCCAAAATTGTAATTTTGGCTTAAACAGAGTTTTAGAGATACCCATATCCGCAAGGAGAGCCACGCTCCCGTTTTCGATTGAAAATCATCTTGAAAACCTCCTTGTTTTATTTTTGTTCTTTAAACTGCAAAGTCTCTAATTCTTTCACAAGAGACTTATATTCCTTCACTGAACTTAACTCGACAGGCAATAAATATTCGCCAAGTTTTGCCTTATCGGCTTTTTCAAAATCAATCGTAAAAGTTACTTTATACGTGTCTTTGCTCTTATTTGTCTTAACTTCTACCCCTTTACTTGATTTCATCTTGCCGTAAACTTCGTCCATCATTTTGCCAACGTCCGTGTTTTCAGCCCCGCCTTGCTCTGATTTCATTGCGGCAATCATCGTGTCTTTTTCTTCCTGCGTTAACTCTTTGTCGTCTTCGATTTCCTTAATCGCCTTCTCCATGTCTTCTGGTGAAGTGCCTAAGTCAATATTTAGAGGTGTTTCCGTATCAAAAACGATTGTTTTGATTTTTTCCCCCTCATGTGTAATTTTAGCCGTAGAAGTTCCATAATCAGCACTTTGATCTTCCTTTGAATACTCCTGCTTAAAAGTCGTGACCTCTTCCTTTGCCTCTTTTGCTCCGCAAGCACCGAGCAAAAGCGTAGCAGATAAAGTAAGAGTTAGAGTGAATAATTTTTTCTTCATTTTGTTTTTCTCCTTCATTTTTTTATTGATAGAAATAAAATATTTTAAAAACATTGTAAACAAGCCAAATCATCGAAGGAGTAAGTAGCAAAAGAGCGATTTTTTTCTTCCTTGCTGAATTTGGTTTTACAAGCATACAAATTGAGAGAATCAAGAGGATAAGTGGCAAAATAAAACCTGTAAAAAGTGCCACTAAAACCATAGTCAAAACGTAAAAATCAAAAATCATCATGGTTTCCTCCAAAATAATAAGTAATTTCTTCTTGCTCAATTTCTTGTTTTGTTTCTTTTTTGACAATACGAGTGCCGTATTGTAGTTGAATCATTTCGGCATATCGTCCGTTTAAAGACATCAGTTCTTCATGACTTCCTTGTTCAATGATTTTTCCGTCTTCCATAAAGACAATCAAATCACAATGCACAATTGTAGAAAGTCGGTGGGCAATGATAATTGTCGTTGCCTCATTGGTAGCTTGTAGCATTGCTTTTTGGATATACCGCTCGCTAAAGGAGTCGAGATTACTCGTAGACTCATCAAAAATATAGAGCTGTCGTTGTTTTAAAAACGCACGAGCAATGGCAATTCTCTGACGTTCACCGCCTGAAAAATTCGCTCCATTTTCTTCGATAAAAGCATAATAGCGATTTGGTAATTTCTGGATAAACTCATGACAACCTGCAAGGCGACACGCTTTAATGACCTGTTCATAAGTTGCCTCTTCATCTCCCATGCGAATATTGTCATAAATTGTTCCTGTAAAGAGTTCCACGTTTTGTGGCACATACCCAATTTCCCCTCGAAGATAATGTGTTTGAATGTCCTCAATATCATAATGATTAATGGTGAGTCTGCCTGCCTCATTTGATTGAAACTTCAAGAGAAGTTTGGCAATGGTGGACTTCCCTGCTCCACTTTCACCAACAATCGCCACACGTTGCCCCTTTTCTAGCGAAAGTGAAAAATTTTGAATAACAGGAGGTCTACTTCCATAACGGAATGTAACATTTTGAAATTCGATTTTTCCCATTAAATCAATATCTGAAAGCAAATCATGCTTGGTATTTTCTTCCGTCTCTAAATCCATAAGTTCAGAAAGGCGGTTCATTGCAATTTGTGCCTCCTGATAGGTCAACTGCAAGGAAACGAGATTGTGAATTGGTTCTGTAAAATAACCAGAAAGTGTCTGAAAAACAATCAAATCACCAAGAGAGAGTTTTCCGTCAATAATCGCAATCGCTCCAAAAGCAATCATGAAAATTCCGCTTAAACTTTGAATACCTGAGGAAATTACGTTTTGCAGATTGCTCAGTTTGCCTTCCTCATAGCCGAGTTTTAGCACTTTGACAAATTTTGATTCGAGTAAATTAATCTGAGCAGTTTCACTAACAGATCCTTTAACAGATTCAATGTTGCGAATAGACTCAATTAATTGAGAGTTCATTACAGCACCCGCCTCCATTTGTTCATAATTGATACGTTTGTAGCTTTTTTTGAACAAATAAATGAGCAAAATATTGCACAGAACAACAATTAAAGTTAACGAAAACAATTGTAAATTGATTTTCATAAGAGCAATCCCGGTAAAAATTGCAAGGGTTAAGTCAAGTACGAGCGAAATAGATACTTTAGAAAAAATATCTTTAATCGTCATGGCGTCTTGAAATCTCGTTAGAATATCCCCCACTCGTCTAGTGGCGAAAAATTGATAGGGCAGTCTTAACACATGGTTGTAATAACCAAGCAGGACTGGAATGTCAATTTTTCTTGAAAGGAAGAGCAGGACGTGCGTGCGGAAGAACTCCAAAAATATTTGCACAATTCCTACAAACCCAAAAACAATCAAATAAAGATAGAGTGTTTTCTTCAGTTGATAAGGAATAATCTCGTCAAAGACGACTTTTGAAAACAGGCTAGATACAATTCCTAAAATCGTTAGAGCAAACGAACACAAAATGACCGTAAAGAGCAACTTTTTTTGTGGGTACATGACCATTTTGAAGAGTTGCCACATTGAAGTTTTCGGCTGATAGTTGGTTTCAAACTCGCTTTTTGGTACAAGCAAGAGAAGAACACCAGTGAATTGTCGCATCATTTCTTCTTTATCCAACTCAACTAATTCTTTTGCAGGGTCGCCGATTAAAAATTTTCCATTTTTGATTCGGTAAATGACGACAAAGTGATTCAATCCGCTTTCTGTTATGACATGAGCAATCGCAGGTAAGGAATACTCGCTATCAATTTCTTCAATCTTGATTTTTACTGCTTTAGCCTGAAAACCAAGTTTTTCAGCCCCACTTAAAAGTCCATGCACGCTTGTTCCGTAAGCATCGGTGCCAATAATTTCTCGCACTTTCATAATGGTTAGCTCTTTTTTATAAAACTTACAAATTGTAGAAAGAGCTGCTGCCGCACAGTCCGACGCATCATGCTGTGAGACGACTGGATATTTTCTTTTGGTAAAAAATAGAATAAAGACACCTCCTATAAGAATGAGAACACTTTCAACAAAGAGTAGAATATCATAACTTATTTAAAAAAGCATTGGTATTTATTGTTGAAAACGTTGTTGTTTTTTCCTTTTTTTGTGAGAAAGGAATTTCTCATTAAGCAAATGATACAAAAATTATAACACAACTCTTTTTACTTATGTTTAGCATTTTTGCCAAAAAAATTTGTCATTTTTGTTTTTGATATTTTAATGATTGCAAAAAAATGAACGATTCAGTAGAATAAAAGTATAGTAGTTATTTGTACGGTTTCTTTCTGTGTGGTACCCTAGAAGTGAAAGAAGTGAAAGAAGTGAAAGAAGTGAAAGAAGTGAAAGAAGTGAAAGAAGTGAAAGAAGTAATACTTAACTGTCTGAGTTCAAATTCTATTATTCGCTTTGTTGCGTTTCACGAGGAAAATTCTGAACTTTTAAAGATTCAGAAAAATCAGTTGGATTGTTTTGAAAGTGAAGAAAGTATAGTAAAATGGTCAGAAGACTATTTTCAAATGCGGACTCGCCTATTTGATATAGAGGAGAAAGAAGATATAATCTTTCAGGGGATTTATGGACTTGTTTACTGTATCATGTATTTAAAATTGAACGAAACGTCTCTTGGGTATGTTGTTTTTGGCGGACTTACGGAGTGTAAAGAAAAAAAGTGCGATATTCTTAGGAAGGCACGTGATGAGGTCAAGACGATATTAGAAAAAGAAAAAAGTTTACTTTTTCAAATAAAACAGTTAATTGAAGACAGACTGCATGAAAAGTATAAACTTGAGGAACTAGCCGCAGCACTCAATGTGAAACCTTGTGAGATTCAAGAGGAAATCAAGCGTTGCACCTCTTTTAGCTTTCAAAAATATGTTGAAACGATTAGAATGCAACATGCAAAAAAACAATTGCGAACAACCAATTACCCCATAACTAAGATTGGAAGAGAAATTGGCTATTGGCAAACAAGCTCGTTTTCTCGAGCGTTTAAGACTTTGACAGGTGATACACCGCATGAGTATAGAAAAAAATTGAACAAAAATCCCTTATCCCCACTATAACAAGTGAGAAGTATGGCTCTATACTAAATCGTGTGGAATAACAAAAATTCCATGCGATTTTTTTGCATAAAAAAAGACATCTCGTTTACAATGTAAGTGCCTAACCCAACAGTAAAGGAGATGTCTTCATGGATAAGTGTACAAGAGAATTACTAGGATTTCAAGATGAAAGTTTGATATTTGAAAAGGACCGTTGGTTTTCTAGAGGGGTAGATAAGAAAAATAGAAAATTCAACAGAATTGATGGGCTATATGCGAAAGTTCCTACGCATTGCGAGAGTTGTGGGGTTCTATTTCAGAGCTCAGCAGATTACTATAAACATGGAACTATCGCAAATAAGCGAGTGATTCAGGTTCCAGAAT
>NZ_FUXI01000036.1 GCF_900167335.1 Pilibacter termitis
CTGAATCACTCGCTTATTTGCGATAGTTCCATGTTTATAGTAATCTGCTGAGCTCTGAAATAGAACCCCACAACTCTCGCAATGCGTAGGAACTTTCGCATATAGCCCATCAATTCTGTTGAATTTTCTATTTTTCTTATCTACCCCTCTAGAAAACCAACGGTCCTTTTCAAATATCAAACTTTCATCTTGAAATCCTAGTAATTCTCTTGTACACTTATCCATGAAGACATCTCCTTTACTGTTGGGTTAGGCACTTACATTGTAAACGAGATGTCTTTTTTTATGCAAAAAAATCGCATGGAATTTTTGTTATTCCACACGATTTAGTATAGAGCCTTTTTGTTTTAGGCAATCAAGCTGACCATTTTTATTGGTTATTTTTTCTATTCGGTACATCATCAATTCCGACAAGATAGTCCAATGATACGTTGAAGTATTGTGCCAAGGCTATTAATTTTGAAGAGGGAATGTCGATTTCTTGTGTTTCCCATTTTCTAAAGGTTCTTGGTAGTATATCAAAAAGTTCAGCAAGTTCTTTTTGCTGAATATTGTTTTTTAGGCGAAGTTCTTTCAGACGAAAATTTTTCAAAAATAACCACTCATTTCTGTTGACAGGAATTTAAAATTCTTGTAGAATAAAAATATAGAAAAGGAATTAATAATTCCTTTTAAAACGATTGCTCCTAGTCAAAAAAACAAGGAGCAATCATCTCAAAATGTTCATTGACAATTTTATATGAAACAAAGCAGATACTCTATTTCTTGCCAGAACATAGTTAAACATAAGCACTTTAATTATGTAATGAAATAGCAAAAAAAGCAAGGAAAAAGTGGTAAAAATCTTTGGGCTGTTAAGATTCAGCCAAACCAAAAATCTAGTGGTAAGGTTCGCATGACAAAGTTCCACCACGACAATTTTATTGTGTGTGCATGGTTGCAATTATTAGGTTCAATTCCTAAAACATACATTGCTTTTTATTTATCTAGGAAATAATTTCATTTGATTTATACGCAAATTTGCAGTAAGATGTAGTTGTAAATTTACAGCAGAAAAGAGGAAATATCATGAATAAAATTATTCCAATTTCAGAGTTGCGGTCATATTCGACCGTATTAAGTGAAGTTCAACCTCACTCTCCTGTTCGTCTGACTAAAAATGGATATGGAAGATATGCGATTTTAGATTTAGATGAATATGAAGAATTATTAGCAAAAGTTGCGGACTATGAAAAACAATTGCAATTCTATGCAAAAATGGAACAGATGATGATTTATAATATGGAAAATCAAGATAAGGCGATTAGCTTTTCTGATTTGCAAAAGGAGTGGAGAAACGAGAATGAAGAAAGCAAGAATTGAACCGAGTGCGAGGCGAGATATTGAGAGGATTGAAGAATTTATAAGTAGAAATGAATTGATTTCCGTTTCTCGTTTTCGCTCTGATTTAGAAAGGGGAATAGAAGAAATAGAGAACAATCCAAGTATCTATGTTTATAATGAAACGAAATTCGGTACACGATTTCAACGGCATAGAATAAAGCTAGGCTATATCATTTTTTATATTGAGTTATCTCAATATATTAGCATTATGCATATAGTTCATGAACGAGAAGAATTTATCGTTAGATAAAGAGTTGAAATGTAGAAATACAGGTCAGCTCTTTTTGTTTTAGGCAATCAAGCTGACCATTTTTATTGGTTATTTTTTCTATTCGGCACATCATCAAGTCCGACAAGGTAGTCTATTGATACGTTGAAATAGTTAGCTAAGATTATTAATTTTGAAACAGGAAAATCACTTTCTCCTTTTTCGTAGTATTGATATTGCCTCAATGAAATATTTAATATTTTAGCTGTATCTGCTTGAGTGAATTTATTAGTTTTTCTTGCTGTTATTAAGTTTTTCATAAATATCTCTCCTAAAAAACATGAAATTTAGTTGCGTATTTTTGTTGACAAGAGAATTATTTTAAGTATAATATAGATATGCAATTAAATTGCATATAGAAATAATCGCTCCAAGTTAAAAACAAGGAGCAATCATTTCAAAATGTTCATTGACAACTTTATATGAAACAAAGCAGATACTCTATTTCTTGCCTATGAACATAATAAAACCTAGACACTTTTATTATGTATTGAAATAAGTGAAAAAGCAAGAAAAAAGTGGTAAAAATCTTTGGGCTGTTCAGGTTCAGCCAAACCAAAAATCTAGTGGTAAGGTTCGCATGACAAAGTTCCACCACGACAATTTTATTTTATTTTATTTTTTAAATATGTTTCAATCAATGCACTTATCATTTGACGTTCAGTATCGGTAATTTCTTCTCCTCCAAAGGAAAGAGTAAAATCGTCATATTTTAAGTCTATTTTTTTGATTTCTTTTTCTTCTCTGCCTAAAAGGTAGTCAACAGAAACGTTAAAGTAGTCTGCGACTTTTTCTAATTTTTCAGAAGTAGGATTTTTCTTTTTCCAACTGTAAAGAGAATTTATTCCGAACCCTATATCTTCAGATATTTTTTGTAGACTTACATTATTCTTTTTTGCAAGCTCTTGTAGTCTTTCAAAAAGCATTATAATAGTTCCTCCATTCTGCAAGAAAAAAATTCAAACTTCGAGTTAAAATGATTGATTTATTTTACAACATGGTATAAAATAAATTTATAAGGTTAATAAAGAGATTCTCAAGGACTTTAAGAAAGTAAAAGTTCAGCGGAAAAATCTTAAACCTAAAAAATACGTTCTTTTAAAATTTTATAGTAAAAAAAGCATTAGACAAACTCACGTTTGCCTAACACGCTAATATAACCTAGACAATTATATTATGCGTGTTTTGCAAGAAAAAATCAAGGGAAAAGTCTATGTTTTGGGAAGTTTTCAGACTTTTAGCCCGACAGTAAAAGTTTAGTTCAGTTCGACATCCAAGAGTTCGCGTAATTAGCGATTAAAAACTCCTCTGAACGATAATTTTATTTCGTGTGTGCATGGTTGTGAAAAAAAGACTGACCTCAAACAAAGTCAGCCTTATTTTTAAGTTCGATTCTTAATACACACTTTGCCTTTTAATTGGCGATTTTTAAAGTAATCATGAACGTGATTGCTTTTTTATTTGATAAAAAAACAAAAATAGAAAAGAGGGTAGACATGACAACGGAAGAAAAAATACGATTTAAGAAAAGGAGTGATACTTTTAGAGGAATGTTACAATTAAAGATTGATACCTTTAGGGTATGGAAAGAGTTTTATTGTGAGATTTTGGCATGGGTAAATGAGGAATTTAAAGCGATAGTGTCACATTGGGAAAGGAGAATTTATTTTTACAATCAATTTCTTTTTGACGATTATATGAAAAGAGAAATTGATTATTTGATGAATGATGTTTATCAAAAATTTGATGAATGGTATTTGAAGACTTATGTCGAAAAAGCAAGGAAAGTTAGTAAGAAAAGAGTAGGGTAGAAAAGTAGGGTATTGCTTGGGCAATGCTTTTTTATTTTCACTAAAAGGAGGAAATCAATGATAATAGCACTTTATGGAATGTTACTTTTTGTTTTAATTTCAGTTTTTCTATTGTTTTACAGTTTAGAAGAAACCGAAGAAAAACAATACAATTTCAAAGAAAGAACAAAAGAAAAATTTTACGAGGAGGGAATAAAATGATGTTGATTTTTGGAATGATAACAGGAGCAACGGTTATCACAATTTTATTGTTTGGGTTAGAAAAGAGGAATAGTAAACATGTTTAATTTTATTTTAGGTTTAATTTTGGGCGGTGTATTTGCTTTTGTGATGATTTTTATTAAATGGCTTAGAGAAGAAATGCCTGATATGTAAAAACGGAGGATAATATGAAAACAAGGATAGGGCAAATAGTTCTTGCCACTTCTCCACTCTTAAAACATTCGTTTTTATTAAAAATCGAAAAAGAAAACAAGTTTACTTATATTGGTGAAATTCTGGAGTGGGCTAAAAGTGATGAATACAAAGTCAAAGATTTTCAGAAGAAAATAGCTGTAAGAAAAAATGATGTGAAACAGAGGAGAAAAACTAAAAATGCTAAATAGAAAGAAGAAAAAGAAAATGAAACAAATCCGTTCTCCCTCAAGCAAAGAGGAACAAAGCCAAAAAAGCAGCTAGAAAAAAAAAATTTCCATTATTAATTTGCCCAAAATTCACGTGTTTTGGGTAAGTTGCAAGTACAGAGTTCTTTTACTCCCCTATAAAGAACAGTCTGCGAGGGTGCAACTCCCTCTACTTGCATTGGCTGGAAACAGTCATAAAAAACAGTAAGAAAAAAATATGTTATAATTTAGGTAAAGAAAGAATAGAAAGAGGTGTTTATCATGGCACAAGCAATTAGATTAAATGATTCAAATGAAGTTGAATTTATTACAGTAGAAAAAAGTCAATATGAAAAATTGCAAAAAGAGGTGAAAATTTTAAGAGCTAAACTACGATTAGGTCAAGAAATTCAAAAGGGTTTGCTTGATAGTGCAGACGGAAAAGAAAAAACATGGGAAGAAGTGAAGGCGGGTTTAAAGCATTATGGGTAAAACAATAAAATTTACAGACCTTGCTTATGAAGATATTGAAAGACTACGAGAATTTCTGTTTAAACAAACAAAATCCACTACTGTCATTAATCGTTTTGATAAAGAAATAGATAAAGCAATTGAGTTTATAGAGGAATTTCCAGAAGCAAGTGGCTATGTAGAAGACTTTGAACCATTGAGAAAGAAAATTCAATGGAATTATCTAGTTCTTTATGTGGAATTTTCAACAAGAATTTCAATACAGCGAGTTTTTCATCAAAGCGAAGATTGGCTAGAAGAAATTGAAAGAGAGTTTATTTAATATTAAATACTATTTTAAGAAAGACAATTTCAGAAATGGAGTTGTCTTTTTATATTGATTGAAACAAATAAAAAAATATACGTTCCCCTGTTTCCTAGTTCTCAAAATGCTAGGAAACATTCGCAAGTATCATGACTTATTCAATAGTAATGCTAAATGTGTTCTCCGATATGTTTACTTGAATAAGTAGTTGGTTGAGGGTGCAATTCCCTCTACTTGCATTGGCTGGAAACAGTCGAAAAATATTTTTTGTTTTTCATTTCTGAGCGGTAAAACAACTTGCAAGGGTTCTACTGCTCTCTCCTTTTTTGAAAAGGGGGTGAAATTCAAAAAAAAATAAAGGGAAAAACAACAATAAAAGCACAATGTAGATTATAATAATTGTGTAGAAAACAAAGGAGAAAAAAGAAAATGAAAACAAAAGAATTTTTAGCAACAACCAAGGGAAAAGCAATTGTCGGAGCAGTCATTACGCTTGCGTTAGTTGCTGGAGCATTGACTTTCAAAGTTCAAAGTGACCATGCACAAGACGAAAAAGCAAAGACAAGTTTAAAACAAGAAATCAAAGAGACCAAAACTCTTTTGAGCAAAGCGAGAGCATTGTTTGACGAGAAACAAGAGTTTTTAAGGAAAGACTTGAAAACAGAGCAAGTCGAAAAAGTCAAAGAGGAGTTGCAAAAAAATGAAAAGGAAGTAAAATCTTTTGACGAACAAAAATATAAAGATTTGTTTAATGATTTTTCAACTGCTGATAAAGAAGTATTTGCTCTTGTGGAAACGGCTGAAAAAATGTTAGACACGCAAGAAAAAGTGAACGCTTTGTTTACTAAACCTATTCTAAATGGTGCTGAGGTGCAAAAGGAACAAATTCTTGCGAAAAAAGCAATGGACGAACAAATCAAGGTCTTAGAAACTGGAAGTAAGGAGAAAACTCCATTCACGGATAAAATCGCAGAAATTGTAAAAAATGCACGTACACAGTTTACTGATATTGACAACGCAAAAAAAGCAATTGCGGAAAGTGAAAAGGACAAAACGAACGAAAACAAAGCAACTAATGCACAAAAAGCAATTGATAAAATCAAAAATCCTGACGTGAAAAAGGAATTACAAACAAAACTTGACCCAATCAAAAAAGCAA
The DNA here is from genome assembly GCF_900167335.1 of Pilibacter termitis. Taxonomy (GTDB): domain Bacteria; phylum Bacillota; class Bacilli; order Lactobacillales; family Streptococcaceae; genus Pilibacter; species Pilibacter termitis. Next base: position 5,999 of record NZ_FUXI01000036.1, read on the forward strand.
TTGCAGATAAGAAAAAAGCGGACGAGGAAAAACGTAAAGCAGAAGAAAAGAAAAAAGCCGAAGAAAAAGGGGCAGTGGTCGCTCAAGACGAACAACAAGCCCAAGAACAAGCAAATCAAAGCGGACAACCTGTTTACAATGAAAATACTGGGGAATATGTGCAACCTACTGCCCAAGCAAATAGTGGCGGTACAAGTCCAAATAACTCTAATAATACTGGCGGTTCGCAAGGTGGTGGGCAAGCACAAAGCCCTAGTACACCTGCTCCTAGTCAACCACAAGCTCCAGCACCTCAACCGCAACAACCTGCTACACCTGCACCTCAACCAAGCAAACCACAAACACCGAGCGGACCACCTGCGGGGTGGATAAATCCTCCTTACCCTATTGGTAGCGGGAAATTAATGGATTGGATTATAGACAATGGTTATAGTGGTTATGATGATGACGGAACATATATTAGACCATACTAAATAAAAGGAGTTGACAAACGATAGCTTATACGCTATCATGTAATTATGAAGAAACCAGAATTTACCTTTATAAAAAGAAAAGACGGAACAAGCGAGTTTGAGGAGTTTCTAATGTCTATCCCTAAAAGTGATAGAGTGAAGTTATTAGCGACTATTGAGGCAACTGAACAAAATGGTTTATTGATTGCGAGAAAACAAAAATGGGTACGTAAGTTAGATGATAACCTTTATGAATTGCGTTCAAAAGTTGCTACGAATATTCAACGTGCGATTTATTTTCATGTTGAAGATAACCAATATAAAATTACTCATGGATTTACAAAGAAAACGCAAAAAACTCCTCCAAAAGAACTGAAAAAAGGGAAAAAAATAAGAGACACGTTTTTAGAAAGTAGGGATTAAAAATGAGTGAAATTACGGATTTAATTCAAAAGTATAGTGAAAAAGACCCAGAATTTGCCAAAGAGTATGCAAAAGAAAAAGAACGTTTAGCTACTGCTGTTGCAGTAATGAAACTTCGTGAGGAAATGGGATTAACGCAACGACAATTAGCTGAAAAGCTAGGAAAACCTCAATCAACGATTGGTAGAATTGAAACAGGTGTGACAGATGTTAAGTTCTCTACCTTAGCTGAAATTGCTTTTGCACTAGGTAAAGAAGTAAAAGTAGAATTTGTGTAATACAGCTAAGCGAAAATATGATGAAAAGACAATTTCAAAATGAAGTTGTCTTTTTTTGCACCAAAATTGAAGAAAGGTCGTGACAATATGGTAAGGGTACGTTCTCCCTCAAAGGTAGATACCTAAAAAATTTTCAGAGAATATCTTTTTCACTTTCACCAGTTGCATTTCTAGCGTTTTCTATATAGGCGTATTGTCATATTTACATCAATCTAACGTTCAGCTGAGACTGGAACAAAACAATCATACTGAACTACAATTCAGTAACTTGTAGTTCAGTATGATTATTTCTATTTTCTATAAAAGGCATGCTTGTTCATCACGTTGTCACTTACCTACCAAACTTCCAAGATAATCTCTCTTCCAATTAATTCCATTTTTTACAATCCTCGCTGGATTTCCTGCAATAGCAACATTCTCTTCCTCGAATTTTTTCGTCACAACACTACCAATCCCTATTATACTGTTTTTAGATATACTTACGCCTTTATTGATAGTAACATTTCTTCCAATCCACACATGATCTTCTATTACAATTTCATCTGGATACCTATTAATAATTTCGCCAGTGTAAATATCAAAAATAACATGAATATCACTTGCCTGAAACAAGACTCCATCAGAAATCATAACATCTTTCCCTATATTAATTCCTAAATTTTCACCTGATTTACATAAAAAAATAGCACCCTGAATAGAAACTCCATTATCAATGAAGACATGATGCCCCCCACCGCCTTCTAACACAAACTGACTATTTCTAATCCCTGTAGTCGTTGTCGCTTTTATTTCAAGTTTTGAATTATCTCCAATGATTATCTTTGTGTTTTCAAATTTCGCCCCCTCATACAAAATAACTTGATTTCCTGTTTTATTTTTAAATACAACCTTCAATCCTTCAATATGAGGGTTTTCTTCCACGCTACCATCTCTTTTTCTCAATAAGAAAGTGTTCTCTTTCTCTGGCAAAATCATAACTTACCACTCCTTAAACGATCTGGTACGTAATCCTCTTTCATATCTTTCAAAGAGACCCCATTTTTCACAAAGAAATTTATATATTCATCGTATTTTTCATCAAAAGTTTCGTAGAACTTTGGCATTTCTGCTAATGCACGATAGTATAATTCTTCAACAGTGGTTGTTTCTTTTATTTCATCAAACCATATATAAGGCATATTAAAGTATTTTGCTAAACCTTCCACACGAGAGTCGATCGCTATTGTCATTGACGGGACACCCATTAAAAGTGGAGCTACATTCCCATGAATACGTGTCCCAATCGAAAAATCAAAAGTTTTCATACTACCATACCACGAATCTGGTGTTCCGAAAATTCTCGCTCGTCCATTTCTTATTATCGGATGATCAATTCTTGTCGGTAACAAATCATGCATTTTTTCAAACGTAGTAATCCTTTTATGATTTAAAAGTAATTCCCCTTCTTCAAGATCTTGCATAATTGCAAATGACTTCTCTTTCTCTCGGAAAATTTTATCTATAAATCTTGCCCACTGGTCATGGTATTCTCCGGGAGTGTAATTTACCGCTATTTTAAAATCATCATTCCAAGGTTGATACTCTTTCATTTTAGGAGCTTGTGGTCCAAAATATCTTATAGAAGGACAACCAATAACATCAACTTGATTTTCTTGTAAACCTATTTTTTGAGTTAAAAATTCAAATGTTCGTATATCTCTTACTCCGATTGTTTTAGCCTTTTTCAATATTGTTGTTGTAAAAGTTGTGATTGCCTCTAAAATTTCTTCAGCTAAATTTCCAAATCCACTTTGACCAAATTGCCCTCCTACTCCACATAATATAATTCTTGAAGTTTTTACTTTTTCAGCCACTTTCGTTAGATTCGTAAGTTCTTCTATGTTCCCATTACGAAATCCATTTGCCATTGGTAGAACAAAATAGTCATACTCTTCTTCTTGTAATTTTTTATCATGTTGAAAATCCCAAACACGGACAAAATTCTCTTTTGGCACATCAAATAAATTAACCGCAGAATAACCAAATAGTAAATTTCCTGTATTTCCAGAAATAAGATTTCTCTCTATCATTTCTTTATCGGTATAATTATCCCACGGATACGTCGGCGTATAAAACAAAATTTTTGGAAGTTTTTTATTCATTTTCTATTGCTCCTTTTTCTCAATCTTTTTTTTATAAAATTAAGCCTTAAACTCTTTTTAGACTTAATTTCATTTCAATTTTTAAACTCTCACAAAATTAACATTCAAACCTTTAACAATAGGCACGACATTACTTCTCGTCTGCAAACTCAACGGTTTCAACGAATATCCATTCCATTGTCCATTGTATTTCGCATTTATCTGAAGAACATTTCTTGATACTCTTTCAAACGTCAAGTTATCCCTCAACTTATCACTCCCACTATACTCAATCTCAAAATCATAGACATTAAATTTGACAATGACAATCTCTGAGGCTATACTGCCAAAATGACTGTGTAGCTCTGTAACTTGGAAAACACAAATACTTGTTCCATACTCGAATGCTTCTCCTTGAATAGATACAAACGGGATTCTTTTTTCAACATCTTTACATTCAGTTGAGAAAATAATTTTTTGTATATTCGTGGTTTGTTGCACTTGATTGACTAACTCTGCATAGAAACTTGTGTTTTTTGCATACTTCCAAAAATATTCTTGCATGTCACAATTGAGTTGTTCCCATGGTTTATAACCTCCTGCAAAATGCACTACTGCTGGATTTTTTCGTGAATCGTTGTATACCTTATTCATAGTATGCGGTAGATGTTTGTTGAAAATTTCTCTACGCATTGAATTTGGCTCTGCTAAGCAAATCACATTCCATTTTGAATCAAGATAAACAACCTTATTTTTAAAGAATAAATTCAAAACATCTTGATCGTTATACATCCAATCACGAGATAATGTCTTCTTGATAAAATCATCAATAGTATATCGTTCTCGAATAGCTGAAAGATTCAATAACAACACTCCTGCTTGGAAGTAGTCCAAATCATTTTCCAAATTCAGATATTGTAAAATTTCTTTCTCGTAAATTTCTTTTTTCTCTGGAAAACAAACACTTGCTGAAAAATCATAATCACGAACTGCTCCAACAAAATTATCGCCTATTTCCACTTCATACAATTCAGCTAAGTCTTGTTCTACAACAGTATCAGAGTCAATATAAATCGCCTTATCTTCCATTAACAACTCTGGAATTAAATAACGATAATACGTCTCCATTGAGATATGTGCATTCCCTTCTAGCCTTCCATGTTTGGTTATGTTTACTTCAACATTGACATAGCGAATAGAAATATTGTCTTGACTAAACTCATTCACAATACGTCTTTGATTCTCCTCTGTAATAGTGGTATGGAAAACAATAATGTCATAATTGTTTTCAACGGAAGAATTTTTGACGATTGAATTTAATAATACTGCTGCATATTTTGTGTATTCATTCCCATACGCTAAGACTATTGGAATATTTTTTGTTTTAAATGCAGGTTGTATTTTCTTCGCCTCAGGTGTTGTATCACTCCATTGAACGACTGGCAAATTCAACACATTCAACTGCTTTTTATTTTCTAACACGTAATGAGTGAAAATTGCCACCAAGCGTTCACCTAAATGCCCTAGTGTTCTATACCACTCAACCGAATAAAGCTCATGGTCATCTCCCAAAGCTTTCTCAACCTCAGCCAAAACACCAAATGCAAACTCGTTGTATTCATTGAACAATTCTTTTTCCATAATAAACATATTAAAAAACGGCTCTTTTGTACTTGACAACGTTTGATTAAGAGCAAGAGAAAATGCAGGATATTTTTCTTGAATCACTTTCTTCAATATTTCCAAATCTGCTGGGTTTAAGTTGTGATTCCAATGTTGTTCAACGGTAGCTTCCTCGACCTTATCACCACCGTACTTAATATTCCAATACTCTGGCAAGATCAAGTCAAAACCGTCAATCATACTTGCCATTTCTTCTTCGGTAATGCTATATTTCTTCAAGGCTTTTTGTGTGATTTTCGTATCTGGAATCACACCCCAAATCGTTGTTGGTGTATCATGATTAAACACAAAATACCTACGATAATGCCAAAAGCCATAATAATCTGCTTTCTCATTTTTCCATGCCCAATACTGAGCCGTCATTTCATTGTAACGTTTATTCTTTTCAGAAATGTTTTCGCCAGTATTGTCATACAAAACACCATCAAATTTCTTCTCTGCAATTTCCGTTCCTACTTGAATAGGATATAAATATTTATTTTCAGGTACAAAGCTAGGTTTGTGCATGGAAACATAGATTTTTAAATCAAGCTCTTTTTCTGGTTTCTTTGCCTTTAAATAGTTTGGAAGTATTTTTATTAGCTGATCAACGTTCTGAGAATCTGGAATCTCATTATTCACTTCTACCTCATCACTCACAAATACAAGAAGTTTTTCAATTTGCTTAGGTGTCATTGCCCAATCAGCACGCCACAAAAGTTGATTGACAATGCCTGATGAAACTTCATCCGTTACGTTCGCAAAAAATTTCTCTAACGACTCGATAAAGTCGTAAAACCATCTTCCTTCTTCTAATCTTTCTGTAAGTAAAAGATCTTGCTTCTTCCAATCAATCACACTAAAGACACCATTCAAAAATTCAATCTCAAAACTTGGATTTTCTAGTAACGTTTCTTTAAGGAGTAAATTAAAAGAATAACAATCATTGATTTCCTCTATACTTTCCGTCATTTCTGAAATCAAAACTTTCAGCAAATCTTTTCCAATGATTTTATTTTCATAAGCGGAAAAAGCAAAGAAATCGCTCATAGCAAGAAGAAATTCTTCTTTTCCTAGTTCTTCATAGTTCTCAATTTTTGTTTTGTAAGTCGTAGTCCCTCCGTCTTTCCATAAAACAGCTGTATCAAGTAGTGATAAACCTTTTTTAGACGTGCTTAAAACCTTTGAAAGCAAGCTACTAGACGGAGAAAATTCGTCCACAAAATCTGAGGTAAATCTTACTGGATTATCAATGATGACCGTATAATCCCCTGTCGATTTTTTCAACAACTCTAATAGACTTAAATTTTCTTCTACGTATTTTATTTCATAAAACTTATTTTTTACATTTCTTTTTTCTTCAGCACAAGGAATAAGAAACTCCACTCCCTCAAATATACGTGCATTTCTAAAATCAGAAAGCATTTTTTCATTGTTGTACTTCAGTATAAAAGTGAACTTCATTTTTTTCTCCATTTCCAAATAATATTTTTTATTTTCCTAAAAAGACCTCAGCAAACCCCCTAGCCCCCTCAATCAAATAATTCTCAAACAAAACAACAAATCGCCAATTTTCATCGTCATACTCTTCAGGAAGAGTCACGACAAATTTTGTTTCGCTTAATTGTTCAAAGAGGAGCGGTGTTCGTTTTTCAAAAGGTGCTTTAGGATATCTCGCTTCAAATGTTTTTACTTTGTGGTGACTTGCGACATTGACGGTGAGTTTGTTTGTCGCTTTTTCAAATTTTTCTGCTACAACCCAGCCATTCACTCGCACTCTTGGTACGCTTTTTAAGACGGTAGGGTAATAATACAGACCATTTTCTATTTTTTTCATGTGGAACTTATTGTACAGTATCCACCTCACTCTTTGTGTCCAAATGAACTTGTATAGTTTGTTGACTTCGTTGTTTGCAAGGTAACCCCACGAAATTTGTCTAGCATCACTTCGGAAATATTGTGCTAAATCTAGCGTGAAACTTCCTAAATAATTTGCAAATAAACTTTGAACCTCTCTTAGCCGTTCCTTGTTAAATTTCCAACCAATATCTCGCCGTAAGCAAAAATCATAGACTAGCCAGTCTATTCTTCGCCCCATAAATCGCTCTTTTGAAACATCATCTGGAAACTCTTGATTGATAAAGGCTAACGCTCTTAACCACGATGTTAAAAAGGTTTTATTGATAGAACGAGACAAACTCACATTATCACTATCTCGGTTCAAATAGGTCGTCAACTCAACTCCTTGTGTAATCGTTTGTGCATGACGCATTGCTTGGTAGAAAAACAGCACATCGTCAGCAACTCGCTGGTCAACAAAATGAAGATGATTGTCTACAATCAAAGAACGCTTGAGCATAATTGCTTGCGGTCCTAACCAACCGTAAAATTCTGCTGGCAAATCATGAATGGAGCGATTGTGAAATTCTCCGTCCACGTAATAAGCTGGACTTTTCAACGACAAATGACCGTCTACGTGTTGCACCAATCCAGAAACCGCAAACGCATCCCCCGTCTTATCCATTAGCTCGGTCAAGTAGCGAAATGCGTTTTGCTCGTACCAGTCGTCTGCGTCTAAAAAGACAACGTACTCACCACGTGCTTGTGTAATTCCTACATTTCTTGGTCCGTGAGCTCCACCTGTGTTTTTATCCAGAAGATACAGCTCAATATTTGGGTATCGTTCAATATATGGGCGAATGACTTCAACAGAGTTATCCGTTGAACAATCGTCAATGAACATCACTTGAATTTGCTCAATTCCTAACGTTTGAGTAACCAATGAGTTCATCATTCTATCCAAATAAGGTGCATTATTATAATTAGCAATAATCACCGAAACCTTTGGATTTTCCGTTATTTCCTTTGATTGCGTCAACTGAAACGTGGAAACTTCCTCTCTCCATGTTTCGTCATTCACATAATGATAAAACTGAAATTCATCGCTTAGATTGTCAAATGTCACAAAAATTCTCCTTTTTTTTGTTTTTATCTAGCTACAAGGTGCGAACAACGAGAAACTCCTGAATGCCCTCGTAGCTTTTCTGTTAATAATTTGCAAGTAAGTATTCGACCACTTCCTGTGAAGCATTTGTCTGTTCTATACAAAATTTCTGATAAAAATGTTCGTATTTCTCGTCTATTTCGTTGCTTTCTAATTTCTTTCGAACAGCACGTGGCATCATTGCCCGCTCTGAAATAATTTCCCCCGGAAGAATGTCTTTTGGCTCGAAATAATAGCCACGATTGTGATGATAGCGTTCTTGGTCATACATATAGAAAAGCATTGGCTTTCTTGTAAAAGCAAAATCAAACATAACAGAGGAATAATCGGTAATCAATAAATCGGAAATTAAATAGAGATGACTAATATCTGAATACATGGTCACATCTAGCACTCTATCTCTAGGGAACTCCTCGTCATGCAATCCAACACTTAAATAATGCAGTCGCATTAAAATAACAACATCTTCATTTTCTGTGAGAATCTCATTAATTGGCAGTTCGTTTTCAAACTCAAACATCTGGCGTTCCAACTCTCTATCTTCTCGCCATGTAGGAGCGTATAAAACGACTTTTTTATCACTTGAAATACCAAGTCGCTCACGAATTTCCGATTTTTTCTTTTCATTCTCCTGTTGTAAAATATCGTTTCTTGGATAGCCTTTTTCTAATATTTTACCACGATAATCAAAAGCTGTCTGGAATTTTTCGGTACTGTACTTATTGGCAGAAAGTAAAATATCCCACCGCTGAGTTTCTGCGATTAATTCTTCTTGGTGTTGTCGGTCTTTGTTATTGGTGTCTAAACCAATATGCTTTAGAGGTGTGCCGTGCCATGTTTGCAAATAAATTGTTTTCTTCGATTTTTTCATGTAAAGAGGAGTACGAGTGTTGATAATCCAAAACTTCGCTCTTGGCATGGTAGCGTAGAAACGCAGGCTAAATTTTTTCACATACGGCACTCCCGCCTCTTTGAACAAATGCTCGTACCCTCTTGCTGCAACCCAAACACATTTGTATTCAGGGTGAGCAAGGCAAAAGTATTCGTACATTGCTCTTGGGCTATCGCTGTAATTTTTCCCGTGGAAACTTTCAAAAACGACTAAGCGTTTGTTTACAAAACAACTCAGAACTTTAAAAAGCACCCTCGTAACTGGCTCAGCAAAAGGTTGTATTCTATTTTTCAATTTACTTAAATCTAACACTTTTTACACCCTCTACCAGCTTGTATTCTTTCTATCTTCTCTCGGTGATTCTATAAAAAACTAAATGTGAGTTCTAGCTTTGCCTTTGCTTAAATTAATTTCACTAACAAAAAAAGGTATTACTTGATTTTCCTCACCATAACATACTTAAATTATAATACCACTTTATTTCCACTTGTTCAACTTACAGCTTGACTTTTTATTTTGAATAAAAAGCTCGAAATAAAAAAAAAAAAAAATCATTGCATCTTGTATATCTTTAAAAATATGGAATTATATAGCAATTTGTTTGTGTTTTTGTCTTCCTTGTCTATTTTTTCATTTTAAATCAAATATTTTGATGTTAAAATTTCCTTCTGCCCTATCTTTTTTCCTATAAAAAAATAGTAGTTGTTTTATAAAAAGTACCTTTTATGCCGTTTTTTTCAATTTTCCTCTTATTTTTCCCTCTCGCCCACTTGTATTTACGCTCTTTCTCAGATAGAATCAGATTATGTAGACTATCACAGAAAAGAGAAAATAACATGAAAAAAGTCCTATTTATCTGTTCGACAGGGGGGCATTTGGAAGAAATGCTGACGTTACGCCCTTTATTTTCAAAATATAAGAGTATCTTCGTGACGGAAAATAACGTTCGTGGGAAACAATTGAATCTTGACATTCCAGTCTATTTTGTTCGATTTGGCACACGCAGACATTTGCTTGCTTATCTTTTTATTTTTAGTTGGAATATTGTCAAAGAGTTTTTTATTTTCCTCCGTTTTATGCCTGATGTCGTGATTACAACAGGGGCTCACACAAGTGTGCCAATGGTCTATTTTGCCAAATTGTTCAAAAAAAAGGTAGTTTATATCGAAAGCGTCGCTCGTGTTCACTCCAAATCTTTCACGGGAAAATTGATTGAAAAAAAGGTGGATAAATTAATTGTGCAATGGAAAGAAATGGAGGACGTTTATGAAAATGGCGAGTATCACGGACAACTTCTTTGAGAGGAGAGACAGATGATTTTAATTGTATTAGGAACGCAAGATAGTCCTTTTCCGCGAATTTTAAAGGAATGTGAAATCGCAGCGGAAAAACTTGGATTAACGGAAGAAATCATTGCTCAAATCGGTACGACAAAGTACGAAAGTACACGAATTTCTCTAAAGGCGTATTATGAGCGGACAGAATTTCTTAGACTTATTGAACAGGCGAGAGTGGTGATTACACATGGTGGAGCAGGAACAATTTACCAGTGTCTGCATAGTGGCAAAAAAATTATCGTTATGCCAAGAAATGCTGAATTTGGCGAGCATAACGATAACCACCAATTCGAGCTAACCGAAGTACTGGCTCGTGACGGCTATGTTTTGCGGGCAGATACTTCTCTTGTCGCCTCACTCTCTGAAATTGACAATTTTACACCAAAACCTTATGTAACGCAAAATGATATTTTAGAAGTCGTCGAACAATTTATTGAGGGAATTTAATGGGAGAAAACTCTAGCTATCCTATGGCTTTCTCCCACTCTCATTGATTTTATACTACTCAACGCTCATCTGAAATTTCTTCTTTGACAAAAGTAAGTCTTTTCCTATCGCTACAAGTGTAGAAAACGGGAGTTTTGTGTCACTTACTGCTTTCGCATATTTCCTCAGATTTCCTAGTTTCATCACACGTTTGGGCGAGAGGAAATATTTCACCATTTTTTTCACGATTTTTTGTTGGTCGCGGAAAAATAGTTCTGCTAACTGCTCTTTTTTCTCAAACATTTCAGCAAGTTCACTTGATGATTTTCCGTCAAATCCTTCTGGAAACAATTCGCACACTGCTTGACGAAGTTTTTCACCGTTCAAGTGAATCACTTCATCATTTCCCTCGGGAATATTTTCCGTAGTATAAAAACAACGCAATGCTACACTTTCTTCCTTGCTTTCAAGCAAAGCTGCATATTCTTTTTCGATTTCTTGTTCATTTACAAGCAATAATAATTTCATTTTCGCCTCCGAAGTCTTTTTATTTTGTTCTCCATTCTTACAAATAGAACGCATGAAATCAACTCCCATGCGTTCTATTGTCGTTCTCTCTTATGGCTTTTTAGAGATACCCTTATCTCATTGTCGGGAATAATAAAACATCACGAATACTTTGTGCATCTGTTAACAGCATGACTAAGCGGTCAATTCCGATCCCTAGTCCGCCTGTTGGTGGCATACCGTATTCCAGTGCCTCGATGAAGTCTTCATCAATTCCTTGTGCCTCATCATTTCCTGCGGCTTTTTCACGCTCTTGTGCCTCGAAACGTTCACGCTGATCAATTGGATCGTTTAACTCTGTGAACGCATTAGCAAATTCACGACCAACGATAAATAACTCAAAACGGTCAGTAAAACGAGGATCTTTGTCGTTTTTCTTCGCAAGCGGTGAAATTGCGACAGGATGACCATAAACAAAAGTCGGTTGTATCAACGTTTCTTCGACAAATTGCTCGAAAAATTCATTGATAATATGCCCAACTTCCATATGGTCTTCGATATGCACTTCATGCTCTTTAGCAATTTCTTTTGCCTCTTCTAATGTATAGTCATTCCAGAAGTCTACGCCTGTTTTTTCCTTGATAGCGTCTACCATATGCACACGTTTAAATCCATTGCCGAGCTGAATTTCTACACCATCATAGACTACGTCCGTCACACCAAGTGCTTTTTTAGCTGCACTGACAATGATTCCTTCTGTCAAATCCATCACATCATTAAAATCTGTATAAGCAGTATATGCCTCTAGCATAGTAAATTCTGGATTATGCGTTGTATCAATTCCTTCGTTACGGAATACACGACCAATTTCATAAACTTTTTCCATTCCGCCGACAATCAAACGTTTCAAGTGGAGTTCAAGGGCGATACGCAAGTACAAGTCAACATCAAGTGCGTTGTGATGTGTAATAAACGGACGAGCCGCCGCACCACCTGCTTCATTGTGCAACGTTGGTGTTTCGACCTCCAAATAACCAAGAGAGTCCAAATAACGACGGATTTCAGAAATAATTTGACTACGTTTTGTAAAACGTTCAAAGCTATCACGATTGCTGATAAGGTCTAAATAACGTTTGCGATACGTCATTTCCACATCAGTCAGCCCATGATATTTATCAGGAAGTGGACGCAATGCTTTTGTTAAAAGCGTTACTTCACTCGCTTTAATCGTCAACTCACCCATATCCGTTTTCATGATATGACCTGTCACACCCCAAAAATCTCCGAGATCGGCTTTTTTATAAATTTCGTAAGCCTCTTCTCCAACTTCGTCTTTTCGCACGTAAATTTGGATTTTTCCTTCACGATCAAGCAAATGAGCGAAACCTACTTTTCCTTTTCCACGCTTTTGCACCATGCGACCTGCGATTGTTGCTGTTAGATTTTTTTCGTTCAATTCTTCTTTTGTCAGCTGTTCAAACTGTTCTTGTAATTCTTTTGAGTTGTACGTTCGCTCAAAACGTTTGCCGAATGGGTCATGCCCCATTTCACGCAATTCTTCCATTTTTTCTAAACGATAATTCATTTGTGTTTCTAGCTCTGAGATATGTTCTTTTGACAATGACTTTCTCCTTATTACATTTCTATTTTTATTTTCATGCTACCTACTATTATATGTATTTTTGGTAAAAATGAAAATAGAAAACGCATGAAAGTTGATTTTTTTCATGCGTTTGTTGTTTTAAAACGAAAAATTATTCATTTTTTATCCTATCACGTTGCCAAATTCTACTGGTTTGTCATATACCCCCGGAGAATTAGCGTATAAATCGCCTTGTATGATTACCGCCATACCTTCATAGGTGTTGTCCCACACTAATGGCATAACCGCTGGCGGATTGTTGATACAACCGTTTGAACCGAGTGTTGTCAGCCATGCGTTGACATCTTGGAAACCGAGATCTTTATTATTGGAGTCGTGCATACCAATTCCTGTGAAATACGGTCCATTGTCCCCTCGTGAAAGCAGTGGCTCCCAATATTTTACAGGCACATCATATTTTGAACCGTCAATCATTGTCCCTTTCAAATGTGTATCCATCGTCTTATAACCAATCGTGTGGAATCCCGGAACCGTTGCCGTTCCTTTATGATTTCGACCAGAAATAATTCTCGTTTCGACCACTCTTTGATTGTTGCGATAGACATACTCCATTTGATTGAGCAAGTCAATATAGACAAAATCCTTGATGTCACGTGGATTTTCATTGACATTGCCGTCTATTTTCAACGTCAACTCCGCCGTTGCGTTCGCAGAGTTAAGAGCATCGACAATTTGTTTTTGACCGTCTGGGAAATTAATATCCCAACCGTAATCCCCATTATTCGTGTACTCGTAGAGTTTATTGTCAATCGGATTTCGCCAGTGAACCGTTTGGTTAATGGTCGCAAATTGATTATTTAACGCCCCTGCTACCCAGTCATAGACCGCTTGGTCATCTATCACCCCTTTATCATTGACAAAACTCGCCATAACTTCACGTGGAATGACATACGTTTGTGTATTGATTTTCAAAGTGATTTTTTTATCTATTTTTTCATTTGCTTTTTTCAGTTGTGCGAGAAGTGTGGGATTGTTTTTGTCAATTTTCACTGGGGTGTAAAATCCTTGAATTTCGATTTTCACCTCGTGGTTATCACTTGTCACATCTTTTTTTATCGCCGCTACAAGTTTGTCACGGTCAACAACCGTAGACGGAACTTCTGGCACAATAACATAGCCTTGCGTTTTGTCGAATTGAATGGTCGCATCTTTTCCTTTTTCTTCTTTAAACGCTAGTGCTGCCACTGACTTTTTAAGTTCAGCATCAAATTGTGGATTTTCTTCTAGTTTCCCATTTGATTGATTGAGCAATTTTTTCAAGCTGTCTTTGGTAATTTTATAACGAGCAGGAGCCATTAGCTCCATGTCTCCTGTCGGCGTTTGAATGACCACTTTCATTGGTACATTGAGCTTTGCGAGCTTTTCATAAGCATCATCTACACTCATAAGCGACACTTTTTCTCCAGAAATCATCTTGCCATATGCAAAATGCGATTGTCTAAAGACTGCATACCCAATCCCAAAAATACTTGCCAAACCCAAAATGGCAACCAATGCGATAAGCCCTGTTTTCTTTCCTCTCGACGGCTTATTTTTCTTTACTTCTTTCCGAGTCTTCATTTTACTCTCCTTCTGCTTTCCCCACTATGCTGTGAGTGAGAATAACACAAAAATGTTCCATTTTCCATAAAAACTGAAATATTATAGAAAAAACTTAATCTACTACTTCTATTGTAAACTAATTGTAACATAATTTAAACAAATAAAAAGCGAATTGCTCACCTTTCTCGTTTTTTACGAGTGGAGCATTCGCTTTTTTCTTGATTTTTAAGGAAGTTTAAGCTGAAAATCCGTAATTCTTAAATTTTTATTGCTGACAAGTTCTCGCCATTTGACGTTGCTACTTGTTTGTACCAATTGTAACTCTGTTTTTTGTATCTTTTGCCTGTGCCATTGCCGTAATCATCTAAGTCTACATAGACAAAACCATAACGTTTACTTCTCTCTGATGATGAACAGCTCACTAAGTCGATTGGTCCCCACGGATAATAGCCGATAATTTCTACACCGTCATAGATTGCTTCTTTCATTTGCATAATATGTTGTCTAAGAAATTCCACTCTGTAACTGTCATCAATCGTTAAATTTTCATCTAGTTCTTCGTAAAATCCCATGCCATTTTCTGCAATCATCAATGGTAATTGATAGCGGTCGTAATATTCATTTAGGGCAACTCGCAAGCCAATCGGGTCAATGCCCCACCCCCATTCATTTGTTTGAATATGTGGATTGGGAGAGCTTGGACTTTCTTTTCCAAGATTTTCTGCCTGAATAACACCTGTGTAATAATAAGAAAACGCAAGAAAATCCACGGTATTTTCTTTAAACAATTCCAAATCTTCCTCTTCGATTTGAATTTCCAGCCCATTTTCCTCGAAGAAACGATAAGCATAGCGAGGGTAGATGCCTCTTGCTAATACATCAGAGTAGTAATATTCCATTTGATTGTTTTTTAAAGCCGCTAGAACGTCCTCTGATTTTGAACTTGCTGGATATAAATTACCGTAATAAGACATTTCACCAATTTGCATTGTTGCATCAATTTTCCTTGCAATCTGAATTGCCTTTGCACACGCCACTAGCTCATAATGAAGTCCTTGATATTTTGCTTGCCTTAGATTTTCTACGCTGTCCGAAGGAATCCCTAAATGATTGAACGACTCGTGTGTAATCAAATTCATCTGATTTACCAATATCCAATACTTCACTTTCTCTTGATAACGGTTGAACAATACTTCTGCAAATTTTGTAAAGAAATTAATCATCAAAGGATTTGACCAGCCTTTGTATTCCGTTGCCAAAAAAAGTGGCATTTCATAATGCGAAATGGTAATAACAGGTTCCATGCCATTTTTAATAATACAATCAATCAATCTATCATAAAATTCTAATCCTCGTTCATTTGGCAGATCCTCATCACCTTTCGGGAAAATCCTCGCCCAACTAATCGAGGTACGAAAAGAGTTTATTCCGCACCCTTTTAGTAAAGCCAAATCTTCCTCAAAAGTATGATAAAAATCAATGCCTTCACGCTTAGGATACACCCCTTTTTTATCTTGAAGTGCAAAATTAATTTCTTCCATACTCATTTCTTTATTACCTTTTTTCTTTTTCTCAATGTCATCACGAAATGGATTAATATCTGCAACACTCAAGCCTTTCCCGTCCTCAAGGTAAGCTCCCTCGATTTGATTGGCAGCGACTGCCCCTCCCCAAAAGAAATTTTTTGGGAATTTCTTACTATTTTTCCTCATCTCTATACACTTCCTTCTTCTAGTAGTTGTTTTTTCTCAAACGTTTTGAAAAACGGGTAATAAATAACAAAATAAATGACAAAATTTACTACCACCAGTACCGCTGAGCGAATACTTGTTGTCGCAATAACCGCTGAAAAAATGCTCGGCACTGTCCAAACCGCAGCAAGTGGATACCCCATACCCGGCACTATCCCACTTACAAATGCGAAATAGGTAACAAACGTGCAAACAATCGGTGCAACAAGAAACGGCAAAGCTAATATTGGATTCAGCACAATTGGCACGCCAAATAATAACGGCTCATTAATATTAAATACTCCGGGAATAATGCTCAATCTACCAAGTTTTTTTAAGAATTTCGATTTTGAAAAACACATCATTGCACAAAGTGCGAGCGTACCCCCTCCACCACCAATCCAGAGAAATGTGAAAATAAATGGCTGAACACCAATGTTTGGAATTATTTCTCCTGCTTTAGCTGCTGCCATATTTGCCTCAGAATTGACGAGCCAAATCGGCAACATAATCGTAGCTAAAATTTGCGGATGAATACCAAAAAGCCACATGACACAAGTGAGTAGAACATAAATTAGCGGGGCGGCTAGTGAATTAGAGGATACACTTAAAAGTGGCGTAATCAAATCCGCAATCAACTTGTTAATGTCGAATCCTAACAAATGCACCACAATCCAGACAATTGTCATGGAGAAAAAAACTGGTACGATTACCTCAAAACTACTGCTTACATTACTCGGCACTTGTTCTGGTAGCTTGATCCCTATGTTGTATTTTTTACAAAGTCGCATTACTTCTACTGCTAAAATTGCACATAGAATCGCAGAAAACATTCCTTCTCCGCCAAGATAACGTGTTGCAAGATAACTCGTCTCTTTAATTGTTGTAAATTGTAGCGTTGTCAAAAAAGCAAATAGTGCTGATACACCTCCTGATAAACCGTCTAATCCATACCCTTGAGCAAGTCTTGAGCCTATACCAAAAGCGACATAAAACGACAGAACACCCATACTCATTTGAAATGGTAAAATCAACTTTGCTACTAAATCGGGATGTTCGTTCATAAAATTCGCATAAGGGGCAATCGGAATATACGGTATTAACAAGAATAACGAGCCAATTACCGTAATCGGAATCGTTGCAATTAATCCGTCACGCACCGCACCAAGATGTTTTTGATTCGACAACTTCATCATCGGTGCCATTAGCGTATGTTCTACAAAATACATTGCTTTGTTCATTTTCGTTCCTCTTTTCTTTTTATTGTTATCCTAAAGATAAACAATAAAAATTGTTTTTACTATAAAAACCATTTTCCAAAAATGGAAAATGGCTCAACATAGATTATATTTCATATGGGCACCTCTAAAAACTCCGCTTAAGGCTAAATTAGCTAGTTTTTCTTGTTTTCGAGGAAATCGACGAAAGCTATGTGGTTCATAGAAAAGCGAAGAAGTGCGTTAAGGAGTTTGCAACAGTGAGCCGTGTCGTTTATTTACCGCTACACTTCGTTTCGCATACAGTCTTTCTAAGAATCAAAGATTCTTGAAAGACTAGCATCGAAACTTTAGTTTCGAGCGACACTGCGAACAGTTGCCAAACTCCTGCACTTCGGAGCTAGACAAGGTTGAGGAGATTGACGAAGAAAAACGGAAAACTAGCAATTTAGGATAAGTGCGAGTTTTTAGAGGTGACCATATAAATGTTTAAAAGTACCACCCAAAGACGAAT
>NZ_FUXI01000016.1:0-19310 GCF_900167335.1 Pilibacter termitis
GAGGAGCTATATTCAGTGTGGTCTTCTTACAGGGATTTGTAAGGTGGTTTAGAATAGATATTTCAGTATTTAAAGTGTAACAGTGAAAGATAAAACAAGAGAATAGTCAAGTGAACAAGGTTTTGCATGTTGAACGACCTATAATTGTGCTACTGGCTAGGTTCGACAGAGCAGAATGCTACAAGAAAACTATTTCTGGTAGACGCAAAAGAGGAGCTGGACAAGATGTCCAACTCTCTTAGGTACGCTTTGTAAAATAGATGCTTTCCACACGATTTGACAAAGAGCCCAAATAGTTCACGTGCTTTTCTTTACCCAACATACTCATCAACCAACGCAACAACTTCTTCCATTGTGTCGCATTCAGTTAATGCCTTGTCGGCAAGTTCTTTCATTTTGTTTGTGTCTAGGCGTTTCATTAAACTACGCGTTTTCAAGATAGATGTTGCACTCATTGAAAATTCGTCAAGTCCCATACCTACAAGAAGTGGTACAGCCGTTTGATCTCCCGCCATTTCTCCACACATACCAGCCCATTTGCCTTCTTTGTGTGCTGCATCAATTACATTTTTAATCAAACGCAAGATAGAAGGATTGTATGGTTGATACAAGTAAGAAACTTGCTCATTCATACGGTCTGCTGCCATTGTGTATTGAATCAAGTCATTTGTTCCGATTGAGAAGAAGTCCACTTCTTTTGCAAAACGGTCAGCAATCATTGCTGCTGCTGGGATTTCAATCATGATCCCCACTTGAATATCATCACTTACTGCAACACCTTCTGCTTTCAAATTCGCTTTTTCTTCCTCAAAGACTGCTTTTGCTTTACGGAATTCGTTAAGCAAGGCAACCATTGGGAACATAATGCGAAGTTTGCCGTGAACAGACGCACGAAGTAATGCACGAAGCTGCGTGCGGAACATTTGATTTCCTTCTTCAGAAATAGAAATACGCAACGCACGGTAACCTAAGAATGGGTTCATTTCATGTGGAAGATCAAAATAAGGAAGTTCCTTATCTCCACCAATATCCATTGTACGAACCACAACAGGTTTGCCGTTCATTCCTTCTAATACCGCTTTGTAAGCCTCGTATTGTTCGTCTTCTGTTGGGAAGTCGTTGCTTTCCATGTAAAGAAACTCTGTACGATAAAGCCCGACAGCCTCCCCGCCATTGTCTACAACACCTGCAACATCTTTAGGTGTGCCAATGTTCGCTGCAAGCTCAAAGTGTTTCCCGTCAGCCGTAACAGTTTCAGCGTTTTTCAATAATGCCCATTCAGCTTTTTGAGCCGTATAAGCATCTCCTGCCGCTTTAAATTCTTCAATTTGGCTATCTGTTGGGTTGATAATCGCATCTCCCGTAATACCGTTCGCTGCGATAATGTCGCCTTCTTTTACCAAATCTGTTACATTGTTTGTTCCAACAATCGCTGGAATTTCAAGAGAACGAGCCATAATTGCAGAGTGGCTAGTACGTCCTCCGATATTGGTAATAAATGCTTTAACAAAGTTGCGGTCAAGTTGAGCTGTATCACTTGGTGTCAAGTCATGTGCTACTACGACAACTTCTTCGTTAATCATTGCAGGGTTTGGTAATTTCACACCTAAAAGGTGACTCATTACACGTTTTGTCACGTCGCGAATATCCGCTGCACGTTCCTGCATATACGCATTATCGTCCATTCCCTCGAAAATAGAAATAAACATATCTGTAACCTCTTTTAAAGCTGACTCGGCATTTACCTTGTTCGCTTCGATAGAGTCTTTAATTTGACCAGTCATTTCTGGGTCAGCAAGTACCATTAAATGTGCATCAAATACTTGTGCTTCTTCTTCGCCTAGGCTTTGTGCTGCTTTGTTACGGATAGCCTGAAGCTCGCTTGTAGATGCAGCTAGTGCATCATCCAAGCGAGCTTTTTCAGCCTCCGTATCCTCAACGGAAACTTTCTCAAAAGAAAGATCTGGTTGAACAAGCAGATAAGCTTTAGCGACCGCAACACCGTCTGATGCAGCAATTCCCTTAAGCATTTCTGTCATTCTTACGCCAATCCTTCCTTCGTCATTGTTTCTTCAATAGCAGCGATAGCATCAGCTTCATCCGCACCATCAGCAGTGATTGTTACATCAGCGCCTTGACCAACACCAAGACTCATTACGCCCATGATTGATTTCAAGTTTACTGATTTTCCTTTGTAGTCAAGTGTTACATCAGAATTGAATTTTGATGCTGTTTGTACCAACAAAGTTGCTGGACGTGCGTGGATACCTGTTTCTGCCACAATGTGGAATTCTTTTGAAGTTGCCATTTAACTCGTGCTCCTTTGAATGTAAAAGTTTTTATGTTAGGGTTTTCATTTAACATATACTACCTCAATTGATAGCTAGAAAAAAATTACCCTTTCAAATGAAAATGATAACAGAAAACGGAAATTTGTTCAACTCATTTTATCTAATATCTTGAAAACAAAATATTTTTTGTACTTTTTTTCCATTTTCTGTCCATTTTTCTTCATATCTCAATTTTTCTACGCATTTTTAAATCATAAAAAATCAAATGTTATTTTTCTCTTTTCTTCGATAAATCACATCGCCACCGATTTTAGCTGTTCCAATGACTTGCTCTTGCTTATCACTTTCAAACAATACTTCACGAAAGTTCATAAAATCTTCTTTTTTGATGTAAATTTCTTCGATTTCACCGTTTAATAAATCTTCCAAGTCTTTTCTTTGGTTGTTCGTCATGACCTTTTATCCTTCTTAGTCAATTTCCTCTAAAATTTCTTCCAACTCATTCAAACGTTGTTCAAATACTTTAAATGCTTCAACCAAGTAATCTTTCCTCGTCATGTCTACTCCTGCACGTTTCATCACTTCGATTGGATAGTCACTACTTCCTGCTTTTAAGTAATCAAGATATTGATTCAATTCTTTTTCTGTACCATGAACAATTTTTTGGCTTAACGCACTTGCTGCAGCGAAACCTGTAGAATATTGGAACACGTAGTAATTGTAATAGAAATGTGGAATCCTTGCCCATTCTAATGCAATTTGAGCGTCTTTCGTTAAATGTTCGCCATAATAACGTGCATTTAAGTCGCCGTAATATTCGTTTAGCATATCGCTTGTTAATGGATTGCCTGCGGCATCTTGCGTGTGAATGAAATGTTCAAACTCTGCAAATTGCGTTTGACGGAAAACCGTTCCCTTAAATCCGTCCAAATAATGATTTAAAATATACGCTCGCACTTTTGGATCTTTCTCCGTTGCCAACAAATGCTCGGTCAAAATATTTTCATTGGTCGTACTAGCAATTTCCGCAAGAAAAATCGAATAGTCTCCGTAAATAAACGGCTGATTGTTGCGTGTGAAATAGCTATGGATAGAGTGACCCATTTCATGCACTAATGTGTAGAGTTGATCAAGGCTATCATGCCAATTCATCAAAATATACGGTGACATATCATATGACCCGCCAGAATATGCTCCGCTACGTTTTCCTTGATTTTCCACTACATCAATCCAACGATCATCAAATGCCTCTTTGACGTGAGACAAATATTCTTCACCTAGTGGTGCAAGTGCGAGAAGTGCTTTTTCTTTAGCTTGCTCATAAGTATATTTTAATGAATCGTCCTCAATCAATGGAGTGTATAAATCATACGTGTGCAATTCTTCAACTTTCATCGCTTTTTTACGCAGAGCAACATAACGATGTAAAAGTGGCAAATGCTCGTTTACAACCTCTACAAGAGTGTCATACACGCTCTCTGGCACATGATTTTGACTCAGAGCTTTTTCACGTGCAGAAGAATAATGGCGAATTTTTGCTTGCGTGTTATCTCCTTTGACGTTAAAGCTAAGCGTTGAAGCAAGCGTATGTTGGAATTGGTCGTACACTTGATACATTCCTTCAAATGCAGATTTTCGTACTTCACGATTCCTAGATTCTAATAATTGACCAAATACACCATGTGACAGCTGAACATCTTCGCCCTCATCGTTTTTGACTACTGGAAATTGTAAATCTGCATTGTTCAAAATAGAAAATGTTTCGCCCGCACCAGAGAAAATTTCCGCAACTCCAGCAAGCAAGCCCTCTTGTTCAGCTGGCAAAATATGTTCACGTTTTCCTGTAATTTGCTCAATAAAATGCTTGTAAAATGCAAGTTCTTCATTTTCTGCAAAAAAATCTTGCAACACTTCATCTGGAATACTTAAAATTTCTGGCTCAAACCAAGCAAGACTTTCTTGAGCGTTTGCAAAAATACTGCCTGCTCGTGAGCTCATGCTTTGATACTTGCTATTTGTTGTATCCTCATCACTTTTCATTGAAGCGTAACAATAGAGTGTCTCTAACTTGCGATTGACCACTTCCATGTGATGAATCGCTAAAACAAGTGCATCTGCACCTTTTTCAAGTGTTCCTTGGAAAGTAGCCGATTGCTCGATTAATTTCGTCAACTCTTCAAAAGCCTTCTCCCACTCTTCATCCGTTGCAAAAACTTTGGTTAAATCCCACGTGTCTTTGACTGCTACTTCCTCACGTTTTGGTAATTTTTTAATTTCTGACATCTTTTCCCTCTTTTCTTTTCATAGATACCTCTATAACAGGAGTTTTTAGAGGTGCCCTTATTTTATCATAAATTTCTTGGAATGTTGCTTTTGTATAGTGGAAAATTTTGCCATTGATAGTCATAAGGAATTACTTGTGTCGTCTTGTGTTTTTGAAGTTGATAGCTGTTTTTCTTCTCTACAAGACAATTTAACGCTCTTAAAGAATGGATTTCTTCGACTATAAAATCCGTGAGAATATCCGTTTTTTTCACTTGTGGCAAATCATAGCATTCCAACTCTTGTAAAAGCAAGTATTCAAGGCATTCTTTTAGCGTTGCTCCTTGTGCTAATTTTTGATAGAGAAAGAATTTCCACTTTATTACTTCTTCCTTGCAAGCAAGTGGTGTCGTTAGCGGAAAATAGTAGTATTTCGGCAATTTTAAAATGTGCAACCCTTGCATATACAAAAAAGTTTGCAGCGTAAGGCTTTCTTTATTTTTGTTGTTTAACTCTTTGTATCGCTTTTGATGAAGTTTACTGGCTAACTCATGCTGATCCATTTGGTAACAAAATTCGTGCGTTTCAAATGCTGAAAGCGACAATATTTCTTCTAAATTTCCTTTGAAAAAAGGATATTCCGCCGTTTGATAATGCAACTCTCCATTTTGCAATTCCACGAGATGATAATGCAAATACAATTTTTGCTCTTTTAGTGAAACTCGCCACAAATAAAACCCTAACCGATTAGAATAACTCAAAAACGCACGCAAAAGTGGTGAAAGATTATTTTTTAAAGGAAATTTTTCATCTAATAGCCAAAACACTTGATAATGCTTTGCCAAATAATTTTCCGTTCGCTCAATCAAGCGGTCTAACGACAATCTGGAGCATTGAATTTCTAAGCAAATTCGCTCATGAAGCAAGCAATCTGGTCGCTGTTGTAACTCAGGTAAATACATTTCAAGTTGTGCGTTCTTTCCCCATTGATAAAAAACACGCTTTAAATTCAAATGTTCTTCGCTCTCTGGCTCACTAAATGCGGCACAATCATGTTTAGCTAAATGAGCAAAATGAGCCGTTTTCACTTTCCCCACCTTTAAGCGAACAGGCGACAAACAACTCGGGCAAAGCCAAAATTCTTCCCTTTTTTCAAGCAATTCTTCTCGCGTAAAATCACAGACATTTAAATATTCTTCTTTTTTATTTTTGGCAATCAACATTTTTCCCTCTCCAATCTAGTGCTAATATGGACACCTCTAAAAATACGCAAAAAAATAGAGATGTTGTGAAAAAATCTCTATTTTTTTCTTTTATTCACCAATTAAGTCACGATTTTTATATCCTACAAAGCCAATTGCTACGCAGATGAGAGAGAAAATCAGTAAGTACAAAGGATTGGCGTTCATTTTATCAATCGGCAATCTTGGGGTGTAACTGAAGATGTCTAGTTTTTCCATGATTTTTGGCAGATTGACCAATTTTCCAAAATAGCTGATGAAAAAACTATAAGCGACCATTCCCCAAATAATTGCCGTAAACCTTGGGAAAAAGCCTTGTAATAGCGTTAAAACACCGATGAATAAATAAATCGCAGGCAACCAAACAAACCCTGCTTTAGCAATTTCAATCCATTCAATCGGCTGTTTCATTACCGACAATTGTGCCAGCCATAAACCAAGTGTGGCAACAAATTGCCCGAGCGTTGCACAAATGATTGAGAGACAAAAATGCGTAAAATACAATTTTCTTCGACTAATCCGCATAGCATAAATTTGTTCAAGATGATTTCTTTTTTCCTCCGTTGTCAACTTCATCATACTCCCAAGAGCAAAACATGCAGAGAGCAGAGCTAAAATCATAAACAACGTTGCCATAAATTGTTCTTGAATGGAGTATTTCGGATTTTGGAGAAACATTTGTTTCATAATTGGACTTGTGTCTAAAAATTTATCCATATCACCAAAAATGGATCCATACGTTGCTCCACCTAGAAAAATACCAAAAACCCAAGAAATAATATACGTTTTTTGTAAACGAAAAATCAACCCGTCAACACCGAGCAAACTCTTTTTCGCATAGGCACGCCCAATTCTCTCAGGCAAAAATCCTGCATTCATATCCCGTCGTGTCTCTAGCTGAAAAGCAAACACTAACATCAAAAATGAAAAACATAAAGTCCAAAAAAGTGGGAGAACATCATTTTTCACATAGACACTCGTCAAATAACTCCATGAAAGTGGATTGAAATAACTAAGTGAAACTTCTTTCATATCTGTTGCCATACGCAAAATGTAAAGCACACCAATGACAGCAATACTCAATCCTTTCGCACTTCCGCTCGTTTTGGCTAACTGCGAGCAAAACAAAGCAATCGTTGCCCACAAAAATCCTTGTCCTGCTAAGGCAAAGGCAAATACTAGATTACTTGTAAAATCTGTAAAACCACTCACTTGTTGTACTTGTATCAAACAAGCAATAGAAATTCCAACCAATAAGTGAAAAAGCAACATTTCAGCCAACACTGCAACCGTATTGGCAAGGCGACCGACTGAAAACGAGCGAATAAGCTCCAACATTCCGTCGTCCTCCTCTTTTCTTGTGCGAGTAATCACGTGTAAAATTGCAACAATCGCAAAAATAATTGCAGTAAACAGTAACATTTCTTGGGCATACATGGCACCGATTGAAAACTGCTCCGCACTCCTTGCCCCACTCGTGCCACAAAGAGCAATCATGGCAGGATTTTGCAACGTTTCATACATACCCGCTAGACCTACTGGATTTTTGCCATAAATATCATACATAGGGGCAACAAACCCTGCTGCAAAGCTCACAAATGCAAGATACCAAATCAATAATTTGAGCCAATCTCGCTTGAATAAGTGACGGAGCATTTTCGATGTTTGAGTAAAATTACGTTTCATTTGCTCACTTCCCTTCATAATGTCGCATAAAGAGTTCTTCTAGCGTTGGTGGATTGCTTTCTAGTTTGAGAACTCCATAAGGGAGCAATGTTTGAAGAATTTCGTTCACTTTGTCGCTATCTGCTTGGAATGTCGCTTTATTTTCGTTTATCGTCAAATCATGCACACCTTCCACTTCTCTTAACGCAACAGGTGAAGTATTGGTCTCAACGCTATACTCAAAGCGGGTTAAGTGACGCAATTCTTCCATAGTTCCTTCTTCAATCACCACTCCTTGACGAATAATTGCCACCCGATCACAAAGTCGCTCTACCTCGCTTAAAATATGGCTAGAGAGTAAAATAGATTTCCCTTGAGCTTTGATTTTTGCCACTTCTTCTTGGAAAACCGCCTCCATTAATGGATCCAAACCACTCGTTGGCTCATCAAAAATATACAAATCCGCCTCACTTGCAAGCGAGGCAATCAAGGCAATTTTTTGCCGATTCCCTTTTGAATAACTGCGGGCTTTTTTCTTAGGGTCAAGTTCAAATTTTTGAATTAATTCATCTCGTTTTTCTTTATTTTTCGTGCCTTGCAAACTCATAAACAAATCAATAATCTCGCCACCACTCAAATTTCCCCAAAGATTGACGTCTCCCGGAACGTAGGCAATGCGTTTGTGAATTTCAATCGCCTCTTTCCAGACATCTTTACCAAAAATTTTCGCCACGCCACTGTCCGCTTTTAAAATCCCGAGTAGAACACGAATCGTTGTAGACTTTCCCGCACCGTTTGGCCCGATAAAACCTAACACTTCGCCACTTTTCACTTCTAGCGAAACATCTTTTAACGCTTGAGTTTTGCCAAAAGACTTGCTCAAGTGCTTTATTTCAAGCATTTTCATAGCTAATACCTCTATTCTCTTTACTACAATTCATAATATATCCCTTTTACAAATGAAAAGCAAATATTATGAACCATTTTTCTTGAAATAGTTCATAACTTGTCTTAAACTAATAAATATAGGAAAATACAACCTTACAAAAAAGGAGGTTTTATCATGAACGGTTTTGAACGAAGAAAACTAAAAAAAATGCAACAAATTGAGCAAACTGTTTTGACACTTTTAAACAGTAAGCCATTTTCTGATATTTCCATGCAGGAAATTGCCAATCTTGCAAATGTGAGTAAAGTAACTTTGTTTAATTACTACGAAAATAAGGAAAAACTTTTGAACACGACCATTCTTAATGTTTTTACTAGTTTATATGAAAAATATGAAGAATTGCTTGATAGCAACAAAAGTTTTGAAGAAACATATAAAGGAATACTCAAAATAAAACTAGGTATGATTCAAACATTTACTTCTACCTTTCTGGAAAATTCGATGAGACTTTATGCTAATGAGCCTTCTTTTTTTGACAATGATGCTCAAAAACGTCTGGATGAGTTAACCTTGCGACTTTTTGAAAAAGGACGTAAAGAAGGAAAAATCAATGCTGACTATGATGATACGCTACTACTCATGCTCCTGCATATTTTTTCAGAAGGAATGAAAAGCCCTCAATTGCAAGAAAAAGAGCTCATGCAATACAGTGAACAACTGTTACAAATTTTGATGAATGGTTTGCGATAAATAAGGAAATATTCGCACTTTCTAGTAATATGAAAAAATATTACATAAATTCTTTGCAGAGAATGAAATTTTACGTTATTCTTATAAGACAAAGAAAAAATTAGGAAGAAGGAATTACTTTTGAAAATGAAAAATTCAGTATTATTTGCTATTTTTATCTCTTTTCCATTATTGACAACAATATTGGTGCAACTTGTGGTTTTGCATTTGTTTGGTTTACAAGCAAAATCTCTCCATATAGAAATTGTTTTTCTTCTTCTCTTTAAAATTTTTTCATTCATTGTAGGAAAAACACTTCCGATTTTAATCAGAAAACCCACCTTTTTTACGCATTTTTTTTTCATTTAATGAAAAGTTTCTGGGCGTTGTTTTTAGCAGGAACACTCTTGCCAAATATTTATTTGACACCTGTTACAATAGTTTTAGCCTCTAGCGTTTTCACTGTTATCGAAATGGGATTGGAGTTCTATTTTAGAGATGAGGAAAATGAGGCGTGAACTGGGATAAAATTCAAAATCTAGCCTAAATACAATAAGATAAAAAATAGAAAAATCGCATGAAATCAACATTTGAGAAAATGAAATTTCTGCGATTTTTCTATTTTGCTAGTTTTTCCCAGCCTATTCAGTATTACAAACTCTCTAAAACTTTTTCAATATGGCGGATAGATTTTTCTTTTCCTAGAAGTTCAATTGTATCTGGAAGTTCAGGACCATGCATTTCTCCACTTACTGCTATACGAATTGGCATAAAGAGATTTTTCCCTTTGACACCTGTTTCTTTTTGCACCGCTTTGATTTGCGGGAAAATATTGTCACGCACAAATTCTTCTTCACTCAAGTTTTCCAAATTTTTCTTGAAAGCCTCAAGTACCACAGGAACAGTTTCCCCTGCTAAGACTTCTTTTGCCTCATCACTTACAGTTGGTTGTTCAGTATAGAACAAATCTGTCAAGGCAATAATTTCTTCACCATAACTCATTTGTGGCTGATACAATTCCACCAATCGTTTTGCGTGATGAAGTTCTGTCGCACTTGCATTTTCACTCAATCGGTTTGCTGCCACCAAGAACGGACGGCACAATTCAAATACTGTATCCAAATCACTCGCTTTGATGTATTGGTTGTTAATCCATTCCAATTTCTTTTGGTCAAATGCCGCAGGTGATTTTGATAAACGTGCAGGATCAAAAAGCTCAATCAATTCTTTCTGAGAGAAAATTTCTTGCTCTCCGCCGGGATTCCAACCAAGTAGAGCGATAAAGTTGAAAATTGCCTCTGGAAGATACCCTTTGTCACGATATTGCTCAATAAATTGCAAGGCTTGCTCATTACGTTTCGACAATTTTTTGCCCGTAGTAGAGTCGATAATCAATGTCATATGTGCAAATTCTGGTGCTTCCCAGCCAAATGCTTCATAAATCATCAACTGTTTTGGCGTGTTCGCAATATGATCGTCACCACGAACAACATGAGTAATTTTCATCAAATGGTCATCTACCACAACGGCAAAGTTGTACGTTGGATAGCCGTCTTGTTTTTGGATCACCCAATCACCGCCAACATTGCCACCTTCAAACGTAATTTCTCCTTTGACCATGTCGTTCCATTTGTAAATATTTTTTTCTTGCACGTGCAAACGAACCACAGGTTTCAAGCCTTTTTCTTCACAACTCGCTTGATGTGCTTTGATTTCTTCATCACTCATGCCAGCATATTCATAAATATATTTTGGCGTTTCTCCATTTTCTTCTTGACGAACACGTTCTGCTTCAAGTTCTTCTTTCGTCTTATAAGACTTATAGGCAAGCCCTTTATCCAACAACTCTTGCACAAGTGGTTGATAAATAGCCAAACGTTCACTTTGACGATATGGTCCCACATCTGCTGGCTTTTGAGCTGACTCATCCCAGTCCAATCCAAGCCAAGTCAAGTTGCGAATTTGACTTTCTTCTCCGTCCTCAATATGACGTTCTCTATCTGTATCTTCAATACGAATAATAAACTCGCCACCAAAATGTCTTGCATAAAGATAATTGAAAAGTGCCGTTCTCGCATTTCCAATGTGTAATTTTCCTGTCGGACTTGGTGCATAACGCACGCGGATTTTGTTTTTCATTTTTTTGTCTTCTTTCTTTGCTAATCTACCCGAAGGCAACATTCATTATTATATACTCAAATAAACATCTAAGCAATTAAGGAGCGAAAATAACTCAAAAAAAAAACACCTACCCCAAAAAAATAATTTTAGAGTAGATGTCCTCCCCCCCAACACTCATTTTCTTTGAATTTGCTCATAAAAAAGCAAAGTCTGGACTTCATTTGTCAAATCAATGTATTGCACCGTTACGTCAGCGGGGACTTTTACACGGTCAGGGGCGAAACTTAGGATTGCTTTGACATTGCCTTCTACTATTTTCTCAACGGCATCTTGAGCGAACTGGCTTGGAACGGTTGAGATTGCTAGCATGATATTTTGTTCCTTAACAATTTCTGGAAAATCTGCAATGTCAAATACTTCAACACCTGAAATTTTTTGCCCAATTACTTCGGGATTGCTATCAAATGCACAAATGATTTGCAAATTGTCATTTCTTCTGAAATTATTGTTCAACAATGCACGACCTAAATTTCCACAGCCAACGAGAGCAATTTTTTCCTCGGTTTCGATATTTAAAAAACTGCCGAATACCTCGATTAACTTGTTCACTTCATAACCAAAACCACTTCGTCCAAGTTCACCAATATACGAAAAATCTCTGCGAATAGTCGCACTTGGTACTTGGGTTACCTCGCTAAACGTATGCGATTGAATCCGCTCAATCCCTTCAGATTGTAACATTTTTAAATAGCGAAGATAAAGCGGAAATCGTTTTGCTGTCGCTTTTGGAATTTTCTTTTCTTCTGTTGTATTCACGGTTTTCCCCTTCTAGCTAGACTCTGATATTCTTTTCACAGATTCATTGTACTATGTGAGGCGATGAATTTCAATGGAATCGAAAAATTCCTTTATTTTTTTTACAATTTGCACAAAAATGCTAGACTTCTCCTGTTGTTTTAATATCTAAAATCTCAAAAGTTTCATTTGCAAATAGATCTTTTAAGATTGCAACTTCGCCATTCGTTTGAATTTCTGCAATGACGCTTCCGTCTTCTTTTGGGTTCACCAAAAGTGTTTGAATGTTGATTTCTTTAGAGGCAATCAACTCTACTACTTTTGCCAGACTTCCCGGATGGTCTTCTTCTTTTGAAAATTTAAGAATTACTCTTGCACCCAATTCGCCGTATCCTGCAACATGTAAAAATGCGTCAAAAATATCTTTATCCGTGATAATCCCAACAACTTGCTCCCCTTCTACAACTGGTAGAACGCCGATATTTTTGCTACGCATCATAAATACGCCGTCCTCAAGTGTTGCATCAGGTGAGATTGTTTCAACTTTGTGAATCATCACGTCACGCACGATTGTTTTATTCAATAAATAATTCATCTCATAAACAGAAAGGCTTGTCGCTTTAGAAGGACTTGCTTCCTTCATCGTCCCTTCTGTAATCAGTCCAACCAATTTGCCATTGTCGATAACTGGCAAGCGATGAACATTTTTTTCTTCCATAAGCGTTGCTGCTTTGGAAATTTTTGTATCGCTCGTCACTGAGAATACTTCTTTGGTCATAAAATCTTTAATCGCCATAATCATTTTGCCTTTCTTTTAAAGTACCTCTAACTTTTATCCTCCGAGATACGCTTTTTTTACTTCTTCGCTTGCAAGCAATTCCGCTCCTGTACCAGATAATACGATGTTTCCCGTTTCTAGCACATACCCACGGTCAGCAATGGATAATGCTTTGTTTGCGTTTTGCTCAATCAACAAAACAGTCGTTCCTTGTGAACGAATCGCCTCGATAATGTTGAAAATTTCTTGAATGAAAATCGGTGCCAATCCCATTGAAGGCTCATCTAAGAGTAATAATTTCGGTTTGCTCATTAATGCACGACCCATTGCTAGCATTTGCTGTTCTCCACCAGAAAGTGTAGCAGCATCTTGATTGGAACGTTCTTTCAAAATTGGAAACCGTTGAAACACTTCTTCCAAACTCTCTGATTTTTCTTTTCTATCCTTTCGCAAAAAAGCACCCATTTCTAAATTTTCCATAACGGTCAAACCAGAAAATACATGACGCCCTTCTGGTACTTGTGAAAGTCCTTGTGCTACAATTTTCGTTGCATTTAATTTTGTGATGTCTTTATCTAAAAAACGAATACTCCCACTTGATGAAGGAATTAGCCCAGAAATTGTTCGTAAAATCGTTGTTTTTCCTGCACCATTTGCTCCAATGAGTGAAATAATTTCCCCCTCGTTTACCTCAAAGGAAATGTCACGCACTGCTTGGATAACGCCATAATGCACGCTTAAATTTTCTACTTTTAACATTACGCCTCTCCTCCCAAATATGCTTCGATTACTCTTTCGTTGCTCTTAATCTCCTCAGGTGTACCATGTGCAATAATTTTCCCATATTCTAGCACATAAATACGTTCTGTCACTTCCATTACTAAGCTCATATCATGTTCAATCAACAATATCGTAATTTGAAATTTTTCTTGAATTTCACGAATTAATTTCGTCAGCCGAGCTGTTTCTTGTGGATTCATTCCTGCTGCAGGTTCGTCTAAAAATAACACTTTCGGATTCGTTGCCAACGCACGAACGATTTCCAAACAACGTTGGTCACCGTATGGTAAATTTTTCGCAAGCAAATCTACTTTGTCTTCCATATGGAAAATTTTCAGTAAATCTACTACTTTTTGTTTCATTTCCTCTTCTTTTTTGTAAAATGTCGGCGTACGAAGTAAAGAAGAAAACAAACTTTCTTTTTCTTTTGATGTCATAGCAATCAATACATTGTCCATAACGGTTAAATCTTTGAACAATCGAATGTTTTGAAATGTGCGTGAAAGTCCTAAATCTGCTATTTTATAAGGTTTCATGCCGTTGATTTTCTTACCTTCTAACGCAATTTCGCCCTCGCTTGCCTCATAAACACCAGTCAAAAGATTGAACAATGTCGTTTTACCTGCACCATTTGGGCCAATTAAACCGACCAATTCATTTTGAGAAAGAGATAAATTCACATCACTTACAGCAGCCAAGCCACCGAAATTTTTTGTCAAATTGGTTACCTCAAGTAAGCTCATGCTTTTTTCTCCTCCTTTTTAGTGAAAATTTTCGACAAGGAAAGCTCTTTATTGCCTAAAAGTCCACTAGGTTTCAAAATCATCACAAGGATAATCGCAAGTGAATAAATAATCATTCGCAAATCACTAAAATCTTGCAAGAAATTATTCAGCAAACCTAACGTAACTGCTGCTACAATCGTTCCTGTCATTGACCCCATTCCACCAAAGACGACAATGATTAAAATATCAATAGATTTCATAAATGAAAAATCTTTTGGTGTAACAGTTTGAATAAGTCCTGCTTGTAAACTTCCTGCGATACTTGCTGTAATCGCACCGAAAACAAATGCAAGCACTTTGAATTTTGTTGTATTTACCCCCATACTCTCCGCTGCAATTTCGTCTTCACGAACAGAAAGAATCGCTCGTCCCGTTTTAGAACGGAGCATATTCATCGTGAAAATAGTCGTTACCACCATTAAAATAAAGACCATTTGCCAGCTTGTAAAAGGTGGAATACCAAAAAGTCCTGCTGGACCATTGGTAATATCTTTTAAATTGATAATCATAATTCGGATAATCTCAGATACACCAAGGGTTGCGATTGCTAAATAATCCCCTCTAAGACGCAAAGTAGGATACCCTACGACAAATGCCACGATACCAGAGAGAACCATTCCAACAAGTACCGAGAGAAAAAATCCTGCATATGTTGGAATACTTGTTCCGATAATTGCTCCGCTATAAGCTCCAATTGCCATAAATCCAGCGTGACCAAGTGAAAATTGCCCTGAAAAACCGATAATCAAGTTCAAGCCGACTGCTAGAATAATGTTAATCCCAATTTGGCAAAGCGTTGTCGCAACAAAAGGATTGATGACACCAACGATTTCTAAAGCTGAAAGCACGCCAAAAAGAAGCAATAGCAAGGCAAGCCAGAGTATATTTGATTTTAAATTTTTCTTCATTCTTCTTACCTATACCTTTTCTTTCAGATTTTTTCCTAAAATTCCTGCTGGGCGAATGAGTAAGATGATAATCAAAATACCATAAACCGCCGCATCACGAAAACTTGAAAAGCCGATTGCACTTGTGAATGTTTCCAACAAGCCAATAACAAATCCTCCAAGAGCCGCTCCCGGAATAATACCTACACCACCAAGAACCGCCGCAACAAAGGCTTTTAGCCCCGGAGTGACACCCATTAGTGGGTCAATTGAATTGTAGTACAATCCGATTAATACACCTGCGGCACCTGCTAAAGCAGAACCTAGTGCAAATGTAAAACTAATCGTATGATTGACGTTAATTCCCATCAATTGAGCCGCATCACTATCTACTGATACTGCACGCATTGCTTTTCCCATTTTTGTCTTTTTGATAATAAATTGCAAAGCAAGCATCAAGAAAATGGAAACAAATAAAATCAATAACTGAATATTGGATACTTGAATGGAACCAAATTCATAATTCACTTCTTTAAATACTGGATTGCTCAAATCTTGAAATCCACGGTTGTTTGAGCCTAAAAAATAAATCATAACATTTTCTACTAAAAAAGAAACGCCAATCGCTGTAATCAATGCAGCAATTCTAGTCGATTTTCTCAGCGGACGATACGCAAAAAATTCTATAATTACGCCAAGTATTGCAGTAAAAACCATAGAGAGAATCAATGCAACAAAAATATTTAGGTGTAGATGATTGACAAAGAAATACCCTAAAAATGCACCTACCATGAAAATATCTCCATGTGCAAAATTGATGAGCTTAATAATGCCATAAACCATCGTATATCCTAATGAAAGCAACGCATAAATGCCCCCTAAGATTAAACCATTGACTAATTGTTGTAGCCAATCCATCATATCACTTCTTTCTCTTTAACTATTTCTCTAAAAAATTTTGCTCTCAAAGAAATCAGAGAGGCTGGAAAAATTCAGCTCTCTCTGGTAATTTTGAATGTACTTCATCGTAAGTTAAGGATTTACGATTTCCGCACTATTTTCTTTTCCATCTTTCAAACCAACGATTACTGCTGATTTTTCAGGATTGTGGTTTTTGTCGATAGAAATTTTCCCTGTGACACCTTCAAAATCTTTCAACTCTGCCAAGCCTTTTGCCACATCAACAGAAGTTTTTGCCTCTGTTTTTTCAATTGCTTGTTTCACCATGTAAACTGCGTCATATCCTAACGCTGCAAACTGAGAAGCTTCTTCATTGTATTTTTCTTTATATGCTTTTAAGAATGTATCTACTTTGTCATTTGCTGCTGCTTTGCTTGAGAAGTGAGCAGTGAAGAACACATTGTTCGTATTTTCATTTCCAGCAATTTCTGCTAAAGCAGGGTCACCAAATCCGTCAGGACCTAAAATAGCTGTATCAATGCCCATACTTCTTGCTTGTTTGATGATTAAACCAGCCTCAGCATAGTAACCTGGAATAACTAAAACATCAAATTTCTTACTCTTGATAGAAGTTAATTGAGCATTAAAATCTTTGTCGCCCGCTTGATATTTTTCACTTACAACCACTTCGCCTTTGTATTCTTTGTTAAAGGCTTCTGTAATTCCTGCTGCATAGTCGCTTGAATTGTCGTAGAAAACAGCCGCTTTTTTCGATTGCAATGTGTCATTGGCATATTTCGCCAAAATTGTTCCTTGGAAACTATCTTGGAAACATGAACGGAAAATATCCTCATTCACTTTTCCATTTGCAACAGTCAAGTTGTCATCTGTTCCAGACGGTGTAACAAGAGGAACACTTGCTTTTGTTACATTTGGAATAGACGCTTTTACCGCACCACTCGTTGCAGGTCCAATAATTGCTACGACTTTTGAGTTGACCGTTAAGTTAGAGGAAACACTTGCTGCCTCATCAGTTGTTGATTTGTTGTCTTTTACCACCAATTTGATTTTTTTGCCATCAATTCCGCCGTCTTTATTAATTTCGTCAACGGCAAGCTCAATGGCATTTTTTTCTGCATTTCCGTAGGCTGCTACGGCACCAGAAAGTTCTTCGTTCACACCGATAAGGATTTCTTTGTCAATCTTATTTCCCTTACTCTCACCACCAGGGGCTGCAGAACATCCTGCTAATACTGCGACAGACGCAAAAACTGTAAATACTGTTGCTAATTTCTTCATTTGAAATTCTCCTTTTCTAGCTATGAGGGGCAGGAGTTTGGTCGATGTTCTCAATGCCACCTGAAACTCTGTTTCAGGCAAGTAAATGGCACGGTTCACTACGACAAACTCCAGCTCGCCCCTCACCGCTTTCCTTTAAATTATAATTTTGCTATGAGTTGCTCTTTTTTCTTAGAACTTCGCCATAATTTTCTTCACTTGATATAATATAGCATATCGCAAATAAAAAGTAAAGTAAATTTTCTAAAAATTATTTTAACTCCGAAAAGCCAAAATCCTAACATAAAAAGCCAAGACTTATTTTACATAAAAACTCTCAATAATGCAATCACAAAAACACCAGTTATGACAGTTTTCATCAAATCTTTTGTCCGAATGGCGATGAAAAGTGCAGGGAAAAAGGCTATACATTCCAATAATTTAAAGGTTGGAACCCCTCCCGTTCGCTCTTGTAGCAAGCATTGGAGCAAGAGAGCAGAAATAATCGTAATCGGCAAAAATTTTAATAATTTCGCAACTATTTTCGGTAATTTAAAATATTTGGTAAATACAAAAGGAGTTATTCTTGGAATCCAAGTCACCAATGCTGAAACCAAAATTGCTACGAAAACATAATTAGATACGCTCATCTATACACACTCCTATCACACATCCAAGGATGCTTGCTAAAATAACTGCCAAATAAACCGACACAACTGACAATAGTAAAAACAGGGAAATCCAAACACTTGCAATGATAAGAACATATTTTTTCCATTCTTTAATTTGTGAGAAAAATTGCAAAACAAATAAACCAATAAACATCCCGATTAAAGCATAATCTAAGCCAAATTGCTTGGGACTTGGAAATAACTTTCCTGCGAACACACCAAGAACGGAGCAGGTCATCCATGAAAAATAACTTGCCACATTCAGTCCATTCATCCACGAAATGCTCACTCCGACTCCTTTTGCCCGCTGAAGCATTAGCACACCATAACTTTCATCTGTCAGCAAACTTCCGATTCCCACAGCTTGAAAAAGCGTAAGGTGGGAAAACGAAGAACTCGCTGAAAATCCCATCATCAAATGCCTCAAATTTACCATAAAAATCGTCACTGCAATCGCTGAAATTGGTGCTTGAAGTGCAATCATGGAACATAGAATGAATTGCCCACTTCCTGCATAGAGCAATAGGCTCATTAAAAGCATTTCCATTGGCGAAAGCGAAATACTGCTTGCCACTACCCCGAGTGAAAACGCAATGCCTGCATAGCCAAGCATGGTAGGCATTGCCGCATGAACACCATCAACAAATGTAAGCTCTTTTCCTTTGTGCA
Source organism: Pilibacter termitis (assembly GCF_900167335.1). GTDB lineage: Bacteria > Bacillota > Bacilli > Lactobacillales > Streptococcaceae > Pilibacter > Pilibacter termitis. The sequence continues at coordinate 18,742 of NZ_FUXI01000016.1, forward strand.
TACGCACCACCTCCTAAAAATGTATAGGCAAATTCATTTGTTCTTCTCCAAATACTCAGCCCACACCTCATCAAATAAACTCATACTCGGCAAATATCCCTCTAACTCAAGATAGGAAGAAACTTCCTCATATTCCTCTGAATGCTTTGGAAATGAAATATCCTTATCCACCAAATTCGCAAGCACGCTCGCTGTCGTATGCCCTTTGGGATTGCGTTCACTCATGAGATAATGATAAAAACTTCTACCCATGGTTTTCCTCCTTTGTCTAGCTATGAGGAGCAGGAGTTGGGCAACTGTTCACAACATCGCTCGAAACTACGTTTCGATGCTAGTCTTTCAAGAATCTTAGATTCTTAGAAAGACTGTATGCGAAACGAAGTGTAGCAGTAAATGAACGATGTGGCTCACTGTCGCAAACTCCTAAACGCTCCTCTCCGCTTTTCTTTGTCTAGCTACGAGGGGCAGGAGTTGGGTCGTTGTTCGCAATGCTACTTGAAACTTCGTTTCAAGCAAGTAAATAGCATGGCTCACTACGACAAACTCCTGAACGCCCCTCTTTGCTTTTC
>NZ_FUXI01000016.1:20360-67191 GCF_900167335.1 Pilibacter termitis
TGGCTCACTACGACAAACTCCTGAACGCCCCTCTTTGCTTTTCTTCTTGTCTAGCTACGAGGGGCTGAAGTCTGGCAACTGCTCTCAATGTCGCTAGAAACTTACGTTTCTAGTAAATGAACGACAGTGTTCGCTGTTGCAGACTTCAGAACGCCCCGCTCGCTTTTCTTTTCCACCTGCAATTGATACATTTGTGCGTACAATCCGCCTACTGCCAACAATTCCTCGTGTGTGCCACGTTCTTTGATTTCTCCTTTATCCATTACCAAAATTTGATTGGCATCTTGAATAGTGGAAAGTCTATGAGCAATCGCAATCGTTGTACGGTTTTTTCTCATGTTTTCTAAACCTTTTTGAATCATACTTTCTGTTTCAGTGTCAATATTAGCTGTCGCCTCATCTAGCACCAAAATTTTCGGATTGGTAACAATCGTGCGAGCAAAATTGAGCAATTGCCTTTGTCCTGATGAAAAACTATCACCTCGCTCAATGACTTCAGCATTATATCCTTCCTCTAACCCTTCAATAAAATGATGTGCTTGAGTAAATTGAGCGGCACGGATAATTTCTGCATCCGAAATTGTTTCATTCATCAAACGAATATTACTTTTTATATCCCCTACAAACAAGAAAGCATCTTGCAAAACAAGTCCAATTTTCTTTCGTAAGTCTTCTATTGGGAAATCACGAATGTCCTTGTCATCAATGAGAATTTTCCCTTCGTAAAACTCATAGAAACGCATGAATACGTTGATGATTGAGGATTTTCCGCTTCCTGTATGCCCCACAAATGCAAACGTTTCTCCAGGTTGAATGGTAAATGAGATATTTTTCAAAATCTTGTTCTCCCCGTCATAGCTGAAACTTACATTTTGAAATTCAATTTTCCCAAATTCTATTTCTTCGCTCGCATTTTCGTTTTGCTGTGGAGCAAGTTCCGTTTCATTCATGATTTGGCGGATTCTGTGACTTGCAACCAAGCCGTCTGAAAAAGTCGCTAGAAATTCCATTAAATTGCTAATCGGTTGAAAAAGTTGCTGAACGTTGGTAACAAAAGCATAAACCACACCTGCCACCACGAGATGTTCAAACGAGCGAATAGAAAAGAGTGCCAAAACAATAATTACACCGAAATTATTCAACAAACCGACAAAAGAATTGAGCAAAAGTGAATTGATTTTAATCACTTTTCTCCTCATTGCTAAATATTCTTCATTCGTCTCCTCGAAACTTTTTTGCAACCGTTCCTCTTGATTGAACTGCTGAATGATTTTCATACCTGAAATGTATTCATTCAATTTTGTATTCAAATCACTCAATTTTCCACGCATCTGTTGATAAGCACTAGAAGAAAAATGTTGGTATAAATAAATTGCCAATAGTAAAACGGGCAAGAATAACAGCATCACCGCAGCAATTTGTTTGTCTAATGCAAACAAACCGACAAATGCTGAAAACACGGAGAAAATCCCTGTTGCCAACATTAAAAACACAAACCAAAACTCAAATAAATTGGTGTCATTTGTAATGCGTGTAATCAGCCAGCCTGTTGATTTCTGGTCAAAATAACGCATACCTAACGTGTGAATTTTTTTATAAACGGCATTTCTCGTATCCACTTGCGTGCGAACGATTCCCATTTCAAATAAAAACCATTGCCCAAACCAAAAGATTGCTTTGAAAAAACTAGAAATCAAGTACAGACCTGCAAAAAAGAAAATAACTTTCATTGTCGTATCTTCTTTTGCCAAATGAACGTCTAAAAATTGCTTTAAAATAAAGGGTTGTGCCACATTTACAACCGCCAAAAAGAATCCACTCAATAGTGCTAGTAAAAAGAGACTACGTTGTCGTTTCGTAAATTGAAAAATAAATCGCAAAGCACTCCATTGCTCACGGAAAGTAAGTGTCCTGCTTTCATCCTTATGCTCCATGACGTTCCTCCTCTTGTGAGATTTTTTGTAATTCCCACATTTCTGCGTACCACCCTTTTTTCTCCAGTAACTCCTCGTGTCGCCCTCGTTCAATGATTTCACCTTTATCCAGCACGATAATCTCATCTGCAAACATAACGCTAGAAAGCCTGTGAGCAGTAATCATTGTTGTTTGTTCACTTCGTTCATGTTTAAGATTGGTCAAAATCGCTTCTTCCGTTTTGGCATCAACAGCTGAAAGTGCATCATCTAAAATCAAAAGCTCGCTTTCTAAAATCAACGCTCGAGCAATCGAAAGACGTTGTTTTTGCCCACCAGAAAGGGAAACGCCACGCTCACCCACCATTGTGTCATAGCCATTTGTAAGCTGTTGAATATCGTTATCAACCGCCGCCATTTTCGCCGCAAGTGTAATTTCTTCTTCTGTTGCAGACGGTTTGGCAAAACGAATATTGTCAGCAACACTCATTGAAAAAAGAAAATGATCTTGTGGAACATAGGCAATTTTACTTAAAAGACTATCCTTTTTCAATAAACGAATATCATCATCTGCAAAAGAAATGGTTCCTTTGTATGTGTCAAATTCACGTAAAAGCAAGCGAATCAGCGTTGACTTACCAGAACCCGTTTTCCCAACGATACCGAGCATTTTCCCTTTTGGCAAATGAATGGCAATGTTTTTAAGACTTCCTTGCACGCCACGCTCTTGCTCGTACGAAAATTCTTCGATTTGAAAATCAAAAGCTCCTTGTTTTTTGGCAACTTTCGCAAATTCATTTTCCTCAATATGAGAAGTGTGACTTAAAAGCTCCTCAATACGTGCCAAACTTGCTCCACCACGCTGGAAAATGTTAAATAACATCCCCACCGCAAACATCGGCCACACCAAAATACCAATATAGGTCATAAAACTCACTAATTGCCCGATAGAAATAGATTTTTGCACAACCAAATACCCACCAAGTAAAATCGCAAGAGAATAACTTATCCCAACAATAATCGCAATCGCAGGGTCAAAGAGAGAGTCGTAAAAATTGACTTTGACAAATGCTTGTTCAATCTCTTTTGTTTTCGTCTGAAAATCCTCAATATCTTCTTTTTCTTGCCCGAATGTCTTAATTGCTTTCATTCCTGTAATGCTCTCTTGCACTTTATCATTCAAATGACTGAATGTTTCTTGTGAATATTTGAATGCATTATGGATTCTTTCTCCTAATATTTTTGAAAAAAGTGACAAAAGTGGCAATGGCAATACAGCTAAAATCGTTAGTCGCCAATCGACAAATAACACCATTGCAAGAATTGTCGCTCCCCCCGTCATAATCGAATCTGCAAGCGTTAAAACGCCCATTCCTGCCACATTTTGCACCGACTGCAAATCATTTGTCGCATGAGCCATCAAGTCGCCTGTACGATGTTTTTGATAGAAAAAGGTATCCATTTTCAGAAAATGATCGAACAATTTACTACGCATTTTCTTCTCAAGCATGACCGAACCACCGAAAATATATACTCGCCAAACAATCCGAAATAAATATTCCAATATCGCCACAATCAACATCGCCACAAGAGAAATAAACAACATCTGAGCCGTCAATTGTTTCTTAGCAATTTCATCAATCACCATACCAATTAAGCGTGGAGGAATAATGTGAAGAATGGATACAATAAAAAGTGCTACTATCCCGTAAAAATAAGTTTTCTTCTCTTCCTTGAAAAACCATGATAATTTTTTAAAAATCTGCATAACTCCTACCTTTCTTTATTTAGCTGTGAAGAGCAGATGATGAGTCGTTGATCGCAATGACACCTGAAGATTTGCTTCAACATGACTCACTGCGACAAATTCCTAAACACCCCTCATAGCTTTTCTTTGTTAAGGACACCTCTAAAAACTTCGCTTAAAACTAGCAATTTAAGATAAGTGCGAGTTTTTAGAGGTGCCTTTAAACCAAAAAACATCAGTTTATTCTTGTAAGAGAGCAATCCTTTTAAAGCATAGACATTTTTAATAGCTAGAATAACTTGTTAAAAATATGTCGAGCTTTTCTTTTTAAAAGGATTTACTTTTCTTCAAGAATAAACTGATGTTTTGAGAGACAAAATTATTTTTGTGCCTTTTGCATAGAACGCATCATTTGACGAATTTTTGCCTCATTTGGTTTTTGTCCCATTTGTGCCATCATTGTTCTAAGCATTTCCTCGTTAATCGGAGGATTTTTCTTGAAGTAATCTTTCATTTGTTGACGAGCTAAGAAGAACCCTCCTGCAACACCCGCTAAAGCTCCACCTAAAAATACTAATACATATAACATTTTATTTTCCTCCTTTCTTTTGGCTAGTTATGAGGGATAAGAATTTGATGACTTGTTCTCAACATCTGAATACCCCTCGCAGCTTTTCTTTGTCTAGCTGTGAGGGGCAGGTGTTGGGCGACTGCTCACAACGTCGCTTGAAACTTACGTTTCAAGTAAATAAACGACGTGATTCGCTGTCCCCCAACTCCTGAACACCCCTCGCAACTTTTCTTTTTACAAATTACTTTATTAAATTTGATTATAGCGTAAAATTTTACGCATTAGAGAGCTGTTGCCATTTTTAACAGACAACCAAGAACCATTTTATCTGAAAACGGTCAAAAAGGGAAGTGTTATTTTTATTTTTCATACAAAAAACTTTCAAAGAACTTTTAGAAACTCCCCTATTTTACCAAATACTCACTCGTTCCTCTTCTTCTCTCCACATGCCGTCTCCTGATTTCACGCCGAAAGTATCGTGAAATTCTGCGAAGTTTTGTGCTTGTAGATTCACTCGCAATCTAGCAGGGGCGTGCGGGTCAATGCTTAGGAGCATTGTTTCATATTCCAAACGTGCTTTTCTGCACCAAATAGTTGCCCAGTTTTTCCAAAATTCTTCTAAACTAGCGTCTTCTTCGGAAAGTGCTGCTGTAAGAGCCGCACGAAGTCCACCAAGGTCTGCAATATTTTCTGAAACGGTCAACTCACCATTTGCTACTCCAGCTGGAACTTTTGCACCGTCAAACTCTGCAATCATCAGTTTTTGCTTTTCCTTAAAAGCTGAAAAATCTTCTTCTCTCCACCAATTGTTCATGTTCCCACGTTCGTCAAATTGAGCACCATTATTGTCAAATGCGTGCGAAATTTCATGAGCAATAACCGCACCAATTCCACCGTAGTTTTGAGAACTTGTTTGTTTTGTAGAATAAAATGGTGCTTGCAAAATCGCAGCTGGGAACACGATATGATTTGCTGTCGGATTGAAATACGCATTGACTTGATGTGCTGGCATATGCCATTTTTCTCGGTCAACAGGTTGCGTATAATCTGTCCATTTTTTCGCACGAAGAAGAGAGGAGAAATACAAAGTATTTTCAACCAAATTCTTTTCTTCGTCCACGATAAATTTCGTAAAAATTTCCTCTAATTTGTCTGGAAAACCGACAAATACTCCGAGATTATTCAATTTCACAATCGCTTTTTCAATTGTTTCTTTCGTTAACCAATTATTTTGTTGCAAACGAGATTTGTAAACATCAATCATCTTTTCAACCATACGTTTCACGTCAGCTTTGGCATCTTCACCAAAATACTTATGTCCGTAATACAGACCAACCACCTGACTAAATGTATTCGTTGCAAGGTCAAATGCGTGTTTCTCTTGACTGCGTGCCTCTGCTATCCCGCTCAACGCACGAGAGTATTCCCCGCCTATTTGACGAATTTCTTCTGACAAATAATTTGTGCTGCTCCGCAATTCTTCCACAAACATCCACGCAGAAATTTCTTCAAAATGTTCGGCGTTGACGATTTCCGTAAATTTTTCTGTAAAACGCAGAGTATAATCAATCACAATTTCCTCATCTTTGATTTCTTCACCTACAAGATTGCTCAACATTTCTTTTAATGGAATCGTAGACCATTTTTCACCGATTTCCTTTAGAGAAATTGGATTGTATAGTTTTTCGACTTGATGACTTTCCTCTGACGTATTGGCTAACGGAGCGATTTTTGCGTCAAACTTCAAGGCTAAAGCAATCATTTTTTCCGCTTCTTCTTCAGATTTTCCGTACATTACAAGAAGTTTGCTCATCATTGCACGAAATGAATCTAACAAACGCTCACGCTCTTCTTTTTTCTCTTCCAAGTAATAACTATTATCTGGCAAAATTAAATGTGGTGAAGAAAGCCAAAGACAATTTTTATCTGTATTTTTAAAATCAGGATCCACATCAATGGCAAATGGAGTTGCAAAACCTTTTAAAATCCACTCCGCAAGATTCTTTTTCCATTTATCAAAATCTGTCGCTTGCTCAATTCTCTCCAAATTCTCTTTCACTGGTTCGAAACCTAAGGCATCACGTGTAGCAAAATCCCCAGCTTTCTTGTAAAATTTGATAAACTCACTCAACTCCGCTGGAATTTCAACACTGCCATCAAGCATTGGAGCAAATTCTTCCATTAATAATTTTTCATTGTCGTCCACTAGCTGTTGAAAACCACCTGTTGCTACTTTATCAGCAGGAATCTCAAGTTTGGCAATCACCTCACCATTCACTGCCTCATACAAATCATCTTGAATACGCACTTTTTTTGCTTCCATATATATTATTTCCTCATCTTTCTACGAACTCACTTTGCAAGTTCAACTATTTGTTGAAAAACATCTCATTTTCTTTATTTTATTGTATCGAAAAAGGCTTTTTTAAACAAGTGTAAAACAAAATGTTAACAGAAAATTCTTTACTTCCTCTTTCAAAAAAGCTATACTTGTTGGTGTATTATAGTTTCACAAAAAAAATAGAGAAAAGAGGAAGTAATATGCGAAACAAAAATATTCATGGTTTACTTTTAGCAGCAATTTTTGCAAGTGTAATTTCAGTGTTGGCACAAATTTCTGTACCAATTGGACCCGTTCCCGTTACACTTCAAACACTTGGTGTCGGTCTTACCGCAAGCCTTTTAGGGAAAAAATGGGGAACGATTTCCGCAACTATTTACCTTCTCCTCGGGCTTTTCCTTCCTGTCTATGCAAATGGAGGAGTCGGTGTAAGCTCGCTATTCGGAGCAACAGGAGGATTTCTTTTCTCATTTATCCTCATGGCATTTATCGTAGGATTTCTTACAGAAAAACATCACCATTCGATTATCCGTTTTGTTTTGAGCAACATTCTTGGCTCTCTCATCTTACTTACAATCGGAACCATTTGGTTGAAACTTTTTACAGGAATGAGCTGGACTGTTGCATTTTGGGCAGGTGCAGGTGTTTTCATTCCAATCGAAATAGGCAAAGCAATTCTTTCTTCTTTTGTCGCTATTTCAGTCAAAAAAGCATTACCTGCTAGATTCCTCTTGCAGAATAAATAACTAAAAAATACAAGTCAAGGCTTTGTCATTTCCCAAAAGACCTTGACTTGTATTTTTGTTCTCCTCTTCTTACTTCATCGCCACAATTCCCCAAATGTCTTCAGCATACCGTTTCACCGTATGATCACTTGAAAATCGTCCGCCGTTGGCTGTGTTGATTAAGCTCATTTTATTCCATTTTGCTTTATCTTGGTAGAGAAGATCAATTTTTTCTTGTGCCTCGATATAACTATGGAAGTCAGCTAGAGTGAAATATTCGTCATTGTACTTAATTAATGCATCAAATAATTCTTGCCCTTCGCGTACAATATTTGGAATGGTGCCGTCTACAAATGTATTCAACACACGCTTGAGCGTTAGGTCAGAATTGTAGACTTCATAGGCATTATAATTTTGTTCACGATAATATTGATAAACTCTGTCCTTATCCATTCCGAAAATCACTATATTTTCCTCACCTACGGCATCTTTAATTTCAATATTTGCTCCGTCAAGTGTAGCAACAGTAATAGCTCCATTCAACATGAGTTTCATGTTGCTTGTACCACTTGCCTCTTTCGATGCAAGCGAAATTTGCTCAGAAACATCTGCTGCTGGTACGATTATTTCTGCAAGAGAAACATTATAGTTTGGTAAAAAGACAACTTTTAGCTTGTCTTGGATTTTTTTATCGTTGTTGATGAGGTTTGCGACCTCGTTGATTACTTTGATTACTGCTTTTGCATAGTAATAACTTGGAGCAGCCTTGGCACCAAAGATAAACACGCGAGGGGGGATTTCCAACTCTGGATTTTGTTTCAAATCAAGATAGAGTTTCATGATGTGAAGCAATTTCAACTGTTGACGTTTGTAGGCGTGAAGTCGTTTGACTTGCACATCAAAAATAGCATTCGTTGAAACTTTTACACCTGTCGTCTTGAAAATGTAATCTGCAAGACGTTGTTTATTAAGTTTTTTCGCCTGTGCAAGTTTTTCCTGCACGTTTTTATCGTCCTTATACGCCATTAATAACTCTATTTTTTCTGCATCACTTCGCCAAGATTCACCAATCGTTTCGTCTAGCACTTGACTTAATGGTTCATTGGAAATTTGCGACCAACGACGTAGAGCGATTCCGTTTGTTTTGTTATTAAATCTTTCTGGATAAAGCACGTAGAAATCATGCAAAACCACGTCTTTAAGCAAATCTGAATGAATTTTTGCCACACCATTCGTTGAATGTGAACCAATAATCGCAAGGTGTGCCATGTGGACTTGACCGTCACGAAGGATGCGTGTTCGCTCAACCAAATCACCGTCAAATTTCGTTGACATTTCCGTTACAAAACGGTGGTCAATTTCCTCAATAATCTGGTAAACACGTGGAATGAGTTGTTTTACCATGTCTACTGGCCATTTTTCGAGTGCCTCGCTCATAATCGTGTGGTTGGTGTAGCTCATTGTGCGAACTGTCGCAAGCCATGCTTGAGACCATTCCATTCCTTCTTCGTCGACCAAAATACGCATAAACTCTGCAACCGCAAGGGAAGGATGTGTGTCATTGATATGCACGGCAATTTTTTCATGAATTGTTTCAATCGGCAAATTCAATTTCTTAAATCGTTTAACAATCGTCTGAAGTCCTGCTGAGGTGAAGAAATACTCTTGAATTAAACGTAATCTTCGTCCTTCGTAGGTAGAATCATCTGGGTAGAGAACACCTGTAATATCTTGGATTTGACGACGTTCATTGATTGAATAATATTTGCGTTCTTCACTTTCTGGAATTTCAATATCCCACAAACGAAGATTGTTTACTTGTTCGTTACGGAAACCAACCATTGCTGTATCATACGGCACCGCACGAAGAATCCGTGGATTTTCATAAACAGGAATAAGTCTACCTGTCTGCTTGTCCTCTTTCAACCAAACATGACCTTCAAAACAAACATCTACTTTCTCATGGTCTTTGCGTACTTCCCAAATGTTTCCTGTCGTAAGCCACGCATCCGGCAATTCTACTTGATAGCCGTCAATAAATTCTTGTTTGAACAAACCATATTTATAGCGAATCCCGTTGCCAAACCCGGGAAGTCCTGTGGAAGCCAGCGAGTCCATGAAACAACTTGCCAAACGTCCAAGTCCTCCATTTCCAAGTGCCATATCCTTTTCTGCCTCAGCAATCTGCTCAAAATCAAGCCCCAATTCTTCTAAACCGTCACGTACAAGGTCTAAAATACCAAGATTTAGCAAATTACTTTTTAACATTTTCCCCGGCAAAAATTCAATAGAGAAGTAAAAAGCAATTTTTTGCTGATTTCTCTGTTGTTCCAGTCTATCCTCTCGCCAATCACCCGAAATATACGTTTTAATAAGAGAGCCGAGTGATTGGAAAAGCTCTACACTGTTTGCATCGCACGTTTCAATCGAAAATTTATGGTGCAAACGGTCTTTAAAATCTTTCTGAAATTGTTCTTTTGTTAGTTTCATTGGTTTCTCCTAAGTTCTCGTTATTCTTTTATTCACACAACCACTATGAGTAATGCGTTTTTAGCCCAAAAGTCCTCTATACAACTCAAGGTATTGTTCGCTTTGAGTATCCCATGAAAAGTCACTGGTCATGGCATTTTTCTGCAATTTTGCCCAAGCGGTTTTCTGCTTAGCAAATACTTCAATCGCTTGCTCAATTGTCTCACGTAAGACGAAACCTTGAAATTCTTGGAAACCAAAACCCGTGCCTTCATTCGTCATTTTGTTGAATGGTATCACGCTATCTTTTAAACCACCAATTTCATGAACAATAGGGAGTGTACCGTAACGCATTGCCATCATTTGCGAAAGCCCGCATGGTTCAAATGCACTTGGCATAAGGAAAAGATCAGCTCCTGCATAAAACATTTGAGCCATTTTAACATTGAATGAAATGCTGACCGAAATTTTTTCTGGATACCGTTGGGCAAAGTAACGGAAACCTTCTTCAAATTTCGTATCCCCTGTTCCTAAGAGCACTAATTGAACGTCTTGCTGTAAGAGTGAGTGCAACTCTTGTAAAACTAAATGAAACCCTTTTTGATAAGTCAAACGTGAAACCATGGCGATAAGTGGAACATTTTTTTTGACTGGCAAGCCCATCATTTTTTGAACTTCTGCTTTATTTTTTGCTTTTCCACTCAAATCATTCGCTGAAAAATGATGTTCAATCATCGGATCAGCTTCTGGATTGTTAGAATCATAATCAATTCCATTTAAAATACCGCTTAGTTTTCCATTTTCCATGCGTAACACTTGATCTAATCCACTACCAAATTCTGCCGTTTGAATTTCATTCGCATAGCTTGGCGATACTGTATTAACTCTATCAGCATAGAGAATGCCCGCCTTTAGCATATTGAGGTTATTGTCCCAAACAACCGTTCCATCATCATAACGTTCAGCCCCCATACCATAAAGTTCCCAGAGAATTGATTTGTTATACATTCCTTGAAACTCTATATTGTGAATGGTAAGAACGGTGCGAATGTTGTTAAACGCTTGAATCCAACGATATTTTTCCTTTAGGAGAAAAGGGATAAAGGCAGTATGATAATCGTTCACATGGATTAAATCTGGAATAAAATGCACTTTTTCCATCATTTCAATGATTGCCATTTGGAAAAATGCAAAGCGTTCGCCGTCATCATAATAGCCGTATAATCCGTCACGATCAAAATAATACATATTGTCAATAAAATAATAATGCACACCGTTAAGTTTTAACTCTTTGACACCGCAATATTGTCTGCGATAGCCAACATAAACATCAAAGTGAAACAAATCAACGAGCTGATTTTTGTATTCTTCTTTCATTTTTGACCAAAGTGGCAATACGACACGCACGTCTTCGCCTTTTCGCACCAACTCTTTTGGTAAAGCACCTGCAACATCACCAAGACCTCCCGTCTTGAAAAATGGTGCAGCCTCACTTGCAGCAAATAAAATTCTCATCTCTGGTTTTCCTCCTTTATTTCCTCATATTCATATGCTTATTTTACCATTTTACCTTATACTATCTCAAATAAAGGGTGGTAAGCACCACCCTAAATTCTTCGATTTGTTCGGAATTTTCACCTGATTTTATTCTACAATCAGTGAATCTACAAGAGCAGAAACCACTGTACCTTTTGTGATCACGACTGGTTTTTCATTTGTTCCTCTAACAACGGCACCTGATTCGATGATGACATTTTTGTCAATAATCGCATTTTCCACTATTGCATTTTCTTCAATTTTCACGCTTGGCATCAAGATACTGTTGGAAACTTTCGCTCCTTTTTTCACTCGGATATTCCGTGATAAAACAGAATTTTCCACGTCACCTTCAATGATTGAACCAGATCCAGATTGTGAATTTTTCACGTTCGAGCTACTTGCGTAATACGTTGGTGCTTCATTTTTCACTTTTGTATAGACTTTATTGCTTGAGAAGAATAAAGCGTTAAATGTTGCAGGGTCCAATAAATCCATGTTGGCATTGTAATAAGAAGAAACATCAAAAATATTGGAGACATAGCCTGTATATTCATAGGCAAGTGTTTCTTCCGTTTGCAATTTTTCCGCCAGCCAACTTTGCAAAGTCGGTGGCAAATTGGTTTTGTAAGCCTCACGAAGTGAAGAAATTAACCATTGTGTATCAATGATATAAATTCCCATGTTCAAGTTCACACGCTCAGAGGTATCTATATCACGCTTAAAATTGTGAGCATTTTTGACATGGTTACTTTCATCAAGTTCTAAGACGATATTACTTCCGTTCAAATCCGCTGGGGCAAATTTTTTGTACGCTACGGTCAAATTTTTTCCGTTATTTTTATGCACTTGCAAAATTTGACGTAAGTCTACGTTTGCCAAAATATTGCTTGACATGAAAACCGTTTGGTCTGATTTTGATTTGACAAGATAGTCAATCATTGCAGCATAGTAGTTTTCACCTTTGCATTGCATTTCTTCTAGTTCTTCATAAAAGCCTAAGAAATAACGATTTAAAAGGGTATCTAGTCCCCACTCTTTTCCGCTACCGATATGGTCGAAAACAGAACGCATTTCATTATGCTTGAATACAGCATAAACACTTCTAATTCCTGCGTTGGCAACAGCAGAAAGTTGAAAGTCAATTAAGCGATATTTCCCACCAAATGGTAGAGTCGCAAGCGGACGATTTTCAACGAGACCGCCCAGACCATTTTTATAATCTGTAATATTCCCAACGATTGCACATACTTTATTACTCTTCATTACGTTCTTCTCCAATCACTTCAGAATATCCGACAACTTGAATTTCTTCTGTTCCGTCAATTACCGCGTTGTCACCGATAACCGCATCTTCTCCAATAATCGCACGTTTAATCACGACATTTTTTCCGATTTTTGCACCTGTCATAACAAATGAATCTTCTACAACACTTCCTTCTTTGACTTGCACGTTGGTCGAAAGAATCGAATGGTTAACCTCACCTGCAACGAAACAGCCGTCCACCACAAGAGAATCGCACACACTGGCTTCTTCTGTAATAAAGTTGGGTGGTGATATTAAATTACGAGAAAATGTTCGCCAATTTCTATCACGAATTTCTAGCTCGTTGTCAAGGTTGATAAATTCCATATTTGCCTCCCAGAGAGAGTCAATCGTTCCAACGTCTTTCCAATAACCATTAAAGCGATAAGAATAAACATTTTCACCCGCCTCAAGATAGGCTGGAATGACATTGTTTCCAAAGTCGCTCATATCAACATCTTTTGAGTCTGCATTCACGAGCAATTCACGTAATCTTTTCCAGTTGAAAATATAAATTCCCATTGAAGCATTGTTGGATTTCGGCATTTTTGGTTTTTCTTCAAACTCAATAATGCGACCATTTTCGTCTGTATTCATGATACCAAAGCGACTTGCCTCCTCCATTGGTACAGGAATAACCGCCACTGAAAGCGAAGCGTGATTTTCAATGTGATTTTGGAGCATTTCATCATAATCCATTTGATAAATGTGATCTCCTGAAAGGATTAACACGTGTTCTGGGTTAATGCTGTCAATGTAATCAATATTTTGGTAAATTGCGTGTGCTGTTCCTTCAAACCATTTGTTTCCTTCTTTTGCCGAATACGGCTGAAGAATCGTAACGCCTGTGTCTATACCGTCAAGACCCCAGCTTGAGCCATTTCCAATATGTGCATTAAGTGCGAGTGGCTCGTATTGTGTAACGACTCCAACGTTTCGGATTCCTGAGTTTGCACAATTTGAAAGTGCAAAATCAATAATGCGGTAGCGTCCGCCGAATTGTACCGCAGGTTTTGCAATGGATTTCGTCAGCTTTCCTAGCCTCGTTCCTTGCCCACCTGCTAAAATCATTGCTAACATATCTGTTTTCATCTGATTGGCGAAAAACGCCAACCCTCCCTTCTATATAAGACCTCGATTGAATGAAGTTTTTCCAATCGAGTTTATGGGTTTTCTAAAAACGAACAAACCGTCTTTAGATCTCACCTTATCTTTATAGCATCTCTGCTAATAAATTCTTTCTACTCAAATGTTTGTTCAAGACTACCCTTGAGAGTTTCAACATATTGATTTGCTTTTTCTCTATCTTGTTTCATTTCTAGAACTTCTTCTGGTGGTTCGAGAAAAATTTTTTTCGGTCGAATGAGAATCGCCCCGAAAGCTGGTAGAGAAAGATGTAACTGAAACGGTAGCTCTTGAAATTCCCACGGAAGTGTGTGTAAATTTTCATTTCCACTCGTCCACGAGCCACCAAATTCTTTCATTTCTGAATTAAGGATTTCCTCATATTCTCCCCAATGTGTCACACCAATATGAAATTCAGGGTGTTCTACTGGGGTCATATTTAAAATAACTAAAATAAAATCATCTGGCTTTTTGCCTTTTCGGATAAAGCTCAAAATGGATTGGTCACGGTTGTGATTGTCTACCATATCAAATCCGTCTAACGTGCCGTCTAATTCCCAAAGTGCAGGCGATTGAAGATAAAGTTGATTGAGCTGTTTGGTAAATTCTTGTAGCTCATTTGACTTTTTCTCCGTTAACGCCGACCAGTTCAAGCAATCTTCTTGCGGAATACTGGCAAATTCGACACCTGCCTCTTGCAAATTTTTGGCTGGATAGGCTTTATGAAAAACGAGGAAATTGCGGATTTGTGAAAATTTTTTCCAATCTTCCCTGCCCCAAATCGCCGTTGCGAGAGTTTTCCTCTCACCTTTTTCCTCGAAAACATTCATCAAAGGATTGACAAAACTCTCGTCATACATTTCTTCAAACAGTTCAACAAGTAAATTGAAATGATATTTTCGATAAATCGGGTCAATTTGGTAAAATTTCAAGAGATTTCTCGACCACTTTTGATTGATTTTTCCTGTAAAACCAAGTCCACCATGACTAAGAAGAGCGGTCGTTTTCATGCGAGCGGTAAGTTCGTCGCCAAACATTTCTACGTGTGGCGTGTGAAGTTTCAGCATTTCATTGAGTTTGATTAGAAACTCCACTCCTTCAAAATTCTTTCTGCCTCCTTCATGATTGGGCGACCAAGGTCCTCCGTCCATATCTCGTGTAATCATTTTCGTCACAAACGGCAATCGCACACCGTCAAGATGAAACGTTTCTATCCAATACATCACACTGGAGAGAAGAAAACTTTGCACTGCACCTTTTCCTAAATCAAAATTTTTCCGATTGTCCGAAAAAGCTCTCGCACGGTTTCTATCCAAGTATTCAAATTGAGGAGTGCCGTCATAGTAACTCAACGCACCACTTTCCATTGAAAATTGGCTGATATTCATATCAACAAATACGCCAATCCCATTTAGATGACAACTTTCCACAAAATCTTGAAACTCTAAAATCGTTCCACTACTTTCCTCAAGTGCAAAAAATCCAAGCACACTCTCAGGCGATTCCGCTTGCTCATTGTATTCCATGAGCGACCGAAATAACACGTGTGTATAGTGCATTTCTTTCAAATAAGGAACAAGTTCTTCCTTTAACGTCTGAAACGTTGCATTCTTTCGCCATTCTTTGATGTTGAGATAGTAAATATTCATCGCTGAATGCCTTTTTTCCGCATATAAATTGAGGGATAAATAGTCCATATCCGTCCAATCTTTTTCTCGATTACAGCCAACAACACAAGCAAGACCGGGACTTTTCTCAAATCGAAGGGCGAAAGGGTCAATTTTCATCTCCTCTACACCGTTGACTTGACGAACTTTGAATTTGTAAAGTTCACCTTCTCTTGGCAAATCCGTCCAGACTTCCCAAATACCAAATCCCTCTACACGTTGCATTGGAATTTCTTCTTCCCACCACTTTGTGAAATCACCTGCAAGATAGACTTGCTGAGCGTTCGGTGCCCACACTCGAAAAACGTAACCTTTTTTTCCATTTATTTGCTTTTCGTGATGAGCAAAGTATTTCCAACTATCGACACAATCTCCTTTGAAGAAATCAATCGCTCGTTGTCGTTCTTCATCTTCCAATGTTTCTATGTTATTTTTCTCCATTTCTCTCCTCCATTTCGTTTGATTTTTTAAATAAGGGTCTTTATGTTCTTTTTTAAAATGAATACTCATAATAAACTTATGTAAATTCTTTCATAGAAACATTCAATATATTCTTATGTACTGCTCTATATCTGACCCACTTTGATATATTTATGAGCAAGTTATTAAAAATATACTTTTATGATAACACATTATTAAATAGTTGTTAAGACAAAAATACTCTTTTTTTTGAGAAATTTATTTTTTTTAAAGAAGTATGATAACCACAAGCTATTACAAATGTTATACTTTATTTTTATCGTTTAGAGAAAAATGAAAAGAAAAAACACCTACGAGCTGTAAACGTTTCACAATCGTAGGTGTTTTGTTATTTTTATAATGTTTTTTTCATCTAGTTTCTATTTCGTTTCAATCCATTTTTCAGCTTCAGAAAGTGCCTCTGGAATGCCCGCTGGATTTTTCCCGCCAGCTTGAGCCATATCCGCACGTCCACCGCCGCCACCGCCAACAAATGAGGCAATGTGCTTGATTAAATCTCCCGCTCGCAAGCCTTTTTCTTGAGCTTTTGCACTCATCGCAACAAGCAAACTCACTTTTCCGTCATTCGCTGTCGCCAACACTAAAACGTCTGAGAGTTCTTTTTGTTTCCACTGATCTTGCAGTGTACGAAGTTGATTCATATCTTTTACCGTCACTTGTGAGGCGATAATGCTTGTACCATTCACTTCTTTCACGTTTTGGAAAACACTTCCTGCTTGTTGATTGGCAAGTTTTGTAGCTAATTGCTCATTTTCTTTTTGCAATAAACGTAGTTGTTCTTGAAGTGCCACCACTTTCCCTTCTACTTCCTCAAGTCTTGGTGCTTTGACAGATTGTGCAATTTTTCGTAAAGCATTTTCGCTATCACGATATGCCGCATACGCCTCTTTACTTGTTACCGCCAAAATGCGACGTGTTCCTGAACCAATTCCTTCTTCTTTGACAATCTTGAACAGACCGATTTCAGAAGTGTTTTTCATATGTGTCCCACCACAAAGCTCGACAGAATAATCGCCAATTTGCACTACACGTACAAGTTTGCCGTATTTTTCACCGAAAAGTGCCATGGCACCCATTTTTTTCGCTGTATCAATATCCGTTTCTGTCGTGACAACTGGAATTGCTTGCCAAATTTTTTCGTTGACTTCTTCTTCAATTTTCGCAAGTTCTTCTTGACTTACTTGTTCAAAATGTGTAAAGTCAAAACGCAAAAAGTCCGTTTCATTGAGAGAGCCTGCTTGAGTTGCGTGTTTTCCTAGCACATTGTGAAGTGCTGCGTGCAATAAATGCGTTGCTGTATGGTTTTTCATCACTTTATTGCGACGAACTTCATCAACTGCCAAGTGGTAAATTTCACCTTTTTTCAATTCGCCAACAATTTCTACCGTATGCAAAGGCTGTCCATTTGGTGCTTTTTGCACATCTATTACATTGGCAATGAGTGTACCTTCAAGCGTTTGGATCACTCCATAATCTGCTACTTGACCACCCATTTCTGCATAAAATGGTGTCTTATCAAAAATAAGTTGAGCCATACCAGTTGAAAGCATCGCTTTATCTTCTTCACCTACAACAATCGCCTCAAGTTTTCCGTCAAGATTTGTGCGAGTGTAATCAAACTCTGAAGAAACTTTGATACTCGTCAAAAGTTCCGATTGAACGCCCATAGAACCACCTTTGACAACAAATGAACGAGAAAGCTCTTGACGTTCTGTCATTGCCACCTTAAATCCTTCATGGTCGACTTTAAACCCTTCATCTTCTGCTAATTCCTCTGTCAACTCAAACGGGAAACCATACGTATCGTAAAGCGTGAAAATATCACGTCCGTCAACAGTATCTGCACCTGTTGCTTTCAATTTTTCAAGCAATTCATCCAACATTTTGCTCCCCGCATCAATCGTACGGTGGAAACTATCTTCTTCACGGCGAATTTGTTTGGCAATAAACTCTGCATTTTCCAAGACTTCTGGATAGTAACTCTGCATAATTTCACCAACAATTTGAACTAAATTGTATAAAAATGCCTCTTGAATCCCTAATTTTTTCCCGTGCATTACTGCTCGGCGTAGCAATCGACGTAAAACGTAGCCACGTCCTTCATTTCCGGGTAATGCTCCGTCACCAATCGCAAAGGTCAACGCACGCACGTGGTCTGCAATCACTTTGAAACTCATATTATTTAAAGAATTATGCACTTCATAAGTTTTTCCAGAAATTCTTTCCACCTCACGAATAATCGGCAAGAACAAATCTGTCTCAAAATTGGTCGGTGCATTTTGTATAATGGAAACCATTCGCTCAAGTCCCATGCCGGTATCAATGTTTTTGTGTGGCAATTCAGGGTACTCGCTACGTGGAATACTTGGGTCTGCATTAAATTGCGAAAGCACGATATTCCAAACTTCGACATAACGGTCATTTTCAATATCTTCCGCAAGCAAACGAAGTCCGATTTTTTCTGGGTCGAAATCTTCTCCTCTATCAAAGAAAATTTCCGTATCGGGTCCGCTTGGTCCTGCACCGATTTCCCAAAAATTATCCTCAATTGGAATCAAATGTTCTGCTGCAACTCCAAGAGAAATCCATTTGTTGTAAGTATCTTTGTCATCTGGATAATACGTCATATAGAGTTTTTCTACTGGAAAATCGAACCACTCTGGGCTTGTCAAAAGCTCAAATCCCCAAGTGATTGCCTCATCACGAAAATAATCCCCAATTGAAAAATTCCCTAGCATTTCAAACATCGTATGGTGACGTGCTGTTTTTCCGACGTTTTCAATATCATTGGTACGCAAAGATTTTTGAGCGTTCGTGATACGTGGATTATCTGGCACAACACTTCCGTCAAAGTATTTTTTGAGTGTTGCCACACCAGAATTTATCCATAAAAGTGTTGGATCGTTTACTGGCACTAAGCTCGCACTTGGTTCAATTGCGTGTCCTTTTGACTCAAAAAAGTCAAGGAACATTTTGCGGACTTCCGCACTTGTCATTTTTTTCATGTTCTTTTTTCCTTTCAATTTTAGGGATACCCTTTACAAAAAAGCAAATAAAAAAGCCACTACATGCAAAGGCGTTTTACCACTGTACCACTTTGCTTGCAATGAACATCATTACTTCTCTTCATTCTTTAAGGCAGAAATACCTGTTATTTTCATAACAATTCTATAAAGGGAGCCAATCATCACTTGCTTATCACGCTCTCAGCCTAGACGTAACTTTCTTTGAAGTAGAGGAGATGATATTATTCTTTAATAGTTTAATTATAGCGGAAAATAGCGAGGTGTCAAGGAAACTTGTTTTTTCAGTTTAAGACTACCTCTAAAAATTCCCCAAGTAAATTCCTTGCATTCCCAAAACAACTCCTCTATAATTCTAATTGATAATGATTCTCATTATCAATTACTAAAAGAGAAAAAACATAGAGAGGGATTTTCATGAAAAAATGTTTGGTCATTTTCACGTTGATACTCCTTGTGCTTTTCTCAATTTTTGTAGGCGTCAAGGATTTAAGTCTTACTTCTTGGAATGAGGAGAATTGGTTTTTATTTTCAACGGTTCGTTTGCCTAGAACGCTTAGCTTGATTTTGGCAGGTGGGATTTTAGCCGTGAGTGGTTTGGTCATGCAGCAACTTACACAAAACAAATTTCTTACACCTAGTACAATCGGCACAGCAGATAGTGCGAGAGTTGGAATGCTTGTTGTCATGCTCTTTTTCCCACAAGCAAATGTACTTCTTCGCTCCACAATTGCGTTTCTATTCGCTCTTTGTGGCACACTTATGTTCTTTTTCTTGTTACGCTTATTTCCTGAACAAGATATGACAAGTATGGCACTTGTCGGCTTGATGTTTGGAAATGTAATTGGGGCGATTACGACATTTTTTGCCTATCAGCTAAATCTTGTGCAAAATATTTCTTCATGGCTACAAGGGAATTTTTCTCTCGTGATGAAAAACAGCTATGAACTTTTGTACTTAACGATTCCTCTTGCGTTTTTGCTCTACTTTTTCGCTCAGCAATTCACTTTGATTGCATTAGGTGATATGCAGGCAAAAAGTTTGGGTGTATCTGTTGAGGTCATTCGTTTTCTCGGTGTGGCGTTGATTGCTCTTGCCTATGCAACAGTTTTGGTGAGTGTCGGCAATATTCCTTTTCTATCTGTTGTCATTCCGAACCTCATTTTACTTAGGCTCGGGGACAATCTTAGGAAAAATTTACTTCCAACTGCGATAACAGGGGCGATTTTTCTGCTGTTTTGCGACATTCTCTCACGAGTGGTGATTGCTCCGTACGAGATGAATGTCAGTATCATCTCTGGAATTATTGGAGGAGTGATATTTATCACTTTACTCATACGAGAAAGCGTGGTGAAGTCATGATGAAAAAAACATTTGCACTTCTTTTGCTACTTGCCGCCTCGATTTTTTTGTATCTCACTTGGAATACTTATGGAAATTGGGCGTTTGCTCTTGAATTGCGTGGTAGGAAATTGATTGCTTTTGTACTTGTCTCTTTGGCAATTCCATTTAGCACGATTTCATTTCAGACACTCACAAAAAATCGCTTTATCACGCCGAATTTGCTTGGTATGGATGCCTTATATGTCTTTTTGCAATCCTGTCTCTTTTTCTTTTTTGGAAATGAGATAGCTCTTGCAAAGATAAGTGGCATACAATTTCTGGCGAATATTCTTCTGATGATGACGATTAGCACAGTTTTGGCTAGTTGGCTGTTTTTCTCGGAAAAATTAGTCCGAAATCTACATTTGATTTTGCTCATTGGCATGATAAGTGGCACGCTTTTTCAAAATGCAAGTAGTTTTATGCAAGTTTTGCTTGACCCAAATGAATATTTACAACTTCAAGGAAAACTCTATGCAAGTTTTTCCAATGTTGAGCTAACACATTTGTACATTGCACTTCCTATGATTTTCATGTTGCTTGTCTTTCTTTGGAACGTGCGAAGAACGCTTGATGTACTGCACTTAGGATTGGATGCTGCTCAAAATCTAGGAGTGAAAATTCAGCATTTTCAAGTTCTTCTACTACTAGCAATTAGCGGACTTACTGCGATTAGCACTGCTCTCGTGGGACCTGTCGGATTTCTCGGTTTTATTGTAGCAAATCTCACGTATCAGCTTGTCAAAACCTATCAACATCAAAAGCTCTTTCTCTTTGGTAGTCTTATCACTCTTACGCTTTTGGTGCTTGGGCAATTTCTAGTAGAACAAGTTCTTTCATTCAATGCAACGCTTAGTGTTGTCATTGAGTTTGTTGGTGGATTGTATTTTTTGTCAAAAATACTTGTCAAAAGAAAAATGTAACGGAGGAAACTGTATGCTTGTTCTAAAAAACGTCTCAAAAAAATATGGACAATCTGACGGAATCGAAGAGATTCATCTCACTCTTCGCAAAAATAAAATGATTGCCTTTATCGGTCCAAATGGTGCAGGAAAAAGTACGCTATTGTCCGTCATTAGCCAATTTTTACGCCGAGATACTGGTGAAATTTATTTAGACGAGCAAGAATTAAAAACGTGGCATTCAAAAGATTTAGCCAAACGACTTGCAAGCATGAGACAAACGAATACAACAACGCTTAATCTGACGGTTCGTGAATTGGTCTCGTTTGGACGTTTTCCGTATTCAAAAGGACGATTAACAAAAGAGGATAAAAAAATTGTAGTTCGAGCAATCAAGCAAGTGAATTTGGAAAAATTTGCCGAAAAATCCATTCTAACGCTCTCTGGCGGACAATTACAACGAGCGTATATCGGGTTAATTTTAGCTCAAGACACACCTTATATCCTACTTGATGAACCATTGAACAATCTGGATATGTCAAACGCAAAAGAAATCATGACTTTGTTGAAAAAATTAGTCAAAGAACACGATAAAACGATTTGTATCGTTTTACACGATATTAATTTCGCCAGTTGCTATGCAGATGAAATTGTCGCAATGAAAAACGGGAAAATCTTTGACACAGGAAAAACAAGCGAAGTCATAGAATCAAAAAAACTAACCGAACTATTCGGCTGCATCATTCCAATCAAAGAAATCAACGGACAAAAATTTTGTTTGTATTTTTAAAAAGAAAAGCGAAGAGGGGCGATAAGGAGGTTGCAACAGTGAGCCATGTCGTTCATTTAATCGCAACGCTAGTTGCGATCGACATTGCGAACAGTTGCCAAACTCCTGCCCCTCATAGCTAGACAAAGAAAGGCTCCGAGGGGCGATAAGGAGGTTGCAACAGTGAGCCATGTCGTTCATTTAATCGCAACGCTAGTTGCGATCGACATTGCGAACAGTTGCCAAACTCCTGCCCCTCGGAGCTAGACAAAGAAAAGCTCCGAGGGGCGATAAGGAGTTTGGCGACAGCGAACCACGTCGTTTATTTACTTGAAACATAAGTTTCAAGCGACGTTGTGAGCAGTCGCCAAACTCCTGCCCCTCGGAGCTAGACAAAGAAAAGCGAGCGGGGCGATAAGGAGGTTGCAACAGTGAGCCATGTCGTTCATTTAATCGCAACACTAGTTGCGAGCGACATTGCGAACAGCGACCAAACTCCTGCACTCGTAGCTATATAAAAAAATAAAAGCGGAATGGTGCGGTTTGAAGTCGGCAACAGTGAGCCACAGCATTTACTTGCTGGAAACGCAAGTTTCCAGTGCTGTTGCGAGCAGTTGCCAGACTTCAGCACCATGCAACTAGAAAAAGGAGAATCTTCATGTTTAAAAAAATATTCAAATACCTATTGCCAGCACTTCTGCTCGTTGTTTTAGTAGCGTGTGGAGAAAAGAAAACAGAGAAAAAAGCGGAGGCAACAAAGCCTTCAGAAATAACTGTTGGTGATATAAAAATAACGGTTAACCCTAAAAAAGTGGTTGTCTTTGACAACGGAGCACTTGATACACTTGATGCTTTAGGATTAGGTGAAAAAGTCATTGGAGCCCCTGTAAAAAATTTACCTGCTTACCTCAAAAAATACAAAAAAGTTGAGAATGCTGGCGGAATTAAAGAACCTGACTTGGAGAAAATCAATCAATTAAAACCAGATTTAATTCTCATCTCAGGTCGTCAACAAGATTTTCAAGAAAAACTTTCAAAAATTGCTCCTACTCTTTTCCTAAGTTTAGACGAAAAAGACGTTTGGGCATCTACTAAGGAAAATATTTTGACGCTCGGGAAAATTTTTGACAAGGAAAAATTGGCAAAAGAAAAAATTGATAGCTTAGAAGAAAATATTCTCAAAGTGAAAAAAGAGGCGGAAGCGAGTAAGAAAACAGCTCTTGTGGTCATGGCAAATGAGGGGCAACTTTCTGCATTTGGGAGTGGTTCTCGCTTTGGCATTATCAATGATGTTTTTGGTTTTGCTCCTGCTGATAAAGAAATCAAATCTTCTACTCACGGTCAAGGAGTGAATTATGAATATATTTCACAAAAAAATCCAGACCTTCTGTTTATCGTTGACCGCACAAAAGCAATCGGGGGAGATAGTTCAAAAAATAACATTGCAGACAATGCACTTGTCAAGGAAACGAACGCTGGAAAAAATG
The DNA here is from genome assembly GCF_900167335.1 of Pilibacter termitis. GTDB lineage: Bacteria > Bacillota > Bacilli > Lactobacillales > Streptococcaceae > Pilibacter > Pilibacter termitis. Next base: position 43,805 of record NZ_FUXI01000016.1, read on the forward strand.
GTGGAGTAATTGAATTGCAAGCTGACGTGTGGTACCTAAGTGGCGGGGGCTTAGAGTCTACTCAGTTGATGTTGGATGATGTGGAAAAAGGGTTGAAATAACAAATTTTTCGATACACAAAACGCAGGAAATTTGGACTCCTGCGTTTTTGTCTTTATAAATCTTACTCCAACAACTCTCGAGCATGTTCTAAAGCTAATTCCGTGATTTTTTCACCTGAGAGCATTCGAGCGATTTCTTGCACTCTTTCTTCGCTGTCTAAAATGCGAACGTTTGTTTCTGTTCTTCCATTTTTGACTTCTTTTTCGATAAAATAATGAGCGTCACTTTTAGCTGCCACTTGCGGAAGATGTGTAATACATAGAACTTGTGAACTTTGAGCAATCTGGTAAATTTTATCCGCAATCGCTTGAGCCACACGTCCACTCACGCCTGTATCTACTTCGTCAAAGACAATACTTGTTTTCCCTTTTGAACGTGTGAAAATGGTTTTCAATGCCAGCATAATCCTGCTCATTTCCCCGCCACTTGCCACTTTTACAAGAGGTTTCAAAGGCTCACCCGGATTGCTTGTAATGTAAAATTCCACTTGCTCAATCCCTTCAGGAGAAAGCCGTAATTTTTCATTTTCAGTGAAACGCACTTCAAACTGTGCTTTTTCCATGTACAGTTCTTTGAGTTCTTTCAAAATTTCTTTTTCGAGCAATTTGGCTTGAGCTATTCTTTCCTCTCTTAATAGCAAACCTTTTGCCCAAGCGTTTTTTCTTAGTTGCTTTGCCTCAAGCTCTAATTCTTCAAGTGTGCCTGTGCTTGTAGACATTTGAGCTAATTCCTCTGAAATTTCTTCATAATAATCCAAAATTGTATCTATATCTTCACCATATTTTCGTTTCAACTGGTAAATTGTATCAAGACGTTCTTCGACTTCATTTAAACGTTCTTCGTCAAATTCTTGAAAATCTAGTTGTTGCGACAATTCGCTTGCGACATCTTGTAAAATATAGTAACTATTCGTCAAAGTCTCAGAAATTTGAGCAAAACTGTCGCTGTATTCTTCGATTTTTTCCATATTATCCATTGCACTATGGATACGTGAGAGCGTAGAATCTTCCTCGCTTGAGAGTGCCTCATAGCTTGCAGCGAGAGCCGTTAAAATGCTCTGGTAGTTGGAAAGTAATTTCACTTCTTCCTCTAGCTGTTCTTCCTCACCACGCACAAGCTCTGCCTCTTCAATTTCAGAAACTTGAAATGTCAACATATCCACTCGTTGTGCAAATTCTTTCTCGCTTTTTCTACGTTTTTTGTATAAATTCAGTTTTTCTGTATATTTTTGATATGCAAGAGCATAATGTTCTTTTAGCTCTGCCAATTTTTTTCCACCAAATTCATCTAAAAGCCCTAGATGTTTGTCTTCATCCATTAATTCTTGATGTTCATGCTGTCCATGAATATCCACTAAATGCTCACCAATGCTCCGAAGTCCTGCCAAATTCACCAAACGACCATTCACACGACAAATATTTTTCCCTGCCGATGTCAAATCACGCTGAATTAAAATCACCCCTTCTTCACATTCAATGCCTAATTCTTCAAGCACTTCAAGAAGTGGTTCTTTGTTTTCTGGAAAATCAAATTGCCCTTCTAAAATCGCCTTGTTCGCACCTGCACGAATGTAGTCTACACCACCACGACTACCTGTTAAAAGGCTCATAGCATCAATAATAATGGATTTCCCTGCCCCAGTTTCCCCTGTCAATACTGTCATGCCTGTTTGAAAGGAGAGGGAAAGTTTGGAAATAATCGCAAAATCTTGAATTGATAATTCTTGTAACATTTCTATAATCATTCCTTTCTGCGAAATCACTTCGTGATTTCTTGAAACTTGAACTCCGCAACGCTCCTCTTGTCAAAGTCTTTTACGTTGATTTTATAATAACTCTTTCAATAAAATTTGCTCTGCTTTTTTTGCTGAATTTTCCGTGTGGAAAGTGAGGAGTAATGAGTCGTCATCTGAAATCATTGCGAAAATGTCCTCTAATATTTCTCGAAACTCTCGTTTTTTGGCATAAGCGTTGCCGGGGAGAGTGGTGAGAAAAATTTGGTTATTGAGCCGTTCTATTTGCAAAATAGGCGATTTCCCTATGGTTTGTTGCTCTGTTTGTGATTGCTGAATGGCTCGTTCGTAGCATAATCCTCCCGTTTTCGAGACTACTTTTACTATGTTTAATTCATGAATATCCCTTGAAATCGTAGCTTGTGCAACATAAAGTCCTCGTTTTTCAAGTAAAGAAACGATTTCTTCTTGACTAGATATTTTTTTCGTACTAATAAATTCCAATATAAGCTGTTGACGTTCTGTTTTCTTCATTTTCTTCTAAAATCCTTTTGTTTTAAGGGAATTACGACAATGTATCATGTGCAATATTCACAAGACTTGCCACTTCAATCTCAGGAGCAATCATTGCCTGATGTGATGTTTTTTTCAAATGTGCCAAAAACTCAATATTCCCTTGCCCGCCTGTTGTAATTGGCGAAAAATCAAGGTTTCGCACGTCAAAACCAAGCTCGCAAGCAAGATTTAGGACACGTTGAATGACCTCAATATGCACTTTCTTATCACGGACAATGCCGTTTTTCCCTACATTCTCTTTTCCTGCCTCAAATTGTGGTTTTATCAGTGCTACCACATCTCCATTTTCCACCAAAATATCAAAAAGTGTCGGCAAAATGAGCGAAAGTGAGATAAAGGAAACATCAATCGTAGCAAAATTGGGCAATCCCTCTAAAAAATCAGTCGATTTCGCATAGCGAAAATTCGTTTGCTCCATCACTACCACTCGTGAATCTTGACGAAGTTTCCACGCAAGCTGATTGGTTCCAACATCCAAAGCATAGACGAGCCTTGCTCCATTTTGCAACGAAACGTCCGTAAATCCGCCCGTTGAGGCACCAATATCCAATACTATTTTATCGGTTATTTCTAAATCAAATTTTTCCAAGGCTTTTGCAAGTTTTAGTCCTCCTCGTGAAACATAGGGCAACACTTCGCCTTTTACACGAAATTCCGTATCAGTAGGCACTTTTTCTCCCGGCTTGTCAAAACGTTCTCCATTTTTTGCATTGACTAAAAGTCCTGCCATAATTGCACGTTTTGCCTTTTCACGTGTTTCAAATAAGCCACTTCTTGTTGCTAAAATGTCTACTCTTTCTTTTGGCATAACCTTCTCCTTCCTTTAAGACGAGTGTTTATTCGCCTAAAACTCCTTTAAAAGACTATACAAAGTCGTAAAATTTCCTTCTGGAAATTCTTTCTCCGCCTGTGACAAACAGTTTTCCGCCTTTATCAAACTTTCTCCGAGTGCTTTTTTTGCACCTTCAAGTCCCAACAATTGCGGATAAGTGCTTTTTGCCATTTTTATATCTTTCCCAGCAGTTTTCCCTAACTCCTCGGTTGATTGCGTAATGTCTAAAATATCGTCACGAATTTGAAAAGAAATACCTAGAAACTTGGCAAATTCTACTAAACATTCGCTTTTTTTATGAGCTGACAACAATGCCGCCTCTATGGCATAGCGAATCAAACCACCTGTTTTTTTCGCATGAATATTTTGCAATTCTGCTAAAGGAAGAGTTTTCCCCTCTCCCTCAATATCTAGCACTTGCCCTGCCACCATACCATTTTCTCCAACGCCACAACATTTTGCAAGCAAAACCACTATTTGTGCATTCTCACTTACCTCAGCAGTTAGCTCAAATGCCAAACTCAACAGCCCGTCACCTGCTAAAATCGCCATTGCCTCGCCAAACACTACATGATTGGTTGGAATCCCACGTCTCAAATCGTCATTATCCATTGCAGGCAAATCATCGTGAATAAGTGAATAAGTATGCACCATTTCAAGTGCAGCAGCCAGTTGATAATGCTTTTTAGAAAGCCTCACGCCAATACTTTCACACGTTGCCAAAAACAACATCGGGCGAAATCTTTTCCCGCCAGCTTTAAGAGAATACAGCATAGACTCACAAAGTGTCGCAACTTCTGTCCTATCCTGTACCTCTTGGCACATTACTTCCTCAAGGATTGCTCTATGTTTTTGTGTAAATGCTTTAAATTCATTCATGCTATTCAAATTCCACTTCTTTATCATCTTTCATGATTTTGGTCAAAGTATTTTCTGCCGTTCGCAAGGATTTATCCAATTCCTTTGATAGTTCCATTCCTTTTTTGAAAACTTCCATTGCCTCCTCTAAAGGAACATCTCCTTGTTCTAAACGTTGCGTTATTTCCTCAAGTTCTTGTAATTTCTCTTCAAATGATTTTGCTTTTGGCATTTTAATCCTCCGTTTTTTTCTTTACCTCAACTACTTTTGAGCGTACTTCACCGTCTGCAAATTGCAAGCACAACTCATCGTTTTCACTCAATTCGTCTACGCTTTTAACGATTTTCTCCTCAAGGGTTGCCACTGTGAAACCTCGTGTCATAATTTTCAATGGAGAAAGCAAGTCTAATGCTTGAATCAAGGATTTCACTTGAATGTCTTTCGTCTCCAATAGGCGATTCATCGCTTGAACCATTTTTTCCTCACAAATTTGCAGTTGTACTTGTAACTCTGTCAATCGCTTTTCAGGTGAAAAATGCAACAATCGTTCGTTTTCTCTATCCAAACGTTGAGCAATTCCTTCGTATAAACGCATTGGGCTTAAAAATACATAGGAAGTCTTCACTCGTTTCATGCGTTCCTGATAGTAAGTGAGTTTCGCTGAAAATGCTTGTTCTAATCGCAAAGAGAATTGTGTTATTTTTTGCAATTCCTCACTCAAAACCGGGGTGGCAAGTTCAGCTGCTGCGGTAGGCGTTGCTGCACGCACATCACTTACCAAATCAGCCAAAGTCGTGTCCGTCTCATGCCCAACGCATGAAATAACTGGGGTTTTCGCTTGGAAAATTTCACGTACTACTTCTTCTTCGTTGAAACTCCACAAGTCTTCGATTGAACCTCCACCACGAGCAACGAGCATTACATCAAAATCGCCACACGCCTCCACTTTCCGAATACTTGCGACAATCGAGTGTTTCGCCTCTTTTCCTTGCACCACTGTTGGAAATACAACCACTTGTACAATCGGATACCGTCTTTTCACCGTTGTCAAAATATCTCGAATGACCGCCCCACTCTCTGAAGTGACAACGGCAATTCTTTTAGGATATTTAGGCAAAGTTTTCTTCCATTGCTCGTCAAAAATCCCCTCACTCGCCAATTTTTCGTGTAGTTGACGATACGCCTGATACATTGCACCAATACCGTCAGGCTCGATATGTTCAATGATTATTTGGTACTGCCCACTTTTTTCGTAAAGATCTACACGTCCTATCACCAAAACACGCTGTCCGTCCTCAAGTGCAAATTTCACCTTGCGAAACGCTTGTTGAAACATAGTTGCACTTATCACTGCATTTTCATCCTTCAAAGAAAAATACTGATGTGTCGGTCGCACTCGGTAATTTGAGATTTCACCTGTCAAATACACCCGTTGTAAATACGGGTCACGTGTGAATTTCGTCTTTAAATATTTCGTTAAAGCACTTACCGTTAAATATTTTTCACTCATAATGTTCTCTCAAATGCCTCAAGTGTTTGTTTCATCAACATTGCTCTTGTCATTGGTCCCACTCCTCGTGGAACAGGTGTAATAAAACTAGCAAGCGGGGCAACCTCATCAAATTTCACATCACCGACTAATTTCCCTTCAGCATTTCGATTCATCCCGACATCAATAACAACCGCACCTTTTTTGACAAAACTCTTATCCACCATTTCAGCTACACCAATCGCTACCACTAAAATATCCGCACTTTTTGCCACTTCGGCTAAATTTTTCGTTTTAGAATGAGCAATCGTCACCGTTGCATTTTTCGCTGTTAAAAGAGTCGCAATCGGCTTGCCGACAATATTACTCCGTCCAATCACAACAGCCGTTTTTCCACTCAACTCAATTTTATACTCCTCCAATAACTCCATAATGCCATAAGGCGTGCAAGGAGTCATCAAAGGATTACCGCTCACAAGGCGACCAATATTCATCGGGTGAAAACCGTCCACATCTTTTTCTGGTCGAATCGCAAGCAACACTTTTTCCTCATTGATATGTTCTGGCAAAGGAAGTTGCACCAAAATACCATGATAATCATCATTTTGATTATAACGTTCAATGCAATCAAGCAATTCTTCCTCTGTTGTCGTTACTGGAAGACGCTCAATTTTTGAAAGGAAACCAATTTCTTCTGCATCCATTTCTTTATGTTTCACATAAACTTTACTCGCAGGATTTTCTCCTAGTAAAAGAACAACCAAACCGGGTTTCTTGTTCAATTTTTTCACTTTTTCGTGTAACTCACCTTTTATTTTCTTCGCTAATCCAGCACCATCAAGAATTGTTCCCATTTGTCAGCCTCCATTATTCTTACTCAAAATTCATTTACCTCTATCATACCATATTCCATAATGAATTTTCTTATATTTTCTATGTTTTCCCATTCATCATTTATTGAATTACATGATATAATGTATTTATTACGTGAAATACCACAAAAAAAGATGAGGTAAAAAAATGAATCCATATAAAATCAATCGCTGGAAACGAAAGCCGTACATGATGTATTTGTTTCTAGCAATTCAGTCAATTATTTTTGCATATATGCAGTTTATTGCACCGTTAACAACAGGTTATCCGTCTGAGAGTTGGGGATTAGTTGTGATGCTCGGCGGGATGTATCCACAAGCAATTATTGAACAGGGTGAATGGTGGCGATTTATTACCCCGATTTTTATTCACATTGGTTGGACACATTTTGTTTTGAATAGCGTAACCCTTTATTTTATCGGCGAACAATTGGAAGAACTTTACGGACATTTGCGTTTTGCACTTCTCTATCTTGGTGCAGGTATTCTTGGAAATTTTGTCAGTTTTGCTTTTAACGGCGGGGTGGTTGCTGCTGGAGCGTCAACTTCTTTGTTTGGCTTATTTGCAGCTCTTGCCATTCTTCGTTTCTTCTTCCCTGAAAATTACGGGGTCAGACAACTGGCAAGTCAATTTCTCCTCCTCATCGCTCTAAACCTCGTGATGAATGTATTTGACTCATCTGTTGATATGCACGGACATCTCGGCGGTGCAATTGGCGGAGCATTGCTTGCAATACTTTGCGGTATGCCAAGAAATATGCACCGCTACAAACTTTGGATGAGAACTCTGGCAGCTATTGGCGTTCTCGCCTTGGTTTTGCTTTGTTTATATGTAGGGTTCACTTATTATAAATACTATTAAGGCACCTCTAAAAAACACACACTCACCAGTAAGAAAAGGCGAGTGTGTGTGTGTGTGTTATATTTCCTGTTCAATTTTTTCCTTCACCAATTCAATTGGCAACTCTTGCCCTGTCCATTCATAAAAAGCACGTTCCGCTTGATAAAGAAGCATTGGCAAACCATTTACAGCATTCAAATTCAACTCCCTTGCTGCCTTGAGGAGAGTCGTTTCAAGGGGTTTGTAAATAATATCCATTACTGCAATATTTTTCGGTGAAAAATGATGTAAGTCAATCGGTGAAATGTCCTCATTCATTCCAACACTTGTCGCATTTACAAGCAGAACACTTTTATCCAAAGCGTTTTTCAAATAATTTTCATCTGAAAAAGTGGAAATTCGCAATTTTGTGGCTGTTCGCTCGCTCAATTTTTCAATTTTACGCTCCATTTCTGAATAACTCTTACCACTTCTTGCCACGATGAAAAGTTCTTTTACACCAAACAATGCAGCCTGAGTAATAATCGCTTGTGCTGCTCCGCCTGCTCCTAACACGGTCAAGCATTCATCTTTAAGTTTTACCCCCATTTCTTCTGCCGCCCGAAGAAAACCCAAACCGTCTGTATTTTTTCCAATTAATCGCCCGTTTTTATTCACAATCGTATTGACCGCTCCCATAAGTTCGGCTTCTTCTGAGAGTTCGTCCAGATAAGGAATAACAGAGGCTTTATACGGCATGGAAACATTCACACCAAGCATATCCCACGTGCGAATCATCTCAACAGATTTTCCCACCTCTTCTTCTTCAAAATCAAATGCCAGATACACTGCTGAAATTCCCAAATGCTCAAACGCTGCATTATGAACAATCGGCGAAAGCGACTGCTTAGCAGGATGAGCGAATAAACCTGATAATCTTGTTTTTCCTGTAATTTTCATGATTGGCTCCTTTTTCTAGCTACATAGTGCTGAAGTCTGGCAACTGTTCACAACAGCACTGGAAACTTTAGTTTCCAGTAAGTAAATGCTGTGGTTCACTGTTGCAGACTTCAAAACGCACCATTACGCTTTTATTTGTCTAGCTACGAGGGGCAGGAGATTGGCGACTGCTCACAACGTCGCTCGAAACTGGCGTTTCGATGCTAGTCTTTCAAGAATCTTTGATTCTTAGAAAGACTGTATGCGAAACGAAGTATAGTAGTAAATAAACGACGTGGTTCGCTGTCGCAAACTCCTGAACGCCCCTCTACACTTTTCTTTTTCTAGCGACATGGTGCTGAAGTCTGGCAACTGTTCACAACAGCACTGGAAACTTTAGTTTCCAGCAAGTAAATGCTGTGATTCACTGTTGCAGACTTCAAAACGCACCATTACGCTTTTATTTTTTAATTTCTTGTATTCCCTCGCAATTTTTTCCGGATAAATAAAATTAAGGGTACTTTTTCACCACTCCAGCAGATTCCTCATCGTGTGTAAATATTCTTCTTATGCCACTTAGAAAATGAACAGATAAAATATTTTTTCCAAATATGCTCCATGCTCATCTAAAAAATAATGTGTTTCATCTTCAAAATCTGCTAAATATTCTAATTCAACGCCAATAGTGAAAGTTATATCACTTTTGTACTTCTCTTTTAAATTTTGTAAGCAACGCTCCTAATCATTCCATGCGGGCAATATTCTGTATGAGTGTGTCCATTCCATTTTTTCATTATTCGTTTTATTCTTATACCTGAATTCATTTTATCATTCACGTTATTTAGCGTCAATGTTGTCATTGCTCCATATTAGAAAAAATAAATCGAGCAGAGCGAAAAGCTAAACAACTTTTCACTCCTCTCTCACCACCGTACGTTCCACATGGCATACGGCGGTTCAACTTATATTGCAGTATGCACTTTTAGATAATAATCTAGGGCAAAGGGGATTCCTCTTTGTTTTTGTCTTTTATTGAATAATCCCCTTGGTACTACTTTTGATGCCTCAATATATCTATATCCTTTTCGACAATACGTTAGCACTTTCACCTCTTCTTCTGGAAGTTCTAGCTGAATCAAGGAACGATTTTTTTCCCTTTGTTCTCCCACTGTTTCCAGATGATAAGTAACAATTTTAACCAAAGTTTTTTTGGTACTTTGATTTGTGCGAGCATCTCAGCCGCTTCGTTAGTTGTCATGGCTGGCAAACTCACAAAAAGATTCCCATTTGAACACAAACAGAAATCCTTTTACTTTTAATTCTTAAACGAATGAATCGGTGCAGGGATATGCCCACCACGAGCAATGAAAAGGTCGGATTTTTTCTCATTGACTTTCATAACAGGTGCTGTTCCAAGCAATCCGCCAAATTCAATTTGGTCGCCAACTTTTGAGTTTTTCGCCGGAATAATTCTGACAGCCGTCGTTTTTTGGTTAATCACACCAATTGCCGCCTCATCTGCAATCATTGCTGAAATCGTAGCTGCACTCGTGTCTCCCGGAATAGCAATCATATCCAACCCAACTGAACAAATTGCAGTCATCGCCTCTAGTTTTTCAAGATTTAGCGTTCCGTCATTGACCGCTGCAATCATTCCTTCATCTTCTGAAACGGGAATAAATGCTCCTGAAAGTCCGCCAACATGATTACAAGCCATTACGCCACCTTTTTTGACTGCATCATTTAAAAGTGCAAGAGCTGCTGTTGTGCCGTGCGTGCCAACTTGCTCTAATCCCATTTCTTCTAAAATTCGAGCAACAGAGTCACCCACTGCTGGAGTCGGTGCTAGAGACAAATCGACAATCCCGAAATCAACACCTAAACGCTCACTTGCTTTTGCCCCGACAAATTGACCCATACGTGTAATTTTAAAAGCGGTACGCTTAACCGTTTCTGCCACCACGTCAAAACTTTCGCCACGAACTTTTTCCAAGGCACGCTTGACTACGCCGGGACCTGAAACCCCAACGTGAATGACAACATCACGTTCACCGACACCATGAAAAGCCCCCGCCATAAAAGGATTGTCCTCTACCGCATTGGCAAATACGACCAATTTCGCACAACTCATATCATCAAGTGCAGCTGCTTGTTTTATCACAAGCCCCATATCACGCACTGCGTCCATGTTAATCCCTGTTTTTGTTGAACCGACATTGACCGATGAACAGACAAAATCCGTTTGAGCAAGAGCTTGCGGAATGGAGTTTATCAAGATTTCATCACCTTTTTGGTAGCCTTTTTGGGCAAGTGCTGTAAATCCACCGATAAAATTCACTCCAATCGCTTTTGCAGCTTTATCCAAAGTCAGAGCGAATTTTACATAGTCTGTTGCACTTGTTGCTGCACCAATAATCGAAATCGGCGTAACAGAAACACGTTTGTTGATAATCGGAATCCCGTATTCTTCCTCGATTGCTTCACCAACTTTGACTAAATCTTTTGCTTTCAAAGTAATTTTTTGATAAATTTTCTCACACGCTTTGTCAATATCTGCATCAATACAATCAAGCAAAGAAATCCCCATTGTAATCGTACGAATATCGAGATTTTCTTCTTCAATCATTTTTATTGTTTCAATAATATTTGTTGTTTCCAAGGTTTCAACTCCTTCTTAAAAGTTCAATTTGTGCATTGCGTTAAAAATTTCTTCATTTTGTATGTGAATCGTTACACCAAGATTGTCTCCTAGTTCTTTTAAAACTGCTCGAACTTCTTTAATATTGGTTTCCTTTAGTGCCTCCACCATCATAATCATGGCAAAATAATCCTCCATAATTGTCTGGCTAACGTCAATCACATTCAAATCAAGCTCCGACAATTTTGCCGACACTCCCGCAATAATTCCAACTTTATCCTTGCCTACAACTGTAACAATTGATTTCATAAAGTCACCACTTTCGTTTTTCTTTTTTCTTATTATACCTCATAACGAACACAAATGCTAAAAAAATTCTGACAACTTGTTATAAAAATTGCTGTAATTTGAGCGAAACCCGAACGATTAAAAGAAATCTAAAAAAAATCACGTTTACTCAAAATATAAATTTAAGGGCTCCTCTAAAAACTCCGGTTAAGCCAAAACTAGCAAGTTTGGATAAGTGTGAGTTTTTAGAGTTCCCCTTAATTAAACGTAAGTAAACTTATTCTTTATTTTCCATAGCAAAAATCTTTAGAGATAATTCATGAAGTTGTTCCTTTTGCAAATTAATTTCTTCGTAAATAGAGGGAAATTCTTCTTCTTTTGTTTGATTTGCTAGATTTTTAGTACATTGCATATATCCTGTCAAAAACTGAAGTTTTTGCTCAACTAACAAATAATCACCCTGTAAATCATTTAAACTGGTGAAAAAAGAGATACAAAAAGAAAGTGAAATTTTATTTTCTTCTATTTCTTTTATCTTCTTTTGAATTTCTTTGATTTTCCCTTGTCTCTTTGTTAATGTTTTTTCTATTTCTAGAAAAATTTCTTTTTCTATTCGAGAAGTTCCTGACATATTCTCACACTCCTTTTTTTTAGCTACGATGGGCAGAAGTTTGGTCGCCGTTTTCAATGCCACTTAAAACTCCTTAACCTAAAGATAGAATCAACGCATAGAGGAGAGCTCCTAAGATCATGAGTGAGATGAGCGAGGAGAGGAAAATCATTAACCATTTTCCTCTTTTTTCCACGTTTTCTACAAAATGCTGTTGTCCATTTTCTTCATATAACTGACGAATTTTTTTAGAAAGTTGTTTATTCATTCCATTTCCTCGAAATATTCTTTTTTTAATGCAAAAAATCTTCGCTCCTGCTCATCTGATTGTTTCACTAAATGCTCAAATTCTTCTTTAAATTGAGCGTACAGCTCTTGAAAAGTTCCTGTTTCTTTTTTTTCTTCTTGAGAATACTCAAAAAATGAAGTAATTTCTTCGCAACTGACTTGAAATTCTCCAATCAATTGCCGAATTTGACTTTTGGTTATCCGTTTTTTCTTGCGTTCTTCTGAAGGAATTTCCCGTTCTAACAAGAAAAGCGACTCCAGTTCAATGAAAAGTTGTGAAACTTTGTTTTTAATTTCATACAATTGCAAATACCTATTATGCTGTTCTTGTTGTTTAGCGTTCTCTAACATTTCCCTGATTTCTTCTTGAAATGCAGAATATTGCGTTTTGATTTGCTGATACATCATTTTCATTCGTCTCACGTCTCCTCGCTAATCAAGAATTTCTACTTTTTCTGTTAACAACCCTTTTTCCTGCAGTTTCTCTGCATATTTCTTAGAAACTCTTACAGTTTGGACAAATTGAATTTCGTCTAGTAAAATACTTTTCAAATTCCCTTTGACTTCACCGTTTTCATCTAGTGGTTCCTCCTCCAAATAAAAAATATTGTGAGAAGTTGAATCTCTTAATGCACTTAATTCTTTGCCCAAATAGGTGAATGACACAGTATCTTCTTTTGTTAATTTTTTCGCTAATTCCTTAGAAATAAATTGTGTCAAATCATCGTACTTTTCTTCTATCTCAAAACTCTTAGGGTTACGAACGGTTACGAGTGGCATTGTCCCTTCGTAAAAATAATAGCTTAGAATCGGTTGCCTCTGATCGTTTACAAAATCAATTTCTTGCACTTTCCCTTTGTAATAAGAAAGTACGCTAAATAACTTCCCGTCATCTGCATATTCCTCAATAAAATCAACGGTTCCGTCCAAATTGAAATAATGAACTTCTTTCACATGACGTCTTGTATTTGGATAAGTGATAACTTGCCCGATTTCGTCTCCGTCTAAAAGGAGCGAAATACTCCAGTTTTCATTCATAAAAATTTCTGCATATTCCGCTGTATCTACTTGATTGAAAAATAGGAAAGATTGCTCGTCATGGCTCCGCTGAGTAAGACTATCCAAAAGATTTACTCCTGTTACTCCTTCTTCTTTAAGTACTTTTTGAAATGTCGGGAAAGGAGAAATCGACAACACTTGAGCATTCGACTCTTTTAGCCTTTTTTTCTGTTTTTTCCAGTTCTCATTTTCTGGGTGAATAACTGTAACCAACTCATAGTCCATTGACAAGCTCCTTCCATTGCTTTGCGATAACCGACTCTTGATATTCTGCAACTGAAAAACGAGTATCTTTCATAAATTCTGCAAAAAATAAATCATAAATTCCCGATTTTAATTGCTCAATATTAAACGTGTCATTTTCTCTTGAAAATTCTTTAATAATCCCATTTTCATTGTGTTTCACCAATTCCAATGCACCAAAACGTGCATTAAATGTAAGAATCGGCAAATTCATATTTAAAGCCTCAATATACGTTAAGCCGAACCCCTCTGAAAACGAGGCGGAAATAAAGGCATCATACCGTTTAAATTCTTCTTCGATTTTATCAGAATGACCTTTGAGTCGAATGTAATCTTCTGCTTTCAATTCTTGAATCAACGCACGAAGTTTCACATCTTCGCCACCTTGCCCAAAAATATCCAAGGAAATAAAAGGAAATTCTTGATAAATTTGAACGACTGCTTGAATGATAAGATCCAAATGCTTTTCAGCTGCTAATCTTGAGGCTGTCACGAATTTGCGTATTCTTCTTTCTTCTTTCGCCCGATTGGAAAAATCAATATCATCAATGCCACCGACAGGAATCGCCACAATTTTCTCCCTACCATTTGGGAAATCTAACAACAAATCTTCTCTTTGTAATTTGGTCGCAACGACAATGCGATCTACCGCTTGTGAATGTGTTAGTAAATATTCATAATAATTGTTCCACAACGGTGCACTTACTACCTCACGATCTGAAAGATGATCCGCATGAATCAATTCGATAATTTTCGTATTTTTTGGACGATGATTAAATAATGCCACTTCCGTTTCTTCTCCACGGTCAATAAAGAAATTTTTTCTTCCCTCAAATTTTTCTGCTAAATAGTGCAAGAAAAAACGCTGGAACAAAATCTCATTACGGAAAAAAAGGTGCTGCCCTTGAAAATTATACAAATGAATATTGCCAATCGTACGATTGCGACGTGCGTGATGAAGAAACTGAAAAACAATTTTCTTCTCATGTGTACGAGCATCAAAAATTTCCGTTTTATAATTCGACACCAATAACGTTTTTTCATCTTTAGGATTCGGAGATTTTTCAAAATGCTCTCGAATAAAAAGACCTGATGACGTATACGTTTCTTTTACTCGGTGCGTATTCGTTGAGTCAACAATCAATGTTTCTTTATACGCATACCTCTCTTTTACTCCCTCAAATAAATAAGCATCTCCTAGGACAAAAAACTCCCATATGTTGATCACTTCTTGCTCGCCAATTTTCCATTTTTCCATTGCCTCATGTAAATTTTTCACTAATTCCATAAATACATATTTATATGGAAGTTTTTCTCGCCTAAAACATTTGGCACGGTAAAACTGAGCGTGTTCAACACCAGAATTTCCAAGCCCCATTGCTTTGTTAATAAAAAAATTCATCCCTTTTTCCTTCCCTTCATGTTTCCTACAATAGTTGCTAATACATCATAAGCAAGTTTATTCACTCTCACACTACTTCTTATTTCTTCTCTATTTTCTCTTATCATTGATTGATTTTCAAGCTCTTGACAATTTGGCAAAAGAATTGGAAACACTTGTGAAATCTCTTGCATTGCTATTTCCATATTGTGAAACATAGCCCCTTTTTGTATCAAAATTTCTCCATTTCCTCCCATTTTCCTTTGTAAAAATCGAAAAATTTCTATGAGTTGTCTCAATGTTTTCTTCTCGTTTTTTTCACAAAGCATTTCTATATATAACACTTCTTCTCTAAGCGAAAAACTATTAACAACTGGTCGTTTTTTATTCAAAACAATTTTTACCTGTTCGTTGAAAGTTTTCGGCTGTAAAAATAACAAATTCACTTCTTTGTTCACCTTTATTTTATACCTTTCAAAAATTCTCTTTTCACCGATCAACAAATATTTAAAATAAATTTGTTCGTGTTTCGTATTTAATAAATGAATTTGATAGTAATGCGTGCCATTTGGAAAAAGAAATCCCCCCTTTTTTTCACTAAATAATTTTTCCTCAATTTTCTCATCTCGAATATCAAAAAATTCAATTTTGATTTTAAGCGTAAAACCATTGTCATTCATTCCTTGAAGAAAAAAAACATACTCCTCGTCATGTGATAATAACGGCAGAGTTGGAGAAGTGCGTTTGGCGTGGAATGCTATTTTAGAACTCCATGTTTTGATTGTCTCACCCGGAGGCATTAAGGGAGAGGAAAAAGAAACTGCACCCTTGCTATCAAAAGAAATTTCGGAGCCATAATTATAATTGTTCACATAATCACGTCCCCATTTGATAAAATATAATGTTTCCATTCCTTGTTCACCTCGTAAATTGTTTCTTTAGAATAGCTTTATACAATCTTCCCGATTATCCGTTGATAATTCGTCCACATTAAATTGCGGTATTGCTTGACAAACCAATTGTTAATCGCAGGAGAATTATCATTGTGATGTCCGATAAATCCTCTATACAATAGATGACTGTTTGGAGAATGTTCTTTTAGAAAGTCATATAACATAGGAAAAGCAATGGCATCATAATCATCTTGTTTCATATAGGCAATCGCAAAAATCGTCTGGTTATAATCTCCTTGACGAAATCTCTGCCAAAACATTTCATCCATTTCTTTTATTTTCTCATCTGAAATGCCCTTAACGTTGTAGCACATCATATCATAAGCTGTCGCAAACTCTTGCGTGCGATGAATACGACCATTTTCTGCGATTAGACCAAGATTGGTTAAGGGTTTTCCAATGATGACGCATTTAGGAGATAAATAACTCGCAAAATACAATGCACCAAAAGTCCCCATTGAAAGTCCTGAGAGAACCAATTCTTGATTGGTAAACCCTAGAAAATCTAATTTTTCTTGGATAATTTCTACCAAACGTTTTTCCAATTTTTCAGTTGAAAGATAGAAATTCCCTCCCTCAAGTCGTGGGTCTGCAATAAGCATGAAAGGACACCCCATTTTGCTCATCATCCCTAGCCCCTCAAATCCTTCTAACGGACGGTAACCAGAGAAATAAATCGCAAGAGGTGGTTTGAAATCCCCCGGATTGAAATAGTAAAAAATGCCATCGCCATTCTCTTCATGGTCTAAAAGATTGGCTCCGCCAGAAATCATCGACTGACGACTGGCAATCGCTCGTCTCACATGCACTTGCCCAATCTGCACTTCTCCTGTTCCTTTTAAGTACAAAGAAACGCTAATATTCGCATTTTCTTCTTTGCTTTCTAAGAGTATCGGTTTCTCTTGTTGAATTTCTTCTAAACTTGCCTCAACGACATCAAGAAGTTCTTGTGTTTGTTCATGTAAAAGAAACACTTTAAAAACTACTTCCACTGCCCCAGAAAGTCTCATGACTTCTGGAAAAAAAACGTGTTGCTCACCTTTTGGCAATTGATGAGTCATTCGCCAAACAAATGCTTGCTGAAACGTTTCTTCATGTTCGCTTGAAATTTCGATAAACGCATTCCCTATTTTCCTCACTTCTCCTTTAAAAAACGGAGAAACTTGGAGAAAGTCATGACTTAGTTTATACCCTGATTGCTTTACGGCATATTCTTCGTTGATATACGAGAAAACTCGCTCCATTTGTCCAAAATCCAAACCAATGGCAAATTTTCGGTGCAAGACTTCTAAAAATAGAGGAGAGAGAGTTTGTTTGACATCATAGAGAATTTGATAATTCGGCAACTGCTCAATAAGTTTTCTAAAAAAATCCGTTTCTTGCAACTGATCGAAAATAAAAATAGACCGTTTTTCTTTCGCCAATACATCCTCGCTAAAAAAATCCTTTCGATTTTCTTTTTGAATTTGCCAACCTTTATTCAACGGAATAAACAAATACTCAAAACTTGAGGATAGCTGATGTGTTTCGGTGAAATTTCGATTACTGAAATGAAACACCTTAATTTTTTTCGCCATTTAACACCACCTGCCACCTTTCACTAATTTTCTCCAAATCATATTCCTCTAACAGCTCAATATTCCTTATAAGCGACTGATTCCAATTTGCCAAATGCTTGAGATAATAATCTACTTCTTGCTCCAAGTCACATTCCTCATCATACAAAATCCCGTTTTCCTTGTGAAAAACAAAGTCAAATTGATTCCTCGTCATCTGAGGAATCCCTACACTGAGTGCAAGCAACTGCATTTGAAAATTTGTCGCCTCATCTAATTCAATATACAATCTCGTTTTCTTAAATAACTCTCGAATCTGATACAAATGGAACACTCGCCTATATTCCAAACGTTCATATACATTTATCGCCGCAACCAATTGCTTCCAAAGAGGCGTTTTCCTCAAATGTTCCACTGCCTCTTCATCTTGTTTCAACAATTTCTGCATTCGCTTGGTTTCAACATATCGCAATGTCTTTTTGAAATCAGACGAAGTGCTGTCTATGTCAAAATAAGTGTCAATAAGCTGTATTGCTTTTTGTTGAATCATTTCTTCCAGTTCCAAACTATCCGTAGTAATCAAGAGATAGTAGCTTTCATTTTCGATTAGTTTCTTTAGTAACAAGTCAATAAATCTTTCTTTAAAAGCATTCAAGCTATTTACTTTTACATAAAGCAACATTTCCTGCACGAAATTACTTTCTCCAAGATCAAGTTCCAAATCGTAAAACGGAATGCTCTCGACTTTTTCTTCGATAGAGAGAAGATTTTCATTTGCCCAATGCAAAAATTTCTCTCGCATACATTTCGTATCACATAAAATACGCTCACTTTTCTCTAGCACGTTAAAGTGTTCATTCTCCTCAAGTGAAAAGAACGACTGATTTTGCTGAATTAACCACGTAATTTTCTCCTGCTGGACTAAAGAATGAAGAATTTGAACCAAATACGGTTGATAAACGCTTATAAGTTTCTGTTTTTCTTCTTTTTTTTGTTGTAGTTTTTGCTGTAAGGCTTCTAATAACACTTCATTGATAGAGGAGTAAACTTCCTTTGAAAATCCTTTTACACCAAACTTTTCTATTACCACCTTGGAAATAGGAAAGAAATATTCCGTTAAGGTATGCTCACCAAATTCGTTATAATAACTCCGCTTTTTCAATTTTTCCTCTTGGTATTCTTCGACAGAAGAAAGAAAACCACGGTCATCAAAATTTTCCACCTTAAAAAGAGAAGTTTGATAATAGTATATTTTTTCTATACAACCATATTCATTGTATTGCACATTGGCAAACTTCTTTTTTTCCTGTAAAATCACGACTCCTTTGGGGGTGTAAAGAAATTCACTTTCCTCCGGGAATGACAAATCACTCAGCATAAGAGGGACACCTGTTAAAATGTCAATTTTTTGAATCGTATCAAATGCCGACCAGTAAGGTAAACTAAAATTTTCGATTTTATACCTAAGAAATGGCATATAGCTCATGAGTAGTAATTGAGCGTCCTCTTTCATATGTTGGAAAATCTTCACCAGTTTTAAAATTGGGTCGTATTCCATATTGTAATTTTCCTGTTGCCAAGCAGGGAATAAATAAATCATCGTACTCCTCCTAATTTTAATGGTGCTTTTTTTGGAAAATTGTATAGTTTTCCATTTGGTAAATAAATTTCACTTCCTTGGTTATGTTTTCTAAAATGATAATCAACATGAAAATACTGCCAAAGTAAAAAGATAAATTGGAGTACAAATCATTTTTCAATCCTATAAAAAGTGGAATCATAGAAACCAAAACTAAATAGAGACTACCAATGCTTGAAATCATCCAAACTTTTCGAGTGAAAAAACGTTGCGTTTTATTTCCAGGCGGAAGACCAAGGACATAATCACCTGACTCACGTAAGTTTTTTGCAATGTCATAAGGACGAACATTGATAAAACTAAAGGACAACGCCAATAAGTAAATGACGACACCATAAGTGAAAATTCCCTCCACCGTATTATAGCTAAACAGACGAGAAAGCCAATAAGAAAAAATCGTATCTTTCACCTTCTCATTCATTAACAGCAAATTCGGCAAGGAGAAAAACGTGACCGCAAACATAAACGGCATGGCTCCTGATGTCAACAGCCGAATAGGTATATAAGAATGTGTAAATTCACTCGTTACACCGATTCTCTCTATGTTTATCCGATATTCTGAGTTGTATAAAAAAATAGTGACAACAACGAACACTATCGTTACAATGCTTAAAATAAGGAGGAAAGACGGTTGAAAACTCACTTTCCCTGTTTTTCCTGAAACCAACATCGCTGGGATATTCGCCATTACACTCGGGACAATAAAAAGACTTTGTCCTCCAATGCCATTTTCACAATTTCGATCCGCTAACCAAGATAAAAACATTCCACCTGTAATAAGGTAGAGAATCGTCATCGTACTTGCAGAAAGATGAAAAATGGTTGGGTCTTGTCCAAAATCTTGTACCGCTTTTAGTTTTGGTAAAAAAATCATCGCCTGTATCACCGCAAAAACAAACGTCAATCCTCGTTGAAAATAACCTTTTGCACGCTCGCTCAAATTTTTGATCCAATCAAATTCACTTACGGTTAAGGTCGTCCAAATAATCAATGCTGTCATATAAGGACCCATTCCCAGTGAAAAAAAAGAAGGATTGAAGAAATCACCACCTGTTGTACGGGTAATAAATTCTAAAAATTGATTCTCGCTACTATTGCTTAATGGCACTACTTTCATTCCTGGTAAAAGAACATTTCGACCTAGCTGAAGTAGAAACAAAAGCAAACCACTATAAATTATTCTCTGAAATAAAATTTTATTCTTTTTCATACTGCCTCATTCTATGGGAAATCAATGTCATAACTTCCATCAAAATTCTTCGTTAAATCTGATAAAAGTAAATTGCGTAAGACATTTAAATAAATTTCCTTTTCCATTTCAAGGAAACTTTTTTGTGCCTCCTCTTGAAATTCAAAAACAGGGTTTTTTTGTCCCCAACTTCTTGCACTAATGACTGCTTTTAATTGTTGTAAATTATCTGTTTGCTCAATCCACATAGTATCTACTGCTTTTAAAATTATCGTGCGTTTGTAATACATTCGTTGCACGTCATTGTCAAATTTAGATAAAATCATCTGTTGCTGCTCTTGAATAATTCGATGTAGAAAAGTTTTTAGCCCTTTTGCATTGTATTCATAATTTCGCTGAAATTGAACAATGTCAAAATTGTAATCCAAATAATTATGAATAAAATCAATGACTTTTTCTCTGCTCAAATTTTCTTTTTTCGATAAAAATTGTTGAATTGCTTTCGTTGTAGAAAGTTGTAAAAGAGCATCTAACTCTTTTTCCGATGATACTAAAATATCATTTCGTACTGCATAAATTTTTTCTCGCTGATAATGAATGGTCATATCAAATTCAAGTGTTTGTTTTCTCTCTTGAATTTCTTGATTCTTTCGTATCCGCTGAATTTTTTCAATCACCTTTCGGTATTTTTCCCCTAGTGGTTGACTTGGGTCAATTTTTCCTTTTTCAACTTTTTTCTCTAGTGATTTTTTCGCTCGTTTCACCCATTGTGGTGCATTTTGAATCACAATTTTGTCCTCAAATGAAACGAAAAACTCACTCTCTCCAGGTTCTCCCTGTCGACCTGCACGACCACGCAATTGATTGTCAATTCGCTCGCTCGTCATTCGCTCTGTTCCCAAAACAAACAACCCACCACGACTTTTGGCTACATCATCTAGTTTGATATCTGTTCCTCGTCCTGCAATAGATGTGGCAACTGTTACACTTCCAGCTTTTCCAGCCTCTAAAACAATCAATTTTTCTTTTGAAACACTTGTCGCATTAAGTACATTGTGAGCGATTTTTTCTTGCAATAAAATCATGGAGTACAACATGGAAATCGAAACAGATCCAGTACCAATTAAAATCGGGCGTCCTTTTTCAATGTTCTCTTTTACGACATTTAATGACGCTTGAATTTTCGCTTCGTTTGTTAAAAAAATTTTGTCCTTATGATCGAGACGATTGTTCGGAAGATTGGTTGGAATTTCAATCACTTCCACATTGTAGGTCATTTTAAATTCTTCTTCATCTGTCTTAGCCGTTCCACTCATACCAGAAATAATCGGGAATTTTTTGAATAGATTTTGATACGTGATTGTCCCCATTGCTCGAGTTTCTTCGGAAATTTTCACATTTTCTTTCGCCTCTATCGCTTGGTGGAAACCTGCTTGTAATTTACTGCCCTCAAGTTTTCGACCATTTGCCTCATCTAGCAAGGTCACACCAATATCTTCTACAATATAATCTTTCCCATTTTTCAATAAATGATTCGCTCTTAATGCTAAAGTAAGATGTCGATACAAATCTTTCCATTGCTCTGTAAGCAAGCCCTCAACACCTAAAACTGTTTCCATTTTTAGAATCCCTTTTTCTAAAAACCAAACATTTTTTTCATCTAAACTCTTTTCATAATCCTCATCTTCGACCAATGTATTGACTACAAAATTGGACAACTCAAATAAATTTGATTGCACTTTTGGCGCCCCTGAAATCACAAGTGGCACTTGTGCCATGTCAAGCAAAATGGAATCAATTTCATCAATCAAGACATACTGAAATTTCGTGACATATTGCTCATAAATTTCCGTTGCTAAATTGTCAAACAAATAATCAAAGCCTAATGCACTATGCGTTGTGTAGACGATGTCACTAGCATAAACGATTTCTTTGTCAATTTCTTCCTCACTGTTTTCTTTGGCAACCCCTACCGCAAAGGTTAAACCCAAAAATTCATAGACTTTCCCCACTTCTTCTGCATCTCGCCATGCAAGGTAAGGATTAGACGTAATCAAAAAATTCCCTTTGCCTAATAACCCTCTCGTATAAAGAGCCATCGTAGCAGTCAACGTTTTTCCTTCACCTGTTTTCATCTCTGCAATATCGCCAAAAAACAAGGTAACTGCTCCTAAAATTTGAACAAAATAAGGTTTCATTCCTAATAAGCGAGCATTTGCCTCGACAACTGTCGCAAACGCCTCTGGAACAAGTGAATCAATTTTTTCTCCTAATTTTAGTCGATGACGAAATTGACTGGTTTTATCTTTTAATTCTTCATCTGTAAGAGAAGAGTACATTGTACCTAATTCCATTACTTTATTTGCGATTTTTTGATACTTTTTTTGTTTATCCATCTTCCTATCCCTTTAAAAGAACAAGGAGAAAACAAGGAAATCCTTGTTTTCTTCCTATTCATTTCCTTACACAAAAGATAGTCTCTTAATCTTCCTCTTGTGTTTTTTCTTGTTTTCTTCTTTTGCCAATAAGCGCTGCTGCACCTAATGTCAATCCTGCTCCTAAGAGAGTCGCAGTGTTTTGTGTTTCTTCACCTGTTGAAGGTAAATAGTTTGTACCACTTGATTGAGTGTAAACCGTGGTCGGTTGATTCGTTGTTCCAGACGTTGTAGTCGTACCACTTCCATAAGTAACTGGAAGTTCCCCTCTCGTTGAAACACTTCCTGATTGATACTCACTCAAACTAAGCGACATAGAATCACTAATACTTGTACTCAAACTTGTTGAAGAGCTATTGCTATCACTTGTACTCATTGACATACTGTCAGAAACACTTGTACTTGTTGAAATACTATCACTTATCGAAGTGCTTGTTGAAGTGGAATCACTTGCACTTAGACTTGTTGAGCCTGAGTTGCTATCGCTTGTACTTGTGGACATACTATCAGAAACACTTGTACTTGTGCTACTTGACTCACTCACACTTGTGCTTGTGCTTGCAATTGAGTCTGAGTTGCTAATACTTGTGCTTGTAGACATACTGTCAGAAACACTTGTACTCTTTACAGTACTATCGCTTGTCGAAGTGCTGGTTGATAATGAATCATTTGCACTAATACTTGTTGAAGTTGAGTTGCTATCACTTGTACTTGCTGACATACTATCAGAAACACTTGTGCTCTTCACAGTACTATCACTTGTTGAAGTACTGGTTGATGCTGAGTCACTTGCACTTAGACTTGATGAGTTGCTGTTGCTAGTGCTTGTTGACAAACTCATTGAGATTGAATCACTCAAACTTGTGCTTGATGAGTTACTGTTGCTG
>NZ_FUXI01000013.1 GCF_900167335.1 Pilibacter termitis
GAACAGTTGCCAGACTTCAGCACCATGTAGCTAGACAAAGAAAAGTGTAGAGGGGCGTTCAGGAGTTTGCGACAGCGAACTATGTCGTTCATTCACTTGAAGCGTTAGCTTCAAGCGACATTGCGAGCAGTCGCCCAACTCCTGCCCCTCGTAGCTAGACAAAGGAGAACAATCATGTCAAAATTTGAAAAAGACGCAAGAGATTTACTTTCTGCAATTGGCGGAGCTGAAAATATTTCAGCAGTTACACATTGTGCTACTCGCCTACGTTTTGTTTTAAATGACCCGAAAAAAGCACAGGAGAGCAAAATTGAACAAATCCCGTCTGTAAAGGGGATGTTTACCAATGCAGGACAGTTTCAAGTGATTATCGGCAACGAAGTACCGACTTTTTACAATGATTTCACCAAAATCTCTGGAGTAGAGGGTGTTTCAAAAGAGGCTGCAAAATCAGCAGCGAAACAACATCAAAATATTATTCAACGCTTAGTCGGTGTTTTAGCGGAAATTTTTACGCCACTTTTACCTGCGATTATCGTTGGTGGTCTCATTTTAGGTTTTCGCAATATTTTAGAAAGCGTTGGAATGGAATTTCTAGGTCAAAAAGTTATTGAAGGTGTCAAACAACTATCGCCTGATGGCAAGCCAGTTTGGAATACAATTGTTGACATTTCGCCATTTTGGGCTGGTATCAACCGCTTTTTATGGTTGCCGGGCGAAGCGATTTTCCATTTTCTACCAGTTGGTGTGACGTGGAGTATTACACGCAAAATGGGAACAACGCAAATCTTAGGGATTGTTCTTGGGATCACACTTGTCTCTCCGCAGTTGATGAATGCCTATGCAGTAAACGGAGCGAGTGCAGAAGATATTGCCAAATATACGATTGATTTCGGTGTGGGCAGTTTGTTTTTACGAGGGTATCAAGCACAAGTCATTCCAGCCATGCTTGCAGGTTTCCTACTTGTCTATTTGGAAAGATTTTTCAGACGTGTCGTGCCAGAAGCAATTTCGATGATTTTCGTGCCACTTTTTGCTTTAATTCCTACGATTATTGCTGCTCACGTTGTGCTAGGACCAGTCGGTTGGGCAGTTGGTCAAGGGATTTCAAATGTGGTCAATGCAGGTTTGACCTCTACGTTTAGTTGGCTGTTTGGTGGAATATTTGGAGCATTGTATGCACCATTAGTTATTACAGGACTGCACCACACCACGCTTGCCATAGATAGTCAGTTAATTGCAGATTTTGGTTCAACTAATCTTTGGCCGATGATTGCCTTGTCAAATATTGCTCAAGGAGCAGCAGTTTTAGGAATTATTATTGCACATAAAGGCAATAAAAAAGAAGAGCAAATTTCTGTACCGTCGCTTATTTCCGCTTGGCTTGGGGTAACAGAGCCTGCAATGTTCGGGATTAATTTGAAATTTGCCTATCCATTCGTTGCTGCAATGATTGGTTCAGGAATTGCAGGGATGTTTGCTACTTTTGTAAAAATTCGTGCCAATGCTATCGGTGTCGGTGGACTTCCGGGGATTTTAGCAATCCGAGGACAAGATATGGGAATGTTTTTGGTGGCAATGATTATTGCAATTGTGGTACCATTTGTCTTAACATTGTTCTTTAAAAAAGCAGGTATTTTAACTAAAAGTGAACTCGCCCAAGAAACTACCACGGGAACATTTGAAAACATGGAAGAAAATGATACAAAAGAAATACAATCAGGGAGCAAAACAACTATTTTTTCACCAATGAAAGCAGAAATGCGACCACTTTCCGAATGTAGGGACGAAGTTTTTTCTACAGGGATGATGGGCGTAGGTGTAGTGATGAACAATGTGAGCGGAGAAATTTTTGCCCCGTTTGATGGTGTGGTAACAAGCCTTTTTCCAACGCTCCATGCAATTGGTTTAATGAGTGATGAAGGTGTAGAAATGCTTATTCATATTGGCATGGATACAGTAAAATTAAACGGTGAACATTTCATTAGTAATGTCAAGCAGGGAGATAAAGTACGTCGTGGAGAGAAGTTGCTAACGTTTGACGTAGAAAAAATCAAAGCAGCGGGATATAACACACAAACACCGATTGTGATTACAAATGCAAATGATTGGCAAGTAGATTTTACTACTTTACCAAAAGAAGTAAATGTAGGCGAAGAAATATTCTTTGCAACCAAATTATAATTTAGTGAGCCTAAGAGACGACTTGTGAAGTTTTCTCTTAGGTTCAAAGATTGGAGAGAGGAAATTGAGTTTTAAGGATAAGGTAATTTACCAAATATATCCAAAATCGTTTTATGATACCAACCAAGATGGGATTGGGGATTTGGCAGGA
This sequence comes from Pilibacter termitis, assembly GCF_900167335.1. Taxonomy (GTDB): domain Bacteria; phylum Bacillota; class Bacilli; order Lactobacillales; family Streptococcaceae; genus Pilibacter; species Pilibacter termitis. The sequence continues at coordinate 2,336 of NZ_FUXI01000013.1, forward strand.
ATTAGGGAAAAATTGCCTTATTTGGCAGATTTAGGCATTGATATGATTTGGTTAAATCCTATTTATCCTTCGCCACAGCATGACAATGGATATGATATTTCCAACTACAAGGCGATTGATAAAATGTTTGGCACGATGGAGGAATTTGAACTTCTCGTTACGGAGGCGAAACATTTCGGGATAGAGCTAATGCTTGATATGGTGCTAAATCACGTTTCGACAGATCATGAGTGGTTTACTCGTGCATTGGCAGGGGAGAGGCAATATCAGGAATATTTCTTTCTATCTGAACAACCGACAGATTGGCAATCGAAGTTTGGTGGCAATGCGTGGGAAAAATTTGGCAAGAGCGATTTGTACTATTTGCATTTATACGACAAAACACAGGCGGATTTGAATTGGCGAAATCCTCGTGTACGAGAAGAATTGTTTAGCGTAGTCAATTTTTGGCGTAAAAAAGGTATCAAGGGATTCCGTTTTGACGTGATAAACGTTATCGGAAAAGATGAAGTGCTAAAAAATAATTCGATTAACGAAGGGAAAGCTGAATATACAGACAAACCAATCACTCATGACTATTTGCGTGAGCTAAACGATCAGACTTTTGGTCAAGACAATTCGAGCATTACCGTTGGTGAAATGAGTTCTACAACAATTGAAAACGGCATTTTATACACTCAGCCAGAACGAAAAGAGTTATCTATGGTCTTTCAATTTCATCATTTAAAAGTGGACTATGAAAATGGTGAAAAATGGACGAAAAAAACGTTTGATTTTGAAGCATTAAAGCAAATTTTACACAGTTGGCAAACGAAAATGAGCGAACAAAATGGCTGGAATGCTCTGTTTTGGAACAATCATGACCAACCAAGAGCGTTGAATCGCTTTATTGACGTGGAAAATTACCGAGTGCAAGGAGCAAAAATGCTTGCTGCTGCGATTCATCTCAATCGTGGAACACCATATATTTATATGGGAGAAGAAATCGGTATGCTCGACCCTGAGTTTAGTGAAATGAGTGAGTACAAGGATATTGAGAGCTTTAACGCTTATGAAGCTCTTTTAGAAAAAGGCATGCCCCCTGCTGAAGCTAAAAGTATTATCCAAGCAAAATCACGCGACAATTCACGCGTTCCAATGCAATGGAATGGTGAGAAAAACGCAGGTTTTACAAAAGGAACACCGTGGCTAAATGTCGGTAGAAGTTATCAAACAATCAATGTTGAAACGGAGAAAAAGAGTGGTAGCATTTTATCTTTTTACAAGCAATTGATTGCTTTAAGAAAAGAGAAAAAGCTAATTTCAGAAGGGAGTTATCACCCTTACGCTACTAGTCATCCGAAAGTTTACGCTTTTTTACGTGAATTGAAAGATGAAAAACTCCTTGTCTTAAACAATTTCTTCGCTGAAAAAACAATGGTCAAAATACCTAGAGAATTTACAAACGGCGAAATTTTAATAGACAATTACGCAACGCAACAGTTAGAAGAAGAACTTGTCTTGGAGCCTTATCAAGTGTTGGGGATTTATGTGAAATAGATCTTAAGGTTTTGAGGAGAGAGGGGTGTTTCAGAACTCCAGAAGTTTCGTTTTTTGGAGTTCTTTTTTCCCTTGTATTTTTTAAAAGAACATCATATAATAAACTTAACTTAAACAGCAAGAGGTGAGAAAATGTATAACTAACTCAATTTACTATTTGGATAAAATAAAAAAATTGGTTAGTTTGCGTTTTTTTTTGGTGTACAAAAAATGATTTTGTCGTTGAGCTGAATGGAGAGTGTAGGATTCTATGCTTTTTTCGTGAACTTCCAATTTTAAAATTGGAGTTTTTTTTATGTCAAAAATTGAATTAAAAAATATGAGTTTTAGTTACGGTGGAGAGCGTGAAGTTTTTCAAAAAGTTGATTTGACGTTAGAAAGTGATTGGAAACTTGGGTTGATTGGACGAAATGGACGAGGAAAAACGACATTGTTGCGTTTGTTAACAGGTGAACTTTGTTGTTCTGGTGAAATTATTCACCAGATGAATGTTGTTTATTTCCCAGAGAAAATAGAAAATCAAAATGAGCTGACACTTTTTGCTTTGCAGGAAATTAGAGAGTTTGAGCAATGGAAATTGGAGCGAGAGCTACATTTGTTAAATGTTGATTTAGATGTTTTGTATTCACCATTTTCTACGCTATCTGGAGGAGAAAAAACGAAGGTGTTGCTTGCACTTTTGTTTCTGGATGAGCAAAATTTTCCATTAATAGATGAACCGACTAATCATTTGGATATGAAATCAAGAGAAATTATAGCAAGCTATTTGAAAAATAAACGACAGGGATTTATTGTAGCAAGCCATGATAGAGAGTTTGTCGATAAAATTGTTAATCATGTGCTGACGATTGAAAAGACACAACTTATGCTTTACAAAGGGAATTTTTCCACCTATGAGGAGCAAAAGAAACGCCGAGATGAGACGGAAATGGCTCAAAACGGGCAACTGAAAAAGGAAATCGTTCGCTTGAAGAAAACAACTAGAGAGAAAAAAGAGTGGAGTTTGAACAAAGAAGGTGAAAAAAGAGGTGCTGCCGATAAAGGCTTTATAGGTGCAAGAGCGGCACGGCTAATGAAAAAATCTAAGAATTTAGAGAGGAGAATGGAAAAGGAAATTGAGCAAAAGCAGTGTCTGTTAAAGGAAATCGAGGAGACAAGAGAATTGAAAATGAATTTCACCCCTAGTCATCATAAGAGTATTTTTACTGTTGAAAATTTGACACTTTCATTTTCAGAAAAGAAATTATTTCTTCCAATTTCTTTTGAACTGAAAAAAGGAGAAGTTTTGGCGATTCAAGGAATGAACGGCATAGGAAAAACTTCACTTATTCACGCTCTATTAGGTAATTTTCAAGGAGAAATGACAGGAGAAATTCATGCAGTTCAAAATATGAAAATTTCCTATGTTCATCAAGAGCATGAAGGGAATAAAGGCACGTTGTCAGAATTTGCGAAGAAGAAAAAGATTGACTACGAGTATTTCCTCAATAATTTACGAAAACTCGGCATGGAAATGGAAGTATTTAGTCAAAAAATCGAAAATATGAGCTTAGGTCAAAGAAAAAAAGTAGAACTTGCGAAATCTTTAACAGAACAAGCAGAACTCTATGTTTGGGATGAGCCGTTGAACTATTTGGATGTGTTCAACCATGTTCAAATCGAGAACGTTATCAAAAATTTCAAACCAACAATGATTGTAATTGAGCATGACAAACGGTTTATTGAGAATGTAGCAGAAAAGGTAGTAAAATTAGAACGAAAAAAATTATCGGAACAAGCAAATAAAATCCTTTTGTCATAAAAGTAACGATAAAAAATGGTAGAATAAAGAAAAGCGAAGAGGGGCGAATTGAAGTCTGTGGCAGTGAACCGTGCCGTTTACTTGCTCGAAACGAGTTTCGAGCGGCACTGCGAACAGCCACCAGACTTCAGCCCCACGTAGCTAGACAAGGAAAAGCGGAGAGGGGCGTTCTGAAGTTTGCAACAGTGAGCCGTGCCGTTTACTTGCTCGAAACGAGTTTCGAGCGGCACTGCGAACAGTTGCCAAACTTCAGCCCCTCGCAGCTAGACAAAGAAAAGCAAAGAGGGGCATTCTGAAGTCTGCAACAGTGAACATAGCCTCAAGTAACGTTGAGACCCTTTACCAGACCTCAACTCTTACAAATTGAAAAGGAGGATACAAATGTGAAAATCGTAATTATTGGTGGTGTGGCAGCAGGAACGAGTGTGGCGGCGAAGGCACGAAGAAATGATGAACAGGCAGAAATTGTAATTTTTGACAAAGATACGGACATTAGCTACGCAGTTTGTGGGATTCCTTATGTTTTTACAGGAGAAGTGGAAAATTTTGATGAGCTATCTCCACGTGATACCACGTTTTTTAAGGAAAAGTACAATGTTGATATTTTTACAAGACATGAGGTGCTGGATGTTTCTTATCAAGAGAAAAAAATCATCGTGAAAAATTTAAAAAATGACGAAATATTTGAGGAACATTTTGATAAGTTAGTATTTGCAACGGGGACGTATTTTAACACACCAGAGGTTTTCCAAAATGTGCAAGCGAAAAATGTTTTTAGTGTGAAAGATATCACTTCTGGTAAAAATATCATGAATTATCTTGAGCAAGAAGAGGCGAATTCAGTTGTAATTATCGGTGGTGGTTTTGTCGGTTTAGAAATGGCAGAACAGCTGAAAAAGCGTGGTATAGCTACTTCTATCGTGGTTCCTCACAATCAAGTAATGTCAACATTTGATGAGGATTTGGCATTGAGAATTGAGGACGAAATCACACGTCAAGGGATTTGGCTGATTAAAAATAGTGAAATTGTAGAAATTCAAGGCGACAAACGAGTGAAAACGCTTGTTTTAGAGGGCGACCAAGAGCTTTCAGCTGATTTCTTTATTGTGGCAACAGGAGTGAAACCTCTCGTTACACTGGCGGAAAAAATAGGTGTGAAATTGGGCGAAACAGGGGCAATTCAGGTTAATTCGAGCATGGAGACCAATCTGGAAAATGTTTATGCAACGGGAGATGTTGCTGAAAAATTTTCTAGGATAAATGGAAAACCGTTATGGCTACCACTTGCTACGCACGCAAATAAAGAGGGACGTATCGCAGGAGATGCCATGACAGGTGGAAGTTCACGAAATCAAGGCATTTTAGGTACGAGCATTTTACGTTTTTTTGATTTGACGATTGGGCAAACAGGTTTGAGTGAAAAAATGGCGAAAAAGCAAGGTTATGACGTAGAAATTTTATATAATCAAAAAAATGACCGTCCAAATTATATTAGTGATAAAAAAATCTTGATAAAAGCAGTAGCAGACAGGAAAACGCATCAGCTCTTGGGGGTACAAATTATTGGAAACGCTGGTGTTGACAAGCGTTTGGACGTTTTTGCAACGGCTCTTTCCTTTGGTGCGAAAGCAGAAGATTTATTTCAGCTGGACCTTGCCTATTCGCCAGTGTATTCGACGACAAAAGATCCTGTGAATTATACGGGAATGGCACTTACCAACGCTCTTTCAAGGGGAAAAATGATAACTCCAGCCAAACTTTTAAGCTGGCTAGAAGCGGGTGAAGAACTTCAGCTGATAGATGCTAGACCTCTTCAAGAGTATGCAGAAAATCACATTGAGGGAGCAAAAAATATTCCACTCAAAGAGTTGCGGACACATCTTCAAGGGCTGGATAAGGAAAAACGAGTGGTTGTTTACTGTAATACAGGCGTAACAGCTAATGCTGCTCAAAACATTTTGTTAAATGAGGGATTTAAAGAAGTTTACAATTTAAACGGTGGCAATGTGAATTATCAAATGATGAGGAATCATATGGATGGTTAAAAAATTTGGTTGAGGAAGAAGTGAGGCTTTATTTTCCACTTTTTCACAAAAAAAGGATATACTAGAGTAAAGAATAAGAATTTAAGTGGGCGATAGCTTGCTTTGCACTCCCACTTGACTGAAGTTAAATTTCAAAATTTTACGAAGTGAATTCGGAGAAAGAAGGAATGTTTAAAAATGGTAGTGCCAGAAAAAATCCAAACCTCAGTAGAACGTTTAAAAGAAGTGGCAACGGATAAAGCTCAAGAGCTAAAAAGCAATTTCACAGATCAAGTGGAAAAAATTCACGAACTTGTACAAAAAGATTACTCTATTTTCTTATCGGTTGAAAAAGATGGTGTAAAACGCATAGTGAAAACCAATCGTCCGACCAAGCGAATAATTAAATGGCAAAGTAAAGGTCATTAAAAAAAAAGAATGTAAGTCGCCTCCCGCTGACTTACATTCTTTTTTATGCTTCTTGAAGTAAATTTAAGAAATAATCTTTTTCGCTCACCTGTCCTTTTAGCAAACGAATAAAGATAGATATTTTGAGTTTTTCATTGGCATTTAATTCTTCGCCATGATAACTAAGTGGTGTAGTTAATACCTTTTCAATATCATTTTTGCGAACGCTACTTGAAACTAATAAATTATAATCTACTTGCAAAACTTCAGCGACACGTTTGATAAATGAAATTGGTGGGTCGTATTCCCCACGTTCAAATTTTTGATAGGTTGTCCTCGAAACAAAGACTTTTTCTGCCATTTTGCGTTGAGAAATTCCAGATTCTACTCGTAATTTTCTAACCAATTGTTCGTCCATCGTCAATCCTCCCTTTGAAAATATAGTACCAAAAAAGAAAGGTGGATATGTTTCTTTTTTTATGCTAATTCTCATTTTTTATGAAACATAAACGAGCATAATCTGGAAAAAATAGATGAGTGCAATTCCGAAAACCACTTGTAATTAGAAAAAAACAAAGATTGAGAGAAAGAGAGAACTTCATGAATTTCTTAAAAAAGTTTTTGTATTTGTTTAAAAATGCCAAAGGAAGACAGATGTGGATTGTCAAAATGTATGTTTAATGAAGGGGAGTATATAAAGTCAGTGAGGAAATTTAGGATATTATAATGAACCTCTCCTTTACAACACCCAAAAAAGCCTAACCCAAAAGGTTAAGCTTTCAACTGTCTTAACGACGAATTTCTTTGATACGAGCTGCTTTTCCTTGCAATGCACGCAAGTAGTAAAGTTTCGCACGACGTACTTTACCGTAGCGGACTACTTCGATTTTTGCTACACGTGGAGTGTGAAGTGGGAATGTACGTTCTACACCAACACCGTTTGAGATTTTACGAACAGTGTACGTTTCGCTAATTCCAGCACCACGGCGTTTGATTACAACACCTTCAAAAATCTGGATACGTTCGCGACTTCCTTCGACAACTTTCGCATGAACACGTACAGTGTCTCCCGGGCGAAAAGCAGGAATGTCTGAGCGAAGTTGCTCTTTTGTTAATTCTTCAATCAATGGATTCATCTTAATCCGTCTCCTTTTTCCAGTCTATCAATAGAAATTTGAACTCTCCAGCGGATAAACGTAATACGTGAAAAACTCACGAAGAAAATTATACCATGAAATACTCTATTTGTAAAGGAAATTTTTTTCTAGTCCGAATGTCTATTGTTTATTTGCTCGTTAAAAAAAGTCATAGAAGGATAAAATTCCGTTTATCCTTCCATGAACTAATTCTCAATTTTTAATTTTTCCATTTCAAATCTTTCAATGTCAATGGAGAGGCGAATGTGTGGAAATTCACACCCTCGAGATCTGGATTTTGTAAAACGGTTTGTTGATTTTGGCTTAACACTGCCATACCAGCCGTTTCTTCAAGTGCAACTTTTTCCGCCTCTTTCAATACCTCCCATCGTTTTTCAGGGTCAAGAGCATAGTCTTTTGATGCTTTATCAATCAACTCATCAAATTTCTTATTAGAATAGTTGCGGTCATTGCCTGAGTAGAGCATTTTCAAAGTAGAAATTGGGTCTTTATAGTCAGGTGTCCAGTAAATTAGAAAAGCATCATAATTACTTTCACGACTAAGATTCAGAGCAGTTTCTGTTGGTAATGCACGCACATCAACCGTTAAACCAGAGAAGTTTTCTTGCCATTGATTTTGAATACTTTCGCCAAATTTTTTGTAAACTTCAGCATCAGTTGACATCAATTCAATCGTTACTTTCTCGCCAAGCTCTTTTTGAGCAAGTTTCCAGTATTTTTGAGCCTCTTCTTTATTATAAGCCATAACGTCACCCGCATCTTTACGGAAGTCAACCCCTGTTTTTTCATTACTGAAAAATTCACTTGTTACCATTCCATTGAGTGCTTGCGAGCCGTCTGCGATTACGTTTTTCACCAAATTGTCTTTGTCAATCCCAAGTGCCAATGCTTTGCGAAGATTTTCATTTGCAAGTGGCGTAGGTTTTCCGTTTCTTTTTTGGTTAAATCGAATATAATTCATCGTAGCTGTTGGATAAGATTTGAAGTTTTCATGTTTCAAATTCATTTGAGCAGTGCTACCGCTAAGATAAGCGAGGTCAAGTTTTTTATTGTCAAACAAATTCAAAGCAGTATTGCCTTCTTTAACTGTTTCATAGTGAATATTTTCCACGTTGACATTGTCTTTATCCCAGTATTGTTTATTTTTCTTCAAATCCCAGCTCGTTGCCGAATGTTCCCAGTTTTCCACGATAAATGGACCATTATAGGCGACAGAATCAGCTGTTGTACCATATTTTTTGCCATATTTCTTCACAGCGTCTTCGTTTTGTGGGAAAAATGTTGAAAACGTCAAAAGTGAAGTGAAGAAAGGTTTAGGCTCTTTTAGTGTTACTTGCAACGTCAAATCATCTAGTGATTTGACACCTAAACTATCGACTTCTTTCTCGCCATTTGCCACTTCCACCCCATTTTGAATCGTTTCTTGGATAAGGAAACTGTAAATATAACTGTTTTTCGGGTCAGCCACTCGTTTCCATGCGTACTCAAAGTCATGTGCCGTCACTGCTTTTTCATCGCTCCACTTCATTCCCTCACGAAGTGTAATTGTATAAGTCAAACCGTCCGTAGAAATTTCGGGCAATTCTTTTGCAGCAGCAGGAATGACATTGTCTTTGTCATCAAGCGTGTAAAGTCCTTCAAACGCAGCAGTATGCGTAATCGCATCTGGAAAGTCAAGCAATGCCGCTGAATCTAGTGTTGTCAACTCACTTTGCGACATGAGATGAACCGTTTTTTCTTGTGTTTCCTCTTTTTTGCTCTCGTTTCCATTTGAGCAAGCACTTAGTAAAATAGGTGCCAACAAGCTCAGTGTGATGAGTGTTTTTCTTTTTTTCATTTTGTTTTTTTCCTCTCATTAAAAAAATTAAATCAGCAGAAGTTATCTTTCCACTAAAAACCAGACAACAACAGCCTCTTCATTGCTATCGTTGTAATTGATATGCCCTTCGCCAGCCTCAATCAATTGGGCATCACCTGCCTTGCCAACAATATCTTCACCGTTTTCTAATATTGTATGTGCAACGCCAGAGACGACATATGAAAATTCATCTTGCTCGTGACGAGCAAAATCTTTTTCAGGTCGTCGTTCGCCCGGTAATAGTGTAATAATTCCCATTTGTACACGAGAATTATCTTGGTTTTGTGCATCAAAAAAAGTTTCAAATAATTTTGATGAGTCTTTAGAAATGACTTTCATTGTTTCCCTCCAATCAGCCTTACACCCAGAAAAATTTTTTTCTCCATTTAGTATAAAAATTCTGAATATATATGCGTATTTTTGCTGAAATACTAAAAAATAAGAATATTTTCTCATTTACTCAGTCCGCTAAATCAGACTTAAAAATGATTTTCCTTCATTTTTTACTATTTTTATCACTATACCAATGTTCAAGAGTGTTGTCAAAAGTTTTTCAAAAAACTTAGGGATAATAGCAAGGTTGCCTCTAAAAATTCACGCTTACCCAAAATAGCTAATTTTGTTTTAACCGGAATTTTTAGAGATTCCCTTAATTTTCCATTTCTCTTACAAATTCCCTTTTCACTTGTATCATCACTTCAATCAGTTGCAATACTTGAAATAAACCAGCACGATTTTCAAATTCTTCCCGTGTTTTCGGTAGGGGCATTTCTCGGTAGCTGGCATATGCATTTTGAATTTGCTCTAAAAGGATTTTTCCGTCATTATTGGTTGCATAAGTCAGACTAAGGTTTTCAAAAATACGGGCGATTTCGTCAAAATGTTCGGTATCGACTTCCAGTTTAATCATGTGCTGAAGAATTTCTGACAAAATATTTACTTGCATTTGACGCATGGTGAAATATTTGTAGAAAAATTCATTTCGTGAAAACACATGATTTTCCATATATTTTTGCGAAATCGTAACGTTTTTTTCAGTAAAAAGAAGTAATTTGTGACATCTTTTATAAAGTTGCTCCGCCTCCATTTTTCGATTGACATGACTTGCAAGGAGACCTGCAATTTCCTTAAATTCCAACTCTAATTCCAACTGATTTTCAGCAAGCTCTTTTTCGTCGTTTGGCATATAAAGATTAGCGATTAATGCAAAACCAACACCAATGCACATCAAAAGTAATTCGTTTAAAATAAGTGGCAAGCTCGTTTGCTTTTCAATCAGAAAATGCGTCACTAAAACAGAATTGACCACAATGCCGTCGCTCATTCCAAGATACGTGGTAATTGGAATAAATAACAACAAATAGATACCAAACGTAATAGGAGTAAATCCTAGCGTGTGAAAAAGTAGAGCAGCGAGGAGTATTGCGATTAGTAAACTCAAAAGGCGATTCACGCCTGTAATAATCGTACTTTTTTTGGTATTGCTCACGCTTAACACCGCAATAATTCCAGCACTTACTGCATATTCAAGATGAAATACGTTGGCAACAAGGACGGCAAGTGTTGCTGAAATAGCAGTTTTGATTGTACGAAGTCCAATTTTTATTTTCGGTCTATTTTTCATGATGATTACCTTCTATTTTTAACTAAAGTTACTAGTTTCCTAATTTTAAGCGAAACAATAACAATAATAATGATACAATCATATCAAAAAAATTGTTTTATAGACAGAAAAAGATTTAAGGAAATACTAAAAAGGGCAAGAAGTACAATCTATGTTTTAAGAATAGAAGTATTTTCTTGCCCTCAATAATTATGCTAGATTTTCTTTGAGTTCTTCAATCATTTGACGAACGACTTCTTCCGTGCCGTCAGGTAAAGCATGGTAGCCGCCAAGTTCTGTTTTCTTTTTGAGAATGAAATCGAGACGATTTTCCATTCTGAAAATTAATTTCTTCACGTAATCAGCATTTGAAAAATCAGGGGTGAACCCTTCAATTTCACGATATTTCATTCCTTCGATAGAACCGAAGTTTTTCCATTCAACTTCGTCATCGACCACTGCTTCAATCGAAGAAAGAGTGTGATGTGGTTTGACTTTTTCATCGTTGAAAAATCCTGTGTTTAAGATATAGCACTCGGTTTTTCTTTGCTCAAATAGATTTTTGAAATCCTCAAAATCTTCGCCAAGAGCATAAGCACGAAATGGATTGGCGAATGGCTCGATAACGAGAGCATCCATGTCTACTTTGCCCACGATATTTTCAGCAGTAGAGCGTTTGGTGGCAAGTGTCAAGCCAAATACTGCAGCGAGAGTGGCATCTTCAATTTTGACAATTGGTGGCAAGGAGTCGTCTTTCATAATCCAGTAGACAGCATCAATGCTCTCTTTTAAATGGTCGACACGGTTTGGTGTGACAAATTTAGATTTGACTGTTCGTCCGTTTCCGTTGCGAATATCTTCGGTTACAAGCACTTTTTTTCCCGTAGTATCAAGGGTTACGCCGACATTTTGACAAGTAAGGAAATATTTTACCGCCTCACTATCCATTGGGTAATCTTGCGTTTTATCAAAATAAGCAGGCTCAAGAGCAGTAGTAGAACCGTCTTCTTTGGAAATGACGAACGCATCATCATGTAATACAGTTACATCATATTTATCTGCGTTTTTTGCAAGAGTAATCGTAGATTTTCCACTTCCAGAGAGACCGTAGGCTGCCATTGTGTATTTTTTACCATTTGCCAAAGTGTACTGTTTCATACCGCCATGACACGCAACAAAGCCATTTCTATGAGCTGCCGCCCAAGCAAGAGTGAGCGTTCCTTTTTTAAATTCGCCAAAATAACGCAATCCAAGCACCACAGCAGTATTGTGAAGTGGATCAAAAAGAGCAATACCATGCGGAAAATCAGGGTGCGTCCAATCAGGATCACCAACGATAAAAATATCCCCTTGATTGTATGGAGTAGAATTGGCATACATTTCCTCATACTCCGAAGTAATCGCTTGGAAATTGAGCATATAGCTTAAAATATTATTTTCATATCCCTCTGGCAAGAGAAGATGACTTTTCATCATAAATGCTTCATCTAGCCCTACGACAACGTCACAGGTTAAAGTTTTCTTGAGATTAAGCTGATACATTGCCTCACGCACAAGTTTGGCAAAATAAGCCTCGTCAACTTCTGGTTGCCCAATAATTTTGCGAGCAGCAGCAGTACGACCCACGATTTCACCGTCATTGAAAACAAGTACACTCGCTTCACTTGGTAACCCTAAATCTTCTGCACGATAAATTGGTAGACTTGTTTTGATTACGCCTTTTGCTTTTTCTGCTAATCTGTACGCTTCCTCGGTGTTTTTCACACGAGAGACGGTATTGGCATAAAAGGCAGTTTCCACGGTTGAACGAATCGCCGAGAATAAAACGTTTCCATTCTTAATATCTTCGATTTTGTAATTTCCAATTGTAGACATAAAATCACTCCTTATCACTTTCCTTGTTTTTCTTACAATTCTATTTTACCAGACTTTATGTAAAATGGCATTGATAATCTGTGAGCTTGAGAATTTTTTTGAATACAACAAAGAATATAACCATTATACTGGTAGCGGACAAAGAAATTTGTTATATTTAGGGGAAGAATAATAAAGGACACCCCTAAAAGGAATGAAATGATGGAAAATTTGTTATATGTACTTGATGTAGTGAAAGAATGGTTTGTTTATGCACAAAAAAATTATAGAAAACAAGCGTTGCTGTTTTTGGTTATGATTGGCGTATTAATCGCTGCTAGTTATTCGATTTTCCCCTCGGCACGTGAGAAAATTCGAGCAAAAGAAATGGAAGTATTGGTGAACAATGACTTTCTTTATCCGAATAAAGTAAAGACGATTCATTACCATGAACTAGACAAACTACTAAAAGAAAAACCCGCTGTTACAGTAATTTTTGCGATACCAAACGGAAAAGAATACACGAATTTGTTGAAATTGATGAACAAGGAAAAAGAAGTGAGTGCCATGAATCGCATGATTTATTTTTATCCTATTATTTATGATTTAGATGAATTGTCTCAAAAGTATCAGTTGAATGTCAAAAAAGGTATGATTGATATAATTTTTTTTAGTGGTGGAACGGAAAAAAATAGAATTCAACTTTCAAGCGAAACGGTGATGAACAATCAAGTAATTCAACGAATTAACACTCTTGCAGTGACGGAAAAATAAAATGTTAGAGCGAAATACGAAAAAATAATTATAATTTTTGAAGTTATGTAGAAAAAAAGAGAAAATCACTTCATATCCTTTGAGAAATTAATGAAATGTTGCTATATTAGTTATAGGAAGTCACATCGTTAGTTTTTAGAGGAGTGGGTGATTATTATGACACAGCAAACATTTCAACATCTTCACATTACACCGCAAACGCATCAGTTAGTTCATTTTCGTGGTTGTGATTATTATATGGTGCCGTATGGTTCAAATTATAAAGTAGGTGATTTTATTTTAGTTTCTGAATTTGACAGTACAGGCGTTTGCCTGCACAGTTTTACTGAACAAATTTTAGAAATTGATATTAACAAATCAAAGACGAAAATGATGCTTATTATGAAACCGTGGAGTGCAGCAGAAGAAATTTTCTCAAAACTAAAGAAAATGCGTCTGCAAGAAGAATTTGACGAAAAAAACAAAGAGCGTGAGTTTTTACATCTTACACAGAGTTTTGCAATTTGACCGAGGAATTTTCTTCCTTGGTCTTTTTAGAACTTTACCATTTCTTAAACAAAAAAATTTGACTACTTACTGCTTTTTTATTTTCACTATGCTATAATTCAGTGAGTAATATTCATGGAGGGAATTATTTTGGCACGTAAAATAGATGAACACAACACAGAGCCTTGGGAAAAATCAATTTATGACACGGAATTTGAGACGACATCCACTCGTTCTGCCCAAAGGAAAACGAAAAAAGGGAATACTGCATTTTCTACTGCACTCGTGATACTGATTGTCATGATTATTGGGGCACCGCTTTTGGGGTATTATTATATTACACACAAAGGAGATGACCCAAAAGTTACTACTTCGACGACAACAAGTGTTTCAAGTAGTGAGGAGACAAGTTCTTCGACTGTGGCAAGTAGCAGTTCTTCACAAAGTTCGGTTAGTAGCGAAGTGGCAAGCTCGTCTGTTAGCTCATCCGTACCTGCATCTTCTTCAACTGTCGCTTCTTCTAGTTCACAGCAGGAAAACTCTGAACAATACACGACAGTCTTAGACGGTGAAGGATTGGCTCAAATTGCTGCACGTACTGGTGTAGATGAGGAAACGATTGCCCAGCTTAACGGAATTACGATTGCCCAAGACGGGTCATTTGCTCCTGCGATTCATCCGGGACAACAACTAAAAATTAAATAGTCAAGGAGAAGTTGGGACAATACTCAAATTCACTTTATCACAAAGATAAAAGGAGTATGTCAAGTATTGAACCAACCTCTTTTTGTATGAAAATAAATTGAGGAGAAGAACATGAAAGACATTAGTATCGCCATTGACGGCCCTGCTAGTAGTGGGAAAAGTACGGTAGCGAAAATATTAGCGAAAGATTATGGATATATTTATATTGATACAGGAGCAATGTATCGAGCAGTTACTTATTTGGCTTTGGCAAAGAAAATTTCCGTTGAAACTGAAGAATTGCTTATACAAGCGATCGAAAAACAACCTATTTCTTTTCAAGCGAGTGAAAATGGTCAGCAAGTGTTTGTCGGAGATGAAAATGTGACGGAGGCAATTCGCCAAAATGATGTAACAAATCTCGTTTCAACAGTTGCAGCGAAATCTCTCGTGCGTACTGCTCTAGTGAAATTGCAACAAGAATTTGGCAAAAATGGTGGTGTGGTTATGGACGGTCGAGACATTGGCACGGTCGTTTTACCAAAAGCTGAAGTGAAAATTTTTCTCGTAGCAAGTGTTGAAGAGAGAGCAGAACGTCGTTACAAGGAAAATATTGCCAAAAAAATCCCAACGGATTTTGAAATTTTAAAAGAAGAAATCGCTCGTCGTGATTATTTGGACTCTACTCGTGAAATTTCCCCACTCGTGCAAGCTGAAGATGCTGTTTTGCTTGATACGACAGGGTTAAATATTGAGGAAGTAGTCGGTGAAATTAAGAAGATTATTATAGAAAAAACAAGGTAAAAACAAATAATTTCTATTTATTTACAAAAATGTAGAGAAATCTCTTTCATTTTTCGTGAAAATATCATAGAATGGTAGTATCGACTGAAAATTATCAGATAGATATAGATTGTTGTTGTAGGAGGATTTTTCATGTCAGAGAATTTTGAAGCGTTGTTGAACGAACAAGAAGAAATCAAAGTGGGAGATGTTGTAGAAGCAGAAGTTGTGCAAATCGAAGATAAGCAACTTGTTGTTTCACTTCCAAATGGCTTGCAAGGGGCAGTACCTGTTCGTGAGCTAACACGCGAAAAAGATGTAGAGTTAAACACATTGGCAAGTGTAGGGGACAAATTTGAGTTACTTGTAGCTCAAGAAGTTCGTGGAAATGCCAAAGATGAAGGATATTCATTTATCCTTTCAAAAACAAAGCTAGCTGCTCGTAAAGCTTGGGAAGAATTAGTAGGACGTGTCGGCGAAGTGGTTACCGTTAAAGTTACCAAAGTGGTAAAAGGTGGACTTTCAGTTGACTATAATGGTCTTCGTGGTTTCATTCCAGCTTCTCTAGTAGAAGATCGCTTTGTATCGGATTTCTCAAAATACAAAGGGGAATCATTTGATGCACGTATCGAAGAAGTTGACGCAGAAAGCGGACGTTTAATTTTGAATCGTCGTGACATTTTAGCAGAAGAAAAAGCGAAAAAACAAGCAGAAGTTTTTGCAACACTTCATGAAGGTGATGTTGTTGAAGGAACAGTTGCACGTTTGACTGATTTTGGAGCATTCATCAGCCTTGGTGGAGTGGACGGATTGGTTCACGTGTCAGAAATTGCACACACTCGCGTAAATCGCCCAAGTGATGTCTTAAAAGCTGGGGAAGCAGTTCAAGCAAAAGTCTTGAATATTGATGAAGAACATGGTCGTGTATCACTTTCAATCAAAGCTACACAGCCCGGACCTTGGAGCGATATTGAAGAAAAAGCACCAGTTGGTGCAAGCCTTGACGGTGTGGTGAAACGCTTGACAACATTTGGAGCATTTGTTGAAGTGTTCCCGGGTGTTGAAGGTTTGGTTCACATTTCACAAATCTCACACAAACACATTTCAACACCTCAAGAAGTTCTTTCAGAGGGTGATGATGTGCAAGTGAAAGTATTGGAAGTAAATCCAGAAGCAAAACGCATTGCTCTTTCTATCAAAGCATTAGAAGAAGCACCAGCTCGCACTGAAGAAGTCGAAGAAGACGACCACTACGAAATCCCAGAAGCAGAAACAGGTTTCTCTCTAGGAGATTTAGCTGAGGGATTGTCTGATTATCAAGCGGAATAAGGTGTGAGGTGTAATATATGAAAATAGGTCAGCTGAATTTCGTTTTCTCGAACGTTTTTAGCTGACCTATTTTTGTCAAAAAAAGACGAGAACCCCCATTCTCATCTCAAAAAATTAGTCCACAATCTCTTCGCTTTGATAACGATAAAGTCGTTCGCGGACGGAGAGTTTTTTGCCTGCTCTTTTTTCAGAAGCTAATTCAGCAGTAGCAGTAAAGAGTAGGTCGCTAGAGGAATTGAGGGCTGTTTCAAATGAGTCTTGAATGACGCCAATGACAAATCCTACTCCGACGACTTGCATAGCAATGTCATTTGAAATGCCAAATAAACTACACGCAAGTGGAATTAAAAGGAGTGAACCGCCAGCAATTCCGCTTGCACCGCACGCTGAGAGTGCAGAAAGTAAGCAAAGGAAAAGCGTAAGTGGTAGTGGCACTTGAATGTCTAACGTATGCACGGCAGCAAGTGTCATTGTTGAAATCGTAATTGCTGCTCCACCCATGTTAATTGTTGCACCAAGTGGAATGGAAATCGAATAACTTTCTTCCTCAAGTTGCAAAGCATTTGCTAATTTCATATTGATTGGAATATTTGCCGCTGAACTTCTGGTGAAAAATGCTGGAATTGCACTTTCTTTTAAGCAGAAGAATACGAGCGGATATGGATTTTGACGGAGTTTGAGAAATACCATGAATGGATAAATGATAAGTGCTGTGAAAAGCATACTTGCCACTAGCAAAATTACCAATTTTCCATATTGAGCAAGTCCATTGATACCAGTTGTGGCAACGGAATGGTAGACTAAACCCGCAATACCAACAGGAGCAAAACTGATAATGAATTGTACTACACTTGTTATGGCATGAGCAAACGTGTCAATTCCCTCTTTGATTTGCTCATTTGCTTTTCTAAGACCAAAACCAAGCAAACTAGCCCAGAAAAGCACGGCAAGATAGTTTCCACCAATAATTGCTTGAAGAGGATTTTGGACGACATTCATCAAAATCCCTTTGATGACTTCGCTAATTTCTTGAGGACTTTCCTGCTCCACGGCTTTTTGTAGAGTAATAGTAACAGGGAAAAGAAAACTTGCGATGACACCTACTAAACTAGCTAGAAAAGTCGCTACCAAGTAGAGCGAAAGAATCGAGCCAAGATAATTTTTTTCATTTTTCTTATGTTTTGCAACAGATGCTAAAATGAGTGCAAATACTAAAATAGGTGCAATAGATTTTAGTGAGGCGACAAATAATTCACCTAAAAGTGCAAATATTGTTGCTTTTGGAAATAGAAATCCAAGTGTCGCTCCAATCACAATCCCGATTGCGATTTTTTGAATGAGTGATAATGCTTTTAATTTTTGTAACATAAAAAATCCTCCTTATAATTTGGGCTCATGATGTTTGAAAATTTTGTTTTTCCAAATAAAAACAAGAGTGTTATGCTTGCTAAAAAATCACTACTATTATCATAGCACACTTATGAAATTCAGAAAAGAAATTTTCTGAAAATTTTTCGTTTCGTGAAAAAATATTTTAAGGTTCATTTTAGATTTTCTTGTTATAATAGTAGATATAAAAATAAACGAGGTGGACAAATGATTAAGGTGTTATTAATAGAAGACGATTGGCAGTTGTCAGATAATATAAAGAAATATTTGACTGATTTTGCCGAGGTGAAACAAGTTTATGATGGATTAGAGGGGCAATTTGAGGCAGAAAGTGCGATTTATGACATTATTTTGTTGGACTGGATGCTCCCTGAAAAAAGCGGGATAGACGTTTTAAAGACACTTCGTGAAGAACGGAGTAGTACGCCTGTTTTATTTTTGACTGCAAAAGATGACATTGAGGACAAGATGAGAGGATTTCAATTCGGTGCAGATGATTATTTGACCAAACCTTTTTATTTGGAAGAATTGAAAATGCGAATGATTTCTTTACTGAAACGTAGCGGACGCTTGCAAGATGAAAATTCGATTAGTTATGGTGAAGTGGTGGCAAATTTCGCCAATCAAAGTGTCGAAATTTCAGCTGTTGCTCAAGATATTCAAGGAAAAGAATTTGAGCTGCTCGTTTATTTTTTGCAAAATCAAGGAGCGATTTTAACAAAGGAACAGATTTTTGATAGAATTTGGGGATTTGATAGCGAAACGGCGATTACGGTTGTCGAAGTTTATATGAGCAAGTTGAGAAAGCATTTGAAAGGAACGAGTTTAGTTGAAAATTTGCAAACCATTCGGAATGTGGGGTATTTGCTAAAAAAACAAGAAAGTAAGTAGATGAGGGAAAAATATGCACGCAGATTTATCTAAAAAACAGCTACAAAGATTTTTCATTCAAAATGTGTTTGCTTTTGCACTTGTTTTCTCGCTTCTCGGCTTAATTGTCATTAACGTGATGCACCAAAGTGCGTACATGGATGTGGATGAGCAGTTGCAAAGAATTGCGAAAATGAGTTTTTCTTTGCAATCTGACGGTACTAGGCTGATGATTGTGCCAGAAGACAAGCCTGAGGTTAACCAAGAAAATCAAGGAAAACCTAAGCGTTTAGGTTCGATTGGGTTTCAGTCGCAAATTATTCTTTGGTCGAAAGATAAGGAACAAGTTGCCAGCACAATGAACAATCTTGAGCTAGGAAATTTAAGCAATCAAATCAAATTTTCTTCTCTCAATAAAGGAAGTATCCAAGAAGTTTCTTCGATGAATGCTTATGGCGAAAAAATTTATTTCCATTCGATTTTGACGGAATTTAAAGGCGATGAACGAACGGGAATTGCCTATATCCAAGTGTTGTCGAATACGAATCAGGTGCGAGAGAGTGTTTCACATTTTGAGAAAATTATCGTTTGGTGTATGGTGATTTTCTGGCTGTTGTCGCTGATTTTGAGTTTTTATTTGGCAAGAATTTCCATGCGACCTCTTTTGTCGGCTTGGTCGAAACAGCAGGAGTTTGTGGAGAACGCTAGTCATGAGCTTAGAACGCCACTTGCGATTATTCAAAATAAACTTGAGACACTTTTCACTAAGCCAGATGAGAGCATTTTGGAACATTCGGAGGAAATTGCTGATAGTTTGGGTGAAATTCGCCGTTTGCGGAATTTGACGAGCGATTTATTGCTTTTGGCAAGGCGTGACGGTACGCAAGTACAAGTGAACAAAGAAGAAGTCGAAATTTCTAAACTCACAAAGAAAATTACCGATGATTATGCAGAATTAGCAAAATTGGACGAAAAAGTTTTGCGTTATGAATTTGACGAGAATGGCAGTGATCATTTTTGGTTGGATAAAAAACTTTATCAGCAGTTAATGGTAATTTTGCTAGACAATGCGATAAAATACACCAATACAGGAGATGAAATTGTTGTTTCAACGCATATTACGAAGTCTGAGCTTGAATTAGTTGTGAAAGATACAGGCATAGGAATGACAGACGAGGTAAAACGAAAGATTTTTGAGCGATTTGTACGTGCAGATGCCTCAAGAAATAAGCAAACAGGCGGTTTTGGGTTAGGCTTGTCCATTGCCAAACAAATGATGGAACAATTAGGCGGAAAAATTATGGTACTAGACAATTTGCCGAAAGGCTCTGTTTTTAAGATTAGTTTTCCAAAATAACATTTGAGCAATTGCCTTTTGGGGAGTTGCTCTTTTTTTGAAAAAAATAGTAAAATCATTCGTACAAGATTTTATATACAAAGAAAGAGAAAACTAAAAAAACTTTGTATTAAGTAAAAAACGCTTTCAATCTATAATGAAATCGTCCAATAAGGATAGTAACTACGAGGGGCGTTTTGAAGTCTGTGGCAGCGACCAAAATCTTGTCCCTCATAAAAGACTTTGAAAGGAGACTATTATGTCAGATTGGTTAGGAATTAAAGATGAGGTAGTTGTTGTAACAGGAGGGAGCAGTGGAATTGGTGAAGCAATTGTGGAGGAATTGCTCGAGCAAGGAGTGAAAGTGGCGAATTTAGATCTTCATGAGGGGAAAATTCAACATGAAAATTTATTTTTTGTTGCAACAGATGTGACCGATAGACAAAATGTTGCAAGTGCTATCCAAAACGTAGTGGAAAAATTTGGCACGATTGATGCAGTTGTTAACAATGCGGGCATTAATATTCCTCGATTGTTAGTAGATGATCAAAAAGAGGCGAGTGAGTATGAGTTAAGTGAAGAAGTATTTGATAAGATTTTCCAAATCAATGTCAAAGGTGTTTACAATGTTTCACAAGAGACGGCGAAAATTTTAGTCAAGAAAAAATCTGGTGTCATTATCAATATGAGTAGCGAATGTGGTTTGGAAGGTTCTGAGGGGCAAAGTCCTTATGCGGCAAGTAAAGCTGCGATTAACGGTTTTACTCGTTCGTGGGCGAAAGAGTTAGCGAAACATCATGTGCGTGTCGTTGGCATTGCTCCGGGGATTATGGAGGAAACAGGACTTAGAACTGAAAGTTATGAAAAAGCTCTTGCCTACACTAGAGGGAAAACAGTGGAAGAATTGCGAGCAGGTTATGCCAATACAAGTGCTACACCATTAGGCAGAAGTGGAAAATTAAAGGAGGTAGCAGATGTAGTTTGCTATTATATCAGCAGACGAGCAAGCTATGTGACTGGAATTACGACAAATGTTTCTGGTGGAAAAACACGGGGGTAAATTTTAATCGTTATCTAGTTTGCGGATATGGAATTGCTATATAATTAGACATGGCTACCTCTAAAAACTCGCATTTACTCAAAATTGCTAGTTTTTAGAGATACCCATATAAAATAGAACGACTTTTTCAATAAATAATCGTTTTATTTCAAAAAAATTATAGAATGTGGATGAGGAAGTGAAAAGATGACGATTATTAACCGATATTTAAAGTTGCTCGAATTTTTGTCTATAAGGAAAACGGTGCATGTGCAGGAACTTGCAAATTTACTCTCTATCAGTAGCCAGACGGTTGTTAATAGCGTAGAGTTTCTTGCAGAAGAATATTCGGATATTTTTTCACTTGCCATACAAAAAAAGATTGTGTATTTAACCATTCATGACATGGAAAGTTTTCAAAGGCTAGTATACGGTGGAATGAAAGAGGAGGCGGATTATAACTCTCAAGGGAAGAGGACGGCTTATATTTTGCACCAGCTCATTGATCGGGAAAATTTTTTAAACACTGAAGAAATCGCCTTTGATCTTATGGTTTCAAGAGGAACGGTGGTTAATGATTTAAAAGTCATTCGCCAGCTTGTCGAAGAATTTGGTGGTGAAATTGAGGGGAAATCGAGTCGAGGAATCCGACTGAAAGCAGATGAATATACGAAAAGATTACTCTTGCTCTATTTTATTTATGATTATTTTCCTCAAAACATCAGTGAGTATGATGCGAAAAGAATTGAGGAGTTAGAACAACTGTTTGAGCTAGATTTGGAGACGAGACAACTTTTTGAAAAAAATTGGTCTATTTCGCTCAATCGAATCAATCAAGAGAAAAATTTGACGACTCTCCCCAAATACTATACCAATTATTTAAAACAGGAAGAACATTTGGATGCGTTAGTGGTCGATATTGAAGTCAATCACGAATTAAATTTTTCCAAAACAGAGGTAGACTATCTTTATTTTCCGCTAAGTCTGAAAAATACAATTCAAAGAAATTTCTCGGTTAAACTTCCAAAGTCGATTCGACAAATTGTTTTTAAGATTTTCGAGGAATTAGCGGAAGAATTTGGGTTGAAAATGCGTGCGGGTGAAATGCTTGAGCAAACAGAATTTCATTTGTCATTTTTGTTAAATCGCTTGAGTTTTCATTTTGAAAGTAGAGATTTATTTTTTGAAAGCGTAGCAGAAACCTATCCTTTTTCCTATAAGGTATCGGAATATTTCTGTAAACGTCTAGGCAATGAAATCGGTCGTAGAGTTCCGTTGATAGAAGTAGGGTATTTGGCTATTTATTTTGAACTTTCGCTAAGGTCTCGCTACGAAGAACGTGTGAAAAAAGTAGCAATCATCGGTTCTATCGGGCAAGGGTTAAAGCAAGTGGTAAAGGAAAAAATTTTCCGCTTGTTTGGTAGCGATACGCAAATAGATATTCTTTCCTCCAAGTGTGATATTGAAGAAAAGTTAAACGATTATTTGGTTGCGTTCACCAATTCGCTTTTCACTCAGCAATCACTACGGACACCGATTTATTCTTTTCATGAATTGTTAAACGAAAGGCAACTGTTAAAGTTTCAATTTGCAGAAGAAGAAAAAAGCGAGTGTTTCCTAGAATGGATTGAAGCGGAAGTGATTGAGGGAATTTCCTATGAGGAAAATTTAGAAAGATGTATCGAATGTCTTAGCAACCAAGGGATTTTAGACGAGCAGTTTTATGAACGACTTTCTGAACGGGAAAAACTTCGGACAACAGTTGAACCTCCGTTTGCCTTTCCTCATACAATTAATTCAAAATCAGAGCAGTTGGTATTGATTTTTGGTAAATCTTCAGAGGGACTGGAAAGTCATTTTGGGAAAGTACATTTTTTCTTACTGCTTTGTATCCCAGAAGAAATGGATGAGGAGAAAGAAAGAGTGTTGTTGCAAGTATATGAAGTCGTCTTTCGCCTTTTCCGCCGGTATATTTTGCAAAATGGCAAGAAACAATTGCCAACGATTGACGAGCTGAAAGACTTAGTAGAGGCATCTTAATTTCTAAAAAAATAATGAAAGCAGGGGAACGAATCATGAATGAATGGCTATTGTTAGGTGTTATTATGCTAAGCGTGTATCTTTTGCAAGTGTTGTTTGGCTTAAAGCAAATTCAAAATTTTAACAAGACGTATAAAGAATTGCGAAGTCTTGGGAAAGTGGCGATTGGCAAAAGAGCAGGGAAAATCCGATCTGGTACGATTGTGATGTTTGCATTAAATAAAAAAGGAGAAATTCAACGAGCGGTAAAAATGCAAGGTGTGACGGTTCTCTCAAGGTTTAAAGAACAGCCACAATTTGTAGGTTTAGAGCTAATGGTTTTGACGGAGGAACATCCATTAATGATAAAAATGGATAAAATAACACGACAAACCATTTTGAATGCAACAGAATTGTACCAAAGAATAGAAGAGGGCGATTACAAAGAGGAGAAAAAAGAGGCACCAATCAGCTTTCTTGCAAGTAAAGTAGGCTATCACATGAACAAACTAGCGGTAAAGAAAAGCGAAGAAGTGCGTTAAGGAGTTTGCGACAGTGAGCCATGCCATTTACTTGCCTGAAGCACAGCTTCAGGTGGCATTGCGAACAGTTGCCAAACTCCTGCACTTCGTAGCTAGACAAAACGAAAAGCGAAGTAGTGCGTTTTGAATTTTGTCGCAGTGAGCCATGCCATTTACTTGCCTGAAACACAGTTTCAGGTGGCATTGCGAACAGTGACCAAAATTCAGCACTACGTAGCTAGACAAGAAAAGCGAAGAAGTGCGTTAAGGAGTTTGCAGTAGCAAAACAGTTCATTTATTCACTGCGAACTTCAACCAACAAAAAAACAAAAAGGAGCGTAAAAAAATGGATTACATTACAAAATTTGCCGATGCTTTTATGGGATTATTTAAGCAAGGGGCAGAAACATTTACAAGTTGGGTGACAGGAATTGTACCAGCAGTATTGATGCTATTAGTTGCAATGAATGCGTTGATTGCATTGATTGGTGAGGAGAGAATTGAAGGTTTAGCGAAAAAAGCGGCGAAAAATCCACTTGCTCGCTACATGATTTTGCCATTCATTTCTACTTTCATGCTTGGCAATCCAATGAGTATGGTAATGGGAAGATTTCTTCCAGAATACTATAAACCGGGATTTTGTGCGGCGATTATGCAGTATTGCCACACTTCAAACGGTATTTTCCCACATATCAACCCGGGTGAATTATTTGTCTGGCTTGGCATTGCACAAGGGATTCAAAAATTAGGGTTAAATCAAACGGATTTAGCGATTCGTTATTTGCTCGTTGGTTTAGTGATGAATTTTATCGGCGGTTGGGTAACAGATTTGACAACAGCCTATGTTGCTAAACAGCAAGGAGTTACTTTGAGTAAAGATGTTCAAGAATTGATTGAAAGCTAGAAAAAGAGGAGGAATACAAAATGACTTTTGGAAAAATTATTGTTACAAAAGGAAACGGTGGGTTCGGTGGTCCTTTGATTATTGAACCAACGGAGACAAAAAATAAATTTGTTTACATTACAGGTGGTGGCGAAAAGCCAACGATTGTGGATAAAATTGCTGAACTTACCGGTATGGAGGCAATCAATGGCTTTAAGACAACCGTGAAAGACGAGGAAGTTGCTCTTGCGATTGTTGATTGTGGCGGAACACTTCGTTGTGGGATTTATCCTAAGAAAAATATTCCTACCATTAATATTATTGCCACAGGAAAAAGTGGTCCACTAGCAAAATATATTACGGAGGAAATTTACGTTTCAGCAGTAGGATTGGATCAGATTCAGCCGTATGACGGAGAAAGCGTCGTTGCTACGCAAACTGCAAATGTAGAGCCGAAAATTGATACGACCAAAAAAATTACAGAGCAAAGAGCAGAACAAGGAAGTTTTATTGCCAAAATTGGTATGGGTGCAGGGAAAGTCGTTGCGATTTTTAACCAAGCAGCAAGAGATGCAGTGCAGACGATTATTCAGACGGTGCTACCATTCATGGCATTTGTTTCACTTTTGATAGGGATTATCAATGGTACAGGAATTGGGAATGTATTTGCCAATGCGATGAAACCACTGGCGTCCAATCCGATTGGTTTGATTATTATGGGATTTATTTGCTCTCTGCCATTTCTAAGTCCACTCTTAGGACCGGGAGCTGTTATTTCTCAAATTATCGGAACGCTTATCGGGGTGGAAATTGGAAAAGGAAACATTCCGCCACAATTAGCGTTACCTGCATTATTTGCGATTAACACGCAAAATGGTTGTGACTTCATTCCAGTTTCACTTGGGTTAATGGAGGCAGAAGTGGAAACCGTAGAAGTAGGTGTTCCTGCTGTTTTATATTCAAGATTTCTCAATGGTGTCCCACGTGTTGTAGTGGCTTGGTTGGCAAGTTTTGGTTTATATTCATAATATTTGGCTTCATAAAAACAAAAAGGAGCTTGGAAAAAAACACAAGCTCCTTTTGATAATAGAGAATGGAGAGTTATACGAATGGAACAAAAGGAAAAAGTAAAATTATTTGAAACAACGATTACAGCAATTGGCATAGAGGCTGAAAAACTTGCGGAGGAAAATATGGTGATTCTCTTTGGCGATGAGGCACCTGACTTTTTGGCAGATTATTGCTATAAAATTATCCTGAAAAATTTAGAAGGTGAAATTCACGCAGGAATGACTTTGCAAATTGCAAATGTTCCTTATGAGATTATGGCAGTTGGCGATGTAGTAGTGAAAAATTTGAATGAACTAGGACATATTACCATTAAACTAGACGGTTCAACGAATGCTGAACTTCCCGGCACTTTGTATGTGGAGGAAAAAGAGTTGCCAGAGATAACGGTTGGCACAACGATTGCTATTTATTAGATTTGATAAGCGAGGTGAAAAAACATGGAATTTATGCTAGATACAGCAAATCTTCAAGCAATTGAACGATTTACTCAAGCATTTTCGATAAACGGCGTAACAAGTAACCCTAGTATTTTGAAAAAAGAAGGGAAAATTGATCTTTATGCACATTTGAAGAAAATTCGCACGATGATTGGTATGGAAAAAAGTTTGCATGTGCAAGTTGTAGCAAAAGATTTTGACGGTATGCTAAAAGATGCCGAGGCGATTTTGGAAAATGTTGACCGTGAAGTTTACATTAAAGTGCCTGTCAACGAAGTAGGTCTTGCTGTGATTAAAGAGCTAAAAAAGCGAGGAGTCAACGTAACCGCCACTGCGATTTATACGCAAATTCAAGGGTTGTTGGCAATTCATGCAGGAGCTGATTATATCGCCCCTTACTATAATCGCATGGAAAATTTGAACATTGACCCACAATTTGTGATTTCTTCATTTGCAGAAGAAATTCATCGCACGAATGCCAAGACGAAAATTTTAGGTGCAAGCTATAAAAATGTTGCACAAGTGACTACTTCCATAGATTGTGGGGCACAAGCCGTGACGGTGGGTGTTGATGTAGTCGAGCAATTTTTCGCTCATCCGTCCATTGAAAAAGCAGTAGAAGATTTTGCTCATGATTTTGAAGAAATTCACGGGGTAAATCAAACGATGAGTTCCAAATTATCTATGTAATAGTTTCACTCCTATAAAAAAAAGTGATGAGATTGAGAGGAAACTCCGCAATCCAGAGTTTTCTCTCAACGACATCAACTGAATCCTTATTTTTTCAGTACATAATCTTCAATTGCACGTGCTACGCCACTTTCGTTATTACAAGCCGTTTGAACGGTACTTGCTTTGACCACGTTTTCCGTAGCGTTCCCCATTGCAACGCCGATACCTGCCACTTCAATCATAGACAAATCATTATCCGCGTCTCCAATTGCCATAGTCTCGCTTGCTTGAATCCCTAAATGTTCAGCGAGTGCAAGAAGAGCGGCACCTTTGCTTGCTTTTTTGTTCAAAATTTCATAATAGAACGGGCTTGATTGGACAAGGTTGTAGCGTTCATTGTATTCTTTCGGCACTTTTGCGATGACTTCGCTTAGAAATTCTGGATCGTCGATAAACATCATTTTCACAATATCCAAATCCTTCGTCATTTCCTCTTGCGTGCGGTAGCTGACAGGCATTTTGACAAGGTATGCCTCATGCACCGTGTAAGGCGAAATATCACGGTTGGAAGTGTAAATGCGTTCGTTGGTAATTGAATGTAAATGAACGTTTAGTTTACGAGCGAGCAAGTCAATTTCAAGATAATCTTCGTGCGTTAGTCCAAAACGTGCCAATTCTTTCCCTGTTGCAGTTTCTTGCACTAAACCTCCGTTATAAGTAATCACGTAGTCGCCTACTTCATTCAAATTTAATTCTTTCAGATAATCCACTACACCCGGAAGAGGTCGTCCTGTTGCAAGAACGATTTTCACTCCTTGCTCTTTTGCAGTCGCAATCGCTCTTTTCACGTCCTCTGTAATGACGTGATTGTCTGTTATTAATGTGCCGTCAATGTCAATAGTAACTAATTTGATGTTCATGTTGTTTCTCCTTAAAATGTTTTTTTGATACTGTTTTGATTTCGCTCAATGTTTTCAATCAATCAATTCTCCATTATGAATATGCTTTGAAAACTCCTTATAAACATCTTCAAATAATCCATTTTGTTGATTCATTTCAAGCATTTCTTTTGGGAAATAAAATCTTCTGTCCCCAACACTTTCACCAGTAATCGCACGTACCAGTGGGGAAAGTGTCGAGAGTTCTTTCATGCTACCGTCTTCTAGCATAATTTCAATTTGCGTACGAGTGCGTTTTTCCTCTGGTCGATAAAAATCATAAGGCAAATCCCAGCTTGAATTTTCAGCGGTATAATAGGCAGGGTTATAGCCTACTTTTTCAACGAGCAGTTGCATTTTTTCAATCAAAGGAAGCTGTGCATCATGGACAACAACTGATTTTAAAGGTTTACGGTTGCGGAATTTTTCAGCCAAATCGCATAAAATGGCATCTTGATGTTCCGTCCATTCACCAAAGTAAGTGTTTAACACGCCGTCATCTAGCAAAAGATAATCTTTCAACGTAAAATCCCCTTTTAAAAAAGGAACAAGGCGAGGAGAAGAACGGTTGAAATATTCTTTTTGACTTGGATATAAATCTTTCGCTCGTTTCAACAAATGATCAAGCAACACTTCCATGGCTCGTGAGGTGGGGTGAAAATAGATTTGCATATACATTTGATAGCGTGAAACAATATAATCTTCGACAGCGTGCATTCCTTGTGCCAAAAAAGCAATCCCGTTTTTATAGGGGCGAATCACACGATTGATCCGAGTCAAATCGAAAAAGCCGTATTGCGTACCAGTATAATAGGCATCTCGCAATAAGTAATCCATTCGGTCGGCATCAATTTGCGAAGAAATCATTTGCACGACTTGCTTATTTGGATAGTCTTTTGTGATGACACTTGCCACTTTCTCAGGAAAATCAAGAGAAATTTTGCGAAGGATTTGGTTGACCTCGGTAGTTTCGCTTGTGATAATTTCAACGGTGAATTTTTCATGGTCAGTTGAAAATATTTTCTCAAAAGTGTGAGAATACGCTCCATGACCGACATCATGCAGAAGTGCTGCACAAAGCGTGACAAGTCGCTCGCTATCTTGCCAGCCATTTTCTCCCAATTTGTCAGCAGGATATTTTCGTTTAAAAATATCACAAAAAAGTCGTGCATTTTCGTACACCCCAAGGCTATGCGAAAATCTTGAATGTTCTGCACCGTGAAAAGTAAAACTAGACCCTCCCAATTGTTTCACACGTCTCAAACGTTGCATTTCACGACTATTGATTAAATCCAAAATCACTTGATGTGTCACGTGGATATAATTGTGAACAGGGTCACGAAATACTTTTTCCTTTTCCAACCACTGATTTTTATAAAGTGACATTTCGCACCTCCTAAATGAATATTGTGTTACTTTTTATTTTACCATTTTTCTTTGGAATTTATGGGAAATTGTGCGAGAAAAGTTTTGTGAGGTATTTTTTCTTTGACGGAAATAGCAGGTGATGAGAATTTTTAAGAGGTTTCCTTCACACGTGAAGAAAACGAACAAAAAACGCTATGATTAGGAAAAATCCTCCCTCAACCGTATGTGAAATTCAGCCCAAAGACTGATGAGAAAACGAAAAAATAAGGTATGCTAAAAAATGTAAAGGGCACCTCTAAAAAACTCCGCTTAAGACTAAATTAGCTAGTTTTTCGATTATCGAGGAAATCGACGAAAGCTATGTGGTTCATAGAAAAGCGGAGAGGGGCGGTCAGGAGTTTGTCGTAGTGAGCCACAGCATTTATTTACTGGAAACGAAGTTTCCAGTGCTGTTGCGAACTGCGACCCAACTCCTGCCCCGTATAGCTAGACAAGGTTGAGGAGATTGACGAAGAAAATCGGAAAACTAGCAATTTAGGATAAGTGCGAGTTTTTAGAGGTGCCCTAAAAAAAAGACACTTGAAAAAGGAGAAACATATGCTACTACAAGCTAAAAAAATCAGTAAATCATTTGGAAACAAATACAATGCGATTCAAGCATTGAAAGAAGTTGATTTTGCAGTTGAACAAGGGGATTTTGTTGTGATTTTAGGGGCGTCAGGTGGAGGGAAGACCACTCTTTTGAATACTCTAAGTACGCTAGAAACAGTCGACAGCGGGGAAATTTATTATGAGGGACGAGACGTTCAAGCATTGAGTGAGAAAGAGAAAACGGATTTTAGGAGAAAGAGCATTAGTTTTATTTTTCAGCAATATCATCTGGTGGCAGAATTGACTGTGCTTGAAAATATTAAATTAGGGTCTTATTTGAATGAAACGAAAACGATTGATATTCTTGGGCTGATGAAACAGTTAGATATAGAAAATCTCAAAGATAAATATCCATACGAGCTTTCTGGTGGGCAACAACAGCGGGTGGCGATTGCTAGAGCATTGGCAAAAAATCCGAAAATTTTGTTTTGTGACGAGCCAACAGGTGCGTTAGATGAGAAAACAGGGAAATCAGTCTTAGGTTATTTAGAAAAAATCAACGCTGAAAATGCGACGACGATTATTATGGTTACGCATACGGCTGGTATTGGTGAAATGGCAAAACGTGTGATTCGAGTGAATAGCGGACAAATCGTTGAGGATAAGAAAAATCTTTCTCCGATTTCTGCAAGTGAGGTTTACTGGGGATGAAAAATTTAATCAAGGCGAATTTTAGAAAATTTTTAAAGAATAAAGGGAGAGTTTTTGGACTTATTCTCCTAATGTTTGCAAGTTTGATGATTTTTGGTGCAATGACAAACGTCTTTCTTCCGATTGAACGAGCGGAGGAAATGCTTGCTAAAAAAGGAAATCAAGAGGAATTTAGACTCATCATTTCATCTATGCCCAATGCTCAAACGATAAAAGAAATCGAAGAGAAATATCAAGTTTCACTAGAAAAAAATGTTAGCAAGAGCGTTGTAGAGGGGGATGAAAAATGGACGATTGTTGCAAACAATTCTTCTATTAATCAAACGGTTTTACAAACAGGAAGAATGCCCAAAACAGCGAAAGAAACACTTGTTGACCCTGAATTTTTGACAGCGAAAGGTTCCCGATTGGGTGACGAAATAACGGTGAAAAATCAAACATTTAAGATAGTCGGAACATTTTATCGTCCAGATTATGTGTTATTTTCTGATATTAACCAAGCAAGCCCTATTTCACCAGAAAACCAGCATTTAATTTCACTGACAAACGAGGGATTTTCGAATATTCCTGAGCAAGAAACAATTGTTTTGAGTGGAAAATCGAAGGCAAACTCCAAGATTGAAGAATTGAAAAAAGATGTGAGATTTTCTTATTTGGCAGTCAATGACAATGCTCTAATCGGCGGAGCAAGTGTGATGATGAACAAAAACAAACAGCTCTCCCTTTATTTTTCAGCGATGATTCTTATTTGTTCGATTTTTATTTTATTGATACTTTTGAAGAAAATTGTTGCAGAACAGCTGAAAACTTTTGGCGTTTTACTCGCACTTGGGTATAAAAAACGTGAGCTTTTGTTAAGTTTTCTTCCTTTTCCTTTGCTCATAGGAAGTGTTAGCTCGATTGTTGGCTATATTTTAGGCTTTCTTCTTTCTGGTGAATTGAGAAAAACAATGCTTGTTTATTTTCATCTTCCAAAAGTAGAGGAAAAATTTCCATTTCTAGCTTTAGCGTTGACGACTTTCTTCATTGCAAGTTTGTTAATGGTGGCAACAATCGTGTTAGTTTTACGTTTACTTTATCCAAAAGCATTGGTTTTGATGAATGGTTCGGTGAAATATAGCAAAAATTCTTGGCTTGTAAGGAGATTAAAAAATCTCCCAATGAAAAATTTTGTAAACAAAACCGCTCTTTCTTTTACATTGAGCAGAAGTAAACAATTAGGTTTACTCATTTTCACAAGTTTTCTTTCGGTGTTTTTATTATTGGTAGCATTATTACAGTTTCATTTGCCGAATCAAACAAGTGAATTGTTGAAAAAACAATATCATTTTGATTATATGTTGCAATATGACCAATTGCAGAGGTTAGAAGAAACAGCAGAAGAAAACGCTCAAGTTGCCTTCATTGCAAATGTAGAGAGTTTGAAAAAACAGAAAGAAAAAATCGACAGCAAACAAGTTGTGTTAAACGCTTCTCGTTTTCAAACGAAGGATTATTTAAAATTATATAACGGCGAAAATAAGTCAGTTAATCATTTTGTGACAAAAAATCAAGCGGTAGTGAGTCGCTATTTTGCCAGCCGCCACAATGTAAAAATAGGAGAAACGCTCAATCTAGTGGTTAATGGAAAGAACATTTCTTTTAAAGTAAAAGAGTTTGTCGATGATGCAACACAGACGATTTATGCTGATTTTGATTGGAAAGAGCTCCAAAAACTTCACCAAAATCAATATAATTTTCTTTATACGAATAAAAATGTTGGACAAAGCAAAGAGTATCCAAAGATTTCTCGTTCAAAGGCAATTGATAATCATTTAACAATCGCCAAACAGCTCCAAGCGGGCAGTATTAGTATTGGGATTGTTGCGTTTATAATTTCAGTTGTGTTATTGGTGTTCACCATTTCAAGCATTGTAGAGGACAGTAAAAATAATCTAGTGCTTTTGAAATTGCTTGGCTATCGCAAGCGAGAGCTAAATCGTATGTTTTTAAGAAACGCACAATATTTATTTGTTTTATCAAGCATACTGTTCCTTTTCTTCTCCTCAAGGATTTTTCAAATGATGGAAAAACAATTGACCATTCAACTTTCCATGCCATTAAAAATTGCTTTGTCGACAGGAGATACGTTTTTCATTTTATCGTTTTTGATTCTTCTTATTGTACTTGTGAGTGGCAGTCAAAAAAGAAAAATCAATCGTTTGTCAATCAATGAAGTGCTTTTTAGTCGATAATGTAGCTATTTTTCGTTTAACGAAGAAAAAGCAAAACAATAGATATAAGAGTGGGAAATAGGAAACTATTTTTCTGCTCTTTTTTCTTTACATCAATCAAATTTAAAAGATTTTGTTTAGTTTTCACAAAGAAATGATTTTGAGACTTGCCGATAAAAGTAAAAAATATTAAACTGAGAGGTAACGAAAGTTCTTAATTTTTATAGGAAATTCCTATTAACAAGAAAGGGAATATTATGAAGTCTAAACTAGAAGTCCAAACAGCTCTTACGCAGAAGGAGATGAAACGAACGCTTTCTCGAATGTGGAAAATTCGTGCGTTTGAAGAAAAACTTTCAGAACTTCAAGCAGTAGGGGAAATCTACGGCACTTATCATTTGTCAATTGGACAGGAGGCGACAGCAATCGGTGCTTGTTCGCAGTTGAACATTACCGATATGATTACTTCGACACATCGAAATCATGCACATTGCTTGGCGAAAGGAATTGATATGCGTGCGATGCTTGCAGAGCTTTGTGGGAAATCGACTGGAACCAATAAAGGTAAAGGCGGAAGTATGCATATTGCTGATTTGAAAACGGGAAATCTTGGGAGCAATGGAATTGTAGGAGCAGGTTTTCCAATTGCTTGCGGAGCCGCTCTTGCCGCTCAAATGAACAAGACAGGACAAGTAGTGATTTCTTTTGGTGGAGATGGTTCGGTCAATGAGGGGGCATTTCACGAGGCACTCAATCTTGCATCTATTTGGAAATTGCCAGTGATTTTTTTCATTGAAAACAATCTTTATGGCATGAGTAGCAAGGTAAGTGAAATGGTAAACATTTCTCATTTGTCTGACAGAGCAATTGCCTACGGCATACCGGGGATTACGATTGATGGAAATGATGTTGAACTTGTTATGTCAACAACGAAAAATGCCATTGAATACGCTAGAAAAGGTCAAGGCCCAACGTTAATTGAGGCGATTACTTATCGTCACGAAGGACATTCTAAGAGTGACAAACTTGTCTACCGTACAGAACAAGAATCGGAGATTTGGAAAGAAAAAAATGACCCGATTCGTCGCTTTGAGCTAAAAATGATTCATCAGGCGAATTTCACAGAAGAAGATGTGCGTGAGATTGAAAAAATCGCTCGTTTTCATGTGGAGGAGCTTGCAGAAAGTGTCAAGAATGACCCTATGCCAACAAAAGAAGATTTGCTAAAAGATGTTTATTTTGGAAATGTAGGTGAAGTGCGTGCGTAAAATTACTTATTTGGACGCAGTCAATGAAGCGTTGGACGAAGCTCTAGGCAACGACCCACGAGTTTTCCTCATTGGTGAAGATATTGGTGTTTACGGTGGAGGTTTCGGTGCGACAAAAGGGCTTGTAGAAAAATATGGTGAAGAGCGAGTACGTTCCACACCGATTAGCGAGGCGGCGATTGCAGGTGTGGCAGTAGGTGCGGCAATCAAAGGTTTGCGACCTGTTATGGAATTACAGTTTTCAGATTTCATCACGATTGCTATGGATCAAATTGTCAACCAAGCAGCGAAAATTCACTACATGACTGGAGGACAAGCGAGAGTGCCAATGGTCATGCGGACAGCTGGAGGTAGTGGCACAGGAGCAGCAGCACAGCACTCTCAGTCACTTGAAAATTGGACGGCACATATACCGGGGTTGATTGTCGTAATGCCAAGCAATGCCTATGATGCCAAAGGTTTACTTCATGCTGCGATTGAAAATGAAAATCCAGTCATGATTTATGAGCATAAATTGCTTTACAAAGAAGAAATGGACGTACCAGAAATTCCTTACACGATACCTCTAGGCGTAGCTGAGGTGAAACGTGAAGGAGCGGACATTTCGATTGTTGCGACAAGTCGCATGGTAATGCTCAGTCTTTTGGTGGCAGAAAAACTAGCAAGCGAGGGCATTTCAGTGGAAGTAATTGACCCACGAACACTAGTGCCATTAGATAAACAAACGATTTTAAAAAGTGTAGAGAAAACGAAAAGAGTGCTAGTTGTCACAGAAGAAGTCAAAGAAAGTGGATTTGGTGGCGAACTTGTGGCGATTATTGCAGAAAGCGAGTTGTCTATGCAATTGAAAGCACCAATCAAACGTTTAGGTGGTTCATTTACGCCAATGCCAGCAGGTCAGTTTTTGGAAAGTCAAGCAATCCCAACAGTTGAGAGCATTGAGGCGGCAGTAAGGGAATTGGTAGGTGGACGTGATGAGTAACGGGAAAGAAGTAAAACTCATTGTTCGCAACACTATTCGTCAATTTGGTGAACGGCATGAGTTTGAAACGGTTACAAAAGGTGTCCTTTACGAAAAAGGCGAGAGCATATTTTTGCGATACATGGAAGAAATTTTGACAAACGACCAACCGATTGAGACAATGGTCACCATTCAGTTTTTGGCGACAGACGAAATTCGTATTATCCGAACAGGCGACAGTCGCTTGCGACTTCGTTTTTCTAAAGGCGAGAGAATGGAAGGACAGCTAGAAACACCAATGGGCAAAATGAACGTTGAAACACACACTCAGCAGATTCAGAAAAAACTTTCCTCAAGTGCGGGAGAACTATTTCTTCGCTACCAAATGAAAAGCCAAAATGGTTTGATGGGAGAATACGAACTTGAAGTAGGGTATGAGGTATAGAATAACTAGCTAGGCAACACGAAACCAATAATAGAACAAAGGTTTCCGTGTTGCCTAGCTCGTTTTATCCAATAATAATTTTCTCCGTAGGATATAAATACCCAATATCCTGCGTTTGTTTTGGTACAAAGAGGAGGAGCATATAGAGTGTGCCGACACGTCCGACAAACATGAGAATGGCGATAGTAATTTTGCCAATGACGGTCAAATCATCTGTAATGCCGAGTGAAAGTCCTGTTGTTCCAAAGGCACTTGCGACTTCAAAGACAATGGCAATCATTTTTTGCTCTTGCGTTGCCATTAATATCAACGTAGCAAAGAAACAAAAGAGTAGCGATAAATTCATCACGACAACGGATTTTCGCACATCGTCATCGTCAATTCTTCGGCCGAAAATGTTGACTTTTTCTTCCCCTTTTAAGAACGAAATCACGTATAAAAATACAATGATAGCAGTTGTTGTCCGAATACCTCCGCCAACAGAAGAAGGAGAACAGCCGATAAACATTAAAAGTGAAAAAATCAGCAAAGTATTCGGTTGAAAATCCGTCATTGGATTGATTTGAAGTCCTGCGTTTCTTGTTGTCATGGAGTAAAACGCTGAGCTTGTCCATGCTTGAATTTCTGAGACATTTTTATAGAGATGATTTTTCTCAAAGGCGAAAATCAAAATGGTTCCAATAATGAATAAGCCTAAAAATGTCACAAGAGCAAGTTTTGAAAACAAAGAGAAGTTGTATTTTTTTCTGGATTGTTTATCTTTCCAATTGGCAATCCAATCGGTTATTTCAAGCAATACTGGAAAACCAATGCCACCTAAAAAGATGAGAAACATCACAACATATAAAAAGAAATAGTTGTGAGCAAATGGAATCATGGATTTCCCTGTTACATCAAAGCCGGAGTTCGTAACAGCAGAAATCGACTCGTAAATTCCCCAGAAAAAACTTTCTCCCCAGTTGTCATACAAACCTTTTGCATGAAAATAAATGCCAAAGGCAATACCAAAAAGAAATTGAGCGGCAATCAAAATAATCAATGCACGCTGAATCATTCGCACTACGCCAGAGAGTCTCGGTTGATTCATGTCAATCATGATTAGCTGTCTACGACGAAGGGAGATTTTTTTCTTGGAAAAGATGAACAAAAATGTCGAAATCATCATAATTCCAAGTCCACCCACTTGAAAAAGAATTTCCAAAAGGACAATACCAGCCGTGTTAAAGACGGTATGAATGTCAAAAGTGGTAAGTCCTGTCACGCTAGTTGTTGAAACAGACATGAAAATCATATCTAACAAACCAACTTTACTATTTGGCTGTCTGAAAAATGGCAGTTGAAACAAGATAAACGTAATCAACGTTAAAAATAAATAGTAAAACACAATAATCTGAATGGAAGAAAATCGTGAAATGATTTTTTTATCTATAAATTGATAGATTTTTTGTAATGAACGATGCTGACGCATAGAATTTCCCCACTTTTTTTTGTTTTTATTATTATAACATGGAATGGGAAATAATTTCATTTGAAATCCAAAGCAAAATATGGTAAATTGAAAGGTGAATGAGGTGTAAATATGGCAATTAAAAAAGCATCCCTTGCTTGTACGGTATGTGGCAATCGCAATTATTCGATTACAGCAGGAGACCACAAGCGTACAGAACGCTTGGAGGTTAAAAAGTTTTGTCGCTATTGTGGCAAGCATACGATTCATAGAGAAACAAAATAAGATTGGAGGAGTGAAAGTGAAATTTTTGAAAAGTGTTGTGCAAGAAATGAAAAAAGTAAGCTGGCCAACAAAACAACAACTTCGTAAATTTACGTTTATCGTATTTGAAACAACGATTCTTTTCGCTTTGATTTTCTGGATATTTGACACAGCAATCAAAGGTGGGTTCAACTTAATCTTGAAATAAAAGTTACACTGAGTTCTAAAAAGCTCGCAAATTTTAAAATTTGGTGTATAATACAAGATGAATGAAAGAGCTACGCGTAAAGTGGGCTTTTTTATTTTGAATTGAAAACAGAGCAAAATGACGAATAAAGGAGCAGAAAAAATGGCAAATGAGAGCTTTGAAAGAGAATGGTATGCACTACAAACTTATTCAGGATATGAAAACAAAGTAAAACGTGACTTGGAGCAACGTGCGTTGTCAATGGGAATGGAAGATTACATTTTCCGTGTTTTAGTACCGGAGGAAACAAAAGTTGATGAGAGTAAAATTGATAAAAATACAGGAAAACCAAAAGAATATCAAGAACAAATTTTCCCGGGATATGTTTTAGTTGAAATGGTGATGACTGATCAAAGTTGGTATATTGTGCGTAATACGCAAAATGTAACAGGTTTTGTTGGTTCACAAGGTGCAGGTAGCAAACCAGCTCCACTTTTGCCAGAGGAAATGGCGGGTATTTTGAGAATGATGAATCTTTCTATTCGTGTATCTGATTTGGAAGTGAATATTGGAGATACTGTTCGTATTATCGAAGGTGCATTTGCGAATATGACAGGAAATGTTTCAGAAATAGATTATGAAAAACACAAATTGAAAGTAGATATTGAAATGTTTGGTCGTGAAACGAGTGCAGAGCTTGATTTTGATCAAGTGGAAGAATTTTAATGAGCGAGCAACATTTTTATTGCAGAAGAAGGTGAGAAGATGTCAATGTTTTTAGATAGTGCCGTAATTGAGGTCAAAGCTGGTAAGGGTGGCGATGGTATGGTGGCTTTTCGTCGTGAAAAGTATGTGCCAGACGGTGGACCCGCTGGTGGTGACGGCGGTCGTGGTGGAGATGTGATTTTGGTTGTTGACGAGGGGCTTCGCACGCTAATGGATTTTCGTTACAATCGTCATTTCAAGGCGAAAGCTGGCGAAAATGGTATGAGCAAAGGAATGCACGGTCGTGGTGCAGAGGACAGAATTGTCCGTATTCCTCCGGGGACGACAATTCGTGATGCCCAAACAGGAAAATTACTCGGAGACTTGACGAAAAATGGCGAGGAATTAGTGATCGCCAAAGGCGGTCGTGGCGGTCGTGGAAATACTCGTTTTGCAACGCCTAAAAATCCAGCTCCAGAGCTTGCGGAAAATGGTGAACCGGGGCAAGAGAGAAAAATCGAGCTAGAATTGAAAGTTTTGGCAGATGTAGGACTTGTTGGTTTTCCGTCTGTTGGCAAGTCAACTCTTCTATCGGTAATTTCAGCGGCTCGACCAAAAATTGCAGCGTATCACTTTACAACGCTTGTGCCAAACTTGGGTATGGTGCAATTAAAAGATGGACGTAGCTTTGTTGCAGCCGATTTGCCGGGGCTAATCGAGGGTGCCTCTCAAGGAGTCGGTTTGGGAACTCAATTCTTGCGACATATTGAGCGAACACGTGTTATTTTGCACGTCATTGATATGAGTGGCATGGAAGGGCGAGACCCGTTTGAAGATTATTTGGCAATCAATAAAGAATTAGAGGCACATAATCTACGTTTATTGGAACGCCCACAAATTATCGTGGCAAATAAAATGGATATGCCAGAATCCGAAGAAAACTTAAAAGCGTTTAAAAAGAAATTGCAACAATTGAAAGCTGATGAATTTGCAGATGACGTACCAATTTTTGCTATTTCTGGGATTGCACATCAAGGAATTGAAAATTTACTTGCGAAAACAGCCGATGTGCTAGAAGAAACGCCAGAATTTCCACTTTACGAAGATGAAGAAATCGAAGATGTGGTTTATTACGGTTTCACACCTGATGAAAAACAATTCGACATTAAACGCTTGCCAGATGCCTCATGGGAATTGGTAGGACGTGATATTGAAAAATTATTCGCAATGACCAATTTTGCTCATGATGAGACCATTATGCGATTTGCTCGTCAACTGCGTTCAATGGGTGTTGACGAAGCACTAAGAGCCAGAGGAGCAAAAGATGGCGATATTGTGCATATTGGAAGTTTTGAGTT
Organism: Pilibacter termitis; assembly: GCF_900167335.1. Classification (GTDB taxonomy): domain Bacteria; phylum Bacillota; class Bacilli; order Lactobacillales; family Streptococcaceae; genus Pilibacter; species Pilibacter termitis. Next base: position 41,329 of record NZ_FUXI01000013.1, read on the forward strand.
TGAGTTTGTGGATTAAACAAAAAAAAGCGGAAAGTTTTTTCCGTTTTTTTGTTTATGGGCACCTTTATAAGTCACCTTAAAATTTTCACCCTAAAGCTATAAAGAATAAGCTCCTTATGGTACAATGAAAGTTAGAGTAAAAAAAGATAGATGCTTAACAAGGAGAAAGAAAAATTTCGCTAGAGAAGGAGAGAGGAATGCTATCGAATTTGTTTTCAAAGAAAAAACTGATGGATGAAGAATTTTCTTTTGATGAAAAAGGATTGATTCCGCACCATGTGGCAGTTATTATGGACGGCAATGGTCGCTGGGCAAAAAAACGAATGCTCCCACGAATTGCAGGGCATAAAGAAGGTATGGAAGTAGTCAAGAAAATTACAAAATCTGCTAGTATGCTTGGCGTGAAGGTGTTGACCTTGTACGCATTTTCAACGGAAAATTGGAAACGACCCGATGACGAAGTGAATTTTTTGATGAAACTTCCAGTTGATTTTTTTGACAAGTTTGTTCCTGAACTAATCGAGGAAAATGTCAAAGTGAATGTGATGGGCTACATCAATCAATTGCCTGAACATACAAGAGATGCGGTAAATCGAGCGATAGAGGCAACGAAAGACAATACAGGGATGATTTTAAATTTTGCTCTTAACTACGGTAGTCGCACAGAAATCACGTCAGCTGTCGCAGCCATTGTGCAATCAGGCATTTCAGCAGATGAAGTGAGCGAAGAGGTGATTAGTGAGCATTTGATGACCAATGGTTTACCAAAAGAATATCGTGACCCTGAGCTTGTCATTCGTACAAGCGGTGAGGAGCGTATTAGCAATTTCTTACTCTGGCAAATTGCATATAGTGAATTTTATTTTACAGAAGAACTATGGCCAGATTTTAATGAGGAAAGTTTCAAACTAGCCCTCGGGAATTTCCAAAAGAGAAATCGACGATTTGGTGGAGTGTAAGGATAGAGAAAAGCGTAGAAGTGCGTTTTGAAGTCTGTGGCAGTGAGCCATGTCGTTTATTTAATCGAAACGTAGTTTCGATCGACATTGCGAACAGCCACCAGACTTCAGCACTTCGTAGCTAGACAAAGAAAAGCGGAGAGGGGCGTTTTGAAGTTTGTGGCAGTGAGCCGTACCGTTTACTTGCTAGAAACGGTAGTTTCTAGCGGTACTGCGAACAGCCACCAAACTTCAGCCCCTCGTAGCTAGACATAGAAAAGCGTAGAGGGGCGGTCAGTGGCTTGTCGCAGTGAGCCATGCCATTTACTTGCCTGAAGCAGAGCTTCAGGTGGCATTGCGAACAGCGACCAAGCCACTGCCCCTCGTAGCTAGACAAAGAAAAGCGAAATGGTGCGTTTTGGAGTTTGCAACAGTGAACACTGTCGTTTATTTACTAGAAACGTAAGTTTCTAGCGACATTGTGAGTAGTTGCCAGACTTCAGCCCCTCGTAGCTAGACAAAGAAAAGCGTAGAAGTGCGTTTTGAAGTCTGTGGCAGTGAGCCATGTCGTTTATTTAATCGAAACGCAGTTTCGATCGACATTGCGAACAGCCACCAGACTTCAGCACTTCGTAGCTAGACAAAGAAATAGAAAAGGAGCTGAAAAACTTGAGAACAAGAGTAATAACAGCAGTTGTTGCATTGATTGTGTTTATTCCTGTTATTGTAGCAGGAGGGATTTTTATTGAGGTGCTTACAAGTCTTATGGCAGCAGTCGGTGTGTATGAATTATTTAAAATGAGAAATTTAGACATTAGAAGTGCCGAGGGGGCATTGGCGATTTTAGGAAGTGTTTTTCTTGTATTTCCAGTCAAAAAATATTTAACCTTTTTGCCAACAGACGCAAATTGGGTGCTATTTTTCCTTGTCGTTCTAGGTTTTTTGGCAATGGTTGTGATTTCTAAAAATGAATACACATTTGAAGAAGCTGGATTCCCTATTTTGACGAGTTTATATGTTGGTTGCGGGTTTCAATATCTCGTTCAAGCACGTGGAAAAAGTTTGCTTGCATTGCTTTTTGCGTTATTTATCGTTTGGGCAACGGATATTGGAGCATACATGATTGGTAGACAATACGGAAGTCGTAAATTGGCACCGTCTATTTCGCCGAATAAAACAATTGAAGGCTCTCTTGGTGGAGTAGTTTGTGCAGTTGTCGTTGCATTGATTTTTCTACTTATTTATCCAGCAAAAGAAGTATTTGATAAAAGTTTACCAATTATGCTATTGTTTACAGCGATTTTCTCCATGTTCGGTCAGTTTGGCGATTTGGTGGAAAGTGCAATCAAACGTTTCTACGGTGTAAAAGATTCCGGAAATATTTTACCGGGACATGGTGGCATTTTGGATAGATTTGATAGCCTATTGTTTGTGTTTCCAGTTATGCACTTGTTTGGGTTATTCTAAAATTTGATAGAAGGACTGAAAAGGTTGAAAAATATTTGTTTATTAGGAGCGACAGGCTCTATTGGTGAAAGTTGTTGTGACGTGTTGCGAGGACACAAAGAGAAATTTCACCTGTCTGCTTTCTCTTTTCACAAAAATGTAGAAAAGGCACGAGCAATCATTCAGGAATTTTCACCGCAATATGTTAGTTGTGGAGATGAAGAGTCAAAAGAGCGTTTGTCAAAAGAATTTCCCAAGATAACGTTTGGCGTTGGCAGTCATGGATTGGTTGAAGCAGCAACGCTTGAAGAAGTAGACGTTGTCTTGACTGCTGTAAGTGGAGCGGTTGGTTTTACCCCGACACTTCAAGCGATTGAGAAAAAGAAAACAATCGCTCTTGCCAATAAAGAGACACTTGTCATGGCAGGAAAATGGATTATGGAAGCAGCACGTAAGCAAAATGTAAAAATTTTACCTGTTGACTCGGAACATTCAGCGATTTTCCAAGCATTGCAAGGGCAAGATAGAACTTCGCTTAGAAAACTTGTCATTACGGCAAGTGGCGGTTCATTTCGTGATTATACACGAGAAGAATTAGAACACGTAACCGTAGAGCAAGCGTTAAATCACCCGAATTGGTCAATGGGGAAAAAAATCACAATCGACTCTAGCACTATGATGAATAAAGGACTTGAGGTGATTGAGGCACATTGGCTGTTTGATGTTCCATATGAAAACATAGAAGTGGTTTTGCATAGGGAAAGCATTGTTCACTCAATGGTTGCTTTTCATGACGGAAGTTATCTCGCACAACTTGGGGCGAGTGATATGCGAGAGCCAATTCTTTTTGCCCTAGGTTTTCCAGAACGTCTGGAAATGAAAAATGAAAAACCGTTTGACCTCACGGAAATTGGCAAACTTCATTTTGAAAAAATGGACGAGGAACGTTTCCCAATGTTGCGATTGGCATTTGAATGTGGGAAAAAAGGCGGAAGTTTTCCGACTGTTTACAACGCAGCAAATGAAATTGCAGCCAATGCCTTTTTAGACGGGAAAATTCGCTATTTGGAAATTGAAAAATATGTCGCATTCGCTTGCTTACAACATAAAGAAAAAGAGGACTTGACCCTTGAGGACGTGATAGAAATTGATAAACGTACAAGAAATTTTGTGCGTAAGGAAATCGAATATGCACAAAGTCAAGAAAACGAGATGAGGAGGTAGTATTTTGCAAACAGCATTGACATTTATTTTTGTATTCGTAGTAATTGTAGTAGTACACGAGTTTGGGCATTTTTATTTTGCTAAAAAAAGTGGTATTTTAGTACGTGAATTTGCCATTGGTATGGGACCGAAAATCTTTTATCATCGTGCAAAAGACGGAACAGCTTATACCATTCGTCTGTTGCCACTTGGAGGGTATGTGCGTATGGCAGGTCTTGGTGATGATGAAACCGAGATTTACCCGGGAACACCAATGACCGTAGAATTGGATGAGGAAGGCAAAATTGCCAGAATGAATCTTTCTACAAAAGTCCAATTGACCAACGGGATTCCAATGGAAGTAGTAGAAATTGATTTGGACGAGAAATTGTTTCTTCTTGCACAAGTGGTAGGAAATGACGAAGAAGTTCGCTATGATGTGCGAAAAGATGCGACCGTTATAGAAAAAGATGGCACAGAATTATTGATTGCTCCACGTGAAGTGCAATTTCAATCGGCAAAAGTTTGGCAAAGAATTTTGACCAATTTTGCAGGTCCGATGAATAATTTTATTTTAGGAATTGTCGTGTTCATTATCATCACCTTTATCCAAGGGGGCGTGCAAGATTTGAACTCGAACAAACTTGGTGAAATTATGCCAGATTCTCCCGCTCAAAAAGCAGGGTTGAAAGAAGGCGATGAATTGCTTACGATTGAAGGAGTGAAAATCGCCAACTGGGAAGATTTGACGAACCAAATTCAGCCAAATCCGAACAAACCTCTGAAAATGGAAGTGAAAACTTCAAAAGGGGTGAAAACGTTGACGATTACACCGAAACAAAGTCCAGACACAAAAGAAAAAAGTGGAATGATTGGTATTATGCCACCGTTTGACAGCAGTGTTTCTGGAAAAGTCTTTGGTGGATTCAAACGTGCGATGACTATGAGTCTTGCGATTTTCAAAGGAATTGGCGGATTGTTCACCGCACCCTCACTCAACAAACTAGGTGGACCTGTTATGATGTTTAAAATGAGTGAACAAGCAAGCCAACAAGGGTTTGTGACAGTTCTTTCGCTCATGGCGATGCTCTCAATGAACCTTGGTTTCATGAATCTCTTGCCAATTCCAGCACTTGACGGTGGGAAAATTGTCCTGAATATCATTGAAGCGATTCGGAAAAAACCACTTAGTCAAGAAAAAGAAGGGATTTTAACCCTTATCGGTGTAGGTTTCATTGTTGCTTTGATGATTATGGTAACATGGAACGATATTACAAGATTCTTTTTTAAATAAATGAGGTTTTAAAAAACTCAAAAGTATAAATAAGGAGATTTACAAACTATGAAACAATCAAAAATGTTCATTCCAACTTTGCGTGAGGTGCCAAATGATGCACAAGCGTTAAGCCACCAATTGCTTTTGCGTGCAGGCTATGTTCGCCAAGTATCAGCAGGAATTTACTCTTACTTGCCACTTGCCAACCGTGTCATTGAAAAAGTAAAAGGAATTATGCGTGAAGAATTGGAGAAAATTGATGCAGTAGAAATGCTCATGCCTGCTCTTTTAACCGCAGATTTATGGCGAGAAAGTGGTCGTTATGACACGTACGGAGATGATTTATACAAATTGAAAAATCGTGAGCAATCAGATTTTATCTTAGGACCAACGCATGAAGAAACATTCACACAGCTAATCCGTGATGAAATTAAGAGCTATAAACGTTTGCCACTTAATTTATACCAAATTCAGCCAAAATATCGTGATGAAAAACGTCCTCGTTTTGGACTTTTGCGTGTGCGTGAATTTATTATGAAAGATGCGTACTCTTTCCATGCGAATCAAGAGTCTCTTGATGAATGTTATCGTGAGTATGAAACAGCTTATTCCAAGATTTTCGAGCGTTGTGGTTTGACATTCCGAGCGATTATTGGAGATGCTGGAGCAATGGGGGGAAGTGATTCTAAGGAATTTATGGCACTTGCAGATGTGGGAGAAGATACGATTGTTTACTCGACAACATCAGATTACGCAGCCAACTTAGAAATGGCGACAAGCCTGTATCAGCCAAATAAAGTGGTTGAAACTGCACTTTCTCTTGAGAAAGTATCCACACCAAATGCCAAATCAATTGAAGAAGTGTCGAATTTCTTAAACGTGCCAGCGGAAAAAATTATCAAATCTGTTTTGTTTATCGCAGACGAAACGCCAGTTCTTGCATTGGTGCGTGGGGACCATGAGGTCAATGACGTGAAGTTGAAAAATTATCTCGGAGCAGACTTTTTAGAAGAAGCATCTGAAGCAGATGTAAAACGTTACTTTGGTGCAGCCTTTGGTTCAATTGGTCCAGTTGGATTGAGCGAAGAAGTACGAGTGGTCGCAGATTTGTATGTAAATGATATGAATAACGCTGTGACAGGGGCAAATGAAGATGATTTCCATTATTTAAATGTCAATGTAAAACGTGACTTTACACCGAGAGACGTTGTGGATATTCGCAATGTGCAAGAGGGTGAAATTTCACCAGACGGTCAAGGAACGCTTGCGTTTGCTCGTGGGATTGAAATTGGTCATATTTTCAAACTTGGCACACGTTATTCTGAGAGTATGAATGCAAGAGTTTTGGATGAAAATGGAAGAGAAATTCCAGTGATTATGGGTTGTTATGGCTTAGGAGTTTCCCGACTTCTTTCAGCGATTGTAGAACAGCATGGAAGTGAGTCTGGCATTTCATGGCCGAAAGAAATCGCACCATTTGATGTGCATATTGTGCCAATGAATTTGAAAAAAGAAGAACAAGCACAGCTCACAGACGAAATTTACAAGACACTTTCAGAAAACGGTTTTGAAGTCTTAGTAGATGACCGCAATGAACGTGCTGGGGTGAAATTTGCCGACTCAGACCTCATTGGCTTACCACTTCGTGTAACCATTGGGAAAAAAGCAGAAGAGGGCATTGTTGAAGTAAAAATCTTAAAAACAGGTGAAATGCTTGAAGTGAAAAAAGAGGAACTTGTAAGTACTTTGAGAATACTTTTGGAGCGGGTGGGATAAGGAAGAGAATTATAAACAGATAAGACCGTTTGGGTGGTTTTATCTGTTTTTTAGAAAACAATGAGTTTGGAGCGGATAGGAAAATGTTTGATGAGGAAAAAGTAAATTCTTTAAACGAATTAGAATTAGAAGTTTATCGTTATATTATTGGCAATTACGAGGATATTACTAGTTTGACCATTCGTGAATTAGCACAAAAAATTCACGTATCAACCAGCACAATTGTTCGATTTGCGACAAAAATGGGTTTCCAAGGCTATTCTGAGCTAAAATATCATTTAAAAAAGAAGATAAAAGAGTCAAGTGATATTGAAAACTATTATGAAAATATGAATGAAGTAGAGCTGTTCTTACGAAAATTAGCAACAAAAGAATATCAAGAAAAAATCCAACCAGTAATTGAGATGATTCAAAAGGCGAAAATGACCGTTTTTAGCGGTATGGGAACAAGTGGGGCTCTAGCAAATTATGGTGCAAGATATTTTTCCAATTTAGGAATTGTTTCGTTTTCGATTACGGATCCGTATCACCCGATTTATCAAGGAGACTATCCCGATATTTTATTCATCATTCTTTCTGTTTCAGGAGAAACGATTCAGATGATTCATCAGGTGGAGGAGATAAAGCGTGGAGGGGCAAAAGTTTTGGCAATCACCAATAATGAACATTCGACTATTGCTCGACTTGCAGATAAAAATCTTTCATATTATGTAAAAGATGAAATGTTAAGCAGTCTGTCTGTACAATTGACGACTCAACTTCCAGTGATTGCTTTGATAGAAGTATTGGCTCATAAAGCACAACCGTAATAAACATAGATAGAGGCTTGAAGAAAGTGGAAATTTCTTTAAGCCTATTCTTTGTTATGGAAGAAGAAATGATTTTGTTTTTTATGATGAAACAAATTTCTTTTAGCGGAGAAAGTGTTTACAATGTTTTTATTTAGTGTATGCTAATGACATAGACAACAAGCAGTGCACGCAGTCTAAAAAGAATATATTAAAATGGAGGATTTATTACAATGAATGATTTTGTAAATGAACGCTTATTGCCACCTGTAATGAAGTTTGTTTCGACAAAGCCAATGATGGCATTAAGAAATGGAATGCTTTATGTAATGCCTTTTACGATAATTGGCTCGATTTTTCTACTTTTATCCAATATTCCGATTCAGTCATTGGCAGATATGATCAAAAGTGCTGGATTGGATGTGTTTTTTAATCAAGCATTTGGGGCATCTTTTGCGATTATGGCATTTTTTGCAGTGATGGGGATTGCGATTAGTTACTGTCAAGAAACAGGAATGAAAGCAAGTGATGCAATTCCAGCTGGTTTTGTTGCATTGACAAATTTTATTTTGTTGCAATCAGCAGAAATCCTAACAGAGGCAAGCAAATCAAAAGAAACAGTCGTTGTTGGCAATATTATCAATAAGGATTGGGCTGGCGGAAAAGGAATGATTGTTGCGATTATCGTTGGACTTATTACGGGATTTGTTTATTCTTGGTTTATCCAGCATGACATTCGTATTAAATTACCTGAAGGTGTACCTGAAAATGTAGCTGGTTCATTTACAGCACTCATTCCAGGTGTGGTATTGATTACAGGTACATTGATTGTTTATTCTATTTTTAAACTCACTTTAAATACAACATTTTTTGATTTTATCTATAAAGTATTGCAAACACCTCTTCAAGGGATGACAGATTCTATTGGTGGTGCGTTGTTAATGGGAATACTAATTCCGCTGTTGTGGAGTTTTGGTGTACATGGATCAACTATTGTTGGAGGGATTATGGGGCCAATTTTGACGAGTAATTCTCTTGACAATCAAGCGATTGTAGATGCAGGAAAAGAACTTACCATTGCAAACGGTGGAAGAATTGTGACACAACAATTTTTAGATCAATTTATGACGGTTACAGGAGCAGGCATGACAATAGGGATTGTTATTTATATGGTTGCTTTTGCGAAAGCGAAACAATATCGGACTTTAGGAAAATTATCTATTGTACCAGCACTTTTTAATATCAATGAGCCGATTATTTTTGCAACCCCAATTGTAATGAATCCTATCATGATGCTACCGTTTATTATTACCCCTACTTTGTCTGCTTTGATTACTTATGGTGCATTGGCAAGTGGCTTGGTTCCATTGTTTAAGGCAGTCATTGTTCCGTGGACGACACCACCGATTATTTCAGGTTTTCTTGTAGGAGGGTGGCAAGCAGCGGTGTTACAATTTGTTGTATTGGCGTTATCATTTTTCATTTATCTACCATTTATTCGTAAAATGGATGGATTAGCAAAAGAAGAGGAGGAGTAAAATGTCATTAAGAGAGAAATTTTTATGGGGTGGCGCCGTAGCTGCTCATCAATTGGAGGGTGCATGGCAAGCTGGGGGGAAAGGAGTGTCTGTTGCAGATGTAATGACTGTTGGTGGAAATGGTGTTCCAAGAAGGATTACAGACGGTATTCTACCAAATGAAAATTATCCTAATCATGAGGGAATTGATTTTTATCATCGTTATAAAGAAGATGTAAAACTATTCGCAGAACTTGGGTTAAAATGTTTTCGTACTTCGATAGCATGGACGAGAATTTTTCCAAAAGGAGATGAAGTAGAACCAAATGAGGCAGGCTTACAATTTTATGATGATTTATTTGATGAATGTCTAAAGTATGGTATCACACCTATTGTGACACTTTCACATTTTGAAATGCCGTATTTTTTGGTTACAGAATATGGTGGTTGGCGAAATAGAAAGATGATTGATTTTTTTGCTCATTTTGCTGAAGTAGTGTTTACACGCTATAAAGGCAAAGTAAAATATTGGATGACATTTAATGAAATCAACAATCAAGCGAATTTTCATGAAGATTTTGCTCCTTTTACAAACTCTGGTTTACGTTTTGAGATAGGGGAGAATCGTGAAGAGTTGATGTATCAAGCAGCACACTATGAGCTTGTTGCATCGGCAAAAGCGGTTATATTGGGCAAGAAAATAAATCCAGAATTTCAAATTGGAAGTATGATTGCGATGTGTCCTATTTATCCAGCTACTTGTAAGCCAGATGATATGATGAGTGCAACGGTTGCGATGCAACGTAGGTATTGGTTTAGTGATGTGCACTGTCGTGGACATTATCCAAGCTATATTTTGAAATATTTGGAGAGACAAGAAATTCATTTGGATAAAACAGAGGACGATGTAATGCTACTCTCAAAAGGAAAGGTTGATTACATCGGGTTTAGTTACTATATGAGTTTTGCGATTCAAGACACAGGGGAATCTCCTGCCTTTGATTATGATGAGTCAAAAGATTTGGTTGAGAACCATTATGTGAAATCTAGCGAGTGGGGCTGGCAAATTGATCCGACAGGCTTGCGCTATGCACTGAATTGGTTTAATGAACGCTATGAACTTCCTCTTTTTATTGTGGAAAATGGATTTGGGGCAAGAGATGAAGTAAATGTTTCCGGTGAAATCAACGATTATTATCGCATAGAATATCTAAAAGCTCATGTCAAAGAAATGAAAAATGCAGTAGAATATGACGGAGTAGATGTAATTGGCTATACTCCGTGGGGAATTATTGATTTAGTTTCTGCAGGCACAGGAGAAATGGAAAAACGCTATGGCGTGATTTATGTTGATAAGAATAATCGAGGTGAAGGAACATTAGAGCGGAAAAAGAAACAGTCATTTGATTGGTATCGCAAGGTTATTGAGGAAAACGGAGAGAATTTATAAGCAATATGCATCTCTAAAAACTCATATTTATCTCCAAATTGCTAATTTAGAGGTACCCTTAAATGGAGTTTTTAGATCTAACTTTAATTTTACAAGAGTCTAGGAATTTTCTCCGAGACTCTTATTTCATATTGAAAAAATCTTAAAATTTCATTCCACCCCCTTTTCCACAAAGGTATTTATAGCAGAAAAAACAATTTTACGTTATGATAGAGAAGAACACTTTAAAAAAGGTAGTGGCAAAAAATGCAGATTGGTAATTTTAGGTTAGGTATGCGGACGGTGAAAACGGGCGTGGCAGTTTTCTTTTGTATTTTGCTCTTTGGACTTCTGCAACGTGGAAATCCTATGATTGCGTGTATTGCTGCCGTGTTTAGCTTACGTCAAGATTTTACGACCTCAGTTAGCTTTGGGAAAAGTAGAATAATCGGTAATACAGTTGGTGGTGCTTGTGCGGTGCTGTATTTTTTAATTGCAGAACATTTTCAAAGACACTTTCTTGTGCAATTATTTATTCTTCCTTTTTTCATTGTTGTGTGTATCTCGTTTTCCAATGGAATTAAAAATAATGCAGGAATTATTGCCAGCGTTGCAACGCTTTTGATGATTTCGCTCAATATTCCAGAAAATGAGACCATTTCTTACGCATTTCAGCGTGTGCTAGATACTTTTATCGGTACGTTTATTGCGATTTTGATGAACATTACTATGCGTGAGAAAGCTGAACAAGAGGAAATTTCGCTAGAGCATGATATTGAACGTTTGCAAATGGAAGAGGAAAAACTACGGAAATTGCGTGAGACATTCATCGAAAAAAATAACAAATAAAAGGAATGAGGAAAATGGAAAAAGCCTTAGTTGAATTGATTACAGCACGTGTGAATGAACGTTTCCAAAACGAAACGGAATTTTATCAAAGTCAATTAGGATTGACACACGAGGAGTGGGAAAATTGGAAACGAGGAGTGTTTTTTGTAAGCGAAAAAGGAGTAGCTGCGATGATTCAGCTATTTACCGATTATGAGTGGATGCTCATTCAAAAAGTCATTCGCCAAACGAAAGTCATTCCTGAAAAGGAACAAGGAGCAGTAGATGATTTTAACAAAATGAAACTGGCGATTGCAAAAAAATGGATGACAAGCGAACTTGCAACGGTTGATCTTGTCGAACGTTTGCAAGAAGTTGATAAGTTAACGAAAACAATCGAATTACGCATTATTTTAAGCTATGATGCTTGGGGATATAGTGATATTTTGACGTTCACATTCCCAGCAGTAGAACGTGACAAAGTAGCAGGGAGCAGGCGTGAATTGATCCAATATATGACGAGTTTGGAAAAGCGTGAGAGTTAATTTGACGGAGGTGTAATATCAGAAAATGAAAAAAATAATCCAGTTAGTTTCTGTTTTCGGTGTTCTGATAGGAATTGGTTTGATTGCCTTTCGTGTGGGTGAAAATATGCCAATGGAATATACCACTTTTGCACAGGAAACCAAACAACAAAAAGAAGAAAATAAAGTAGCAATCGCTTTGCCTAACGTAAAGACAAGCGATTGGGATTTGGTACTTGTGAATGATACGCACAAAGCAAGCGAAAAAGCTCCTGAGCTAGAAAAATTAAGCAATGGCTATGAGCTAGACAAGCGTGTAGCACCTTTCTGGGTGAAGTTAAATGCAGCTGCTGAAAAAGCAGGACATGAACTTCAAATGGTTTCTGCCTATCGTTCGCCTGAAGAACAGGAAAAAATCGTGCAGGAAAATATCGGGCTAAATATGTCGGAAAACATGAGTGAGGAAGAGGCACAAGAAGAGACGATGAAAGTCATGACACGTCCGGGATATTCAGAGCATAATACTGGCTTGGCTCTTGATGTGGTAGGAGTAGATTATTATAATGATCATCTTGACAATTTACTCGTAAAAGAATATGCTCAAGATGCAAGTGCAAAATGGCTTGCCCTCCACGTTTCAGAATATGGTTTTATTCTGCGTTATCCCCAAGGAGCTCAAAGTATTACAGGAATTAATTTTGAGCCGTGGCATTTCCGTTATGTAGGTGTGGAAAATGCGAAATATATCACAGAACATCACTTAACATTGGAAGAATATATTGAATTATTAAAAGGAGTTGGAAAGTAGCAAGTGGCAAAACGACGAAAAAAAAGAAAATTTATTTTAAGAAGAGTGATAGTTGTAGCTTGCTTATTAGTTGTTGGATTTTTCTTTGCGATAAAAGTATTAGATTTATTTGGCGAAGGAAATTCCAAGAGTGAGGAAAGCGTAAAAGAAGAAAGTGTAACAAAGGAAGGGTTTATCGAAAAAATTGCTCCCTATGCACAAGAGTTAGGACAGGCATACGGTGTAAAGCCGAGTATTATTTTAAGTCAGGCGATTTTAGAGAGCGACTTCGGTCAGAGTAAATTGGCAAAGAAATACAAAAATCTTTTTGGTGTCAAAGCATACGGCAATGCACCTAAAGTGTCATTGGATACGAAGGAATTTGTCGATGAAAAATGGATTACCATAAAAGGTGAGTTTCGTGTTTATGCAACCTGGAACGAGTCAATGGACGATCACACAAAACTGTTCGTAGAAGGTGTGGATTGGAATCCTGAGTTATACAAAGAAGTATTTACCTCAAAAGATTACAAAGAAGCAGCAAAAGCAGTACAAGACGCAGGGTACGCAACAGACCCAGACTATGCAGAAAAGCTGATTCATGTTATTGAACAGTATCATTTGGATAAATATGATTCTTAATCGGTAGAGAAATTGTATGGAAACATTCATATAATTTCTCTATTTTTTGTACTCCTCATTCTAGTTACGAGGTGCTGAAGTCTGGTGGTTGTTTGCTTTATTTCATTCATTTTTAAAATTAATCACAGGAGAATTGTTACCGATAGGTGCGAAAAATGGTGGAAAAAAGAAGAAAATATGTTAATTTAATCCCAAAAGGGAATACAAAAAAACGGAGGATACAGAAAATGAAAGAAAAATTACAAAATCTACAAAAGAAACACGTGATTGCTGGTGTTGTGGGAGTGTTTGTCGTTCTGATTGGTTTGACGTTTGTTGTGACGAAAAACGTTGAGGCGAAACGTGCGGAGGCGATTGCGGAGCAGAAAAAAGAGTTTGAGAAGAAAAGTAAGGACTTGGAGAGTATTCAGAGTGAAATCAAAGGTCTTTGGGAAGATGAGACAAAAGGATTTTTGAAAAAAGAAGTGTCAGAGGATACTTTCAAGAAACTTCAAAAGCAGTTTTCAGAGCATAAAATCGCAAAAGAAGTAGAAAACAAACAAGTAGAGAGTGCGAAAAATGACTACAACAAAGAAATCGCAAAAACGACAAAAGTTTTTGGTGATTTTGAGGTGACGTTTAACTCTCAAACAAAAACAAATGCACTGTTCAAAGCACCCGTTGTTATTGGAAAAGAAGTCAAAAAAGACGGAACGATTTCAGACGGTTTGACGATTGAAAAAATCAATGAAGTCGATACTGAAGTCTTAAACAACGAGTTTTCAAAAGCGGTCGCAGAGTTGAAAAAAATTGCGACTGACCAAGTCAACGGCATTACCAACAGCAAAAAAGCGGTAGAGGCTCTTTTCAAAGACGGAAAACCGCTTGACAACGAAGAAAATTACAACAAAGTAAAAAAAGAAGTTGAAAAAATCAAGAATGAAACTGCCAAAAAAGAGCTACTTGCCAAACTTGACCAAGTGAAAAAAGTGGTCGAGGAGAAGAAAAAAGTAGCCGAAGAAAAAGCGAAAAAAGAGGCGGAAGAAAAGAAAGCAGCAGAAAAAGCAGAGGCGGAGGCAGCCGCAGAACAATCTGGCGGAAAAGCCGTGCAAGACGACAGCGGAAATTGGGCAGTGGAAACACCACAAGGTGTAACCGTAGCCCCAAGTCAAGCAGCACCTCAAGCTCAAGCACCAAGCAATAACAATAACGGAAGTAGTACAGGTGGCGGGAATACCGCAAGTCCACAAACTCCTGCCCCACAGCCTGCACCGAGTCAACCAGTGACGATTGTTGCGGGAGCTGTTGGGAATAGTGGAATGATTTTCGATACAGAATCAGAGGCTGATGCTTGGGCGACTGCGGAACGCTGGAAAGAGGGAGGAAAATGGTTTAAGAAATCACAACAAGTTGTTGACATAGTTTATTCTGACGGTAGCAGAAAATGGACGGTGAATTTCTTTTAATAATAGTAAAACCCAACCTCTCATTTTGGAGGTTGGGTTTTGTTTTAATTAATTTCGTTTAGAAAAAAAGACAAATTTTGTAAAAATTGCTTGTTTAATCACAGGAGTTAGTTTAGAATGGTTTTAGGGAACGAAAGTTTAATTGACGGTAGCTAAATACTTTTTGAGAGGAAGTGATGCCTATGAAAGTAGGATTTAAAGTTCGCATTCTAACGAAAGGATTAGCACTTAAAATGACTGTTGCAGAGGCTCTGTCATTGATGTTAGCGTTTGGCTCTTTTGTCGCAACGCTCATCTTTGGTATCCTTGAAGCCAACAAGAAAAAGTAAAAAACCCGTCTCTACTTTAGCCAGTTGACGGGTTTTTTATAACTTCAATATAGCTACCGACTTTTAATCGGTCGTTCCTTATAGTTTTATTATATACCGAAATTAAAAGAAGTCAACTGAAAAATCATAAATAAGGCAAAAGCCAACTTTCATTTTATTTGAGAGTTGGCTTTTTTTGCGTTTGAGAAAGAAAGGAAAAAGCGAAATGCCAATAAAAAATCGTTCGCCTTCGTAAAAATCGAGGTGAAAAAGACAAACTAAAAGAAAATTAAAATAGGAGGTTAAAATGAATTTTCATTTCAAACAAAAAGTAAAAAAAGCAACGGTTTTATCTGCTTTGTTGCTTGCAGGGTTTGCACAAGCACGAAATGTCTCCAGTGAAACGTTAGATATTCAATATCTAAGTCCAACCGTTCATTATGAAAGTCATACACAGGGTTATACTGGTTTTGCTGATATTTCTAGGATGTATATTGACGGCAAACTTGGGTGGTGTATTGAGCCAGAAACCCCCGCACACGCAGGGGCTGGATATAGTAGCACACCTAGCTATAATCATAAGATGAATCTCATTACCGCTATGGCAAGCGATTTAGGAGCTGAAACGAATAACGAAATTTTTGTTGGTGCTTTGAAAATGTTGCATGGCGAAATTAATTGGACGTGGGATAAATTGACAGGAATGACTATGGCAACGGCAGATTCGGCGATTGGTCGTATTAACACGAAAATCACTGAATGGAATACAAAACCAAGTTTTGACGGTCAAACGATAACGGTGAAGTATGGCGATAGTATCACTTTGACGGATACGAACAATGTTCTAAGTGAATATTCGAATATGAAAGTTAATAGTGCAAATGTAATCTATTCAATTAGTGGAAATAAAATAACTATTACCCCAAAAGACGCTACCAAAGCTAGTGGTATTTTAGGTTTCCAAAGACCCAAAAGATATGGTTCACCGTTAGTCTGGGATAAACCGAGTTCTCAAAAAATTATTACACAAGGCGACCCTTTTAGCTTACCTTTCAACATCAACATAAAAGTAACCCTCCAAGGAGATGCCGAAATCCTAAAACTAGACAAAGTAACCAGAAAACCAGTCGCAGGGGTATCCTACAAAGTCGATTTCTCGGACGGCACACCAAGCAGAACCGTTACAACTGGAAAAATCCCTTGTTTTATCGCAGGTTTTAGATTAGAATAATTTGTATAGAAATGCCACAAAGAAAATAATTGAAAGAGGTGTGAGAAGATGAACAATGAATAGTAGCCCACAAAATAAATGAGAATTTCAGAAGCAATCAGATAGACTTTTCTCCAAAAATTTTGTGGCGAATACCATAATGATAAAGCAACTATAAAAAAATGAGTTTTGCGAATTTGTTAGTGGAAAATGGTTGATCTATTATCCGCAGATTTGCAAACAATTTTGGAGGATTTATTCGATATGCTTAAACAACTTGTTGGAAAAAATTATTTTTCTACTATATCTTTTTCTTATTTTTAACTTGGTTAGAGTCCATTATATTTCCAATGGTTATGCAAATGATTATTTTAGCCATTCAAAAACATGACTTGAAAGAGTTGACCATGAGTTTTTCTTCTTTCTTGATACTTAGTGCTTTGACTGTTATCGGTTTAACAGGAAAACGAATTTTTTATGCTAAAATTGATAAAACGTTTAAATACGAGTTGAAAGCAAAAGTGTTTGAACAGCTACTCAAACAAGAAAAATCAGAAAACGCACTTTCTTTGATTGAAAATGATGTTAATCAACTTTCATCCAATTATTTGGAACCATTTGTGATTATTCTCTCAGCTATCGGGACGATTGTCATTAGTATGAGTTATATTTTATATACGAATCTGCTCATTGGTGCAATTTTTGTTGCCTCATCAGCAGTTATTTCGTTATTTAATGGCATTGGTGTAAAAAAATTGAATCATTTATCGGAAGAAAAGTCTCGTTATAATGCAAAATATTTCAAAAGACTTCAAGATTTTTTTGCAAGGAAGACAAGTCATCCGAGATTATCAGGCACAGGCTTTCTTTAAAAAATATTTTCCTCGTGATTTACTTTATTCCGAGGAGGCAAATGTTCGTTTGGAAACGCAGAAAGCGTGGAATAATACCTATATTTACTCGCTTGAGATGTTTTTTAGTTTCTTGCCGTTGATGATTGGTGCATTTTTTTCTTATCAAGGTCAACTTGAAATCAGCAGTTTGGTTGCCATTTATATAGCGAATTTGAGCATTGGGTATAGTTTCCAAGATTTAACGTATTACCTTAATTCGATTAAAGGAATGAAGAAATTAAAAGAAAAGATTATGAGTATTTTATCTTGGAAGGAAGAAAAAGCGAATATTCAGCAGGAAGAATCATCTATTTTTCCGATAAAATTTGAAAATGTAAGTTTTTCGTATGATGAAAAAGAGCTTTTTGAGAATCTTTCATTTGAGATAAAATTCGGTGAAAAAGTAGCGATTGTAGGTGAAAGCGGAGCTGGGCAAACAACGCTTTTAAAATTAATTACAGGTGAATTGTTACCGACAGGTGGAAAAATCACGTATCGAGGAAAAGAATTTTCATCAGAATTTCTAAAAAATAATTTGACGTATATTAGGCAAGAACATCACATTTTCAACTTAACTTTGGCAGAAAATGTGGCATTAAATGATGAAATTGATAGAGAAAAAGCACTTTTGAGTTTGTCGAAAAGTCAATATAACCCTTCTTTTTTAGAGAATACGATAGAGAAAGATGAATTATCTGGCGGTGAAAAAAGTCGAATTGAACTTGCTCGTGCGTTATATAGAGAAAAGGATTTATTGCTTGTCGATGAGGCAAAAGCACATTTGGACAAAAAGACAAGCCGGCAGATTGCTCATATTTTGCACCATTTACCTGTCACGATGATTGAAATTAGTCATCAAATTGAGGATTTGAGTGTGTATGACCAAGTGATTGCCATTCCTCAAAGGGAATGATTTAGGGGAATGTAGGGATTTTGCTTAATTCTTATTCCTTACTTGTATTGTAGGGAAAAATATGCGTTTGTTTTTTATGTATGCAACGCTTTCGATTCTCTATTGGTTTCTTTCGTTTGTTTTTGACACAATTTTACTAAAAGTAGAAATGAAAGCTACGCAAAAACAAGTGAATATGATGAGAGGAAGAGTTTTGACGGCATTTGAACACTAAAATTTTGTAGATTACCAAAAACAAGAAAATGGGAAAAAAGTTGCATTACTTACAACGGATATTCAATTGATTGAACAGAAGAAAACAAAAAATACTTTGATGAAATTATTGAATTGACACAGTTTAAAAGAGGCTGGAATATCACTCTACCCTCTTTTAAACTGCGTTTATTTTACAGCAAATCAAAATGTTTCAATGCTTGAACCAAACCGCCCTCGGTATTTTTTCCAGTAATATATTCGGCAACAGCTTTTGTTTCTTCGACTCCATTGCCCATTGCGATACCATGCGTTACTGCTTTTAAGAGAGGAACATCATTTGCTCCGTCACCAAAGGCGAACGTTGGAATATCTTTATGTCCTAAATAGTCGAGCAAGCGATTGACTCCGCTACCTTTATCGTTTTCGCTTGAAACAATGTCGATTGAATAACGTTGATTGCGGAAAAAATTCAATTCTGGGAATGCTTCGTGGTAAAGTTTATCTTTTTCAGGCTCGTTTGTTATCGCAAGAAGAAGATGAACGGCTTTTTCCTTGTATAAATCACTTGCCTCTCTTGGAGGGAGTGCGTTAATTGTTTGATAAGCGTGTTTCATGTTTTCAGTTACTTGATAAGCCCAGTAATCATGAGCATTGTAAAAACACATGCCCATACCTAAATCATTTGAAAATTCAATGAAACGCTCAATGACGGAAATTGGTAGTGCATCTTCGTAAATTGTTTTCTCTTGCATTTGAATAAATTGCCCGTTTAATGCAACGATAGAGTCAATTCCAATTTGTTTCATAATATGTTCCACTTCGACAATACTTCGTCCTGTTGCAATCAAAGGAAGAACATCATTTTTCTTTAATTGGCTAATCGCTGTGATGACCTCGTTATCCACTTGAGATTTTTCGTTTAACACTGTTCCGTCTAAATCAAAAAAACATATCGCCTTATATTCCTGCATTTTCTCCGCTCCTTGTTGTGATTGAAAAGTCTAGTCAAATTATTTTTTGTGTCTATGATAAGGGCTCCTCTAAAAACTCCGCTTAAGACTAAATTAGCTAGTTTTTCGATTTTCGAGAAAATCGACGAAAGCTATGTGGTTCATAGGTTGAGGAGATTGACAAAGAAAATCGGAAAACTAGCAATTTAGGATAAGTGCGAGTTTTTAGAGGTGCCCATAAATGCTATATCTTCATTTTACCATTTCATTGTTAAAAAAGCATCTTTTCTTATAGAGTGTCTCTAAAAATAGTTGGGTAAATTTTTTTTATCAAAACAATAGTATTATTCATCATAAAGCTGATTTTTTGTTACAATAGAAATGAGGTACTTGGAAGATAATAGAATTTCGGAGAAAAAAATGAGTAAAGCGAAAATAATTGCGATTGTAGGTCCTACCGCTGTCGGAAAAACAGCTCTTGGCATAGAGCTTGCACAGCGTTTTAACGGAGAAATTATTAGCGGAGATTCTCTGCAAGTGTATAAAAGGTTGGATATTGGTACAGCAAAAGCGACAAGTGAAGAGCAAAATCAAGCCATTCATCACTTGATTGACGTGAGAGAAATTAATGAAAATTATTCTGCAAGTGATTTTCAGCATTCAGCAAAAGCATTGATTGAAGAAATTACTGCACGCAAGCGATTGCCGATTGTTGTTGGCGGAACTGGTTTGTATATTCAAAGTTTACTAGAAGACTATTCATTGGGAGGTGTTCATCATTTTCCACACGTGCGTGAAAAATATGAAAAATACCTAGAAGAAAACGGCAAAACTGCTCTTTGGGAACTTTTGTACAAGAAAGATGTGAAAAGTGCAGAAATGACGCATGAAAACAATACACGGCGGATTATTCGTGCATTGGAAGTGCTTGAAAACACAGGAAAAAGCATTGTGCAAGCGGACGGGACAACGGATTTGGATTTGTACCAGTCAAAGATTTTTGGCTTGACGACGAAAAGAGAATTACTTTATGAGCGAATTAATTTGCGAGTGAAACAAATGCAGGAAAACGGTTTGCTTGAGGAGGCGAGATTTCTTTATGAAAACTATCCGAACGCTCAAGCAGCAGCAGGAATTGGATATAAGGAATTTTTCCCTTATTTTAAAGGGGAAATCACTCTTGATATGGCGATAGAAAAAGTTCAACAACATTCACGCAACTATGCAAAACGACAATTGACATGGTTTAGAAACCGCATGAATACAGAATGGTTTGACCTTGTTGAAAATGGCGAAGAAAAAGAGAAATTGTTTCAAGAAGTAGAACAATTTTTGGCATTATGAAGGAATGGTAGGAATTTTTGAGTAAGAAAGACTTCGAGCTTGCGAGTGTCCCATTTGGGTGCAGCGGAAGTCAAGTTTCAAGAAATCCCGAAGTGATTTCGCAGAAAGGAGCAACATGGATACACAAAAAGAAAAAGCAATCTTGGTTGGTGTGAAAACTTATGCAAACGGAGAAAATTTTGAGTCCTCGATGAAAGAGTTGAAAAATTTGACCAAAACAGCAGAAGGGGAAGTAGTTTTAGAGCTAACCCAAAATTTGCAAGAAATTGATAGAAAAACGGTCATAGGAAAAGGGAAATTGCAAGAGCTTGCGGAGTTGATAGAGGCTCATGAGGCGAATTTGGTCATTTTTAACCACGAACTTTCTCCTCGACAAGCGAACAATATTGAAGAAGTGCTAAATGTGAAAGTTTTGGATAGAGTTCAGTTGATTTTGGATATTTTTGCAATGCGTGCAAGAAGTCGTGAAGGAAAATTGCAAGTTGAGCTTGCACAACTTCAATATGTGAGTCAGCGGCTTTCTGGTGGAAGTGGATTGGCACTTTCTCGTCAAGGTGGAGGAATTGGTGCAAGAGGTGCTGGTGAAAGCAAACTCGAAACCGACAGACGACATATTCGCACGAGAATTACGATGATCAAAAAAGAATTAAAAGAAATTGCCGCTCATCGCTTGCGTATGAGAGATAAAAGGCGAGAAAGTAATGTTTTCCAAATTGGTTTAATTGGCTATACAAACGCTGGGAAATCAACGATTTTAAATCTTTTGACATCTGCGAATACTTATGAGGAAAATCAATTATTTGCTACTCTTGACCCACTTACGAAAAAATGGATGCTCCCACAAGGGATGATTGTCACATTGACCGATACAGTAGGATTCATTCAAGATTTGCCAACGCAATTAGTCGAGGCATTTCAGTCAACGCTTGAGGAAAGTAAAAATGTAGATTTACTTCTTCACGTGGTAGATGCGAGCAATCCTTATCATATCCAGCATGAAGAAACAGTGCTTGAGTTATTAAAAGAGCTGGAAATGGAAAGTTTGCCGATTTTGACTGTTTACAATAAGTCAGACAAGTTAACAGAGGAATTTACGCCAACGCTATTTCCAAATGTTTTGATTTCTTCTAAAAGCACTGTGGGAAAAGAGGCACTCACAGACGCCGTTCGCAAGCGAATGATGGAAATTATGGAGCCGTACGATTTCTCGCTTTTTGCCAATCAAGGAAAAGAACTACATGATTTACGTGTGGAAAGTATTTTGCTAATAGAAGAATATCGTGAAGAAACCAATGATTACCACGTAAAAGGATTTGCTAAAACGGGGAGTAAATGGGTATCTGAAAAGAATACTTATGAAGAATATTGACAATCAAAAGGAAGAATAATATGAACTGGATAAACCAATTTGACGAAAAATTAATCACAATCATTAATAATGTAGAAGAAAAAATAACACAAAAACGCAAAGAAATTCAAGAAGTAGCACTTTTCAATCAACAAAAAGTTTTACGTGCGTTTCAACAAGAAAGAGTGGCAGCAACTGATTTGCTTGCCTCGACAGGATATGGTTATGATGATATTGGTCGTGAAAAATTAGACAAAATTTATGCTCGTAGTTTTGGTGCAGAAAGTGCGATTGTTCGCCCGCAAATTGTCTCTGGTACTCATGCTCTTGCGACCGCACTTTTTGGATTATTGAAACCAACGGACGAGTTGCTCTATATTACTGGCACGCCTTATGACACGTTGCTCGAAGTGATAGGTGTGACGGGTGACGGACGTGGTAGCTTAAAAGAAATCGGTGTAGGCTTTGATTTTGTACCACTCAAGGACGGCAAAGTCAATTTTGAGCAAGTCAAGGAACAAATAACACCGAAAACAAAAGTTGTTGCGATTCAACGCTCACGAGGATATGCCGGAAGAGCGAGTTTCACCATAGAAGAAATCAAAGAAATGTGTGATTTTATTCGCTCGTTTAATAAAGAAGTGATTATTTTTGCAGATAATTGCTACGGAGAGTTTTCTGAGACAATCGAACCAACGGAAGTTGGCGTTGACCTTATGGCAGGTTCTCTCATCAAAAATCCGGGCGGTGGCATTGCTAAAACGGGAGGCTATATTGCGGGAAAAACGGAATTAGTGGAGGCTGCAAGCTATCGATTGACAACGGCAGGAGTCGGAAGTGCGGGTGGTGCAATGGGGAGTAATACCTATGATTTTCTCCAAGGTTTTTTCCTTTCTCCGCACACAGTTTCACAAGCGATTCAAGGAGCAATCTTTACTGCGGCTTTACTAGAAGAATTTGGTGTAGAGGCAAATCCAAAATGGCATGAAAAACGAACGGATTTAATTCAGACCATTGAGCTAGGGACAGTGGAGGCGATGACGATTTTTTGTCAAACGGTGCAAAAACTTTCGCCGATTGACTCGAATATTTTGCCAATTCCAAGTGCTATGCCGGGATATGAAGATGAAATTTTAATGG
Organism: Pilibacter termitis; assembly: GCF_900167335.1. GTDB lineage: Bacteria > Bacillota > Bacilli > Lactobacillales > Streptococcaceae > Pilibacter > Pilibacter termitis. The sequence goes on from NZ_FUXI01000013.1 coordinate 64,229, forward strand.
CGGCAGGAAGTTTTGTAGAAGGTAGCACGATGGAATTTTCTTGTGACGGGCCAGTTCGTCCTCCTTATCGTGTCTTTTTACAAGGTGGTTTGACCTATGAACACGTAAAACTTGCTGTTGCTCAAGCAGTATCGGAAATTTATTTTAAAGGATAGGGAAACGAGAGCAGGACGCAATTGTCTTGCTCTTTTTATGTTTAAAAAACGTTATTTTTTAGTTTTAATGTTCGGAAATTCGGGTATTTTTTTGAGTGTGTTAGGTTTTCTTACATAAAAGTGTTGACGGATGAAAAAAAAAGGAGTATTCTAGTAACAAGCAAGGAGGAGTAGCATGAAAGATAAAGAATTTCGTCGTTCTATGGCTGTGTTCCCGATGGGAGCAGTAATGAAGCTGACCGAACTTTCTGCACGTCAAATTCGTTATTACGAAGAACAATCGCTCATTTTCCCCGAACGTTCAGACGGCAATCGTCGATTATTTTCACTAAATGATATTGATGTATTGCTTGAAATCAAAGATTATCTGTCCGAGGGGTTAAATATGGCGGGTGTGAAACGTATGATTGAAATGAAACGTGAAGAATCAGAAAAAACTGCGAAACGTGCACTTTCTGAGGAGGAAATCAGAAGAATTTTCCGAGAAGAACTTCTCAGCCAAGGTGGACTTGCCCAGAGAAACCCTAACGCTTTCCAAGCGAAAATGTAACCCAAAATACAAAAAAAGTCAAAGGAGACTGAAAATTATGTCGAAAAAAAACTACACAGCAGCAGACATCAAAAAATTTGCACAAGAGGAAAATGTTCGATTTTTACGTTTAATGTTTACGGACATTTTAGGAACAATCAAAAATGTAGAAGTACCTATTTCTCAATTGGATAAGGTATTGAAAAATCAAATGATGTTTGACGGTTCATCTATCGAAGGATTTGTGCGTATCAATGAAAGTGATATGTACCTTTACCCAGATTTGAATACATGGATGATTTTCCCTTGGGAAAGTGAACACGGAAAAGTGGCACGTATCATTTGTGATGTTTACAATCCTGACGGCACTCCATTTGCAGGTGACCCTCGTGGAAACTTAAAACGTGCCTTGAAAGATATGGAAAAAGCAGGCTTTACTTCATTTAACTTAGGGCCTGAACCAGAATTTTTCCTTTTCAAACTGGATGAAAATGGCGATCCTACTCTTGAAGTGAACGATAAAGGTGGTTATTTTGACTTAGCACCGACTGATTTAGGTGAAAATTGCCGTCGTGAAATCGTACTTGAACTTGAAAATCTTGGATTTGAAGTAGAAGCAAGTCACCACGAAGTAGCAATTGGTCAGCATGAAATTGACTTTAAGTATTCAAACGTCTTGGAAGCTTGTGACAATATTCAAACATTCAAATTAGTTGTCAAAACTATCGCTCGTAAACATGGACTTCACGCAACATTTATGGCAAAACCAGTCTTTGGTATCAACGGTAGCGGAATGCACTGTAATATGTCACTCTTTAAAGGTGGAGAAAATGTATTTTACGATGAAGCAGGAGAAATGGGCTTGTCAGACACTGCATACAAGTTCTTGGCAGGACTTATCAAACACGCACGTGGCTTTACAGCAGTAACGAACCCAACGGTTAACTCATACAAACGTTTGGTTCCAGGGTATGAAGCACCTGTTTATGTAGCATGGGCAGGACGTAACCGTTCGCCACTTATCCGTGTACCAGAATCACGTGGATTGTCAACTCGTTTGGAATTGCGTTCAGTTGACCCAACTGCCAATCCATATCTTGCACTTGCAGTATTGTTGCAATGTGGTTTGGACGGAATTAACAACAACCTTACAGCACCAGCTCCAGTTGAGAATAACATTTATGTTATGACAGAAGAAGAGCGTAAAGCAGTAGGAATTGTGGACTTACCGTCTACTCTACACAACGCAATCAAAGAACTTCGTCAAGATGACGTAGTAAAAGATGCTCTAGGCGGGCACATTTACACGAATTTCGTAGAAGCGAAAAAATTAGAATGGGCAAGCTATGCACAAACTGTTTCTCAATGGGAATTGGATCAGTATTTGGAAGTATTTTAAGGAATGGAAAACCTCTAGTGGATTGCTAGGGGTTTTTTGGTGGCGAACCAGTCATGTAAACTAACTAGGCGGCGAAAGTCAGTTGTGAGGGTACCTACCGACCAAGCTCTAGCGAAACGCAAGGAGGCACTCGTGAGGGTGTAGCTGAAGGAAGTGTGTATCAAAACCTTGGCTCGACGAACAGAAACCTGATACCACGGCTCAACAAGTGGATGAGATGCCCACACAAATCAAAGTTCAAAAACTTATTGGGTAAATCAGGATACTAAAAGAGGAAAGCTAGTTGTCTTACTTTGGGAGGTTTTACGGACGATTGAGGAGTCCACTATGTAAGGAAAAAGGTTTGTCATGAGAAGTCAAGTCGAGGTTATATATGATTGGTTAATCAATATTGATTTAGAACGTTTCTTTGATACTGTTCATGTTGGGGCAATTATTTTCGTCAAGCGAAAATGAAAGACAAACTCAAAGAAATAGACTAAAAAAACTTTGGTTAAAATTGTTAGTTATTATCTGGAAACAGTGGGAGAACAAAGGGAAAAAAATCGTTCCTTGATTCAGCTAGAAATTCCAGAAGAAGAGGTGAAAGTGCTAACGTATTGTCGAAAAGGATAGAGATATATTGAGGTATCAAAAGTAGTACCAAGAGCGTTATTCAATAAAAGACAAAAGCAAAGAGGAATCCCCTTTGCCCTAGATTATTATCTAAAAGTGCATACTGCAATATAAGTTGAACCGCCGTATGCCATGTGGAACGTACGGTGGTGAGAGGGGCGAAAAGTTGTTTAGCTTTTCCCTCTGCTCGATTAAACTTCAATAGTTTAACCTCTCCCCGCAACCTCTCTCCCTGCCACAGCACCAGTCGAAAACGCACAAGTAATATTGTATCCGCCTGTATAACCATTAATATCCAAAACTTCGCCAGTAAAAAATAATCCTTTTTGTAACTTGCTTTCCATTGTTTTTGGATTGATTTCTTTGAGGCTTACGCCGCCTCCTGTGACAAAACTTTTCTCGATTGGAAAGGTTTTGGTGATGTTAATTGGGAAATGTTTAGACATTTCAAGGAAACGTGTTACTTCTTCATTTGTTATTTTTTCAGCTGTTTTTTGTTCGGGGATTGCACAGTTTTCTAGTAAGAAAGAGAGCAATCGTTCGGGTAAAAATTCAGCTAGAGCGTTTTTTATGCTTTTTTTATTTCCATTGAGTAACCTTTTTATTTCTTCCGCTAATTCCTCATGAGTTTTTTCTGGGAAACAGTCTAAGACAACCTTAGCAGTCTGAGAAATTTCTAATTCTTGATTAACAAATGAAGAACAACGAAGTGCTGCGGGACCACTTAAACCAAAATGCGTGAAAAGTATATCCATTTGATGTGTTACAAGTGTTTTTCCTTTGGCATTTACGACGCTAAGTTTGACATTTCTTAGTGAAAGTCCTTGTAATCTTTTGTCTAAAATAAACGGTTCATCAGAAATCAATGGTGATTCTGTTGCATAAAGTTTGCTCAAAGTGTGTCCACTTTTTTTGGCAAAGCGATAACCGTCACCAGTTGAACCAGTCGAAGGATAACTACGTCCTCCAGTTGCCACAATGACAGAAGGTGACAAAAATTGTCCTTTATTTGTTTTCACACCAATAATTTGTCCGTTTTCTTTTAAAATATTTTCTACGGTCGTATTGGTCAAAATGGTCACGTTTAATTCCAAGAGTTTGTTATATAATGCGTCAACAATCGTTTGAGATTTATCTGTTACGGGAAACATTCGTCCGTGGTCTTCCTCTTTGAGTTTGACGCCACATTGCTCAAAAAAATCTATAATATCATGTGCAGAAAATTGATTGAGACTGCTATAAAGAAATTTTCCATTGCCAATGATATGTTGTATAATTTCTTCGTTTGTGCGGTTGTTCGTTACGTTACATCGTCCGCCACCTGTCATTAAAAGTTTCTTGCCAATGCGTTTGTTTTTCTCAATAAGGCAAACGTTCGCTCCATTTTCAGCAGCTTGAATACTTGCCATTAACCCACTCGCACCAGCTCCGATTACAATACAATCAATTGTCATATTCATCTTCCTTTTTGTTATTTTATCATTCGTTTATTTAGTGTCCAACGTAGAAAAATTGCTCGCCAAAAATTATCCAAAAGCGTTGCAATTGCCACACCTATCAGCTGAAAGCGGAAATACAAGCAAAACAATGCAACGAATGTCACACGAATAAATAACATCCCAATCGTTGTTGCAAACATTGGAGTTTTTGTATCTCCTGTTGCTTGCAAGGCACTTGTATCGACAAGCGAATAAGCCAAAACGGGCAAGCCTAGAGCATAAAATGGCAAACTTTGATTTAAAAACTTCAGAGCTGTTGTGTTTTCCGTAAAAGCACGAGCAAAAAAATCGCCAAATAGGCAAAGGATAAGAGCAGTGAACAACATGAAAAGTAAACAAATGTGATTACTTTCTTTTCGGATTTCTCGAACGTTTTCCATGTTTTTTGCTCCAAATTCTCGTCCGACTAGAGTTGCAGTTGCTGCAGCTACGGCAAAAGCTGGCATAAAGGTGAAACTTGCAAAATTCTCAAAAATTGTTAGCGAGGCAAATAACATCGTGCCAAGATTTAGAAGTAGGCGATTAATCAAAATGTCGCCAAACCTCATCATAAATCGCTCAATTGCACTCGGAATACTCAATTTTATCATTTTAGCAATAGATTCTTTAGTTTTCAACACGTTTTTGTCTATTTTTAATTTTGTTCGTTGCAGTTTGCGAAATAAAATGATACAGCCAATTAAGCGAGAGAGAGTAGTGCCGACTCCAGCCCCGATAATGCCAAGTGGAGGAAGAGAACCTACACCAAAAATAAGCAAATAATCTAAAAGAATATTGATAAGATTGACAAGTAAACTCACGTACATTGGCGTTTTTGCATCTCCATTTGCTCGAAGTACGGCACCGAGAACGGTCAAAATGCTCCAAAAAACGCTAAGTCCTCCAACAAGTAAGAAAAAATGTTGTGCCAAAGGCAAAATTTCATCATTTGCCCCACTTAAAATGAGAATCTGTTTGCCGAAAAACAGCACAAGAAGTCCAAGAAAAGTGCTGACGATAACGGAAAGGAGTATCGCATGGAAAACAGCTACTCTTGCAGAATTGAGTTTTTTAGCTCCGATGTTGCGAGCAATTACGCTCGTTGCAGCAATGGAAAGGGCGATGAAAATCGCTTGAAAAATTGCCAAAAGTCCATTGACTACACCAACGGCACTAATGGCAATCAGGCTAATTTTGGCGATTAAAAGGCTGTCGACAAAGCCGACAGTCATCTGCAGAACATTTTCAATCGTGTTTGGAATGGCTAATCGTAAAATTTCTTTTCGGTGAGTAGTTCGCAATTCATTATTTTTCATTTGCATTTTCTCTTAGTTTTGCTACAAGTTCTTCGTCAGGTGTGGAAAAAATTGTTTTTTGCCCGACATACGTGACAAATCCCGGTCTTGCTCCGCTCGGTTTTTTGATTGCTTTGACAGGCAAAACGTCAACAGGGACAAGGTTGCTCAGGCGATACTTTGAAAAATATGCCGCCAAACTTCCCGCCTCGGTAATAGTAATGTCGCTTGGATTGTCGCTTTGAATGATCACATGACTTCCCGGGATATTTTTTGCGTGCAACCAAATATCTGTTTTCTTGGCAATTTTCATGGTAAGATTGTCGTTTTGCAAATTATTTTTGCCAACAAGAATGCTCACTCCGTCACTAGAAACAAATCTCTCTGGTTGACTTGGTTTTGTGTTTTTCACTCTTTTTTCACTACGTTGTCGAATGAATTTTGTCGCAATCAATTCTTCACGAATAACTGGTAATTCAAGCGGTGTTGCGTTTTCCAACTGCATATTGACACTTTCTAAATAGTCGATTTCACTTTTTGCTTGTTCCATTTGCTCTTGAATAATACGGACACCAGATTTTAATTTCTGGTATTTTTGGAAATATTTTTGAGCATTTTGGTTAGGAGAAAGTGCAGGGTTGAGCAAAATTTCTACCGATTTGTTTTCTTCGTCATAATAATTATTTAAAGAAACACTTGTTGCTCCTCGTGGCACCTGTGAAAGATAAGTCGTGAGTAATTCGCCATATTGTCTATACATTTCCGCATTTTCGCTATCCAAAATAGATTGTTCTAGTTTTGCTAATTTTTTCTTATTTTTTTTCAGCTCAGAAACGACTCGACGAAGCAATTCCCCACCTTGTTGTTTGACACGGTCACGCTCTGCTTTGCCAAGAAAATATGCATCTAAAAGCTCGCTAAAGGTTGTGAAATTTTCACGTTTTCCTCTGAGCGTTTCAAAAGGGAGAGGAGTGAAAAATTCTTTCTTTTCATTTGTTGTAAGCGTAGGAGACGGTGTTTCAAGTTGTTTGAAAAAGCGTTGCCATGTTGCTAATTTTTCTTTTGGTCGCTCATTTAGTAAAAAGGCAAGTTCACTAGCACTATCTGCCCCCAATCCTTGAAAATTTTCTTGTAAATAGTTTCTATCAAGCGTTGGAGCAGTTTGCAATAGTTCAAAAATTTGTGCCTCGCTTGCTGAAAAAGGATTGACTCCCTTTGGTTTCGGAGCATTGACAAGTGTAGAACCCGGCAAAATCGTTCGATAGGAATTTTGCGAAAATCCGATATGTTTAATTGCCTCCATGATTTTTCCACTTTGAGTATTGAGGAGAATAATGTTTGAGTGTCTGCCCATCATTTCTAAAATCAGTACGATATTTTGTAAATCCCCAAGTTCATCACGTTTCAAAAAATGTAGAGTTACTACACGATCGTTTTCCGCTTGCTGAATATCTTCCAAAATCGCACCTTCTAAAAATTTTCTCGTAAGTTGCAAAAAATTTGGTGGTGTATCTGGGTTGTTGTACTCTGCTTTTGTGATTTGCAGACGTGCAAAATTTGCATGAGCAGAAAGAAGGAGTTTGTGATTTTTCCCTTGTGAACGAATGACTAAAACAAGCTCTTGTTCATACGGCTGATGAATTTTGTTAATGCGTCCACCGATGAGTAAATTCCTTAGTTCACAAACGACCAAATGCGTCATAATCCCGTCAAAACTCATAATTCAATCCCTCTAAAATCAACAATTTCAGCATTGCTATCAACAATTTCATTGTCTGTTTTTAGTACGTTTGTTGCATAGCTTTTATTGTATTCAATGCGAGCATTTTCGCCGTTAATATACATTTTAGAATAACCTTTCATCCAAAACTCTCCGGCATTCGTTTCGAGCATTTCATCATATTCTGGGGTGGGAAATGTTTGTTCGATTAGCACAAAGCGAAAATGCACATTCATCGAGCAAGAACCGAATTTTGACAGCGTGCCAACACCGTCATCAAGGTCAAATAACACCTTTGTAGGAACGTTTTTTTGACTAATTGCAAGTAAGATTTTCTCTTTTGATTTGTCGTCAAATGTTAGTTGCATGAGGATTCCTCCGTTCGTTTTTTAGAGTTCATTGCTACATTTTATCCATTGTTTGATTGAGCAGTTCGTCAACATAGTTATTTCCAGCATTTCCAGCGTGTCCTTTCGTCCATTCAAACCGAATGTTCGGAAAATGTGGCAAAGCATTGTCAATTTGTATCCATAAATCTTTATTTTTCACTTCTTTTTTTGAAGCATTCTTCCAGCCGTTTTTTTTCCAGCCAGTAAGCCATTTGGTAATAGAATTTAAAACGTATTGTGAATCGGAGACAATCGTGATATTTTCATTATTCATCTCTAGTTTATACAATGCACGCAAAGATTTTAAAACGGCGGTAATTTCCATTTGGTTATTGGTTGCCCCGTATTCTCCACCTGTTCCGTAGTGCGTTTTTCCATTTTCGATTGCGATGAGAAAAGCCCAAGCTGCTTTATCCGTAGCTTTTACGCTGCCACCTTTCACATTTCCAGTATTTCTTGACCCACCGTCTGTATATACGACTATATTTTTCATTTTGAACCTCGATATATAGTTGCTTTTGTCACGTGCAACGTTATTTTTTCCTCAGACTTTTTCCTGAGGTACCCTTAACTATTATACATGAAATTCGTAATTTGTGGATTTCCCAAATCGAGAATTTCGGCTAAATCCGAATTTTTAGAAGAACTGTAACAATTATTTTGAAAAAAAATCTAAATTATCAATAAAAAATAGAGTTTAAATGATATAATAATAGACAAAAAAGAAAAGGGGAGTGGAAAATGAATATTCAACAAATGAAATATGTTGTCGCAATTGCGAATAATGGTAGCTTTCGTGAGGCTGCAAAAAAACTTTTTGTCGCACAGCCCTCGCTTTCTCATGCGGTCAAAGAGTTAGAAGAGGAGTTATCCACCAAACTTTTTGAGCGAACAAACAAAGGAGCAACCTTGACAGAAGAGGGATTGGAGTTCATGCACTATGCACAGAAAATCCTGACCCAATTTGAACGCATGGAACACCGTTATTCCAATGTTGAGAAGAAAAACGTACATTTTTCGATTTCAGCACAGCACTATGATTTTTTAGCCGTGGTGATTAGTCAGCTTTTAAAAGAGGAAACAGATTATCGTTCGTTTCGTATTTTTGAGTCAACAACTCAAAAAATTATTGAGGATGTGGCGGAATTTCGTAGCGAGCTAGGGATTATTTTCTTAAACGACCAAAATTCTGTTGCGATAGGGCGAGTGTTGCAAGAGGAGAATTTGACGTATGAAACACTCGTCAGCTTTTCAACGCATATTTTCCTAGGCACGCACCACCCGTTAGCCAATCATGAGGAAATTGAGGAGTGGGAGCTTAGAGAATATCCACAAGTGCGTTTTACACAAGAGGCAAATAATTACAGTTATTTCCAAGAAGATTTGATTGATATGTCTGAAGAAGATCGAGTGATTCACACGACAGATCGAGCGACGCTTACAGGCATTTTGCAACGCACCAATGCCTATGGTACAGGAAGTGGGTTGGTTGAAACGCCTGAAATTAAACTCATTCCGCTGAAAAATTCGCCAATCAATCGTATTAGTGTGATTCATCCGAAAAACAAGCCATTAAGCGATATTGCCAGAAAATTTGTTTCTGTTTTGCGTGACTACTTCAAAGAGTATGAAACTAGCCTTTAATTATGGTATAATATTTTTGTTCATCAATAAATAAGGGAACTTGACTTTCCTAATTTCTAAGTGATTAGAAGTGTATTGAAACGAGAAAAAGCAGAACAAGGAGAATGAATTTATTTATGAAATCAAAAAAACTTATGCTTGCAGGTGTGTCACTGATGACGGTTGCACTTTTGACTGCTTGCTCAACAAACAAAACAGACAATTCTTCAACAAGTAGCTCAACGAGTGAAACAAAAGAATTAAGTGAAAAAGAATTGAACAAATTGGATTTGCCACAGTTGACAGAAACGGTTGCTAAAGATGAAAGTTTAGTCGAAATGAAAACAACTGAGGGGGATATTCAAATCAAACTTTTCCCTAAATATGCACCTCTTGCAGTTGAAAACTTTATTACACACGCAAAAGAAGGATATTATAATAATGTCGTATTCCACCGTGTAATGAAAGATTTCATGATTCAAGGTGGAGACCCGAAAGGTGACGGTACTGGCGGTGAGTCTATTTGGAAAGGGAAAGATGAGAAGAAAGACAGCGGAAATGGTTTTAAAAACGAAATCAGCCCAAATCTTTACAATCTTCGTGGTGCTTTGAGCATGGCAAATGCTGGACCAGACACGAACGGCTCTCAGTTCTTTATTAATACGAATACGACTGATCAAAGTGCCAACTTGGCAGTTCAATTTACACCAGAGAAAATTATCGAAGCGTATAAAAAAGGTGGGAATAGTCAACTTGACGGAAGCTATACTGTTTTCGGTCAAGTCGTTAAAGGAATGGATGTAGTAGACAAAATTGCAAGCCAACCAGTCGAAGAAAACGGACAAGAAAAATCAAAACCTGTAACACCAGTGAAAATTACAGGAATTGATATTTTGCAAGAGGCAAAATAGAAAAGCGAAGAAGTGCGTTTTGAAGTCTGCAACAGTGAGCTGTGTCGTTTATTCACTCGCAACGTTAGTTGCGAGCGACACAGCGAACAGTTGCCAGACTTCAGCACTTCGCAGCTAGACAAAGAAAGGCGTAGAGGGGCGTTTTGAAGTCTGTGGCAGTGAGCCGTGCCGTTTACTTGCTGCTACACTTCGTTTCGCATGCAGTCTTTCTAAGAATCAAAGATTCTTGAAAGACTAGCATCAAAACGCAAGTTTCAAGCGGCACAGCGAACAGCCACCAGACTTCAGCCCCTCGC
>NZ_FUXI01000015.1 GCF_900167335.1 Pilibacter termitis
GATTTGAACAATCCTCAGCAGTTGGCGGTTTATGGTAAAAAAGTAGCCGTAATCGAAACGCGAAAACGTGGATTGGCGACTGTCAAAAAACAGTGTGAAGATAGTAAAGATAATGTTTTGGAGGATAATTCGTCCAAATATAATTTGGTACAAGTTACAGATAGTGTAGAGGAAGTTTATAAAAAATATATTGAGCTATCCAAAAAAGGTGTTCATCCTCATACAGGTAAAAAAATTAGTGACGAAGAGGCGAAAAAATTCCAATATGCAGCTTGGGCAGGCACGATTACAGATTTTGCAGGAACGGTGTATGGTGCTTACTATGTCTCTAAGGGAACTGTGGATATTAGTGGAAAAAACAAAGTCAATGGTAAAAAGACCACTAACGGACAATCTACTGGTAGGAATAGCCAATCTATTGCTCAAAAGTCGTTGAATGATTTGCCTAGCCATGTCCAAGATATTTATCAGAAGTATGAAAAAGGAGGTTGGAAAGGAAATGTAGTCGGACAAACTCAAGGAACCAAAGCAGGAAAAAATGGGGAAATAATGACGAAGTCTTGCCCAAATTGGACTCTAAAGGAAGAATAATTACGTATAAAGAATTTGATGTCAATAATTATTCTTCTCAGTTAGGTAGTCGAGATAAAGAAAGACTTGTCAGAGGGTCTGATGGTTCTGTGTATTATACAAAAGATCATTATAATTCTTTTGTTAAAATTAAGTAAAGGAGAATAAGATGAAGAACCAAATTAAAAGAATTTCTCTTCAAGAAGAAAGTAAAATCAAGTCTGAACTAAGAATAGAGGGATATTTCGTTACAGAGATAAACGCTACCGCCTTAACTGATGATAAAACTTATTTAGCGGAGATGAAAAGAGCATTTGAGTACAATGGAAATATAGAGAATTTTAATTGGTTAGATGATGTTATGACCGATTTATATTGGCTAAAAAATGATAAAGGGTATATACTGTTTATTAATAATGCTCAATCAATAGTTTATCCTTATCCTGAAAATGCTCCAAATAATTTTTCAAGAGTTTTATTTTGGATGGAATTTTGGGAAGAAGAAGTAGAAAATGTAGTTATGGGGGGGAAGAAAAAGAAATTTGATGTGTATTTGGTTTATTAAATAAAAACAATTATAATTTTAAAGTTACTACAAGGTGCAATTTGTGAGGTAGCACCTTGTAGTATTTGTAAACGAGCTATGAATTTCAGAATAATTTCTATACGACTTCTAGCAATATTCGTGTTGGAGAACGAATGACACAAGCCTAGACAATACTGGTATGTGCAAAGGCGAGGGTACGGAAAGTGAGAGGATAATAAAAACTCCCAGTTTAAAACAGAAGAACAACGGCGACAAGAAAACTTAGAGGCTGCCTTTGGCAAGCCCAATAAAGACGGTTGGTACTATATTTCAGGTTACAATGTCTACGTTGACAAAAACGGCAAAATCCGTGATAAGTATTTAGAGAATTTCTCGACAAGAAATAATGATATTTTAGAGACTCTATTTAAGGCGATAAGCGGAGAGGGCAATCCGAATACAGGTTGGTTGAAAGCAGCTCAACAGCTGTCAGCACTGGCTTTGTTGGTTCAAATGACATATAGCGGATATGGGCATATACTTGGAACTTGGAAATTGCCGCCGAGTAAGGTGAAGAAGGCTAAGAATCCGAGTGATAAGAAAGCTGGAGTTGAGCCACTGCCAAAAGAAAAAATAATGTCAAATCAAGGTAATGAATATGATTATACTCCGTTCAAAAATCATAAGCATGGAAAACCCGGGGAAAATCCGATAAAATCAGAACCAAATTCTTCAATGGATATTTATGATAAGAATGGGAATCATGTTCAACGACGTTGGTATGACAAAAACGGGGATGTTTACAGAGATTTAGACTTAACTAACCATGGAAATTCTAAAAAGCATCCAGAATATCCCCATGAACATTTATGGAAAGATGGTGTCAGAGGAAAATGATAGGAATTAGTATAGAAAGATTAAAACATAACTATATTCTTAATTTCCTAGATATTCTCACTCCTACGAGAGAGATTATTTCAAAATTTAATTGGGGTATTTCTCTAGAGTGGGAAAATGAAGAGTGGGAGAGTATATTTGAATCCAGTATGTTTTTGACACAAAAATATGTGTTTGTTGAGGGAGAAAAACTTATCGAGATTATGGAAAATAAGGAAATACAATTTATTTGGTCTGTTTTTTCAGCTTTTCCAAAAAGTATTTCTGTTGATAGGATAATGTCTGTACCACTTCCTTTTGTAGAATATAATGAGAAAAATGGTTATTCTATTTACTATGAAACCCCAGTCCTTATTCAGCATGCCTTAGCTGAAAAGGAAATAGTAGTATTTGATTCCTCTTATGTATATATTATAGAGCGAGAAGAAGAACTAATTCCTCAATTGAAAAGTGTTTATAAAGATTATGAACGGCTGTGATAGATTTTTCCTACTAAAAAAGAGATACCAATTTCTCTCTGCTGGCGAAATATATACGACAGTAGTTCTCGGACGGATTATAAAAATTAATTAGTATTTAATTCTTGTTGTAGCGATATATATTTTGCTACAACAAGAATGTTAGAAGGTGAAACGTGAAAAACCAAATTTTTAGAATATCCAAGGAAGAAAAAGAAGAACTAAAAAATAAACTACTTAAGGAAAAGTATTTTGTTTCAGAAATAGAGAGTGAGGTTTTAAAGGATAATACTTCATTTTTAACCAAATTTTCTAAAGAATTTTGTTTTCCTTATGTAGTTACAAACTTCAATGCTTTAAATGACTATATGATGGACTTAGACTGGTTGAATAATGAGCTAGGATATGTATTAATAATTAATAACTTTAATAAAATAAGTTGTACTTCTTACAATGATACCATTGCGATAGCGGAGTCAAACTTTTCAGGTATGATACGCTGGCTATACTACTGGGAAGAGGAGATTACAAGAGTTACAGGGTATTGGAATGAAGAAAAACAAATTTTTGAGAACGGAATGTCTCCTAGGAAATTTGATATTTATTTAGTAGATTAACTCTATAAATTTCAAGTGGCTATAAAAAATATAGTACTAACCGTCTTCGTAAAATCCAATAAAGACGGTTGGTACTATGTTTCAGGTTACAATATCTACGTTGACAAAAACGGCAAAATCCGTAATAACTATTTAGAGAATTTCTCGACAGGAAATAACGATATCGAAGAAACCTTTCGAATCATGAAAAGTGAATTTAAAGCTCGCCCTGTTCATCTTAGTCGTGATGATAGGATTCAAGCACATTTCATTACTTGTTTTATTTCGATAACGATTTTCCGTATTCTTGAGAAACTTCTTCACGAGCAATTTTCGTCACATGATATTATTACAACGTTAAAAGAAATGAATTTCTTAAATGTACATGGGGAAGGTTATATTCCAACGTACGCACGCACTGAGTTAACGGACAAATTACACGAACAAGCTGGTTTTCATACCGATTTTCAGCTACTTTCACAAAAAAATTTAAAAAATATTTTTAAACATATCGAATAAGAAAAAGTACGTAGTTTTTCGTGCGAGAAAACATCCCTACAAACGAAGTATAGCAAGGTTTGTAGGGATTTTATGGTTTGTCAACTGTTAAACTTGGGATTATAACTTAGTTAGGGATATATTTCAAGTTAGTGTTAGATAGATTGTGATATTCTTCGTTAGAATCATTTTTATCCCTTATTCTCATAATACCAACCATACGAAAAAACAAGCAAAAAGAGAATTTTACAAAAAACATGGTTTTAACTGTCAAACGGAAAATATTTTGTTATAATTATGTTAGAAAAGAATGAAAAATAAAAAAGAGATACATTGTCGCAGATAAGATTGTGTGATAGTGAGGGCGAGTCAAGTTTTTTTACCTTGTCAAAGTGAAGAAAGGGGTGTTCATGATGAAAACTCAAAAGAAAATTTATATGGTTGCACAATATATTGATTATCATCTGGATGAATTGCAAACTTCGATTGCAGATTGGATGATTTTGATCCGTGTGTTAAGTGAGCCAGCGACTTTTCAAATCAATCAGGAAAATGCAAGAAAATTTGATGTTGAAGAAGTCATTAGTCGGATAGAACACGTGTCAATGGAGGATGATTTTTGGTGGCGAATCACAGGAGATGCTGGTGAATTTCAAGTTCATGTTTACAAAGGAACATTGTTTTTTAGAAATTTGTTTTTTGATGAAGTTTTCTTTCAAAACGAACCGATGATTTTTGATTATTTTGACCATCGTATGAGCGAACACGGACTTTATGGTTATTTGAGAAGTTATGATGAATACCTTTATAGCAATACTTCTCGATTAGAAGATAGGGCGATATTTGAAGAAGAAGAAATTACGGAAAAATTGCCAAAAATGTATAACCGTCATCAGCGTTTGATTGTCGATTGCAATCAGTTGGCAGGATATGATACGTTTTTTAAAGGCTTGTGCTTGACGAGTTGTTGGAAGATGTATTTTAGTAAGTACTACTACAATGTCATTCCACGACCAATTTTGGAGGAAGTGCAACAAGTGGAGGAAATTGAAACGCTAGAAAATGACGTGATGAAAATTTCACTTTATAAAAATCCAAATAATTGGCAGCATGAGGCGAATCAAAAATCTCAGCGACTGTTTCGTGACCAAATTGGTGTTGACGGTTTGGCATGGAGTAATGGTGTGGGCATTTTGCGTGAGCCGTTTATCGAGTATGCTTTTACGGATAATATCGTGCATACGGTGCAATACCAAAACCAGCAAGGACAGCCGATTGAGAAGAAGAAGGCAACACATTTTGTCACACGCACCTTTGATTTTTTACATGATGATTATCGTGAGCAACGAATGTTTGGTACGCTTAATTCACAAGCATTTTTCCCTTGGGTAGATGATGCGGGGCGAAAAATGATGAATTATCGTGTGTTAAATCCTAGCTTGACCTTAGATGAGGGAGCGAGTGCATATGAATTTTACATTCGTGAGTTTTTAGAAGTAGAACTTGAGGATGATAAAGAATACGAGCATTATACCTCTGTTTTGCGTTTCTACGTGCCGAAACACAATATTCAGAAGTTACCTATTGAGGAACTAAAACAACGCTTAGAGGACGTTTCTTTCACCGAATTGAAGAACAAAACAGAATATCCGTCTTATGACTTGAAAAAAGGAAAAAATCATTTAAGAATTATTTTCTTCGATTACGAACAATTAGATTTCCTACACAAAGTCAACCGTGCAGAATAAAAAAACTCTCCTAGATACCAAAATGCGGTTCTAGGAGAGTTTTTAATTCAAATCTTCAAATTCATGTGTTAACTCAATGTAGCGAGCATATAAATCATCTAGTATAAGATTGTCTTGTATTTTATCTCGATAAGTTGCAAGTGCGTTTGAGAACGTTTCGTCTAGCTCGTTTCCCTCCACACGACGCTCACTAACATCACTTAACGCATCAAATTCAATCTCCTCTTGATTTTCCAGATTTGCAACAGCCTGCAACGTTTCCTGCTCGGACAAAAAATCTGCCACAGCATCTGAAAACTGAATTTTTATTTCGACAAGCTGTTGCTCTAGCGATTCATATTCCATCCAATTATCCAAGATTTCACCTCTAAAAAAATAGTCTCACTCTATTCTCTCAAAAAAAAGGGAAAATTTCAATGGGAAAGTATTTTCTTAAGGAAGCGGTTTTAATATTTTGAGAAATTTTCAATAAACATAGTGTAACAGCAAGGTTTATCAAAGCAAAAATCGGTAGTGACAAGGATAGAAAGAAAACGTGTTTATAAAATTTGTCCAAATTTTCGTCAATTTTTGTTTAATTAATCCCCTTTTAGCAAGAAAAAAATGTGAGTTGTTTGAAAAAAAACATAAAAGGATATATAATTGCAGACATAATGAGATTTCGTTCATGAAAATTTTAGAGAGTATGTTACAAATCTTGTGAAAAGATTCAAAAAAATAAGATTATGCCCCAACTAAGCAAGAGTATGAAGGAGAACCATGCTCATAACCATAATCTCACAAGAACAGGTGGAAATCTTGACGAAGTCAAATTATACAATGCGTTAGCGAAGTAGCTAAGCGTATTCTTCTATAAGAATCAAAAAAATAAGGAGTGAGGAAAATGAAGAAAAAACTTATTATTCTTTCTGATTTGCAGGAGGAGTTGCATAGCCTGATGCTTGAGTTAGTAGCAAAGGGCTTTGAAGTGATGATAAGTGAAACTGAATTAGAAGAATGTTTAAAAGGAAACTTTGATTTTATTCGCCGTTTTGATATTCTATTGTTTGATAGTGTTTCCTATAATAAATTGCCAAAGGAGAACCTTGCGAATTTGCAAAAGCAAAGCAAGCCAATCGCTGTTTTTTCAATAAAGGAAACATTGAATGGAGATTATCATTATTTGTTCTCTTTGTTAAAAACAGAAAAAGAAATAGTGAACTATCTTTCTCTTTTACTAAACGACGAACAGGAAGAGGAGAAGTATTCTGCCAAAGAGTTTGAAGACGACAAGTATAAGCTAAAGGCATTGTTCAATACTCCAGAAGTAAGTGCGTCGGTGTATAGATACTATGATATGCCAGAGAGTATTCCAAATTATTCTATGCCTGAAAGGAATGATGAAAAATATTCGATTGAAATTTACGACAATAACTTGATTGTCAATGGTTTTCCAATCAGATTGTCTAAGAAGGAAAGCCAAGTACTAGAAAGCGTTGTCAATGCCAATCATGATATTATTTGTAATGAACAGCTATTTGAAAAAGTATGGAACAAAAAATATGATGATAGCAAACAACCGTTTCTAAGCAATTTGATTTTAAAAATTCGTCGAAAAGTAAGGGAAGAATATGGAACGATAGATTCCATTATTTTGAATCAAAAAGGAAAAGGGTACCAGTTGAACGAGAAATTTTCAATAAAGAAAACAGATTGATTTCTGAAAGAAACTTTTGTTAATGAGAGGTAAGTAGCTATGGAAGTGAAAATAGGGAAATTATACCGTTGTCATGCAATCGGTGTGGACGGTGAAATTACAGGGGAAGTTATGAGTATATACGATCGTGTACTCGTGGTGAAAGTGGAAAAATGTTCTTCAGCAGATGAACGAGTGATAGTTGACAAGTTAAATCTTGTAGTGGTCAAAAAAAATGACGTTCTCTCGGAGATAAAAACGAAAGCGGGTTAGGTTAGCATAATAGGTTGGGATAATATTTCATTTACATTCTAAAAATGATTTTTCAAAAGAATGTGCGAAGTATTGTCCGAGCCTCTTTTGTTTGGAAAAATCAAAATGTTAATTTTTGAAAAAACAAACCCTTTACATTTTTAAAAAATTGAAAAAATCTTTGAGGTGAGGAAATTTTTTCATGAAATTTGTAATAAAATTGAAAAAGGTATTGTATTTTCTCGCGTTTCCATTATACTTAATAAATGAGTGTGAGGGGAAAAGGAACAACTTCATTTGATAGAGTATTTTAGAGGTATCCTTAATGGATTTATTATGACCTTAGAATATTCTTGTAAACTATTATCTCAAAAAAGGTCTGTTGGGAAATGATGACACTTTATTCACGTAAAGAAACAATTAGGAGGACCAAAAAAATAAAAGGGAGAGATTTCAAAAAATGATTACATTATTTAGTTCACCAAGTTGTACGAGTTGTAGAAAGGCTCGGAATTGGTTTGATGGACATGGTATTGAGTATAAGGAACGCAATATTATGTCTAGTCCAATTAAAAAAGAGGAGCTACGGAAGATTTTATCCTTGTCCTTAGAAGGAACAGAGGATATTATTTCGACACGTTCAAAAGTGTTTCAAAAGTTGAACGTGGATTTAGAAGAAATGTCGCTCTCGCAATTACTAGAGCTTGTTGAAAAGCATCCAAGCCTTTTACGTCGTCCGTTGATTATGGACACAAAACGCTTGCAAATTGGCTTTAACGAAGATGAAATTCGTGCCTTTTTGCCAAGAGACGTTCGCAAAATGGAATTACGACACGCACAAATGATGGCTGGGATTTAAAGAGTTGGAGATTACACCCTTTTGTTTGAGAGGGTGTATTTTTTGGGGGAGTTGTTGTAGAAATACACACCTTCTTTCCTTATCCTCTTTACCAATTCTTAAATCTTTAGTATAATAGCTAAGTAACGAGTATTTGGTGGAGAATCCACAGACGAAGGAGGAAATTCGATATGGCGATTTTTAAAGGACGCACAGTCGAAGAAGCGATTGAGAGAGGTTTGAAAGAACTTGGGATTTCAAAAGAAAAAGCTCATGTTCATATCAAACAAACAGAGAAGAAAGGATTCTTAGGCTTTGGCAGAAAACTTGCTGAGGTAGAGATTGACGGGATTGCAGAGGACGTAATCATGCAGGCAGACCGCCATGCTGTTCGTGGTGTGCCAGACGAAATTCGTGCTCAAGCAGAACCAGTAAAAAGTGCAAGTGAAGCAACGGTAGAGCTTTCTAAAGTAGTCTCAGCAGTGAAACAGGCAGAAGAAGGAGACGCAAAGAAAAATTCGTCAAAGTCTGAAGTAGGTGCTGACAAACTTGCTGCAACAGTACCTACGGAGCTTGCAAGTGAAGGAAATGAATTTTTAGAGAATCTTGACGAAAAAACAACGCTTGCAGAGCTTGCGAAATATTTGACGAAAATTACAAAGGAATTGGGTGCACCTGCATTGGTGAAAATTTCTCGTGATTCCACAGGTGTTGCAACGTTGAGTTTAGAAAGCACAAAGCAAGGGATTTTGATTGGAAAACACGGAAAAATCCTAAATAGCTTGCAATATTTATCGCAAGTGTTTGTGCATAGAGTGGCAGAGGGGAAAGTTTCCGTCATTATCAATGTTGGCGATTATCGTGAAAAACGAAAAGAGGTTTTAACTCGATTGGCAAAACGTACAGCTGAAAATGTGAAACGTACAGGTCAACCAGTATTCCTTGAGCCAATGCCTGCATTTGAACGCAAGCAAATTCATGCAGCTTTAGCAAAAGATCCATATATTAGCACACACTCAGAAGGGGATGACCCTTATCGTTATCTGGTTGTGGAAAAAAGTGGACGTAGGATATAGAGAAATAGTGAAATAACCAAAAACACACTTCTAATTGAACGTATAGTAGTTCAAATGGAAGTGTGTTTTTGCCTGAAAATTAGCCAATTCTTTTCAAAATCGCAATCGACTCCTCTGCCTCATCGCTCAGCGAAATCGGTGTTTTCTCGTCTGCGTGAATGGTGATTTGATAACCATATTTATCTTGAACAACGAGTTTGTGATCGTCAATCGTCAGAATTTTTCCGTCCATTGCAATATTATCAATTGTAATGTTCAAGGAATCTGTGATTTCTAAAATATGTGTTGTTTTTCTTGTAACGCTTGGTGCAGAAAAACTGAAACGTCCGACATATTTATCTTTGAAATTTTCTTGACGCACTTTTTTTTCACGTTTTTTCTGATACAAAAGTGAGCTCATCGCACCTGTAATAACAGAAGCACTCAAAAGTGCAAGCCAGCCTTTTCTCATTTTTTCTCCACCTAACTAAATAATCTGATAGAAAAAATAATACCATAGTTTAAAGCAAAATATTTTGATAAACTCTATTTGTAAAAGAAACGTAATTTATTTTATAAGAAAACTTAAAAATCGCTCCAATTGTCGCTTATTTTCTTTGTGGAATTTCCATATTTGTTGCTAGATTTCAAAAGCATTTTGTTAGCTAATCGCTTTAAATCGTTGTCAAACTGTTCAATTTTTTCAGCTTTTATTTTTTTGGTACCTTTTTATTGACAATTTTATTTACTAGTAATAATATTTAATAGTGTTAATAATTATCAAAGGTAAATAAAAAATATTCGCTCAAAAAAGAGGTGAGAAAAATGAGCTATGTAGAAGAATCGGCAAGAGAGCTTGTTGATTTATTCATTAATCATCGGAACAATGCGTTTCGGCGAATGGATAAAAGTTCACGTGGAGAACTTGTGGTGTTGAAATTTCTTGCACAATCTCCGCCACTTGCACCGCCAAAGCAAGCTCCACCGTCTATTACGCCAAAAATGATAGCGGAAATGATGAATGTTTCCAAGCCAAGAATTGCACTTATTTTGAACGCTTTGGAGAAAAAAGGTGAAATTTTACGCAAACCGTCTAAAACAGATAGGCGACAAGTCCTAGTTTCGATTACTGAAAAAGGTATTCTTCGAGTGAACGAAAGTAAAAATGAATGGCGAGAAACGTTGTACAAAGTCTTTGAAGAAATGGGTGAAGAAGATACAAGGAAATTTATTGAACTCATCCAGCAATTTATGACAAGCTATAAAAATCATGAGAAATAAATCAAAACGCTTAACAATTAACCTAGGTATAATATACAATTAGTTAGGTGAAATTTACGAAGTAAAAAATCAAGAGCGTAGTGAGACAAAGAAAGGAATAAAGCATGAAAATTTTTGGTTATCTAAAAAAATATTGGTATGCCGTACTGATTGCGGTTGTCTTGCTTATTGTGCAAGCACACAGTGATTTAAGTTTGCCAAATTTGACAAGTGACATCGTGGATGTAGGGATTATGCAAGGAGGAGTGGAGGATGCGACACCTAAAAAAATCCGCTCAACTTCTATGCAAGCTCTTGAATTGTTTATGACGGATAAAGAAGTCAAAACAGTGGAGGACAATTACAAATTAAGTGGAGATAAAAAAACTTATACACTTGATTTGCAAAAAGGAGAAACAAGCGAGAAACTCTCAAAAATTATGAGTTTGCCAATGGTGATGGTCGCAGAAACGGCAAAATTAAAAGATGAAAAAACGAATTTGACCGCTTTGATGAAAGCTTATCAAGCTGGCATGATGAAAAAAGAACAATTCATCGAAATGCGTGATAAAGCGAAAGAAAAAATGGGTGACTTGTCTGAAAGCTCTATGCAACAAGTTGGCGTGCAATTTGTTCGTAGCGAATACAAAGCGTTAGGCGAAAATACGAAAAAAATTCAAAATGACTATATGTGGTCAACAGGGTTGAAAATGATTGGTTTGACGCTACTTTCAGTTGTAAGTTCCATTTTAGTGGCATTGATTGCCTCTTATGTGGCGGCGAGTATCTCAAGAGATTTGCGTGTTCGTCAATACGAGCGAACGCTTGAGTTTTCAAATGCTGAAATGGATAAATTTTCTGCAGCCTCATTGATTACACGGAACACGAATGATATTCAGCAAATTCAAATGGGGCTTGTCATGGCAATGCGTTTAGTGTTGTATGCACCGATTTTGGGTATCGGTGGAATTTACAATGTATGGAAAACAGGTACAGGTATGGGATGGATTGTAGGTCTCGCCGTGGGTCTTGTATTGGTTTTAGTCTTGGTATTGCTCGGAACGACGATGCCAAAATTCAAGTCGTTGCAAAAATTAGTTGACCGAGTAAACCTTGTTTCTCGAGAAATTTTGACAGGACTTCCAGTTATTCGTGCGTTTAGTCGTGAAAAATTTGAGGAAAAACGTTTTGATGCGGCGAATACTGATTTGATGAAAACGCAATTGTTTGTCAATCGTGCGATGAGTTTGATGATGCCGTTGATGATGTTATTGATGAACGGAATTTCAGTGTTAATTGTCTGGGTTGGCGGACACAATATGGAAAAAGGCGAGCTTCAAGTTGGGGATATGATGGCATTCTTGACGTATACAATGATGATTGTCATGGCATTTATGATGCTTTCTATGGTGTCAATTATTTTGCCACGTTCAAACGTTGCGGCAGTTCGTGTGGAAGAAGTATTAGCTACCACACCGACGATTACGAGCAAGGAAGTTGTGCGTGATGATGAAAAAGAATTTGCTGGTGAAGTGAAATTTGAAGGCGTAACATTCCATTTTCCAGATGCGAAAGAAGATGTGTTGCACCACATTAATTTCACAGCGAAAACAGGGCAGACGACTGCTTTGATTGGCTCAACAGGTTCAGGAAAATCTACGATTGTCAATCTTGTTCCTCGTTTGTACGATGTGACAGGTGGGCGAATTACGATTGATGGCGTGGATATTCGTGATTTGAGCTTGCATAAATTGCATGAATTGATTGGTTTTGTACCGCAAAAAGGAATGCTCTTTTCTGGTGATATAGCTTCAAATATTAAGTTTGGCGATGCTGAAATTAGTGATGAAGAAATGAAAAAAGCAGCTGAAATTGCACAGGCAACAGAATTTATTTCACAAAGTGAGGAAGGATTTGAACGCTCCATTTCCCAAGGTGGAACAAATGTCTCAGGTGGGCAAAAACAACGTTTGTCTATCGCTCGTGCAATTGCGAAGAAACCCAAAATCATGATTTTTGATGATAGTTTTTCAGCACTTGACAACAAAACGGATGTGGCTTTAAGAAAAGCTCTGGCTGAAAATGTAAAAGATGCAACGATGATCATTGTTGCACAAAAAATTTCCACCATTCTTCATGCTGACCAGATTGTCGTATTAAACGAAGGGCGTGTTGTTGCGACAGGGACACATGAGGAATTGATGCAAACGAGTGAAACCTATCAAGAAATTGCGAAAAGTCAGCTGAATAATTCAGAGCTTGGCATTGAAGAAGCGGAGTAGAAAGGGGCGAAAAACATGAGTAAAGAAACAACAACACAACATAAAGCCCCACAAGGACGAGGCGGATTTGGCCCAATGGGCGGTATGCAAGGAAGTGTCGAAAAGGCAAAGGATTTTAAAGGAACACTGAAAAAATTACTCGCCTATATCGGTTCATATAAGATTGCTGTAATCTTTGTGATGATTTTTGCGATTGCCTCTACTGTTTTTACGATTTGGGGACCAAAGATTTTATCTAAGGCGATTACCGAGTTGTTTAATGGGTTAATTAAGAAATATCAAGGAACAGGCGATATTAATTTTGACAAAATTGCAGGCATTTTGATTTTCATGCTTGTTCTGTACTTGCTAAGTTCATTCTTTTCTTTTATTCAAGGATGGATTATGTCAACTATTACACAACGCATTACTTATCGCATGAGAAGAGAAATCAGCGAAAAAATCAATCGTATGCCAATGAATTATTTTGAAAGTCGTACGATTGGAGATGTATTGAGCCGTATCACGAATGATGTCGATACGCTTGGACAAAGTTTGAACCAATCTGTTACACAGCTTATTACAAGTGTTTGTACGATTATCGGTGTGGCGATTATGATGTTGACCATTAGTCCGCTTATGACAGGAATTACGATTATCATCTTACCAGTTTCTGCCATTTTGATTGCCGTTGTCGTGAAATTTTCACAAAAATATTTCCGTATTCAGCAGAAATATCTAGGTGTCATTAACGGTCAAGTCGAAGAAACAATTGGAGGACACAATATTGTCCGTTTGTTCAACGAAGAGGAAAAATCCCTTGCTGAATTTAAAAAACAAAATGATATTTTGTTCCAATCTGCATGGAAATCACAGTTTCTATCTGGGTTAATGCAACCAATCATGAACTTTGTCGGAAATCTTGGTTATGTGGCAGTTGCTATTGCTGGTGGTGTCCTTGCGTATAACGGCACGATTACAGTTGGAGATATTCAAGCGTTTATCCAATATGTTCGCAATTTCACACAACCAATTGCTCAACTTGCACAAGTTTCCAATATGTTGCAATCAATGGCAGCAGCAGCAGAACGCGTGTTTGAATTTCTTGGTGAAGAGGAAGAAGATCAATTTGCTGAAAATCCTGTGAAAATCGACAAAGCAAAAGGAACGGTTGACTTTGAACACGTGAAATTTGGTTACACACCAGAGAAGATTGTCATCAAAGACTTCAATTCTCATGTTGAGGCAGGTCAAATGGTCGCAATTGTAGGACCTACTGGAGCTGGGAAAACGACAATGGTCAAATTGCTTGAGCGTTTCTATGATGTTACCAGCGGTGCAATCAAAGTGGACGGACACAATATCCAAGATTTTAATCGTGCAGATTTGCGTGAAAATATCGGTATGGTCTTGCAAGACACGTGGTTGTTTAAAGGAACGATTATGGAAAATCTTCGCTATGGTCGTCTTGATGCAACGGATGAGGAAGTATATGCAGCAGCTAAAGCGGCACACGTTGACCACTTTATCCGCACACTTCCCGGCGGTTATGAAATGGAGTTAAACGAAGAGTCTAGCAACATTTCTCAAGGTCAAAAACAATTGCTTACGATTGCACGTGCCATTCTTGCCGACAAACCAATTTTGATTTTGGACGAGGCGACATCAAGTGTAGATACACGTACAGAAGAATTAATCCAAAATGCGATGAACAACTTGATGAAAGGCAGAACGAGCTTTGTTATCGCTCACCGTCTTTCTACAATTAAAGATGCAGATAAAATTCTCGTAATGAATCAAGGAGATATTATCGAGCAAGGCACGCACCACGAATTGCTTGACGCAGGTGGATTTTACGCTGAGCTTTATAATAGTCAATTTGAGGAAGTGGGGGAATAAGGTTTTAGAGTGGCTAGGACAAAATAGAACATTCATCTATTTTGTCCTAGCTTTTTTACATTTTTCCACACAAAAAAACTTTTCATAAATAATTATCGTTTACAATTGTTTGTTTCAAGAAAAACTGTTAATCTTTCCTTGTTATACGACACGCAAATATAAACCTCACCCCACTCTACGAGTTGAAATCCCTAAAGAAAACGGAAAATGCGTCAATTAGGCATTTTCACAGTCGTTGATAAAGTGATTTAACAACAAATATTAGGTCCGATATTTGAAAAACAATTTAGCGAGTATAGCTATGGTTTTCGTCCATAACGCAGTTGTGAAATGGCGATTATTCAAACGTTAGAGTATCACACAAAACACTTGCATTCTTTTTTTCTTCATGGTAAGATAGTTAAGGTTAAGTAATTAACTGTACCGAAGACAGTAGGTGAGGCGACTCGTAAATCCTACCGAGGACACAATATGAGAAAATCATTTGTCCCTTCATGTCTTTTTGTGTACGTGAAGTTTTTTTATTGTAAAAAATCTTCACCACAAATAAAAACGGAGGTGAAACATACATGAGCGAAGCAATTATTGCAAAAAAAGCTGCATTAGTAGAAGAAGTAGCTGGTAAATTTAACAATGCAACTTCTGTTGTTATCGTAGATTCACGTGGTTTAACCGTAGAACAAGATACTGTTTTGCGTAAAAACTTGCGTGAAGCTGGCGTTGAATTGAAAGTAATCAAAAACTCTATTCTACGTCGTGCTGCTGAAAAAGCTGGATTGTCTGGTCTTGACGAAGTATTCACAGGACCAACTGCAGTTGCGTTTTCAAATGAAGATGCTGTTGCACCAGCGAAAATCATCAACGATTTTGCAAAAGAAGCAGAAGCACTTGAAATCAAGGGTGGTGTTGTGGAAGGAAAAGTTTCTTCAAAAGAAGAAATTATCTCTCTTGCAAAACTTCCAAACCGCGAAGGTTTGCTTTCTATGCTTTTATCAGTTCTTCAAGCTCCTGTACGCAACGTGGCATATGCTGTCAACGCTGTGGCAGAAAGCAAAGAAGGCGAAGCTGCATAATTTCTATGCAGGAAAAATTTGTTGCGTAAGTGCAACACCATTTATTGAAATAAAACAATTAACTTAAAACGGAGGAATTTTACAATGGCATTAAACATTGAAAACATCGTTGCTGAATTAAAAGAAGCAACTATCTTAGAATTGAACGACTTAGTAAAAGCTATCGAAGAAGAATTTGGTGTATCTGCGGCTGCTCCTGTAGCTGTAGCTGCTGCTGGTGGAGAAGCTGCTGGTGGAGCTGAACAAACTGAATTCACAGTTGAATTGACTGAAGCTGGTGGAACTAAAGTGAAAGTGATCAAAGCAGTTCGTGAAGCAACTGGTCTTGGTTTGAAAGAAGCAAAAGAATTAGTTGATGGTGCTCCATCTGCAATCAAAGAAAATGTTTCTAAAGAAGAAGCTGAAGCATTGAAAGCTGCTCTTGAAGAAGCTGGTGCTGTGGTTACACTTAAATAATCGGTGTATAAATATAGGTAAACTACAATTTGTGGTTTGCCTTTTTATTTTGACAATTGATATCTTCTCATGTTTATACTAAACGAATTCTAAAAAAACACTCTCATCCACTGTCGATAACAAATACTCTTAATCATTTCGTTTTTTTAATTCTTTATCGTCTCGCAAAGTTGAACTATCACCTCCTCTAAGGAGTTAAAAATCCGATTGTTCCATCCAATCTCTCTTATTTTCGCCCACACTTGTTCAATCGGATTCATCTCAGGTGTATATGGTGGAATAAATAAAATTTTGATGTTTTCTGAATCATCTATTTTTTGGATTTATGCCAAATTTCATTCTCGCAAATCAATAAGTAAGTCCGTCTCCAAGACAATAACCATAAGCCTTAGAACAATCTTTTTATCTTTTTCTTGTTTGATGAGTCGGCTTGCTTCTTGAATTTGTTCGCCTGTAATATTATGTTTAGTCATAAGATAATTATACTACGGTTTATGTTTTTTTTAGAATTCTTTTAGTATCAAACCAAACAACAGAAAAAAACGCAAGAAACCAACATCATTTTCTAAAAGGTTCATTTCATGCGTTTTTTTATTTTTAAAGTCTTTTGTTACGACTATTTCTCTAAAACCTCAACTTCTACCACTTTAAACGATTTTTTTTCAAGTTTTTCTATAATCGCATCAACGGTTTCTTTTGCGGTATCTGCCGGAAGTGTGAAAATGGTACGTCGAATGTATTCATCTTTTCCGATGTCAAGCGTGATACAGCTGGCAATAGAGGCATATTTGGCGATAATTTTACTCATAGTTGCCAGATCTCCTTGGATACCCGTAGAGGCAACGGTCAAGACATAACGTCCTTCTTGTATATTCCAGCTTTGTGAGAGCATATTGAGCAAAGCGGAGTGTGTTAAAATACCGTAAAACTCATCTTCATCGTTTAAAACAGCGATATAAGGTAATTCCTTGATAGTGAAGAATACTTTGAAAAAGGAAGAAGAAAGATGAATAGTCTTCGTTTCGTTTTTCAAAAGATGAGTAACGGGAACATCCATTGCACCGCCCTCAGATTTATGCTTATAAATGTGCATTTTGTAGATATTTCCTAGAAATTTTTTCCCTGTTTCATCAAGTATCGGCACGCAGCGGAAACCAGATTCCTCTAAAATTTGAAGTGCCGCTTCAAGTGTAGTGTCCTCTGTAATCGTTGTCAGCACTTCTTTTTTTGTTACAATTGTTTTGAGAAGTAACATGATAATTCCCCCTTGTGATATAGGTATTTTGTTTTTTTATCATCTCAGTTTTATTTTAACACAAGATAAATAAAACTGCCTAATGTTATTTGAAATGATTTTTTATTCCTTCATGGAAACTCTGTTATAATAGTATTGATAGATTAAAGATGTTCGGAGAAAAGAATAGAATGAAAGAATTGAAAGTAGAAAATTTGAAGAAAACTTATGGTGAGAAAGATTTATTTAATCATTTAACGTTTTCTATTCAAGAGAAAGATAGAATTGGATTGATTGGGGTGAATGGTACTGGAAAATCTAGTTTGTTGAATATTTTGTCACAGCGTGAGGGGGCAGATGGTGATGTGTCGCCTATCTCGATGGCGAAAGATTATCGCATTGCTTACCTTGCTCAGCAACATGATTTTTCAGATGATGAAAGTGTTGCTGAGGCGGTGTTTTCTGGAGAAACGGCTGAAATCATGGCGGTGAAGAATTATGAGTTGTCACTTTTGGCATTGGAAGAAGATAGCATGAGCGAAACTGCACAAAATAGATTTTCTAAGTGTGAGGAAGAGATGAATAAACTTGATGCTTGGAATTTGGAAGCGAGGGCAAAAAGTATTTTGAATAAACTGGGGGTTGATTTTTTGTCGAAAAAAATCGGAGAGCTTTCAGGAGGGCAACAAAAGCGTGTGCAATTAGCGAATACTTTGCTTTCAGAGGCAGATTTATTGCTTTTGGATGAACCGACCAACCATTTGGATTATCAAACAATCGAATGGCTTGAAAATTATTTGCAAAATTTTCAAGGGGCAATTCTTTTGGTCACGCATGACCGTTATTTTTTGGATGCAGTGGCAAATCGCATTTTTGAGCTGGAGTTTGGCAATTTAGTTGAATATAAGGGAAATTATCAAGACTATTTGGCACAAAAAGAGGTGCGAATAGAAGAAGCAAAAAACCAAGAATACAAGAGAAAACAATTGTTTAAGCAAGAATTGGCATGGATGCGTAAAGGTGTAGAGGCTAGAAGAACCAAGCAACAAGCGAGAATCAATCGTTTTCACGATTTGAAAGAAAATTTGCATCAAGTGAAAATAAATGACGATGTTGAGATGAATTTTGCAAGTAAACGGCTAGGAAAAAAAGTGTTGGAGTTGTCGAAAGCAAGTCTTTCTATCGGGGAAAATGTACTTTTAAGAGAATTTGACTTACTCGTGCAGGCGAATGCTCGTATTGGGATAACTGGGAAAAATGGTGCTGGAAAATCTACTTTGCTCAATGTGCTAAGTGAGCGATTGAACATTGATAGTGGCACTCTTGAAGTTGGAGAAACGGTGCGTATTGCATTTTACACGCAACAAAATGAGGATTTGCCAAATGATAAGCGAATGATTCGCTATTTGCAAAGTGTGGCAGAAGAAGTGAAAACAGCAAACGGTGAAACAATCGGAGTAGCTGAGATGTTGGAGCGATTTTTATTTCCGAGACATTCACATGGTACATTGATTGGCAAACTTTCTGGCGGAGAAAAACGCAGACTTTATTTGCTTAAACTTCTCATGGAACAACCGAATGTCTTGCTTTTGGATGAGCCGACAAATGATCTTGATATTTCGACATTGACAGTGTTAGAGGATTATTTGGCACAATTTTCAGGTGCTGTTATTGCAGTCAGTCACGACCGGTATTTTTTAGATAAAACGATGAATCAACTGTTAATTTTTGAGGGGAATGGAAAAATTGAACGGTTTTATGGTAATATGACGGATTATCTTGATAAAAAAGAGAGTGAAGAATTACTCAATTTGCCAAATAAAAAAATTGAATCGAAGGAAGTGAAGAAAGAGAAAATCAAAGAAAAGAAACGCTTGAGTTATATGGAGCAAAAAGAATGGGCGACGATTGAAGATGAAATTTCTTCTTTAGAAGAACGGATAGAAGAAATTGACATGGAAATGAATGAACATGGCAGCGATTTTGGTAAATTAAATTTGTTGCAAAAGGAATTAGACGAAATAACGAAGCAATTGGAGGAAAAATATGAACGGTGGGAGTATTTGAGTGAGTATGTTTAGGGGTGTTCGGTGCTATTACTTGAATGGTTTCAAAATTATTTAGAGGGTAAAGCCCATTTTTGTTAGTCTAAAATTTTTAGACTAATAACCTCCAAAAAATCCTTGAAATAAAAAAGAATCCCCTATAATCCCGACTTTTACAGAAGAAACAAGCCTAAATCAGCCAGAGTCCTTGATTTCAAAGGGGGTAGGACTGATTTGGGCTTGAATTTTTTTTGTTAACACAACTATCTTCCATATTTTTTAGTTTCTCTATCGAAAAAAACGTATTTCTTATACCATTCAATATTGAGAAGTTGATTTAACTTTTTAAAATTACTGTCGAAACGTACTGCTTACCCTCGCGGTTTTCGTGATTTTTATAGACATACATTGTTATAATGCGAACAACCGTTCGCAACAAGAAAAATAAATAAAAAAAACATTAAGAATCCTTATATACTCAAGGTTTCTTAATGTTTTTGGGTGGTGGTAACTGTAAAATTTGAAAGCTCTCCCCTAATTTCCTATCAGTACAAAACTCCCCCTGCGATATGCTATAATAATAAAAAAACAAGATAGGAGTTTTATCGTGAATCATATTGTTTTATTTGAACCGCAAATTCCAGCGAATACTGGGAATATTGCACGTACTTGTGCGGCGACGAATACGCCACTTCATTTGATTGAGCCGTTAGGCTTTTCGACAGATGATAAGCATTTGAAACGAGCGGGACTGGATTACTGGCAAGATGTGGAAATTCATTATTATAAAAATTTGGAAGAATTTTTGTCGAAAATTTCTTCGAGTAATCTTCATTTGATTACAAAATTTGCCAATAAGACATATAGCGAAGAAAATTATGCGGATAATGAAGAACATTATTTTTTATTTGGAAAAGAAACAACGGGATTGCCTGAAGAGTTTATGCGTGAAAATGAGGAAAAATGTCTGCGTTTGCCGATGAATGATGAACATGTTCGGAGTTTGAATTTGTCTAATACAGCAGCAATCGTCATTTACGAGGCGCTGCGACAGCAAAATTTCCCAAATCTTGAGCTGACGCATCATTATGAAAATGATAAAATAGATAAATAATGGAGAATAAAATGAACTTATATTTTGTACGACATGGTAAAACTGAGTGGAATTTAGAGAGACGTTTGCAAGGGAGAAGTGGAGATTCTGCACTTTTGCCAGAGAGTATTGGTGAAATTGAGCAGTTGGGCGACTATTTGAGCGAAATTTGCTTTGATAAAATTTATTGCTCTCCGTCTTTGCGAGCGAGAAGAACGGCTCAGGGAATTTATGCCCAATTAAAACAACCTTGTGAAATTGTGTTTTCAGAAAATCTCCGTGAATTTGGATATGGTGATTTGGAAGGTGAGTTAATTGAGGTAGCTCACCAAAAGTTTCCCAAAGAAATGCACAATCTTCGTTATGATTTAAGTCACTATGACCCAAGTGCTTTTCATGGTGAGACGATAACAAGCGTGCTGGATAGAGTATCGCACGTGGTCATGCAGGCGATTTTGGAAAATAAAGGAAACGTGTTATTTGTCTCACATGGAGCTGCTTTAACGGCAACTATTCGTCATTTGGCTGGTTTTTCGCTTGACCAGTTGCGAGCCGTAGATGAAAGTTTGAAAAACAATTCGGTGAGCATTTTAAAAGCTGAAGGACTTCATTTACCTTTTGAGTTAGAATTGTGGAATGACACGAGTTATTTAAACGAAAAATGATAGGCGGTGATTGGTGTGGATTTGTTTCAAGAAGAGCCTTTTTACATTGACGGAAAAGTGGCAGCAATTTATTTTGAAAATCCGCAGAATTTTTATAAAGTCATGCGTGTGGAAATGCTGGATACCAATACCGATTTTTTAGAGCATGAAGTTGTTGTCACAGGCTCATTTGGTGCGATTTCAACAGGTGAGGAGTACCATTTTGTTGGAAGAATGGTCGAACACGTGCGTTTTGGCAAACAGTTTCAAGTGGACACTTACGCTCAAATTCAGCCGACATCAAAAAGTGGGGTAGTAACGTACCTTTCAAGTGAAAAATTTCAAGGAATTGGCAAGCGGACAGCTGAAAAAATCGTAGATATTTTAGGAGTAGATGCGATTGAAAAAATACTGGATGATCCTAGTGTTTTAGAGAAAGTATCAGGTTTCACAAAGAAAAAACGTGAAATGCTCGTTGAAACACTTCGCCTGAATTATGGTATGGAAAAAATACTGATTGGTTTAAATCAATTTGGTTTTGGTTCGCAACTCTCCATAGCCATTTATAACAAATATCAAGCGAATGCTCTGGATAAAATTCATGAAAATCCTTATCAGTTAATTGAAGATATTGACGGGATTGGATTTACCAAAGCCGATCAACTTGCCGAACAGCTCGGTTTTTCGGAGGATAGCTCTGGTAGAATACAGGCTGCGATTATGCACAAAATCATGGAAAATGCTCTTGAAACGGGCGACACGTATGCCGAAGCTCAAGGTTTTTTAGAGCAAATTATCGAAATGCTAGAGAAAGCTAGACCTTATGAAATCGCTCCTCAAAGAGTGGCAGATGAAATTATCGTTTTAGTTGAGGAAGGGAAAATTCAGCAGGAGGAAATGAATCTGTTTGAAAACTCCTTGTACTTTGCAGAATGTGGTGTTGCAAGCAAAATATCACGCATGATAAAAAGCGAGAGTGAGCTTAGTTATCAAAAAAAAGAAATTGAGAAATGTATTTCTGAAATTGAAAAAAATAACAAGATTACTTATGCTGAAAGTCAAAAAGAGGCGATGATTGAGGCGATTCAAAGTCCGTTTTTTATTTTAACGGGTGGTCCCGGGACAGGGAAAACAACGGTTATTCGTGGAATAGTAGAATTATACGCTAAATTGAACGGTATCAGCCTTGAATTGGATGATTATACGCATAAAACATTTCCGATTTTACTAGCGGCACCGACAGGTCGAGCGAGCAAACGCATGAATGAAACGGCAGGACTTCCAGCAGGAACAATTCATAGAATGTTAGGACTAACAGGGCATGAAAAAAATGGTCATGAGGAAATTCGTGAACTTGAGGGTGGTTTGTTGATTGTTGATGAATTTTCAATGGTGGACACATGGCTTGCAAATATGCTCTTTAAGGCGATTAACGAAGACATTCAAGTAATTTTTGTAGGCGATAAAGATCAACTTCCTTCGGTTTCTCCGGGGCAAGTGTTGCATGATTTATTGCAAATTGAAGAAATTCCAAAAAGAGAGTTGACGGAGATTTTTCGTCAGAAAAGCGATTCTTCGATTATTCCACTTGCACACGAAATCAAAAATGGTTATTTGCCAGCAGATTTTGCAGAAAACAAGCGAGACCGCTCCTTTTTCTTTTCTTATGCGAATAATATCGAGGCGTACATTCGTCAAATTGTTGAAAAAGCGAAAGGAAAAGGTTTCACTCAAACGGAAATTCAAGTGCTTGCTCCGATGTATCGGGGATTAGCGGGAATTAACGCACTGAATGTCATGCTCCAAGAAATTTTCAATCCGAATGACACAGGAAAACGAAAAGAAGTGAAATATAACGATACCATTTATCGAATTGGTGACAAAATTCTTCATTTGGTCAATGCTCCAGAAGTGAATGTCTTTAATGGAGATTTTGGGCGAATTTCAGGGATTAGTTATGCAAAAGATACGGAGGAAAAAACGGATATTTTGCACCTTGATTTTGACGGAGTAGAAGTAAGTTATCCACGAGGTGAGTGGAATAAAATTACTCTTAGCTATGCGACAAGTATTCACAAAGCTCAAGGAAGTGAATTTGATACGGTTATTTTACCTTTTGTCATGCCTTATCGCCGAATGTTGCAAAGAAATTTGCTCTACACGGCGATTACACGAGCGAAGAAACGTTTGATTTTGCTTGGCGAAGTCGAGGCGTTTCATATTGCAACGGAAAATGAAAGTGCCGTTCGCAAAACGAGGTTGAAAGAACGTTTAGCAGAGTTTGGGTTTACAATTTGCGGAGAAAATGCTAGCGAAGAAAAACAAAAAATAGAGTTACAGGCAGAGCATATTTTGACACTCGAGGACATTGACGAGGAAAATATTTCAGCAATGATTGGCATGGAGGGAATTTCGCCGTTTGATTTTTTGTAAATCTTCACAAGAGAAGAAAAAATACCCGTATCTATTGAAAAAAAAGAGAAAAATAGGTAATCTTAATACTATATGACGATAATAGGCAAGTCTAACGCAGATTTGCTCAATAATGAATGGAGAGAAACAATGCCTTACAATCACAGAGAAATTGAAAAAAAATGGCAAAAATATTGGCATGCGAACAATACGTTTAACACGCATGATGAAGGCGAAAAACCTAAATTTTACGCACTGGATATGTTTCCGTATCCGTCTGGAGCAGGACTTCACGTAGGGCATCCAGAAGGTTATACAGCAACGGATATTTTAAGTCGCTACAAACGTGCAAAAGGCTACAATGTTTTGCATCCAATGGGGTGGGATGCATTTGGACTTCCTGCTGAGCAGTACGCACTTGACACAGGAAATGACCCTGCAGAATTTACAAAGAAAAACATTGAAACGTTCAAGCGACAAATCAATGCTCTTGGTTTTTCTTATGATTGGAATCGTGAAATCAATACCACTGACCCTGAGTATTATAAATGGACACAGTGGATTTTTACAAAATTATACGAACATGGTTTGGCATATGAGGCAGAAGTAGCAGTAAACTGGGTGCCTGCACTTGGAACAGTGATAGCTAACGAAGAAGTAATGCCAGACGGCACTAGCGAGCGAGGCGGACATCCCGTTATCCGTAAGCCAATGCGTCAATGGATGTTGAAAATTACCGCATATGCAGAACGTTTGCTAGAAGACTTGGAATTGGTTGACTGGCCAGAGTCTATCAAAGAAATGCAACGCAACTGGATTGGGAAATCTACTGGGGCGAATGTAACATTTAAAATTGACGAGACAGACAAAGAGTTCACCGTCTTTACAACAAGACCAGACACACTCTTTGGTGCAACTTACGCTGTCTTGGCTCCAGAGCTTGATTTGGTCAAAGAGATTGCGACAAAAGAGCAATTGCCACTTGTTGAGCAATATATCGAAGAGGCGGCGAAAAAATCAGATCTCGCTCGTACCGATTTGGCAAAAGAAAAAACAGGTGTCTTTACAGGGGCTTATGCTGTAAATCCTGTCAACAATAAAAAAATTCCGATTTGGATTGCAGACTATGTACTTGC
The DNA here is from genome assembly GCF_900167335.1 of Pilibacter termitis. Taxonomy (GTDB): domain Bacteria; phylum Bacillota; class Bacilli; order Lactobacillales; family Streptococcaceae; genus Pilibacter; species Pilibacter termitis. The sequence goes on from NZ_FUXI01000015.1 coordinate 24,627, forward strand.
AAGCTATGGAACAGGTGCGATTATGGCAGTTCCTGCTCACGACACACGAGATTGGGAATTTGCCAAGCAATTTCACCTTGAAATTCTCCCAGTGCTTGAAGGTGGCGATGTTGAAAAGGCGGCATACACCGAGGACGGCGTGCATATCAATTCAGATTTTCTAAACGGTTTAGATAAAGCGACTGCGATTGAGAAAATGAACATATGGCTTGAAGAAAAAGGTGTAGGTGGCGAAAAAGTAACTTATCGTTTGCGTGATTGGCTGTTTTCTCGTCAACGTTATTGGGGAGAGCCTATTCCGATTATTCATTGGGAAGACGGTGAGACGAGTGCCCTTACCCTTGAAGAATTGCCACTTCGCTTGCCAAAAACAGACAACATTCAGCCTAGCGGAACAGGAGAAAGTCCACTAGCGAACATTTCTGAATGGGTCAATGTGGTAGACGAAAATGGTCGCAAAGGTCGCCGTGAAACGAACACTATGCCACAATGGGCAGGTTCTAGTTGGTATTATCTTCGCTATATCGACCCGAAAAATAAGGAAAAATTGGCGGATAGTGAGAAATTAAAACGCTGGTTACCTGTGGACGTTTATATTGGTGGTGCAGAACACGCAGTATTACACTTGCTTTACGCACGATTTTGGCACAAATTCTTGTACGACATTGGTGTCGTGCCAACGAAAGAGCCGTTCCAAAAATTATTCAACCAAGGGATGATTTTAGGGGTCTCTTATCGTGATAGTCGTGGAGCATTGGTGCCAAATGATAAAGTGGAAAAACAAGGAGAAAGCTACATTCACACTGAAACAGGTGAAACATTGGAACAATTCCCAGCGAAAATGAGTAAGTCGCTGAAAAATGTTGTCAATCCAGATGATGTGATTCACCAATACGGAGCAGATACTTTGCGATTGTATGAAATGTTTATGGGTCCACTCGAGGCGAGCATTGCTTGGAGCGAGGAAGGACTTGAAGGTGCGAGAAAATTCCTTGACCGTGTATGGCGATTGATCATTGATGACAACGATAATGGACGTATGCGAGAAAGAATTACGACAGTAAATGACGGAAAATTAGACAAAGTTTACAACGAAACGGTCAAAAAAGTCTCAGAGGACTTTGAGAAATTGTCCTTTAACACAGCGATTAGTCAATTGATGGTTTTTGTCAATGCAGCAAACAAACAAGAAGCTCTATGTTACGACTATATCAAAGGTTTTGTGCAATTACTAGCACCGATTGCTCCGCATTTAGCAGAAGAATTGTGGGAGCGTTTGGGTGAAAAAGAAAGCATTAGCTATGTTGCTTGGCCGACTTATGACGAAACTGCTCTTGTGGAAAATGAAATCGAAGTAGTTTTCCAGATCAATGGAAAAGTCCGTAGCAAACTCATTGTACCAGCTGATTTATCAAGAGAAGAACTCGAAAAAACAGCACTTGAAAACAAGGACGTTCAAAGACACCTTGACGGGAAACAAGTACGCAAAGTTATTGCGGTACCGAATAAATTGGTTAATATTGTGGCGAATTAATAAAACTCAAAAAACGCAAGAGTATAGAAATTCTTGCGTTTTTTAGGTATCTTAAAATGAAAGTTCCTCGTCTTCACGGTTCAACGCACGATAAAATTCAGCATTTGCCATGTCCGTATAAGGTACTAAGAAAATTGCTCCAATCCCACAAGTAAGAAGAGCGAGCAACCCCCAGCCTATAAAAGAAAGTTGTAAACGAATAAAATCCCATATATGTCCTTTCATCAATTCTTTACTGAGAGTGATTGCTTGCATGGAAGAGTCAAGTTTTCCATTTTTTTCAATGATGTCATACATTAAAAATATGGCTTGAGAATATTGACAAATTTTCCAAATTCCCACAATAAATGTTGCCAGTGCGAATAGAAAAGTGAAAAACGTTTCTCCGCCGACGAATGATACAACAATGAGTACGATAATAAATGGCACAATTGTCCAAGATAAAAGAAGAAGTCCCATTAATATGTTTGTTATGATAATTCCTTTTAAATAAGGTGGTTTTATTCGGTTGAAAAGTTCTTTAAAAGGATTGAATTTATCAATATTCTGACGAGAGAGTGTGAGTACACACCCACTTACTGCAATGGATAACAAGAAAATTGGAATGTCAACAAAAAATTGAAGAAATCCAACAATCAAATCAGTACCATTAGTATGAAGGGCTTTCTGAGTTGTTCCAAGAGCTATGGCACCTAAAATAAACGGGAGAGAAAAGAGCATACTAGCGATGAAATTCAATCCCACAGGAATTATATTAAGAAGAAAAATCTTCCAATAACTGAATCTTAAATTTTCCCAAGCTGCTTTGCGTGTTTTGTTTGCTGAAATCATTTTTTTCCTCCTATTTCATTTGTTGTTAAAAATATTATGAAATATTTTGTATAAAATATCAAGCAAAAACTTGTATGGTAAATTCTTATAAAAACTGTTGTTTTTAAAAAATTTACCTTATCAACAGCTAAAATCTTCACACTTAGGAATTTTGTGCTAAAATAGAGAGTAGAAATTTTTCAGTAGGTGAACTGAGAAACTTTTGGAGGAAATCAACATGTATGACAATTATGGTGGAAATGATGCACAAGTGGAAGTGACGTGTTCCTTTTGCGGAAAAGCACAAACTGAGGTTCGACGGATTATCGCTGGACCGGGGGTATATATTTGTGATGAGTGTGTCGAGTTAAGTAAGGAAATTATTGATGAAGAGTATATGGACGAGGTGGTTCGTGAGTTAAACGAAGTACCAAAGCCTCAAGAATTACTTGGAATTTTGAATGAATATGTAATAGGTCAGGATCGTGCGAAAAAAGCATTGGCTGTGGCTGTTTACAATCATTACAAACGTGTTAATCAACTAGATATTTCAGATGACGTTGAGCTACAAAAATCAAACATTTGTCTGATTGGCCCGACAGGTTCTGGGAAAACATTTTTAGCACAAACGTTGGCTCGTAGCTTAAATGTACCGTTTGCGATTGCAGATGCGACAAGTTTGACAGAGGCTGGTTATGTCGGAGAAGATGTGGAAAATATTCTACTCAAACTTATTCAAGCGGCAGATTATAATATTGATAGAGCCGAGCATGGCATTATTTATATTGATGAAATTGACAAAATCGCTAAAAAATCAGAGAATGTTTCTATTACTCGTGATGTTTCTGGTGAAGGTGTGCAACAGGCTCTTTTGAAAATTTTAGAAGGAACGGTTGCCAGCGTGCCACCGCAAGGCGGAAGAAAGCACCCACAACAAGAATTAATCAATATTGATACTAAAAATATTCTCTTTATTGTTGGCGGAGCATTTGACGGAATTGAACAAATGGTGAAAAATCGTTTGGGCGAAAAAGTGATTGGTTTTGGTGCAAGTCAGAGGAAATTATCCGAAGAAGAAAGTGCAATGCAACACATTATTCCAGAAGATTTGTTGAAATTTGGTTTAATTCCAGAATTTATTGGTCGTTTGCCAGTAATGGCTGCTCTGGAAAAATTGACCGTGCCAGACTTGGTTAAAATTTTAACAGAACCAAAAAATGCACTTGTGAAACAATACCAAAAGCTACTCAGCTTTGACGAGGCTGAACTTGAATTTACACATGGTGCCTTAGAGGCGATTGCCAAAAAAGCAATTGAACGCAATACAGGAGCTCGTGGACTTCGCTCTATCATTGAAGATGTCATGTTAGATGTGATGTTTGACGTGCCAAGTGACGAGACGATTGCCAAAGTTATTGTAACAGAGGAGTCAATTACAGAGGGGAAACGTCCTGAACTCCTTTACACAAAAGATACTAGACAGGCAAGCTAATAGGCAAGAAAAGGCTGGTATGATACTCAAGATACTCTCTCTATTAGAAAGTGGATTTGAGTATTCTTCCAGCCTTGATTTTGTTTTCAATAAAAATGTGAGAACGTGTGTGATGTGCAAAACTCACTAGAAAAAGGAAGAACATGAATATTCATAACGCAGAAATCGTGATAAGTGCAGTAAGTCCTGCACAATATCCAGAGAGTGATTTACCAGAAATTGCCCTTGCAGGTAGAAGTAATGTCGGAAAATCTTCGTTTATTAACACGCTTTTAGGAAGAAAAAATTTGGCTAGAACGTCTAGCAAACCCGGAAAAACACAAACGCTTAATTTTTACAATATTGATGACACGCTCCATTTTGTTGATGTACCGGGGTATGGCTATGCAAAAGTATCGAAAACGGAGCGAGCAAAGTGGGGGAAAATGATTGAAACGTATTTGACGACACGTGAAAATTTGCGTGCAGTTGTAAGTCTTGTTGACCTCAGGCATGACCCTAGTCAAGAAGATATTCAGATGTATGAGTTTCTAAAATACTATGACATCCCTGTAATTGTAGTGGCAACAAAAGCTGACAAAATCGCTCGTGGAAAATTGAACAAACACGAGGCTGCGATAAAACGCAAACTAGATTTTGATAAAACGGACAAATTTATCACATTCTCCTCTGTCACAAAAGACGGTACACAGGAGGCATGGCAGGCGATTCTTTCTGCTATTGAAAATTGATGAAAAGGGTAATTACTGTAAAAAGATAAAACTTTGGGATAAAATAGAAGCAGATGATAAAACAGAATTGAGGAAAAAAAATGGTAAATTCAGTGTTAAGAAATGCTTGCTTGAAAGACCTTGCGATTCGTGTCAAAAATCGTGACAAGATGATTGATTTTTATCGAAATGTGCTAAAATTTCGTCTGATAAGTGAAGAAAATGCAGTTGCGTTCTTCGGTGTGGCGGCTGATAAAGAAATTCGCTTTACCCTTGAGGAAAGTCCTGAATATCGTACTCGTGCAGTCGTTGGAGAACAAAAACTACACGTTTTTCAAATTCGATTGTCAAAAAAAGAAGATTTTTTAGCGACAGCAGGAGAGATTTTAAAAAGAGAACTTCCGATTGAATTTGCATGGAAAAAAGGAGAGGCAATGGGGTTTGTCTTGCGTGACCCGGAAGGCAATCGAGTGGGTGTGTATGTAAGCGACGTTGCACTTTCTGCAAAAGATGCCGAGCGTGTTGAACTTTCTACTCTCGTGGAAAAAGAAGTGAGCGTTGACACTTGGAGTGAGGCAAAAATTGATTATTTGAAATTGAACGTACCAAATCTTGAAGTTGCCAAAGCGTTTTATGAAAAAGCCTTTCAGCTTTCATTTAATGAACGTCAAGAATTGTCGATTTTAGATGATTTCACCCTTGCGTTGACTGAAAGAAGTGGCGAAGATTTAATTGGCAATGTGGATAAATTGTGGGATATTGAATATGTCGAGATTTTCGTTGAAAATAGTGAGGAAATTAAACGATTAATTCAGCATTTTTCCGATAAAGAAATCGAGTTTTTCGTAGACAAAAAGCACCAACTTTTCACAATTAGCGACACTTCAGGACTTGAATGGTGGTTTATGCTACAAAAGTAAAGGGTTTGAGTGAGCTTCGGCTTGCTCAAGCTTTTCTATATGGAGAAGAGGGAAATTATGTACGAGCGAACAAATGCTCTGATAAGAGAACAAATGCAACAAGGAGTGTTTCCGGGGGCTAGTTGGGCATTTTTGGACGATGAAAAAGAGCAAAAACACGTTGAGGGCTTAGCACAAGTTGTACCGACTAAAGAAATTTTGCGTGAAAATATGCTTTATGACATGGCGAGTATTACGAAGGTCGTTTGTACGACAAGTTTAATTTTAAAACTTTGGGAGCAAGGAGAAATTGACTTAGACGTGCCGTTTCGTCGGTATTATCCCTCGTTTTTAGACGAAAAAGTGACCGTTCGTCATTTGCTTACGCACACAAGCGACATCAATCCTTGGATTGAAAACAGAGAGAAATTATCTGCAAATGAATTGAAAGAAGCGTTTAATTTTCTGAAAAGTGGTGAAAATGTCGGGGAAATAGTGAAATATACGGATACTGGTACAATTTTGCTTGGTTTTTTATTGGAAAATATATTTCAGATGAATGTACAGAGTGCATTTCAACAATTTGTTTTGGATGAGTTAGAAATGAACAATTCCTGTTTTCAGCCCGCACCGATTGAGCTTAGTGTGCCAACGGAAAATCATGTCACTCGAGGTGTCATTCGTGGGTGGACACATGATCCAAAGGCATTTGTTTTAGGTGAAAGTGCAGGAAGTGCAGGACTTTTTTCGACTTTAGACGACCAAATAAAATTTGTCAGAAAAGTATTTTTTGAGCAAAGTTATTTGAAACCTGCAACAATAGAGAAATTATTACACGACCAAACTCCCTCAGGTACGCTCGCACGTTCATTAGGTTGGGATTTAAGGCAAAATAAACAAGAAGAACCTGTTCTTTTTCATACAGGATTTACGGGAACGTTTTTGCTGGTTGATGTACGAAATCAGCGTGCTTTTATTTTTCTATCCAACCGTGTACATCCTGAAAATCATCGTCAAGCATACATTTTGAGTCGCGAGGAATTGGTAGCGAAATATTTTGAGGAGTGTGAGGAATGATTTCTATTGTATTTCTTTTGTGTAACGATTATAATATCTATTAAGATAATTGTTTTATTTTTAAAAAATAAAAAAGAAGAAAGTTGAGAGAAAAAATGAAAGAGCCATTATTTTTGTCATCAGTTATGCAAGAAAAAATATGGGGTGGCACTCGTTTACATGAGGTGTTTGGATATGATTTACCGAGTGAGAAAATCGGTGAATATTGGGCGATTTCAGCACATCCTCATGGCGTTTCGACAGTGAAAAACGGAACATATAAAGGGTGGAAATTGGACGAATTGTGGGGCAAACATCGTGAGCTTTTTGGCAATGCAAAAGGGGACGTTTTTCCACTTTTAACTAAAATTTTGGACGCAGAAGATTGGTTAAGCGTACAAGTTCATCCAGATGATGCTTATGGTTTGGAACACGAGGGTGAGCTTGGGAAAACAGAATGTTGGTATGTAATTGATGCAGAAGAAGGGGCTGAAATTATTTACGGTCATCATGCCAAGAGTCGAGAAGAGTTGCGTCAAATGATTGAACAAGGTGAATGGGAAAATCTTTTGACAAAAGTTCCTGTTAAAAAAGGTGATTTTTTCTATGTGCCAAGTGGCACTATGCACGCAATTGGAAAAGGCATCATGATTTTAGAAACGCAACAATCAAGCGATACTACTTATCGTGTGTATGATTTCGATCGTCCAGATGACAATGGGAACCTTCGTGAACTGCACATTGAGCAATCTATTGATGTAATGACGATACCAGCAGCTACTCCAGATCTTGCGATTCAGCAGGAGAAAATAGGACAATCGCTTATTACAACTTTTGTTGAAAATGAATTTTTCAATGTATCTAAATGGGATATAAACGAGGAGTTAACTCTTGATTTGACCGCAGATTATACACTTGCCTCCGTTCTTGAAGGAGAAGGAAGTATTCAAATTGAGGAAAACACTTGGAATATTGGCAAGGGCGACCACTTTATTTTGCCAAATGAAGTGAAAAAAATAACGCTGACAGGAAAATTGTCTTTGATTGTCTCTTCAGCGGGGGAGTAATTGGATAAAAAACGCGGGAAATGTTTAACCCTGCTGAAAAAGTTAAATAATTAAAGCTACATAAAACCATTTTCGTTTTATGTAGTTTTTTCCTTTTTTATAGATTTAATGTTAAACAAATTCTAAAAACTCATTCTCGCCCACTGTCGATAACTAATACTCTTAATCATGGACACCTCTAAAAACTCGCACTTATCCTAAATTGCTAGTTTTCTGATTTGCTTTGTCAATCTCCTCAACCTTGTCTAGCTATAAGGGGCAGGAGTTTGGTCGCTGTGAAACTTTGTTTCCAGTAAATAAATGCTGTGGCTCACTACGACAAACTCCTAAACGCCCCTCTCCGCTTTTCTTTGTCTAGCTCCGAGGAGCTGGCAACTGCTCACAATATCGCTAGAAACTTACTCCAAAACCAATTTTCTTTTTCTTTCCCAACCCCTATGTTAAAATACCCTTATACTAAATAATCCTGAAAAGAGGTAACCCTATGGCAAAAAAACTTGTCATTATTTCCATAGATGCACTTGGTGCAAGTGATTTACAAGGTGATTTGTCACATATTCCGACATTGAAACAATTGGTTGAGACAGGTTGTCATGTTGAACAGGTGAAGGCGATTTATCCTTCGTTGACGTATCCCAGTCATACAACGATTGTGACAGGAGAATATCCTGTTGCTCATGGCATTGTCAACAATACTAAAATTCAGCCAACACGCATTAGTCCTGATTGGTATTGGTATCGGAAAGATGTGAAGAGTAAAACGATTTATGATGTGGCACGAAAAGAGGGAAAGACGAGTGCAGCGTTTTTATGGCCTGTTACGGCAAAATCGAAAATTCACTGGAATATCGCAGAAATTTTCCCAAATCGCATATGGACAAATCAAGTGCTTGTATCCATGAGTGCGAGCTCCCCTAAGTTTATTTTTGAGATGAATAAAAAATATGGGTACTTGAGAAATGGGATTCAACAGCCAGAACTAGATGATTTTGTGACAGCTTGTGCGGCGGATACGTTGTTAAACAAAAAGCCAGATTTAACTTTAATTCATCTGGTTGATATGGATTCTCAACGTCATGCACATGGTGTGAGAAGTTTTGCGGCACAAAATGCACTTGTTCGCCAAGATATACGTGTTCGAAAAATTATTGAGGCGACGAAAAAAGCTGGGACGTATGATGAAACGGTGTTTGTAATTTTAGGTGATCACTACCAAATTGATGTGCAAAAACGTATTCAGTTAAACGTGCGTTTTGAACAATTAGGTTGGTTGAATGCTAGAAGTGACGGAACAGTTGCGAAAAATTGGGAAGTATATGCTCAAAGTTGTGACGGTTCGAGCTATGTTTTAGTGGACAAGAAAAGTGCGATTACACCAGAAATCGTGCGAGAGGAACTTGAGAAAATCGAAGGAATTGAAGCGGTTTATACAACAAAACAAGCAGAAAAAATGGGAGCGAGCAATAAAATTACCTTTATGGTTGAAGCACAGAGGGGATATTATTTTACAGATGAGTCGACAGGTGAAGTAGTTGCCACTGTGAAAAGTGATGAAATTGGTAGCCCCAATCGCTATAAAGCGGTGCATGGTTTTTCGCCAGAAAAAGAAAACTACAATACAACTCTCGTCTTTAACGGTGTGGGAATTGCCAAAAATAAAAAAATCAAACAAGCACGTTTGATAGATGAAGCGGCAACATTTGCGAAAATTTTGGCATTGAAAACATTCCCGAAAGACATTGCCGGTGGCGTGATAGAAGGAGTTTTTGAGACGTGAAATTAATCAGACGATTTAACAAAGAAGAATGGAGCTGGATTTTTTACGATTGGGCAAATTCTGCGTATTCTTTGGTGGTGGTGACGGCGATTTTGCCCTTATATTTCAAATATGTAGCGGAAAATGGTGGGGTAAAAGATGCGACTGCTACCGCTTATTGGGGGTATGCGAGTGCAATGGCGTCGCTTGTGATTAGTATTTTAGCACCTATTTTAGGGACGTTAGGCGATTATAAGGGATATAAAAAGCGTTTGTTTAGCTTTTTCGCCCTTAGTGGTATGATTTTGACTGCGACACTTTCTCTTGTGCCAACGCATAGTTGGATTGCTTTGCTTGTTATTTTTGTGTTGAGCTATATTGCTTTTCAAGGGGCAAATGTATTTTATGACGGTTTTTTAGTGGACGTGACAACGGATGAGAAAATGGATAGAGTTTCAGCAAGCGGTTATGGGTTTGGTTATTTTGGGAGTAGTTTTCTCTTTATCCTTGTCATGATTTTACAAATAACAAGCGGGTTTGGTCAATTAACTGGAGATGTAGTGATCAAACTTTCGTTTATTTTAACAGCGATTTGGTGGTTTGTTTTTACACTTCCTTTTTTCAAAAACAATCATCAAAAATACAGCGTTGAAAAAGTGAAATCTCCAGTGAAAGAAAGTATTCGCCGCATGATGTCAACGATTCGTGAAATTTCTAAATACAAACATATCGCCTATTTTTTAATTGCTTATTTCTTTTATATTGACGGAGTAGATACAATTTTCACAATGGCAACTGCAATAGGGGTAGATTTTGGCATTGACACGAACAAATTGATTGTTATGCTTTTAGCAATTAATCTCATTGCCTTTCCATTCACCATTCTCTATGGCATTTGTGCGAACAAATTTGGTACGAAACCAATGATTTTAGTAGCGATTGCAGTTTATACATTTATCTCTCTTTTTGCGATTTTTATTCATACCGAGTTAGAATTTTGGATTTTGGCAATTTTGGTTGGTACAAGTCAAGGGGGGATTCAAGCTCTCTCAAGAAGTTATTTTGCAAGTATTGTACCAAAAGAAAACGCAAATGAATTTTTCGGTTTTTACAACATATTCGGCAAATTTTCCGCCATTCTTGGTCCTCTTATCGTAGGATTTGTCGGGCAACTTACAGGGAAATCCCAATACGGCGTAAGTGCATTGGTGATTTTGTTTATTCTTGGCGGGATTTTGTTTTTGAGAGGGAAAGAAAAGAAGGTTTAGAGATAGCTTTTTTAGTGTTCATCTTCTTTAATTCATACATTTTTGCTATAATAAATAGAATAGATTAGATTCTCTGAAATAATCGGGAGGAAATTCAGATGAGAAAAAAACAAACAATGGACGGAAATACTGCGGCAGCACATATCGCCTATGGCTTTAGCGAGTTGGCAGGAATTTATCCAATTACACCAAGTTCTACCATGGCAGAGCTAGTAGATACATGGCAAGCTGCTGGGAAGAAAAATATGTTTGGCACAGTGTTAAATGTGGTAGAAATGCAGTCAGAAGCAGGAGCTGCTGGTGCGGTACATGGTGCGTTGAAAACGGGAGCGTTGACGACAACTTTTACAGCGAGTCAAGGTTTGCTTTTAATGGTGCCGAATATGTATAAAATCGCAGGAGAATTGTTGCCAACGGTTTTCCATGTGGCAAGTCGTGCGGTAACGACGAACGCACTGAATATTTTTGGCGACCATAGCGATGTTATGGCAACACGTCAGACAGGATTTGCAATGCTTGCAGAAAGTAGCGTCCAAGAAGTAATGGACTTGTCTGCGGTTGCTCACCTTGCAACGATAGAAGCGAGTGTTCCATTTACTAATTTCTTTGACGGTTTTCGGACGAGTCATGAAATTCAAAAGGTGGAAGTGCTAGAATACGAAGAACTTCTTCCGCTTTTGAACAAGGAGAAACTCTCAGAATTTCGTGCAAGGTCGATGAATCCCAATCATCCGAGCATTTCAGGGACGAACCAAAACCCAGATATTCATTTTCAACAACGTGAAACAATCAATCGTTATTATGAAATCGTGCCAAGCATTGTGCAAAAATATATGCGAGAAATCAATGCACTTCGTGGCACCAATTATGATTTGGTCAATTATTATGGCGATGAAAACGCAGAAGAAGTAATTGTCTCGATTGGATCTGTCGGTCAAGTGATAGAGCAAGTGGTAGATTTTCTGAACGCAAAAGGAAGAAAGGTAGGGTATTTAAATATTCATCTCTATCGTCCGTTTCCTGTGGAGAATTTCTTGGAAAAACTGCCGAAAACGGTCAAAAGTATTGCTGTTTTAGATCGGACAAAAGAGCCGGGAGCAAACGGAGAACCTCTTTTATTAGATGTGCAATCCGCATTGTATGATAGCGACATTCGCCCAGACATTATCGGTGGACGATACGGTCTTGGCTCAAAAGACACGACACCAAACCAAATTGTTGCGGTGTTTGATGAATTGCAAAAAGAAGTAAATGAGAGAAAATCAAGATTTACTATTGGGATAACAGATGATGTGACAATGCTCTCACTTGATTGTGGCACTCCTCTTGATTTGACTGAGGCAGGTACATTCCAAGCGAAATTCTGGGGATTTGGAAGTGACGGTACTGTCGGAGCGAACAAGTCGGCAATTAAGATTATTGGTGACACTACCGAACAATATGCCCAAGGGTATTTTGCCTATGACTCTAAAAAATCAGGTGGCTTGACCATTTCACATTTGCGTTTTGGTAAAAATCCGATTAAATCCGCTTATTTGGTTGACAATGCAGATTTTATTAGCTGTTCAACAGGTGCATATGTACATCAATATGATTTGTTGAAAGGTTTGAAAAAAGGTGGGATTTTCTTACTGAATACGGTTTGGTCAGATGAGGAATTGAATCGTCATTTGCCTAGTAGAGTGAAGAAATATATCGCTGAGAATGAGATTCAATTTTACACAATGAATGCCGTTGAAATAGCTCAGAAATCTGGTCTTGGTCGTAGAATCAATACAGCCATGCAAGTTGCGTTTTTCAAATTGACCAATATTTTGCCATTTGACGAAGTTTTCGCCATGCTGAAAAATGATGCAAAGAAAAGCTATGCACAAAAATCAATGAAAATCGTTGAAGCAAACTGGCAGGCGATGGATTTGGCAGTGGACGGATTGCACAAAGTGGACGTGCCACTCTCTTGGGCAATGGCGGAAATTCCTGTTAAAACAAGAAAATCTGGCGAAAGCAAATACGTCTTTGAAATTTTGCAACCAATCAACGCTCAAGAAGGAGACAATCTTTCAGTTGCTACACTTGTTGCCAACAATATGACCGACGGTCGTATTCCGCTTGGAACAAGTGCAACAGAAAAGCGTGGAATTGCAATTGAAGTGCCAGAGTGGGATGTGGCAGCTTGTACGATGTGTAACGAATGTTCTTTTGTTTGTCCGCACGCTGCGATTCGTCCATTTTTGGCGGATGATGAGGAAATGGAAAACGCACCAGACGGATTTATTACACGTGAATTTCGTGGTAAGGACGGTCTGAACTATCGTATTCAAGTGAGCGTAGAAGATTGCACAGGTTGTGGACTTTGTGTAGATGTTTGTCCAGCGAAAAATAAAGCATTGCACATGAAACCTTACGGCGACATGAAACAAGAGGCAATCAATTGGGCATTTGCCATGACTTTGCGTGCAAAAGAAAATCCAGCACGTGAAGGAACACTCATGCATACTCAGTTCAATCAGCCACTTTTAGAGTTTTCTGGAGCGTGTTCTGGCTGTGGGGAAACACCATATGTGAAACTTTTGACGCAAATGTTTGGTGATCGCATGATGATTGCCAATGCGACAGGTTGCTCATCTATTTGGGGCGGTGCCGCTCCTGCAGGCCCATATACCACGAATGAATTTGGGCAAGGACCTGCTTGGAGCAATTCACTTTTAGAAGACAATGCAGAATATGGTTATGGTATGCTTTTAGCAAGTCAAGTGCGAAGAAGTGCGTTAGCAGAAAAAATGGAACAAGCAAGTGAAATGGTAAGTGATGACTTGTCCGCTTTGATGAAAGATTGGATTGCTAATCTTTACAATGGCGAGGGAACACGTGCAAGAGCGAGCAAACTTACCGCACTTTTAGAAGAAGAAAAAGCAGGAAATGAGTTGCTAGAGGAAATTTATCAAGACCGTGATCAATTTGTCAAACCGTCGCAATGGATGATCGGAGGCGATGGTTGGGCGTATGATATTGGTTATGGTGGAATTGATCATGTGCTTGCAAGTGGAGCAGATGTCAATATTTTAGTCTTGGACAACGAAGTTTACTCAAACACAGGCGGACAAGTATCAAAAGCAACGCCGACAAGTGCGATTGCAAAATTTGCTGCAAGTGGAAAATATGTATCGAAAAAAGACTTAGGTGCAATGGCGATGACTTATGGTAATGTGTATGTTGCACAAATTGCCAGTGGAGCTAATGCAATGCAGACGATTAAAGCATTCCAAGAAGCAGAGAATTTTGCGGGACCAAGTATTATTATCGCTTATACTCCATGTATTACACATGGTTTGCGTGGTGGACTTGGACAAAGTTTGACCGAGGCAAAACAAGCGATAAATTCTGGGTATTGGTCGCTTTATCGTTTCAATCCAATGTTGCGTGAGACGGGTGGGAATCCGATGACACTGGATTTCAAACGTCCAAACTTTGATGAAATGCCAGCATTTATGCGAAATCAAGTTCGGTTCTCTTCTCTTGAGCGGACACATCCTGAGGTGGCGGAAAAATTATTTGCCAAAACAGTAGAAGATGCGAAAACTCGTTTCTTCCACTATGCAAATATGAGTGGAGATGCAGAAAAAATCCTTGCTCGTATGGAGAAATCGAAGGGAGCGGGGACGGAGAAGGCTGAGGTGTCAGTACGTGAAAAACGTGAGCGAAAAGCGGATCCTGAAGCTGAAGCAAGAAGATTAAAACGCAGAGCCGAAAGACTTGCCAAGCGTGAGAAAGGCTAATGAAGAGTAGAAGAGACTATAAGGTTGAAAAATGACCTTGTGGTCTCTTTGCATAAAGAAAAAAGTCTATTTTTGTGCTAAAATAAAGGGAAGAAACTTTTTTCTTACTTTGAACAACGAACATTGCTCTGAATTTCAGTCAAATGGATTTTAGGAGAAACTTATAGATATTAGGAGAGAACAAAATGTCTCAAAAACGTTTATTATTGATAGACGGCAATTCGATTGCCTTTAAAGCCTATTTTGCCCTACCGAAAACTTTCACCAATAAAGCCGGACTACATACGAATGCAATTTATGGTTTTCACACCATGCTAGATAGTGTCCTTGCAAGAGTTGAGCCAACGCATATTTTGGTCGCTTTTGATGCGGGGAAAACGACATTTCGTACGGAAATGTTTCAAGATTACAAAGGAGGTCGTCCGACAACAGACCCAGAACTTCGGGAGCAATTTTTGCCACTGCGTGAAATGCTTGCGGCACGTTCTATCCGTTATTATGAATTACCAAATTATGAGGCGGACGATATTATCGGCACGCTTGCCACACGAGCAAGTGAGGCGGGATTTCTTGTGACAATTGTATCAGGAGATAGAGATATGACCCAGCTTGCCACGGAGAAGATTACAGTTGAGATTTCTAAAAAAGGGGTGAGTGACATTGAGGAGTACACACCTGCCGTGGTGCAAGAAAAAATGGGCATTACACCAAAGCAAATCATTGATTTGAAAGGACTAATGGGAGATAAATCGGATAATATTCCGGGAGTAACAAAAGTTGGTGAGAAAACAGCATTGAAACTTTTGTGGGAATATCAGACGGTTGAAGGGGTTTATGAGCATATTGATGAGTTAAAAGCCTCTAAAATGAAAGAAAATCTGATAAATGAACAAGAAATTGCTTTGCTATCGAAGAAACTCGCAACGATTAACCTTACTTCCCCAGTAGAAATTGAGCTTGATGAATTGGCAATGAAAGAGCCAGACGCTGAAAAATTAATCGCTTTTTACCAAGAAAATAATTTCAATGAATTTCTTTCACGCATGGGAAGTGCCGTCGAAGAAGAAGTTCAGGAAATCTCTTACGAAGTCGTGGAAAATTTCTCAGCAGAACATTTGGCAAACGCTGAAGTGTTTCACTTGGAAACATTTGGAGAAAATTACCACGAGGCAGAAGTGTTGGCAGCGGTTGTTGGAAATAAAGAAAAACTCTTTGTTACAAGCAATCTCGATACACTTTCTTCAAGTGAAGCAAAAAAATGGTTAGATGATAGAACAAAAGAAAAAATTGTTTTTGATGTAAAAGCAATTTCGGTGTTTCTTTCCAAAATGGATTTGAGCATAAAAGGAGTGAAACATGACGTTTTACTTTCAGCTTATTTGCTTGATAAATTGGACAAAACGCAGGAAATTGCAGGAGTGGCAAAGAAATTGCACACCTCTCCGATTAAATTTAACGAGGACGTGTACGGCAAAGGAGCAAAATACGCTGTTCCAATGTTTTTTGAAGAAGTCGAATCATTTGCCGCTCAAAAAGCATTTGCTACGCTTAATGTAAGTGAACGATTGCACGAAGAACTAGAAGAAAAAGAAATGTTGCACTTGCTTTTGGAAATGGAAATGCCTTTAGCGATTGTTTTGTCTGAAATGGAAGAAAAAGGAATTGCCGTAAAACCCGAAGTGTTAGATGAACTTTCTGTTGATTTAATGAGTAGAATTGAGGAATTAAAGACAAAAATTTATGCACAAGCGGGTGTGGAATTGAATCTTAATTCGCCAAAACAGCTCGGAGAATTGTTGTTTGAAACGCTTGGTTTTGATTATAAACTTTACTCGAAAAAGACAAAAACAGGGTATTCCACCAATGCCGAAGTGTTAGAGAAAATGAGCGTGGTTGCACCGATTGTGGATGATATTTTGACGTATCGAGAACTTCAAAAATTGCAATCTACCTATATTGAGGGATTGAAAAAATCAAGGAGAGCAGACGGAAAAATTCACACACGTTATCAACAAGCACTTACTCAAACAGGACGGCTTAGCTCGGTTGACCCGAATTTGCAAAATATCCCTATTCGTACAGAGGACGGACGGAAAATTCGTCAGGCATTTGTGGCGAGCAAGGAAGATTGGGTGATTTATTCCTCGGATTATTCACAAATTGAATTGCGTGTGTTGGCTCACATTTCTCAAGACGAGCATTTGAAATCTGCCTTTATGGAAGGGCAAGATATTCATACGAGTACAGCCATGCGTGTGTTTGGGATTTCCTCTCCAGATGAGGTTACACCACTTGATAGACGAAATGCCAAAGCGGTTAATTTTGGTGTGGTCTACGGCATTAGTGAGTGGGGGTTGGCAAAAAATTTAGGGATTGAGCCATATAAGGCGAAAGATTTTATTGACAAATATTTTGAAAAATATCCGGGAATTAAGCAATATATGGAAGAAGTCGTGCGTGAGGCAAAAGAAGTGGGCTATGTAGAGACTATGTTTCACCGTCGTCGCAATTTGCCAGAAATCAATGAGCGAAATTTTGCACGTAGAAGTTTTGCAGAACGTACGGCGATTAATTCGCCAATTCAAGGAAGTGCAGCGGATATTTTGAAGATTGCCATGAATAACTTGCACACTCGTCTAGCAAAAGAAAATTTACAAGCCAATTTGTTGTTACAAGTGCATGATGAGTTGATTTTTGAAGTGGCAAAATCAGACGTTGAGGCGTTGGATAAAATTGTCCGAAGTGAAATGGAAGATGCTGTAAAACTTTCTGTTCCGCTTGTGGCAGATAGTGCGTGGGGTGAGAGCTGGTATGACGCAAAATAAGACATTTTTTCTTGGACTAACAGGCGGAATTGCGACAGGAAAAAGTACAGTGGCGGATATTTTTCGCTCGCAAGGGATTCCAGTAATTGACGGTGATATTGTTGCAAGAAACGTACAAAAAAAAGGAAGTCCTGCACTTGCAAAGATTGTGGCAACATTTGGGGAAATCATGCTTTTGCCTAACGGAGAGTTAGACCGAAAAGCGTTAGGAGAGCGGATTTTCCACTCGAGAGAAGAACGTGAAAAATTAGATAAACTGATGTCTCCGTTCCTTCGTGCAGAGTTTGACAAGGAAAAAGAACGATTGATACAACAAAACATCCCTTTTGCAGTATTGGATATTCCGTTGTTATTTGAAAAAGATTACACAAAGGCAGTTGATGCGATTATGCTTGTTTATGTGCCAGAGAAAATTCAGTTGGCTCGTTTGCAACAGCGTGATAATTTGAGCGAAGAAGCGGCACTTAAACGCATTCTTGCTCAATGGTCAATCGAGGAAAAACGAAAATTGAGCGATATTCTCATTGATAATACACATTCATTGGAGGAAACGAAAAGACAAGTTTTGGCTTACTTGTCTGAGGTATCCATTAAGGACACTTCTAAAAACTCGCACTTATCCTAAATTGCTAGTTTTCCGATTTTCTTCGTCAGTCTCCTCAACCTATGAACCACATAGCTTTCGTCGATTTCCTCGAAAATCGAAAAACTAGCTAATTTAGTCTTAAGCGGAGTTTTTAGAGGTGCCCTTAACAAATAAAAAATTCACAAAGAAAAACGAGGAGGTGCTTTTATGCGTTGTCAAAAATGCGGTAATAACCATTCAAAAGTAGTGGATTCAAGACAAAGTGAGGACGGGCGTGCGATCCGTCGTCGTCGTGAGTGCGAAGAATGTGGCGAGAGGTTTACTACCTTTGAGCGAATCGAAGCGACCCCACTTCTTGTGGTCAAGAAAAATGGCACACGTGAGGAATTTAAGCGTGAAAAAATCCTCAATGGCTTGATTCGTTCGGCAGAAAAACGACCTGTTGCTATGGAAGATATGGAAAAAATTGTTGACCATATCGAACAAAGAGTAGCAGCCTTAGGAAAAAGCGAAGTGCCAACAGATTTAATCGGTGAGTATGTAATGGAAGATTTAGCCGAACTAGATGAAATTTCTTATATCCGATTTGCAAGTGTGTATCGTGAATTTAAGGATATGTCGGTCTTTTTAAGAGAACTAGAAGATATTGTGAAAAAGGCAAAGAGGAGTAATGACAAATGATAGACGCACCAAAATCAAGTGAAATTGTCTTCATTGCAAGAAGTCGGAAAATGACCGATAGCGAAGAGGCAGCTTTGTTAAGATTGTATCAGCCGATTTTAGAGGCAAAAGCTGTTTCGCTCTATCTTACGCTTGTTGACCTTGCTCCACGAGATTTTGACAATCCGTTGTTAATCGCTGATTTGTACGCAACAACGCAATTAATCGGCAAGGAATTTGAGCATACACGAGGATTGCTTGAAGGGATTGGTTTGGTGGAAACGTATGAAAAATTTTCATCAAAATATGGCAAAATTTACAAATACATTTTGCACGCACCTAAAAACGCTGGAGAATTTTTTCAAGATAGAACTCTTTCTTCGTTTTTGCTTCATTCAGTTGGGGAAAATAGATTTTCTTTGCTTGCAGAGAGTTTTCAAACGGACGATTTAGATGTTTACGGCTATTTTCCAACAACGAGAGAATTTCATGAAGTATTCGGCTATGAAGTGGAAAATGTAGTGTCAGATGAGGAAAAACTTGCCTTTGCCAAAGCGAAAAGCTATGAATTGCCTAAGAAAAAACTTGAGGTAGTTGGCGGGAAATTTGATGTATCACACTTTAAATATTTGCTTACGCAACTTGGTGCGAAATTGAAAGATGAGGACATCAACGAAATTTATATTCTTCATGAATTGTACGGTTTAAATGAAAATAACATGATTGAACTGGCAAAAGATGTGGTGGAAATGGGAGATGATACGCTTGATATTGAAAGATTTTCTAAGCATATTCGGAAACTTTCTGCAACTGGTGCGGTTGAAAAACGTTTGCACTCTAATGAAGAAGAAGTGAAAAAAGAAGAAGAGGAAGTTACCGTTCAAGAATTGCAGAAATTAGGAGCAACAGAAGCGGAAATTCAAATGGTAAAAGATGCTCAAGAGCTTGCTCCTATGGATTTTTTACGAAAAATTCAAAGAGAGCAAGGTGTTTCACCAAGCAATTTGGAAGATTGGTTGCTTGATGATGCGATACGCAAATCACCGCTTAGAGCCTCTGTTCTCAACATTTTAATGCACTATATCCTCGTTCAAGAAAAAATTCCTTCCCTTGATTATAAAAATCAATTTGTTGAGGGGAAACGTGAGTTTGAAAAGAGGAAAATTGTTTCTGTTGTTGAAGCGATGAAATTTATAAAAGAAGAAAAAACTTCGAGAAATACGACGAAAAGAAGTTATACTCGCAATAGAAATCAAGGAAGAAAAATAAAAATGCCTGAATGGTGGGATCAAAAGCTGGAAACGGACGCTACAAGTGAGGACATTCAAGGAATGTTGAACAATATGAAAAATAATGTAGATGACATATAAGGTACCTAAATCAAAAAATGAGGTGAGAAAATGAGTGAAATGAACAATGTATCAGAAAGTGCCAAATCTTATTTTGCCAGTCATCCAGATTGGAATGAACGCTATAAAGCATTGATAAATGAGGCATTTGAAGATGAGGAAGTTCAACAATTTTTGAAGGAAAATAAGGACAACTTGACAAAAGAAGAAGTGAAAAATAGCTACTCGAAACTTTTTGAATTTGTCAAAGAAAAACGGAAAGTAGCAGAAGGTGCGGAGAATCAGTTGGCAAAAGGGTTTCGTCCGAGATTGGTGTTAAATCACCATTATATTGATGTGCAATACGTGCCAACGGAGGAATATCGTCGCTATGAGGAAGAACAGCGAATCAAAAATTGCGTTGAGCTAATGGATATGCCTGTATCTATTCGTTCGGCAGATTTAGACGGTTTACTCGCCTTACCAGAGCGTAAGAACGTAATGCTTGAGCTATCAGACTTTTTAACGGACTTTGCTAAGGAAAGACAAAAATTCCACCAAGGTTTATATATTTATGGCAATTTTGGTATCGGAAAAAGCTATCTTTTGGGTGCGATTGCAAATGAATTTGCAAGAAGAAAAGTCCGCACGATTATGGTGCATTTGCCGAGTTTTATTGAAGAAGTCAAAGGAAGTTTTCATTCTAAAGATAAAACAGACAACACAAGTGAGAAAATTGAGCGAATCAAAGAAGTTGAAATTTTGATGATTGATGATATTGGAGCGGAAGATTTGACGGAATGGAGTCGGGACAGTCTCTTAGCGGTGATTTTACAATATCGTATGCAGGAGGAGAAAATTACCTTTTTCTCAAGCAATTTGAACTTTGAAGATTTAAGAGAACATTTAACCATTACGAAAAATAACACTGAAAACCCGATGAAAGCAAGACGAATTATGGAACGTGTGAAATTTTTATCCAGAGAAGTAAGAATGGACGGGAATAATCTTCGAGTAAAAGAAGATTGAAAAATAACAGAACAGGAGAACAGAAATGAACGAAACAATTAATTTGCTAAAAAATCACAAGTCAATTCGTAAATTTGATTTAAGTTACACGATTCCTGAAACGGACATGAAAGAAATTTTTGCCGCAACACGTCAAGCAGCAACTTGGATGAACGGACAATTTTACTCAATGATTGTCGTAAAAAATAAGGAAACAAGAAGAAAATTGTACGAACTGGCACCGCCTCATATGACATTTATTGAAGAATGTAATGAGTTAATCGTTTTTGTTGGTGATATGCACAGAACTTCTGTTGCAAGTGAAATGCACGATACTGAAAATTTAGCTGTCGGGATTGAGCCGATTTTAATGGCAAGTGTAGATGCTTCTTTGGCAGCACAAAATATGTGTGTAGCGGCTGAAAGTTTAGGACTTGGCACGGTTGTAATTGGAATGATTCGTCCTCATGCAGTAGAGGCGGCGGAACTTTTAGGCTTGCCAGAAAAAACATTTCCACTTTTCATGGTAGCTTTAGGAAAACCGACAGAAGAAATGCAGGTGAAACCTCGTTTGCCAGAAGAACTGGTTGTGCATGATGAAACATATAAGGAAGTAGACGTTGAACTTTTGAAATTGTATGATGAAGTGGAAAAAACGTTCGCAGGAGAACGTACAAAATACACTTGGACGGAGAAATTTGCGAAATATTTCTCACGCAAACCACATGAGGAAAGTACGAAACAATTAAAAAAGGCGGGTTTGTTGGAGGATGAATGAGTTTCAATTATCTAAGCGATTGGAGACGGTAGCGTCATTTGTGCCGAAAAAATCAAGAGTGGCAGATATAGGGAGTGATCATGCGTATTTGCCGATTTATTTGGTGAACCAAGGGGTGATTGATTTTGCAGTAGCAGGAGAAGTCGTGAAAGGTCCTTTTGAAAATGCCAAAAATCAAATCATAGAAAGTGGTTTGACGGAGAAAGTAATTGCACGTATGGCAAGTGGGTTGAATGCGATTGAGCAAGAAGATGAAATTGATGTGATTACCATTTGCGGTATGGGCGGGATGTTAATTGCCAATATTTTAGAGGACGGTTTTCAAGAAGGAAAGTTAAGTGGCAAAGAACGACTTATTTTACAGCCAAATGTGGTAGAGGTAGAAGTGAGAATGTGGCTGAAAAATCATGCTTATAAAATTGTGGCAGAAGAAATTTTGGAAGAAAATGAAAAAATTTATGAAATCATTGTCGCCGAAAAATCTTCTGAAGAGGTAGAATTGTCGATAGAAGAGGCGATATTTGGCGTTGAATTGCCAAAGAAAAATAGTGCGGTATTTGTAAAAAAATGGCGACAGGAACAAAAACATATTGACCGGATCATAGAGAATTTACAAAAAGCGAAAAAGCCCAATCTATCAAAAATAACAGAGTTAGAAGGAATGAAAAAGAGGATTGAGGAGGTGCTGAAACATGCTGGCAAGTGAGGTAATCAAGAGATTTGAGGAGTATTGCCCTGAAAAACTTGCAATTTCAGGCGACCCAGTAGGTCTGCATATTGGCACATTGAACAAAGAAATCAAAACGGTTATGACGACACTTGATGTGCGACCAGAAGTGGTTTGTGAGGCGATTAGCAAAGAGGTTGACTTGCTAATTGCCAAACATCCACCGATTTTTCGACCAGCTAAAAGGCTAGATACCGACAATCCACAAAACAAAATGTATGCTGATTTATTAAAACATGACATCAACGTTTATGCTGCACATACGAATATCGACATTGTAGAGGACGGGTTAAATGATTGGTTTTGTGAATTGTTAGGAATAGCAAACCCTGAATTTTTAGAGAAAACACATGAAATCAATGGCAAATTTTACGGCATTGGTCGCATTGGCAAATTGCAAGAGAAATTATCGCTTGTTGATTTTACCGAAAAAGTGAAAGAAGTTTTCACGCTAGACAGCTGTCGAGTGATTGCCGAAGATTTCGAGAAAACAATCGAAACGGTGGCGATTTGTGGCGGTAGCGGAGAAAAATTTTATCCAAGTGCTTTAGAAAAAGGGGCGGATTTGTATATTACGGGTGATATTTATTATCACACAGCTCACGATATGTTAGCCAATGGACTTTCAGCGATTGACCCAGGGCATCATATTGAAGTATTGTTTACAGAAAAAATTGCTGAAAAATTGCAAACATGGAATGTAGAAAATAATTGGCAGTTGACGATTTTGAAGTCAGAAGTTGATACGAATCCTTTTAAAGTGCGATAAAAAATATTTTTATGCTGTGACTTTTAACCTTGATTTTAGAAACCAAGAACCAGACGGATTTCTAGGATATTTACTCGTTTTATTCGCCACTTATCTCATGATAGTAGGCGGTGTAAAACTTTGTCAGGAAAGTAAGAGAGTTAAATATTTGCTTTTTGCTATCAAGGAATTTGTTGCAGCTAAAAGAAGTAAAAATATAAATAGACCTAAAAAACAAGGAGAAATCAAATGAACCAAAGAGAAGAATACAAAAATTTATTACCAAGATTTTTAAAATATGTGAAAGAAGAAACAAGGTCAAATCCAGAAAGCACAACAACACCAAGCACGCAATCGCAAGTAGATTTTACGAAAAATATTTTGATTCCAGAAATGGAAGAAATCGGTCTTACAAATGTGCATTATTTGGAAAGTAATGGCTATGCCATTGGTACACTTCCTGCAACGAAAGGCTATGAAAATGCACGTAAAATCGGTTTTATCGCACACGTTGATACGGCTGATTTTAATGCCGTCGGTATCAATCCTCAAATCATTGAAAATTATGACGGAAAAAGCGACATCAGTCTTGGCACATCTGAGTGGAAATTAACAACAACAGATTTTCCAAATTTATTAAATTACAAGGGCGATGATTTGATTACAACAGACGGCACAACGCTTTTAGGAAGTGATGATAAAAGTGGGATTGCTGAAATTATGACCGCAATGGAGTTTTTGATTGCTCATCCAGAAATTCCACATGGAGAAATTCGTGTTGGATTTGGTCCAGATGAAGAAATTGGTGTCGGAGCAGATAAATTTGATGTAGAGGACTTTGATGTTGATTTTGCCTATACAGTGGACGGTGGCCCGCTTGGTGAATTGCAGT
The DNA here is from genome assembly GCF_900167335.1 of Pilibacter termitis. Taxonomy (GTDB): domain Bacteria; phylum Bacillota; class Bacilli; order Lactobacillales; family Streptococcaceae; genus Pilibacter; species Pilibacter termitis. The sequence goes on from NZ_FUXI01000015.1 coordinate 48,547, forward strand.
ACGAAACATTTAGTGCAGCAGCAGCTGATATTACGATTCAAGGGAAAAATGTTCACCCCGGAACTGCGAAAAATACGATGATCAATGCTTTGCAAGTAGCCATTGATTTTCACAATCATTTGCCAAGCGATGAAGTTCCCGAAAAAACAGACGGCTACCAAGGCTTTTCACATCTGTATAAAATGACTGGCACACCAGAAGAAGCACAAATGCAATATATTATTCGTGATTTTGAAAAAGAAGATTTCTTAAATCGTAAAAATTCTTTTATCCAAATTGCTAATAAGATGAACGAGAAATTTGGTCAAGAACGTGTGAAACTCGTATTGAAAGACCAATATTATAACATGAAAGAAGTTATCGAGCGTGATATGGAAGTGGTAAATTTGGCAAATCAAGCGATGATTGCAGCAGGCGTTTCCCCTGTTCTATCAGCGATTCGTGGTGGAACGGACGGCTCCAAAATCTCATTCATGGGCATTCCAACGCCAAACATTTTCGCAGGCGGAGAAAATATGCACGGACGTTTTGAATTTGTGTCGCTTCAAACAATGGAAAAAGCAGTAGATGTGATTGTGAAAATTGTGGAGTTGAATGTTAGGGGGAGTGTTTAAACGTTACCTTGAGTATTGCACAATCATTCAACCAATCGTTTTAAGAGTATGTTGATAAATCAATAAAAAAAGAGGTTTCCTACATCAAGGAAACTCTCTTTTTAATTTGCTACGCTCGTTTCAAATAACTTCCTTCGGCTGTGCCGATTTCAAGTTTTTGTCCTACTTCGATGAAGTCAGGGACGTTTACAACTAAGCCTGTTTCCATTGTTGCGGGTTTTCCGCTCCCTGTAACAGTTGCTCCTTTGATAGAAGGTTGTGTTTCGACAACTTCGAGGATAACAGTTGTAGGAAGAGTAATTCCGATAACTTCTGAACCGAAAAATTGAATTTTTACTTCTGCGTTTTCTAAGATGAATTTCAATTCATTTTCTACAACAGCCGTTGGAATTTCATACTGCTCAAAAGTTTCTAAATCCATGAAGAATGCAGTGTCATCCATTGTGTATAAATATTGTACTGGTTTTGAGTCGATGTGTGCACGTTCAAATTTTTCTTCTGGACGATAAGTTGTATCAAAGTTCGCACCAGAACGAACGTCTTTTAACTTCATACGCATAACAGTGTTCCCTTTTCCGGGTTTGTGGTGGCTTGCTTCTAGCACTTTGATGAGCTTGTCACCATTGACGAATGTCATACCTGCTTTTAAATCACTTGCTGAAATCATAAAAATCCTCCTGTATTTTTAAGGTCAATTTAGAACCTTAAAATATTTTTTTCTCACGCATACTAAGGTATCAAATTTTCTTAAAAATATCTATCATTTTGTGCGAAAAAATAAAAATTGGCACTCGGTATAAAAGAGTGCTAATTTTTGAGAGTTTTTTCTTGACAGAAAACATACGTAGAGGTAAACTAAAACATGAGGTTAGCAGTCACGTGTTTAGAGTGCTAATTTTAATGAGTAGAGTGAGGTGAATGAATTTGACGTTAAAAGAAAGACAGCTACAAATTCTGAAACTTATCATCCAAAATTATGCACAAACGAATAAGGCAATTGGTTCGAAAGCTCTCATAGATAAAGGGATAAAGGCAAGTAGTGCAACGATTAGAAATGACATGAGTGTGCTAGAAACGCTAGGTTTGATTGAAAAAAACCATACGTCTAGTGGGAGACAGCCGACCATTTCAGGTTATAAACTCTATGTCGAAGGATTGCTTAGTGCGACATTGCAAAAACAACGCAACGAGACATTGCGTAGAAGTTTAGCAGGCAATTTTCCAAAGTTAACTGATTTGCTAAGCTATTCCGCACAGCTGTTGAGCGAAGTGACTAATACGACGACATTTTTATTTTCGCCAAGCATGGATTTACGGCGATTGACGGATTTTCAGCTGTTCAAGCTAAATCATACGCAAAAAATTGTTCTTTTGGTTTACGACTATACGCAAGTTGAAACGAATATTCTCTCGGTAGGCGAACATTTGCCTGAGGAAGAACTTTTGAGACTTGCTACCCTTGTGCAAGAACGATTTATTGGCAAACAATTTGGTGAAATTCAGCAACAGGTGAGAATGAATTTACCAATGGTGATGTATCAAATGTTTCATTTTCCAAGCGAAATTGCGGCATTGCTAGAAACCATTTTTTTAAATGATGCAACAAGGCAAGTGTATATTGCTGGTAAAATGAATTTCCTTCAATCAGTAGAGGCAACTTCGATTGCGGCATTTAAAGAAATGTACCATTTTTTTACGCAAGATGAGCAATTAGTTCAGCTGATAGAGCAGAAAACAAAAGAGGACTCATTTGCGACTCGTGTCTTTATTGGAAAAGATTTAGGACATCCATTACTTGAAGAGATGTCGCTGATTACGACACATTATGAAATCACCAATCATGGTGTGGGGAGCATTGCTTTACTTGGAGCAAACAATATGAACTATGAAAAAACACTTAGTCTAGTTCACTCGTTTTCAATGGAGTTGAGTGAACGGCTGAATGAATATTATAGATATTTAGATACCAATAGTTTTACAGAACGCAGAAAGGAATGGTTATAGAAAATGTCAGAAGAAATCAAAGACGAAACATTGAACGAAGAAAATGAAAGTGTGGAGGAAACTACTGAGGAAGTGGAAGTAGAAGAAGTTGAGGAAGTCATTGACGAAGTGGCAGAACTGAAAAAATTGCTTTCTGAAATGGAAGATAAATACTTGCGAAGTCATGCAGAAATGCAAAATATTGCCAGACGTTCTCGTGAAGAACGTGAAACACTTGTTCGTTATCGTTCGCAAGACTTGGCGAAAAAAATCTTGCCGAGTTTGGATAATTTAGAACGTGCGTTGGCAATTCCAGAAATGGATGAAAATGTTCGCAAAGGTCTTGAAATGGTACAAGAAAGTTTGAACAATGCATTGAAAGAAGAAGGGGTGATTGAAATTTCACCAAAAGATGAAGTTTTCGATCCAAATGAACATCAAGCAATTCAAAGCGTGCCAGCAGCTGACGGAGTAGCGTCAGATACTGTTGTTGAAGTCTTTCAAAAAGGCTATAAACTACATGAGCGAATCTTACGACCTGCTATGGTTGTGGTGGCGAGCTAAAGAAACATTCTCGACCGAAATGTCATAAAACTACAAGAAAAATTAATAATGAAATTAAAAAATAAAGGAGCAAACAATTATGTCAAAAATTATCGGGATTGACCTTGGAACAACCAACTCAGCAGTAGCAGTATTAGAAGGAAACGAAGCGAAAATTATTGCCAACCCAGAAGGAAACCGTACAACACCGTCTGTTGTATCATTTAAAAATGGTGAAATTCAAGTAGGTGAAGTAGCAAAACGTCAAGCAGTAACAAACCCTAATACGATTTCTTCTATCAAACGTCACATGGGTGAAGAAGGCTTTAAAGGAGTAGAAATCGAAGGGAAAACTTACAAACCTGAAGAAATTTCTGCAATGATTTTACAAAACTTAAAAGCAACAGCTGAGGCATATCTTGGTGAGACAGTGGATAAAGCAGTTATCACCGTTCCAGCTTACTTTAACGACGCACAACGTAATGCAACAAAAGTAGCAGGGAAAATTGCAGGTCTTGAAGTAGAACGTATTGTCAATGAACCAACAGCAGCAGCACTTGCGTATGGTTTGGATAAAACAGATCGTGATGAAAAAATCTTAGTATTTGACCTTGGTGGAGGTACTTTTGACGTATCAATCCTTGAACTTGGTGACGGGGTGTTTGATGTGCTTTCTACAAGTGGGGACAATCACTTAGGTGGAGATGACTTTGATAACAAAATCATTGACTTCTTGGTAGCAGAATTCAAGAAAGAAAATGCGATTGACTTGTCACAAGATAAAATGGCAATGCAACGTTTGAAAGATGCAGCTGAAAAAGCAAAAAAAGATTTGTCAGGTGTATCAAGCACGCAAATTTCACTTCCATTCATCACTGCAGGGGAAGCAGGACCACTTCACTTAGAAGTAACATTGACTCGTGCAAAATTTGATGAATTAACCGCAGACCTTGTGGAACGCACGAAAACACCAGTTCGTCAAGCATTGTCTGATGCTGGTCTTTCTACAAGTGAAATTGATGAAGTGATTCTTGTGGGTGGTTCTACACGTATTCCAGCGGTAGTAGAGGCAGTCCGCAAAGAAACAGGAAAAGAACCAAATAAATCTGTAAACCCTGATGAAGTAGTAGCAATGGGTGCTGCGATTCAAGGTGGTGTGATTACTGGAGACGTAAAAGATGTTGTCTTGCTTGATGTAACACCACTTTCTCTTGGTATTGAAACAATGGGTGGTGTATTTACTAAATTAATTGACCGCAATACAACGATTCCTACAAGCAAATCACAAGTATTCTCAACTGCTGCAGACAATCAACCAGCTGTTGACATTCATGTATTGCAAGGGGAACGTCCAATGGCTGCGGACAACAAAACACTTGGTCGTTTCCAATTAACAGATATTCCACCAGCACCACGTGGGATTCCACAAATCGAAGTAACATTTGATATTGATAAAAATGGTATCGTAAATGTTTCAGCAAAAGATTTGGGTACGCAAAAAGAACAAAAAATTACCATTAAATCTTCTTCTGGCTTGACAGATGATGAAATCGAACGCATGGTGAAAGATGCTGAGGCAAATGCTGAGGCGGATAAAGCTCGTAAAGAAGAAGTAGAATTGAAAAATGAAGCAGATGCTTTGTTGTTCACTGTTGACAAAACGTTGAAAGAACTTGAAGGAAAAGTTGACGCTGACGAAGTGAAGAAAGCAGAAGACGCACGTGATGAGCTGAAAGCTGCTGTTGAGGCGAACAACCTTGAAGAAATCAAAGTAAAACGTGATGCTTTGAACGAAATCGTACAAAGTTTGTCTGTAAAATTATATGAACAAGCTGCGGCACAAGCTGCAGGAGCAGAAAATGCTGCTCAAGGAAGTGCTGATGATGTAGTAGACGGCGACTTTGAAGAAGTGAAGTAACAACCGAACAGCTTGAGACAGTCAGTGGCTTGTGGGATGCGAAGTCACTGACTGTTTTTTTGAAAAAAACCATGAAATTTATTTTCTTGTTAAAAATGCCCCAAAAATTTCATGATTTTTGTTACAATAATAATATCTAAGAATTTCCTTAGATAAAATATATAGAAAAACAGGAGAGAAAAAATGAGCAATCTTAAAAAAGCGACTCTAGTAGGTTGTTTGCTACGCAGTGCGGTTTCCCTTTGGGGAATCATCCAAGCGATTATGCTACTTACTTCGCCAAGTGCAGAAATGGAAGAAGCATTATCACAAAGTGGACTCGGTGAAAACTCAGCAGAAATGGTTAAGAGCTTAGCGTCAGGACTGGTAGTTACGTCCCTTGTCATTTCGCTTGTGTTCTGTGCGATTTGCTGGCTTGGTTATTTCAAAATCGAAAAATCTTCAGGAAAAGGCTGGAAAATTTTCTTCTTAGTCTATGGGATTCTTATGATTGTAACCAATATACTGGGCATTTTAGCTGACCCAATAAATGCGATTCTAAGCATTGCGACAGGTGTTGTGTTTATTTTGGTTTTTACTACAAAAGGTGAACCAGAAGAAGAGTAAGGAACAATGAAAGCAAGCTCTACAAATTGGGACTCTCTCGTCCAATTTGTAGAGGCTTGTGATTGTTCTAATGCAAAAGAAAGTGGTGGGGAGAATTGAGTAGTGCGAAAATTTGTGGATTGATAGGAGCAATTTTGAATAGTTGCTATGTATTATTTTTGTGTTTTATTATGCTTATCATGAACGTTTCGGGCGAATACAATGGTATGTTGACAATGGGCGTGATAACGTTTCTTGCCTTAGTAATCATGTGTTTATGTTGGGGTGCATTTGCAAAAATGGACAAAGCAGGTGAGCAATTGTGGAGAATTTTTCTTCTTGTTATCGGGATTCTTGCAATGCCGTGTAGTTTTTTTATAAATACGCCAGCAGGTGTGTTGTTTATTTTAGCTTTTGCTCTGAAATCAAAAATGCAACAAACTCAAAAAGTGGTGGATGAATTGGATTTCTAACACAGAAGTGGAGGGTGAGGAATGTCTGAGAAAAAAGTAGTGATTATTACAGGTGCCTCAAGTGGTATGGGGTTTGCGGCGGCGAAATTGTTTGCCCAAAATGGTTGGATTGTCTACGCAGGAGCAAGACGAGTGGAACGCATGAAAGAACTTGAACAATTTGGCGTTTACATTTGCCCACTCGATGTAACGAGTGAACTCTCCGTTCAATCATTTATCGAAAAAGTTCAAACCGAGCAAATGAGAATAGATGTCCTAGTCAATAACGCGGGCTACGGTGAATATGGACCAGTCGAAGAAATTCCACTAGAAAATGCAAAATATCAATTTGACGTGAATTTGTTCGGTGTTGCACGAATGACAAATGCTGTATTACCAACAATGAAAAAGCAAAAAAGCGGAAGAATTATCCATATTTCTTCTATTGGTGCAGATGTCTACACGCCACTTGGTGCGTGGTATCATGCAACGAAAGCGGCACTTAGTATGTATAGCAATGTGCTAGATACTGAAATTACCCCTCTCGGTATTCGTTCTATCGCCATTCAACCGGGTGTTACCCAAAGTGAATGGAGTGAAATTGCCATGAAAAATGCGGAAAAAAATCTAAAAGAAAATTCGAGTTATCAAGATTTGGTCATAGGAGTCAAAGGACTTATGTCAACTGTTGAAACAGGTGCGACAAGTGAAAAATTAGCCCAATTGTTTTACAAAGCAGCAACCACTTCTAAGCCTAAGTCACGTTATTTTTACTCGTTTTCTGATAGAATAATGGTGGCAATAGAAAGGATTTTTCCTCGCTTGTATCGTTTTTCGTTAGAAAAAATTATTCAGCGGGCAAAAAAATCAAAATAACAAACGATTACGGAAATGTCTAAAGGCTGAGGAGGCTCTCTGCTTTTGGAGATTTTCTTATGAAAATTGAAATGAAAATTTGAATATTAAGGATACAAATTATAAATTGGAGGTTCCAAATGGCGGACAAAAGAGATTATTATGAAGTGCTAGGTTTATCAAAAGGTGCAACAGATGCAGAGATAAAAAAAGCCTATCGTAAATTAAGTAAGCAATATCATCCAGATATTAACAAAGCAGCAGATGCAGAAGAAAAATTCAAAGAGATTTCTGAGGCATATGAGATTTTAAGCGACTCACAGAAAAAAGCTGCGTATGACCAATATGGTTTTGCCGGAGTCGACCCAAATTATGGTGGCGGTGCAGGCGGATTTGGCGGTTTCGGTGGATTTTCTTCGAGTGGCGGAGGATTTGATTTTGAGGACATTTTGGGCAGTTTCTTCGGTGGTAGCGGAGGATTTGGTTCAAATGCGAGAATGAATCCAAACGCTCCACGAGCAGGAGAAGATTTGCAATACACCCTTAGACTTTCTTTTGAAGAGGCGATTTTTGGTGTGCAAAAGGACATTGAATATACTCGTCAAGATGAATGTGGTACTTGTCATGGAAATGGAGCAAAACCCGGTACGACACCAGTAACTTGTTCAAAATGTCACGGTTCTGGTCGTATAAATATTGAACGTCAAACACCGCTTGGTCGTATGGTTACACAGCAAACGTGTGACGCTTGTCGAGGGTTAGGGAAAGAAATCAAAGAAAAATGTGTAACGTGTCATGGTGCAGGACACGTGGCAAAATCACATAAAGTAAAAGTCAACGTTCCAGCAGGTGTTGAAGAAGGTCAACAAATGCGACTAAATTCACAAGGTGAAGCGGGAGCGAATGGTGGTCCATATGGTGATTTATACGTCATTTTCAGCGTAGCAGCAAGTGACAAATTTGAGCGAAAAGGGGCAGAAATCTACTATGAAATGCCGTTGAACTTTGCTCAAGCAGCGTTAGGAGATGAAATTGAAGTGCCGACTGTTCATGGCGAAGTGAAATTACGCGTGCCTAGTGGTACGCAAACGGGGACGAAATTCCGCTTGCGTGGAAAAGGAGCACCAAGACTTCACAGCGGTGGGAACGGCGACCAAACGGTTATTGCGAAAATTATCACACCAAAACATTTAAACGAAGAACAAAAAGAGGCACTTCGTGCATTTGCTAAAGCAAGTGGAGATTCCATTTCAGAGTCTGATGAAGGTTTCTTTGACAAAATGAAAGACGCTTTTGGTGGGAAAAAGAAAAAATAGAAACGAATAATTGAAAAGCTAGGAAATCCCCTGAGTCTCCCTCTTATAAACGGATAAGTTTTTAGAAATTTGAGCGGACACAACGGAATCCTAGCTTTTTTGGTGTAGCTGAGAACTGTTTTCTCCAAAATATGATAAAATGAAATCAACTATAAAAAATGTCGGGGGATACTATGGGAAAACAATTTATCAAAGATTATCAAGTGACGTATTATGATTGTGATGCAAAATCGAGAATGAAACTTTCTACGTTATTGAATGTAGTTATTTATTTTTCTGGGATTCAATCGGAAGACTTAAATAGAAGTGATGAATATGTCCACTCGCTTGGTGTAACGTGGGTGGTGACCAATCATGAAATTGAAATAAAGCGATTGCCAAAAAAGAAAGAGAAAATCGTCGTTATAACAGAGGCGAAAAGTTACAATCGTTATTTTTGTTATCGTGATTTTACCGTTCAAACAGCAGACGGCGAAGAATTAGTTGTGGTTCATTCGACATTTGCATTAATGGATATAGAAAGTAGAAAAATGGCAAGTGTGACGGAGGAATTTCTTGCTCCATATGAAAGTGAAAAAACAAAGAAAATCAATCGTCCGTTAAATATTTCACTTGAAAAAGTGGATTATGAGCGTGACTATCCTGTTCGTTTTTCCGAGTTAGATGTCAATCATCATGTGAACAATGCTAAATATATAGATTGGTTACTCGATGTGTTGGGCTATGACTTTTTGATTGCACACACACCAAGGAAACTTTCCATGCGATACGTGCGTGAAATAGAAGAAGGAACAATCGTAAAAAGTACCGCACAAGTTGAAGGTTTAGAAACGAAACATCAGATTTCAGTTGACGGTGTTTTGCATACGGAAGCGTTGATAGAATGGAGAAGAGAAAATGAAATATAAAGGTTATTTGATAGATTTAGACGGTACGATTTATTTAGGAAATCAAGGGATTCCTGCGGGGAAACGATTTGTGGAAGAATTGCAAAAGCGAGAAATTCCGTTTTTATTTGTGACGAATAACACGACAAAATCTCCCGAAGTCGTAGCGAATCGATTGGCAAATGAATTTGACATACACGTAAAAAGTGATTTAATCTATACCGCCACTCTTGCAACGATTGATTACATGAAAGAGTTAAACCGTGGAAATAGTGTGTATATTATCGGTGAATATGGACTAAAAGAGGCGATTTTTGATGCTGGTTTTGTTTGGAATGAAGTAGACCCAAGCTATGTCGTGGTAGGATTGGACAGTGATTTGACTTATGAAAAAGCGGTGAAAGCGTCCCTTGCCGTACAAAATGGAGCAACATTTATTGGTACCAATCCCGATTTGAATATCCCAACAGAGCGTGGATTATTGCCGGGAGCTGGAAGTGTGGCACGTTTTATTGAGGCAGCGACACAAGTAGAGCCAATTTACATTGGGAAACCGAATGCGATTATTATGAATAAGGCAGTAGATAGTTTAAATATTCACAGAAGTGAGTGCCTAATGGTAGGGGACAACTATTTGACGGATATTCAAGCAGGAATAAAAAATGATATAGATACTTTGCTTGTCACCACGGGCTTTACAAGTCCTGAAGAAGTGCCAAACTTGCCCGTTGCACCTACTTTTGTAGTAGCGACACTTGATGATTGGGACTTTGACAAATGAAAATAGAGAATCTAAAAGAATTTTTTGGCAAATTTTGTGTTTATATGAGCATTTTTCTAGGAAGTATTGTGTTTGTCATTCATGCAAAATTTTTGTATTTAATTATTTTACGCACAGAAAAATTACAAAATATAGTTCCATTAAGCGAGAAAGAAATTATCAAAAATTATGATGCTTTAATGGACTACATGAACAATCCATTTGAGAAAACTCTTGTAATGCCTAACTTTCCTTCGTCTACGCAAGGCTTGATTCATTTTGCTGAGGTGAAAAATTTATTTATCTTAGCGACTGTTTTATTTGTTTTGGCGTTCCTTGGTGCCATTTGGTATCTTTTGAAAATAAGACGTGAAAATGCTTGGTGGAAATTCATTTTTTCTGTAAAAATCGCTATGCTTGCTCCATTTGTCATTGGCATTTTCTCCGCTTTAAATTTTGATGTAGTTTTTACTTTGTTTCACAAAATCCTCTTTCGCAATGATTTTTGGATTTATGATGCAACAAAAGACCCGATTATCAAAGTATTACCAGAAAACTATTTCCTTTTGTGTTTCTTTGTTTTCTTTGGACTGGCAGAAATTTTATTGGCAGGATTGTTTTGGAAAGCGAGAAAATCAATAAAGGGCAACTCTAAAAACTCCGCTTAAGACTAAATTAGCTAGTTTTTCTTGTTTTCGAGAAAATCGACGAAAGCTATGTGGTTCATAGAAAAGCGGAGAGGGGCGGTCAGGAGTTTGTCGTAGTGAGCCACAGCATTTATTTACTGGAAACGAAGTTTCCAGTGCTGTTGCGAACTGCGACCCAACTCCTGCCCCTCGTAGCTAGACAAGGTTGAGGAGATTGACAAAGAAAATCGGAAAACTAGCAATTTAGGATAAGTGCGAGTTTTTAGAGGTGCCCTAAAATAAAAAGACTCTCAATCACTTAGTTAGTAGGAAGTGATTGAGAGTTTTGTTTAGAGTTACTCTTATAGATGCTCAAACTGCCAATTTTTGACGGTGTTGGCAAAATTTTCTAGCATAGGGTCGCTCGTGCCAATTCGCCATTCAAAAATAGAGGCATTGATTGCTTTTTCGTTACTAGCAATGATGTCTGTAATGTAAAAGTTGGTTGTTTCATCAGGAAAATCCTGAAAATTTGCACGAAGATTAAATTTTTGCATTAAGGCTTGTTCAATAAATTGTTTTTTCGCAATCCCACCAAATACTTCAATGCAAATATTTGCTTTGACAATGTAGTTATTGATTATATCCTCGTTGTAAGAGGAGTTGTTGTAAAAAGTCAAGATCGCAGGGTGAATCAATTGACTAAAATAATTATTGAACAAAGAGCAACTAGCTTTCCCATTGAAAATCAGGCGATTTAACTTAGGAAAATGCTCACTCAATGATTTGGTCGAACTCAAAATAATCGGTGTAACAATTGGATAGTGATGTTTGAAATACTCCAAATTACTTTTCATGCCTGTATCGTAGTTTTCAAAAAATAAAAGTTGCAACAGCACTTTATGAAAATTTTTGCTAAACAGAAGTTTATCTTCGTGTTTAAAAGGTTGCTTAAATTTGTCTTCAAAAAGACTCATAATAATAGACTTCGTCGAGTCGAGATCTGCTTTTAGGCGAGTGCTGAAAAAATCATCAAAACTTGCGGTAAAAGGAAAATCAAAGACATAGAGAAAATTAATAATAAAAAACGTCTCCACTTTTAATTGCTCAGGAGCGATTTTTTTGCTAAGCTCCTTTTGGAAAATAGAGATGATATTTGCCAGTCGTGTATCTTTGATCAGTGCTGTATTATTATAATATTTTAATTTTGTTTTAGACAAAAAGTTCTCGTTTAGATTGCGAATCGTTGTTACTCCGATGAGAATCATGAGAAATTGTTCCCATTTAATTGATTGATAAGCAAGGTCGTCTTTTAATTCTGACATAATGATTTTTGCGTGTTCATTGACTTGATAGTAAAATCTCTTAAAACGCTTGTCCTGCAAGGAAGTTTCAAGTTCGGTAAGAGCATTGAAGTTTCTCAAATATTGCACAAAGAGAAAAATGCGGATACTTTTTTCTTCTCCTTCAAACACATATTTTTTATTAATACTAAAACCAAGTGGTTTAAAACTCTCATTTAACTCATCACGTTTTTTTCTAAGCGTATTTGGGCTAATGGAAAACTCACGATTAGAAGAAGGTGAAGGCTGTATATTTTCTGTTAGCCAGTCCATCATTTCAAAAGAAGGCATCGTTTTCCCTCGAAAAGCAGCGTAAACGAGTAAAAATTTGATACTTCCTAGCAAATATCTATCCATAAGATAAGAAATATGAAGTGGCAAGGAAAGGTCGTTTACTATTTCATTTCCAACAAACTTGAGAGGAATTTTTGATTCTAAATTGTAAAACAAAATGTCCTCTTCTATCTCTTTGATATAACGCTCAAAACTCCGTTGGCTTTTTGAGCTAACTCCTAAGGAATCTAGCATTTTAGCAGTATGTTCATGAAAAAAAGCTGCATCAGCAAATTGTTTGCATTCCCTTTGAATTGTAAGCAACATGACAATTTTAATAGTTTCTTTTTCCTCTAATAGCTCGAACATATAAAGCACCCCTTTTTAATTAAAAATAAATGTATTCCCTTACTTTATTAACTCACAAACCTCCTGTTTTTTCAACAAAAACGCAACCTTTATCAAAAGGGAATCTCTAAAAAATATTTTCCGTTTTTCTGAGGAATAGATCATAGAAAATCCTTACATTCGTGGTATAATACAAGGATAAAATAAAATGGAGCTGAGTATATGAAATGGACGATTCCTGCAAAGATTATTGCACGTGGAAGAAAATATGTAGACGAAGGACGTGTATTGCGTGTTTCGGCAGATGAAGTGGCAAATGTGTGGCGGGCAACGGTTGTTGGCACACGTGACTATGAGGTAACGCTTGACGGTGGCGTGCAAGAGGTAGATACTTGCGAATGTCCGTATTGGGAAAAACATCAATATTGCAAGCATACGGTTGCAGTAGAGCTGTTTTTGAGAAAAAAAGGACTCAATCGCATTTTGTCGCAAAATCCAAAAATGCTTTTGCCAAGAAAACGTGTGGTGAAAGATGTGGATATTTTGCGAAGTGCGTTGTCAAAATTTTCTTCGCCAAGACAAATAGAACAACGTATTCTACCGTTAAAAATAGAGTTTCAAGTGGTCAATATTTCTACGAATCAATATCATCCAGAACTAGATGTGTTGGGGATTATGTTGAAAATTGGTTTGCAGACAGAAAAACGAACGGTGATTGTGAAAAATATTGGCACCTTTTTTGAAAAACTTGAAGAACAAAGTATTTTCCGAGTAAATGAGCATAAGGAATTTCTCTTGTCGCCACAAGCATTTGACGAAGAAAGTTTGAAATTGCTTGAGAAATTGCACAAAATTTATTTGACATTTGAAATGATGAAAAAAGCAACGAATAATCAAAATGGAAAAATTGACAAACGTTATTTGTTGTTGCCGATTGACGAGAGTAAAGAATTGCTAGAGACAATGGCAAAAACTGGAGCTTTTACGCTTGAGATTGACGGAGTAAGTTATGATACGTTGACCTTTATGCAAAAAAAATACCCTTTTTCTTTTGACATGAATTTAAAAAATAAAGATTTAACGCTCAAATTGCCCACAGAAAACCTACGAGTTTTTGAAATGTACGGTTGGATTGTAAAGGAAAATGAGATTTATTTCGTCGAAACGAATGAAATAGAAATGATTTCTATTTTGAATACAGCTGAAAAACAAATGAAATCAAAGGAAATTCATTTTTCGGAAACAGAATACAATGAATTTTTTAGCGATTTTTTGCCGCAGCTACGCAAAATCGGAAAGGTTCATGTACCTGAAGCGATGAATGAAAAGCTCGTCAATTCAGAGTTAAAGACTTATCTTTTAATGAAAAAAATCAAGGGAAATATTGATGTAAGGATAGACTTTCACTATGGTGAGCAAGTATTTTCAACGGATAAGACACAAGAAATTCTAGGCAATAGTGTTGTTTTGCGTGATAGTGAAAAAGAGAGTGAAATAGTGCATTTGCTTGAAAAATTCCGTTTTACTAAGACTGAGACAGGGTATCAAAAACCTTTGCCTTATGGCGAAAGTTTGTTTTATTTTTTCCGTACAGAATTGATACAATTGAGAAAAAAAGCGAAAGTGCTTTTAGGGAAAAAATTGTCTGAAATGTACCTAGATACCCAAAAACTTCAGCCTGTTTTTGAAGTTGAAGAAAAACAAGGGTGGCTAGATGTGCGATTTGACATTTCTGGTATTCCGCAGGAAGAAATTAACCGAGTGTTGACACGGTTGATGAGAAAAGAGCCGTTTGCGACCTTGTCGGACGGGAAAGTATTAAGTTTAGATTCAGAGGTGTTTATCCAAACTGCCGATATTTTGAATGATTTAAGAGGAAGTTTACGCCTTGAAAACGGTCATTTTCAGCTTTCTAGTGCAAGAGGAATGGAAGTTTCAGAAAAACTTTCAAAAGCACCGTTCGTTCTATTTTCAGAGGGATTTAAGACGTTATTGCATGATTTGAATCACCCAGAGTTGATCCCATTTACTTTACCAAAAGATTTGAATGCCCAACTTCGTCAATATCAGCTAGAAGGTGTCAAATGGCTGAAAATGTTATCAAATTACGGTTTTGGTGGTATTTTAGCAGATGAAATGGGGTTAGGGAAAACCATTCAGACGATTACTTATTTGCTAAGTGAAAAAAGTGACAATTGGAAAGGAACGGCTTTGATTGTAGCACCCGCCTCACTCATTTACAATTGGGAGAGTGAAATCGAAAAATTTGCACCGAATTTGACGAAAAAAGTAGTCGTTGGGCATAAAGGCGAGCGTGAGCGTCTGTTGGAAAATGGAGAAAAGGTAGATATTTTAATCACGAGCTACTCTAGTTTGCGTTCAGATGCAATGATTTATTCAAGATTGTCTTTTGGTTATTTAATCATGGACGAGGCACAAATGGTCAAAAATGCGAGAACGAGGACAGCAAGTGTCATTTCTTCGTTAAGAGTAAGGCAAAAATTTGCTCTTTCTGGCACACCAATCGAGAACAATCTCGAAGAATTGTGGAATATTTTTTCCATTTTATTGCCGGGACTTTTGCCAAATAGACAAAAATATCGAAATTTGACTACGGCTGAAATTTGGAAATTTACAAAGCCATTTATTTTGAGGCGATTGAAAAGTGAAGTGTTGCGTGATTTGCCAGAAAAAGTCGAAAGCAATCTCTATTCAACGCTTACAGATGAGCAGAAAAAGGTGTATCTCGCTTATTTACAGCAGATGAATAACGAAATTACCAGTATGTCAAGTGATGATTTCAAGCGAAATCGCATGAGTATTTTGGCGGGATTGACACGACTTCGACAAATTTGTGACGACCCACATCTATTTTTAGAGGATTATACAGGTGAAAGTGGTAAACTCGAGCAATTAAAAGAAATCGTACAAGTTGCCAATGAAAATGGTCGTAGAGTGTTGGTGTTTAGCCAATTTACAAGTATGCTAACAATTATTGAGCGTGAGTTTTCAGCAATGGGGCTTGAGAGTTTCTATTTGCGTGGTTCTACAAAACCAAGCGTTCGATTGGATATGGTCAATTCATTTAATAGTGGTGAACGTGATGTGTTTTTGATTTCGCTTAAAGCAGGGGGAACCGGGCTAAATCTGACAGGAGCAGATACGGTTATTCTCTATGATTTATGGTGGAATCCTGCAGTAGAGGAGCAGGCGGCAGGTCGAGCACACCGCATTGGGCAGACGAAAAATGTTGAGGTGTGGCGAATGATTGCCCGCGGCACGATTGAGGAGAGGATTCATCAGTTGCAATCAGAGAAAAAAGAACTATTTGAGGCAGTAATCACAGGAGATAACAGACAGTCTAACGCATTAAGCGAGGAAGATTTGCGGGAGATTTTGTCGATTGGGGAGTGAGGAACAAGAATGCTTGAATTTGGTTTTGAGCGTTCTTGTTTTTTTTAGAGGTACTCTTAAAAAAAACCGCACGAAAGTCGTGCGGTATCTTATCGCTAACACTCACAGTTCTTCTTTTTTCTTTTTCAAGAAGTAAATAAGTGTTTGTAATTCATTTGTTAAATCAACGGATTGAACGACAACGTCATTTGGTGTGATAATGCGATGTGGGGTGAAGTTTAAGAAACCTTTCACGCCAATTTCAATCAATTCTTCTGCAAGTTCTTGAGCTACTTCGCTTGGAACCGCTAGAATGACAATTTCTAGTTTTTCCTTTTCGAGTATCTCTTTGATTTTGTTCATTGGGAAAATTTCGATGTCACCAATTTTTTTCCCAACCAAATTTTTATCGGAATCAAAAGCGACTGAAATGCGTAAATTGTTGTTTTGATGAAATTTGTATTTCAACAAAGCACTTCCAAGGTTCCCAACACCGACAAGTGCAACTTTTGTTAATTGGTCGTCATTTAATGTTTTAGCAAAAAAATTCACTAAATTTTCGACATCATAACCATACCCACGCTTGCCTAGTTCCCCAAAGTAAGAGAAATCACGACGAATAGTTGCACTATCCACCTGTAATGCCTCAGACAATTCCTTTGAATTTGTTTTGTCAATTCCTTTGTCATGCAAGGTGCGAAGATAGCGATAGTATAATGCTAATCGTTTTGCAGTAGCCTTAGGAATTATTGCGTCAAGCTTTTCTTTCAATTGTGTCACTCCCTCTCAAGATTTAAAATATCTCACAGATGGATAACTATAAAAACTCATGTTTATTAAAATTTTCTCGTTTTCCACTTTTCTTCATCAAGAAAAAAATAGCTTTCATTGATTCCCTTGAAAATAAGAAAAACTATATAATTTTAAATTAAACGGAGTTTTTAGAAGTATCCATATAAAAGGGTATCACTAAGTTATTCTTTTATCAAAGGATAATATTTGACAATCATAAAAAGTTAAAATTTTTTTTGAAAAAGAAAAAAGAAAGGGGCTATTTTTTTCGATATGAAGAGAAAATAGCCCTTTTGCTATGTTTACTTTTTACTCACACCAAGTGCAGTCATAAAATAAGCTGGAATACTAATGAAAGGGAGCAAAATCAATAGTACCATAACGACTCTAACAACCGTAGAATCCCAGTTAAATCTCTGTGCGATTCCACCAGCTAATCCTAAAATTTTCTTGTCTCGGTTTGAAAGTCTTACGCCAATACCCCGATTGAGCCAAATTCCGATAAAATATGGAACAATAAATGAAATGAGTATAAGTTTAATCATGTTGTTTCCTCCGTTCGTTTTATAGAGATGTTTATATGGGCAACTCTAAAAACTCCGCTTAATACCAAATTAGATAGTTTTTCGTTTTTCGAGGAAATCGACGAAAGCTATGTGGTTCATAGGTTGAGGAGATTGACGAAGAAAAACGGAAAACTAGCAATTTGGGATAAGTGTGAGTTTTTAGAGGTGTCCATACATTTATTGTATATTAAAAAAACAAAAAAGGCATCCTTCCTAAGACTGAATTGAGAACAGACTTTCGCTTGATTTTGTGGTAAAGTAAAGATGAGTAGGCACGGAGTGTGCAAGGAAACCTGTTTTATTTGAGAGAAACAAGGATTTTTAGTGAGATTAAGGAGAAAAAATGAAATGATATTCGATACACATACACACCTAAATGTTAAAGATTTTCTAGGTGAGGAAGAGGAAGTTTTAGCTCGAGCAAGGGAAAATGGTGTGACAGAGCTTGCGGTTGTTGGGTTTGATAAGGAGACGATCGAGAAATCGCTGGAGCTTTCGGCACGTTTTCCGAACGTTTATTCGATTATCGGTTGGCATCCGACAGAGGCGGGGAGTTATTCTGATGAGATAGAAAATTGGTTGGCTCCATTGTATGAAAACGAAAAAGTGATTGCAGTTGGAGAAATTGGACTTGATTATCATTGGATGGAAGATCCTAAAGATGTGCAAGAGCGTGTGTTTCGCAAGCAGCTTGAGGTGGCACGTAAATTGCAATTGCCTTTTTGTATTCATACACGAGATGCTTTGGAGGATACATATGAGATTTTGAAAGATGAAAATGCTGGAAAAATAGGAGGAATTATGCACAGTTTTTCTGGCGATGTTGCTTGGGCAGAGAAATTTCTTGATTTGGGGCTTTATATTTCTTTGAGTGGTGTTGTGACATTTAAAAAAGCTCAAGAATTGCAAGAGGTGGCGAAAATGGTGCCACTGAATCGTTTATTGGTCGAAACGGACGCTCCATATTTAACGCCAACTCCTTTTAGAGGCAAGCGAAATGAAACAGGATATACACGTTATGTGGTTGAAAAAATTGCAGAATTACGTAAAATGAGTGTAGAAGATGTTGCACGTATGACAACGGAAAATGCACATCGAATTTTTGGTTTATAGGAGTGAAAATGAACAAGCAAACAATTCAAGAAGTTATTGTTGTTGAAGGTAAAAGTGATACGAAACGTATTCAAGAAGTTGTTAATGCGGATACGATTGAAACAAATGGTTCGGCAATCAATGAGGATATTTTAGAGCAAATCGCTCATGCCCAAGAAATTCGTGGGGTGATTGTTTTCACAGACCCAGATTTTTCAGGTGAAAAAATTCGCAAAACGATTATGGAGCATATCCCAACGGCTCGACATGCGTTTTTGCCACGAGGACAGGCTCAGCCAAAAAGCAAGAGCAAAGGTCGCTCGCTTGGAGTAGAGCACGCAAGTGACCAAGATATTTTACTTGCTCTAGAAAAAGTGGTTGTACCAATGGAAGAAGTAGAATATCAGGAAATTCCACGTAATGTTTTAGCACACTATGGCTTGCTTGCAGGGAATCAATCAAAGAAAAAGCGTGAATTACTTGGTGATGAGCTAAGAATTGGCTATACAAATGGCAAACAATTGGTGAAACGACTGAAAATGTTTCGCATTACACAAGAAGAATTAGAAGAAGTAATGGAGAAGATAAATGACCTATAAGGAAATCGCGACACCCTCACGAACACGAGAAATTTTAGAGAAATATGGTTTTTCTTTTAAAAAAAGTTTAGGGCAAAATTTTTTGACTGAACCGAATGTTTTACGCAAAATCGCTGAGACAGCTGAGTTGAGCGAAGAAGTAAATGTAATCGAAATAGGTCCCGGAATTGGTGCGTTGACGGAACATTTGGCACGTTTAGCGAAACAAGTTATAGCATTTGAAATAGACGGTCGTCTTATCCCTGTTTTAAAAGAGACGATGAGTATCTATCCGAATGTTAAAGTAATTAATCAAGATGTTTTAAAGGCGGATTTGGTCAAAGAGACAGACGAACATTTTGATCTAAAGCAGAAAATCAAAGTTGTTGCCAATCTTCCATATTACATTACCACTCCTATTTTGATGCACTTAATCGAGGGGGAACTGGAAATTTCAGAAATGGTAGTGATGATGCAAAAAGAAGTAGCAGATAGAATTTCAGCGAAACCTTCAACGAAAGCCTACGGTTCACTTTCGATTGCAGTTCAATACTTTTATGATGCAGAATTGGCATTCATCGTACCAAAAACAGTTTTCACACCGCAACCAAATGTAGACAGTGCGATTTTAAAATTGGTCAAACGAGAACAACCAATCGTGAATGTGCTAGATGAAAGAGAATTTTTCAAGCTCACTAGAGCAAGTTTTGAACTTCGCAGAAAAACCCTTTGGAACAACCTTTTGCACGTTTATGGCAAGGACGAAAAAGCGAGAGAATGGCTAACGTTTGCTTTAGAAAAAGCCAATATTGACCCTAAGCGTCGAGGAGAAACCTTGAGTTTACAAGAATTTGCAGCTCTTTCTAATGCGATGGTGGAGAGTGGGAAGGATTGAAGTGGAGGGGATTGAGGTGTTTAAAAAAACACCAAAAAATAGCAACCTTTTTGTTGACAATGATTTTTTTTAGTGATAAAATTCAATTTGTAAATAAGCTTATAGTTTTCATGTGACTAGATAATACTAGGCATGAAAGATTTCTTAGTGGCAGAGTGTGCCTATTAAGTTTTCTTTCATGTCTATTTTGTTGTTTGTCACTTGGAACATTTCGTGCGTACTCATTCGCATGAAACTTCTGCAGAAGAGGAAAAAAATATATGAGAATCAAAAAAATACTGAATCAAAACGCTGTACTTGTATTGGACGGGACACTTGAAAAAGTGGCTGTTGGTAAGGGTGTGGGCTTTGATAAGAAACGTAATGACATTTTGCCAAGAGCAAGTATTGAACGCCTTTTTGTTATGGAACAAGAGAGTGTTAATAAACTTCAAACCCTCCTTTCTCAAATAGAGGAACGATATTTCTTTGCAAGTGAGACGATTATTGCACACGCAGAGCAAGTGTTGAATGAAAAGTTAAATCCACATATCAACATTAGCTTGAGTGACCATATTGCTTTCGCTGCTGAAAATATTCAAAATGGGATTTTGGTGAAAAATAAATTGCTCAAGGAAATTGAGTCCATGTATGCCGAGGAATATTCACTTGCATTGTGGGCGATTGAGTATTTGAGTAATACTTTAGGTATTCCATTTCCATACGATGAAGCGGGTTATATCGCCATTCATTTGCATAGTGCAAGGACTGGAAAACAAAACAATAGTGAGAGTATTCGTGAGGTCAGCATTATTTCAGCTATTATTCATTTGATTGAAACAGAGCTATCTATTGACATTCATTCCAAAGAAATGGCGTTGAACTATTCACGGTTGGTCAATCATTTACGTTTGTTTATCCACCGTTTTATGCAAAATAACTATGCTGTCATGGATACGGATGTACTTGATTTGGTGCGGAAAAAATATCCAAAAAGCTATGATGTAGCGAAAAAAATTCAAGTTTTATTGATGAAAGATTTTCATTATCAAGTGCCAAATGAAGAATTAGGATTTCTCGCCATGCATATTGAACGCATGAGAATGGAGAAAAAATCATAGACTAAGATAAGCCTGAAAAAATGGAACTTTGCTTTGATGTGATAAGTGCATTAAGGCTTAGAAAATAATGTTCAGGGTACCTCTAAAAACTTCGCTTAATACCAAATTAGATAGTTTTTCGTTTTTCGAGGAAATCGACGAAAACTATGTGGTTCATAGAAAAGCGAAGAAGTGCGTTAAGGAGTTTGCAATAGTGAGCCGTGTCGTTTATTTACCGCTACACTTCGTTTCGCATACAGTCTTTCTAAGAATCAAAGATTCTTGAAAGACTAGCATCGAAACTTTAGTTTCGAGCGACACTGCGAACAGTTGCCAAACTCCTGCACTTCGTAGCTAGACATAGAAAAGCTAAGAGGGGCGTTCAGGAGTTTGTCGTAGTGAGCCATGCTATTTACTTGCTTGAAACGAAGTTTCAAGTAGCATTGCGAACAGCGACCAAACTCCTGCCCCCGTAGCTAGACAAGGTTGAGGAGATTGACGAAGAAAAACGGAAAACTAG
>NZ_FUXI01000011.1:0-53015 GCF_900167335.1 Pilibacter termitis
GGTTTTAGAAGATTTGAGAATTTCCGTACGAGGAGCTATATTCAGTGTGGTCTTCTTACAGGGATTTGTAAGGTGGTTTAGAATAGATATTTCAGTATTTAAAGTGTAACAGTGAAAGATAAAACAAGAGAATAGTCAAGTGAACAAGGTTTTGCATGTTGAACGACCTATAATTGTGCTACTGGCTAGGTTCGACAGAGCAGAATGCTACAAGAAAACTATTTCTGGTAGACGCAAAAGAGGAGCTGGACAAGATGTCCAACTCTCTTAGGTACGCTTTGTAAAATAGATGCTTTCCACACGATTTGACAAAGAGCCTATCTTTTGGAGGTAGTGCTTTTTTGCATAGTGACAAGTTTAATTTTTTGGTGTATCATCAAAGAAAAAATATGAGGAGGGGTATTTATGGAAACAGAGGAGTTTCAGGCGATAATTTATGGTTTATTGGAAGAAATTTCTTTTTGTAAAAAAATGGAATTTAAGGAAAATGAAGTTCAAAGAGAATGTCGAGATATTGATGAATTTAAGAAATTCAAGCAAGAGTTGAGTGAGTTTGAAGAGGAATTAGCAAAATTCATAAACGATAGAATTTATGAACAATCCAATGATAGATTAAAGAAAATGATTGTAAAGTTATTTAAGACTTCTAGTCTTAATACTTCTGGTCGTCGTATTCAGAGACTGAGAGGAAGAATTAGTTATTTAAATCCAGCACTATCGAAAATTCACCGATTATTTAAGCTAAATACAAAGAGTAATATTTGCTTGATTGGATCCAATGGAAGTGGAAAATCAAGTTTTGCACAATATTTTAAGGATAGCTTGGAGGAAAATATTGTTGCCATTCCAGCTCAGAAATTATTGTTTGAACGTGCTAGTAGAGAGAATTTAATAGTTAATAAAGAACAAGTTCAGCGGATTTTAGTAAGTTCTAATAGCTTAAAAGAAAAAGGTGTTTCTGGCATAATGGATAAATTTTCTATGTTTATCGCAGGAATGATAACTGAAGCATATAATAATGCAGTAGGAAAAGAAGTTACAGATGAAAATATTTTTAAAAAATTTACCGCTATCTATAAAGAACTTCTATCTATTGATTTTGTTGACATTTTTGCTGATGGGCAAATAAATATTAACGCTCGCGTATTACAACCAATCATAAATGAAAAGGAAATACTTGTTGACAATTTATCCGACGGAGAAAAAGCCTGTATTTCTTTCATTATCCAAGTGCTTATGGCACCAGCTGATGCGATGATTATCGTTGATGAACCAGAAACGTTTTTAAACCCTGCGGTTTATAATCGGTTGTGGAATAAGTTGGAGGAAGAGCGAAAGGACTGCCAATTTATATACATTTCTCATAATTTGGCTTTTATCGAGAGCAGAAATGCGGAAATTTATCACATAAAGGAATTTACTTATCCAGACAAATGGGAATTTGAAAAAATCTCAGATGAAATTCCAAAACATTTAGCGATTGAGCTTGCGGGTGTGAAACAGAATGTTTTATTTTGTGAAGGAAATGATAAGAGCAGTTTTGATTATAAAATTTACCAAGCATTGTTTCCAGAGCTTTCCGTTATTCCAGTAGGAAGTTGCAACGAAGTGAAGAGATACACAATACATCATAATAAAACTTCACAACGCAACACAGCGTTCGGGCTTATTGACAATGATTTAAGGATAGATGAAGAAAAAGAAAAACTCAAGGAAAACAATATTTTCACAACTAAATTCTTAGAAATTGAGATGTTGCTGTGTGATGAAGAGGTGATACGTGCAACGTTTGATGGGGAAGCTATTGACGATATGGATGAAAGAATTAAGGAGTTTAAGGAAAAGTTTGTAGAGAAAATAACAGAGAAACAAGAACAAATTATCCGTAATAAAGATAAAAAGAATTATGAACAGGTTTTGCAGACACAAATGTATGATACGAAAAAGGGAAAAGAAGAGAATATCGAAGTTCTAGTGAATAAGTTAAAGGATATAACCGATTCCTCAGAGGAAATTAAGGCGATTATAGAAACAAAAGTTTATCAATCGCTTATAGAAATATGCAATTTAGGGCATAAGGAAATTACTGGAGAGTTGGGAAACAAAATAATAGATAGTGACTTTGAAAATAAAACAATGAGCAAAATTATAAACAATGGAGAACTCCAAAAAAAGATAAGAGAAAAATATTTTAAAGGATATTTTGAAACTGAAAAATTGCTTGTTCCACAATTTCTTAATAGTTTTCCTTGAACAAACTAAAAAACTATGTTATCATCTTACTGTTGTAAAAAATAACTATGAGTTAGACAATAACTCATGGCAAAGGAGATTGCAAAAAATGAGAAAAGATATTCATCCAGATTATCATCCAGTAGTTTTTATGGACTCTACAACAGGATTTAAATTCCTTAGCGGTTCTACTAAAAACTCAAGCGAAACAATTGAATGGGAAGACGGAAACACTTACCCTGTTATCCGTGTCGAAGTAACAAGCGACTCTCATCCATTCTACACAGGACGTCAAAAGTTCACTCAAGCAGACGGACGTGTGGCTCGTTTCGAGAAAAAATACGGGAAAAAATAATTCCAGTACACTTAAACAGCCCTTGTGGCTGTTTTTTAATATGGACACCTTTAAAAATAGGGAGAGAGTATATTGTTATATGAATTATTCAAGCAAAATAAAGTGCAAGATTCCGTTCTTAGACCGATTGGAGCGGGACTTTCCGTCTTGTATCCATTGGGAGTTGGTCTATTATTTCACAACTTACACATTGCTCAATTTGGCATATTAGGAGCATTTAGTTTTTTAGCATTTCAACGCATAAGTATAGCTTATAATCTTAAAGCCATATCCATACACGGAATATGTATATTACTAAGTTTTATTTTGGGTATGCTTTCGGTCAAAGC
This sequence comes from Pilibacter termitis, assembly GCF_900167335.1. Classification (GTDB taxonomy): domain Bacteria; phylum Bacillota; class Bacilli; order Lactobacillales; family Streptococcaceae; genus Pilibacter; species Pilibacter termitis. The sequence continues at coordinate 2,917 of NZ_FUXI01000011.1, forward strand.
GTTTTGGATTTTTCCATTTTTGATTGCGATCACTTCATTTTTTGGATTTATGGTAGTCAAAATCTACCGTATTCCCAAACCCGCACACTTTTTTGTGCTAATGCTCTTGGCGACAGGCGGAAATACGCACTTGATTTCCACCAACATCTTCTATGTCGCTTCCTGCCTTATTATCGGCATTCTATCCAGCATTTTCAACGGACTTTTGATTTCGCTTTTGGAAAATTTGCCACTCAGGCATGAAAAGTCGAGCCACCAACGTCTTTATTGGCGGGACAAGCTCTATGTTACGATTGATGAGCGACCAAAAATTCTCCTTGATGCTCTTCATTTTTCCTTTATCCTCTTTGTCGCAGGCTACGTTGCCTACTTGCTAAAAGAAAATTTTGGGCATTGGGTGTTAATTAGTTGTGCAGCAGTATTGGCAGGTGAGGAAATTGAAGTGATAAAAAGACGATATTTAGGCAGAATTGTCGGAAGTATGATTGGATTATTCCTTGGAGTCGTGCTAATAAGTTTAAAACTTCCAACAATCGCTTTGATGTTCATCATCATTCTTTTAAATATTTTGATTGAATATTTTATGCCGAGAAATTACACGATTGCGAATTTCTTCACCAATCCACTGGTTTTATTGCTTTCTCTATTGACAAGCAACCAAAGTGCGAGCGAGCTAGTGCTAGGCAGATTCACAGGCGTAATTCTCGGGAGTGTGATTGCATTTCTTTTGATTAGCATGATGCACAAAGCCTTGAGATTAAGTAAAATGGAATATTAGGACATCTGTTGAGGTGTCCTCTTTGTAATTGGTACTTGCGTCTCTTACACTCTTTAGGTAAAATATGTGTGTAAGCCTTATCAAAAAAAGAAAGAGGCACGAAAGCCTAGGGAGAGAAAACGATGACAGAACGATATATTATGGCGATTGACCAAGGAACAACAAGCACTCGTGCGATTATTTTTGACCGCAAAGGGAGGAAGGTGTCAAGTTGTCAAAAGGAATTGCCACAAATTTTCAAAGAAGCAGGCTGGGTGGAACATGATGCCAATCAAATTTGGAACTCTGTTCAATCGGTAATTGCAGGTGCTTTTATCGAAGGCGGTATAAGATCGAAACAAATCTTAGGAATTGGCATTACAAATCAACGTGAAACAACAGTCATTTGGGATAAAAAAACTGGATTACCAATTTATAATGCAATTGTTTGGCAATCCAGACAAACTGCTGATTTAGCGGAAAAAATGAAACAAGACGGCTATGAAAAAATGATTCACCAGAAAACAGGTTTGGTGATTGATGCTTATTTTTCTGCAACGAAAGTTCGCTGGATTCTTGACCATGTGGAAGGTGCTCAAGAGCGTGCAGAAAAAGGGGAGTTATTGTTTGGGACGATTGACACATGGCTCGTCTGGAAATTGACAGGCGGAGAAACTCATGTGACAGACTGCACGAACGCCTCACGCACGATGTTATTTAATATTCAAACGTTAGAATGGGATGATGAAATCCTGTCTATTTTAAACATTCCAAAGCAAATGTTACCTGAGGTGAAAAGTAACTCTGAGATTTATGGAATAACAAAAAGATTTCATTTTTACGGTGAAGAAGCAGCTATTTCAGGCATAGCAGGTGACCAACAGGCAGCACTTTTTGGGCAACTTGCATTTGAAAAAGGAAATGTCAAAAACACATATGGCACAGGTGCATTTATCGTGATGAATACAGGAGAAGAACCCCACTTTTCTCAAAATAAACTCTTGACGACGATTGGTTATGGACTGAACGGCAAGGTCTATTATGCACTAGAGGGCAGTATTTTTGTGGCAGGAAGTGCGATACAATGGTTGCGTGACGGAATGGGATTGCTCAAACGGTCGTCAGAATCGGAAAAAATGGCAAACAATGCGACAAGCGAGGACGAGGTGTATATTGTACCTGCTTTTACAGGATTAGGTGCACCGTATTGGGATTCTAACGCACGTGGAGCAGTATTCGGTCTTACACGAGGGATAACAAAAGAAGACTTTGTCAAAGCCACATTGCAATCTATTGCTTATCAAGTGCGTGATGTTATTGACACGATGAAACTTGACACCAATCTTGACATTTCTCTTTTAAAAGTTGACGGCGGAGCTGCAATGAATCGTTATTTAATGCAATTTCAAGCCGATATTTTAGGTGTAAAAATCGAAAGAGCAGGAAATTTGGAAACCACAGCTCTCGGTGCTGCTTATCTAGCAGGTTTAGGAGTTGGTTTTTGGAAAGATATTGAAGAAATCCAATCTCTAAACGAACCAAGCGAAACATTTGTGCCAACTATGGACGAAAAGCAGAAAGAACACCTTTATAAAGGCTGGAAAAGAGCGGTGAGAGCGACACAGTTTTATGAGGAAGAAAAAGGTAGTTTTTAAATAAAATCACCGAATAGAGTAAACATACAAACTCTCCTTGACGTTTTTTTCTATTATACCAAATAAAAGACGGAATGGGAGATGTTTGTTAGTTTTTAGAGATGCCCATAAAATAAAAACAAACCATTTTATAGAAAAGGGGATTGAATGAAAAATCAAAAGAATTATTTCCATTTGTCGATTATTTTTGCTTTTCTTGCGTTCTTTTTGTTTGTTTATTATTATTTTGCGGTTTCTCAGACAAATTACGTTGGCTTGAGTGTGAGAGATGAGCTGGGAGAGTGGAAAATTGTTAATTTGCAAAAGAGTGGTGCTGCTGAAAAAAGCGGGTTAAAAAAGGGGGATATTCTATTATCCTTAGATAATCAAGAGCCAAGGAAAAATAAAATACTCAACAAATGGTTGATAGTGGAACAAGTGGAAAACGTGCAAGTGAAACGGAATGAAAAAATTTTAAGCATTTCATTGCGAAAAAATCATGTAAATTTTCAAAGATTTTTATCTTTGAGTGCGATAAGTGCAGGAATTACAAGTTTTTTGCTTGTTTTTAGTAGAAAACAGTTGATTAGCAAACGAAGTATTTATTTTTATTACTTTCTGGTAAGTGCAATATTTGCGGTGTTATCTCTTGTTCCGTCAAGTATTGGCAATGACATAGGGCGATTTTTTATCATTTTGATGATTTCTATTTTTCCAATTTTCCTTAGTATTTTTGTCAGGAAAAATTATAAAATAAGTGTTCTTTTTCGCAAGAGTAAAAGCATTATGCTTTCAGTTGGTATTATGGTTGTTAATTTGCTGTTATTTTTTTGGAATCTCTTGTTTACACTTCCAATGATTTTCAGAAATTATCTAGCAATTGGGATTTTTTATGTGTTATTTTTTCAGTTATGTCTAGTCTTAATCGGTGATAGAATGAAAGAAAACGTACAATTGAATCGAATTTCGCAAATAAATATACGAGTCCTTAGTATTTTTAGCGTTCTCCCTTTATTTTTTTGCTACGTTTTTCAAATTGGTTGGCAAGCTCCGTTTCCACTCGTGCTTTCGTTTGTCATTTTGCCATTTTTCGCTCTTTTACATGGGCTAATTTTGTCAAGAGGAACCTTGTTTCGTTATGGTTTATCGGAAAAAGTTTTGTATTTAGCCATTTCTGTTTTTTTGAGTATAATGCTCGTCTTATTTATTTTATTGAGCAACTATATTCCGTTTTATATCGTTATGATTTATGCTTTTTCCTTGATGTATCTTTTGTTGCCGTTATTCATAGAAATTGTTTTGATAACGAAAAAACAAAACGTTGCAACAACCTCTTTAGATACTTTTTTGATTGCCGAGGAGGAACGAGAGGGGATTTCTATGTATATTCACGACACGACCATTCAGGAGTTGATGTTTTTTATTCGAGAAGTTCAAGAAAAAGGAGAGGTTTCTAAAAAAGAAACGCTTGATGTAATAGAAGAAGCAGTGTTCTCATTAAGAGAGCTTTGCTCGGATATTTATCCATTGATGATTGAAGAATTAGGGCTAAAATCGGCACTTATTGACCTTTCACATCAACTTCAGCGAAAATATCCTGTGTTAATTGAGGTGAAGTTTGAGCAAACGGACATTATTTTGCCTGCAAAATATGAAAATTTTCTTCTTCGTTCGCTAAAAGAGTTGATAAATAACAGCATTTTACACGGAAAAGCTACTGAAATTCAGTTGGTGTTTAAAGAAACTAGCGATTTTTACACATTTACCGTAAAAGATAACGGACATTTTATTGAACAGGAAAAGAAACATAGGAACAATCATTTTGGTTTGAACGCAATAAAAGAAAAAATAAAATTATTAGGTGGAAATACGACAGTTGATGTTGGAAATGGAACAAAGATTTCGCTTAATGTTTTAAAAAACAAGGAGAAAAAAGATGAAAATAAAACTAGCGTTAATTGATGACCACAAACTTGTTTTACAAGGAATGGCGGAAAAACTCGAGCAGGTGGCGAATTTTGAGCTTGTCGGTGCTTATACAGAGGAGGAAAGTTTTCTTCTTTGTTTGCAACATAAAGAAATTGATGTAGTTGTAATGGATTTGATGTTAAAGGATAGTCACGGCTTGGATTTGTTAAAGACAATCAATGCGTTGAATGAAAAGAAATTACGAGAGAGTAAAGTTATTTTGATTTCTGGATTTTATGATGAAACGCTGCATAAAAGAGCATTAGAGCTTGGTGCGAAAGCTTTTTTGAGGAAAGAAGTAAGTTATGAAGAATTGATTGCCTGTATTCTCAATGTTGCCAAGGGAAATCACGTTATTCCAGAATTTTTAGCTGTCGAACTCCAGAATCCGCTTTTGACAAATAGTGAGCAAACGGTGTTGAAATTACTGGCAGAGGAGTTCACAAATGAGCAAATCGCTAAGGAAATGTATATAAGTCGTAGAACAGTAGAAACGCACGTCTCCAATATTTGCCGAAAGCTCGGAGTTAATTCTCGGATTGGTGCGGTTCGTGAGGGATTGCGATTAAAAATTATTTAGAGGTTAGCCTTAAAAATGCGGAAGAACGCAGAAAAACATTCGGGGAATACGGATGTTTTTTTCTTTTTTGGAAGGTATGATTTTTTAACAGGTATAAAAGGGTACCTCTAAAAACTCATGCTCACCCAAAATTGCTAGTTTCCCGATTTTCTTCGTCAGCCTCCTCAACCTTGTCTAGCTAGGAGGGGCAGGAGTTTGGTCGCTGTTCGCAATGCTACTTGAAACTTCGTTTCAAGCAAGTAAATAGCATGGCTCACTACGACAAACTCCTGAACGCCCCTCTTAGCTTTTCGATGAACCACATAGCTTTCGTCGGTTTCCTCGAAAATCGGAAAACTATCTAATTTTGGCTTAAGCGGAGTTTTTAGAGGTACCCAAAATCAATTTTTCAGGAGGAATTTCATGCTAATTTTCAAAAACATCAGTAAAACTTACCAAATCGGAAGTCAAGAGGTGAAAGCCTTGGAAAATGTTAATTTTGAGATTCACAAAGGTGAATTTACCGTTATTTTAGGGCCGTCTGGATCAGGAAAGAGTACGGCGTTGAATATTTTAGGTGGAATGGATCGGGCAAGTTCGGGTGAATTTTTATTTGACAATGAGGTTATAACACAATTGACAGATGAAAAACTTTCGGAATATCGTAGGGATATTGTAGGATTTGTTTTTCAATTTTATAATTTAATTCCTAGCTTGACTGCATTAGAAAATATTGGAATAGCAGCAGAGTTGACCGATAATTTAGCGATTGCGGAAAATTGTTTGGAGCAAGTAGGACTTCTTCACAGGCGAAAGAATTTTCCCAATCAAATGTCAGGTGGCGAGATGCAACGGGTTTCGATTGCACGTGCTTTGGCGAAAAAACCTAAGTTACTTTTATGTGATGAACCAACTGGAGCATTGGATTCGGCAACAGGGTTGAAAATTATGGAAATTCTACGTTTTTCAGCGGAAAATTCAGAAGTAGCAGTCGTTATGGTTACGCACAACGAAGAATTTGCCAAATTAGCACATCGGATTATTCGTTTGCATGACGGAAAAGTTTCTTCAATCGAAGAAAACAAAACGCCAGCAGAGCTTTCGGAGGTGCATTTATAGTGAGATTTTTAAATAAAAAACTAAGACGTGACCTAAGTCGAAATTGGACGCAATTTTTCTCTGTTTTTCTAATGTCTTGCCTTAGTGTGCTTATTTTCGTAGGGTTGCAAGGTGCGTGGCATGGGCTAGAAGTGAGCTTGGAGAAATTTATCACCTCTTCCAATCTTGCAAACTCGTGGGTGAGTAGTACAGGGTTTACAGAGAAGGATATGAAGAATATCCAATTGATAAAAGGAGTAGAAAAGGTAGAGGCGAAAAGGAAACTTCAAGTAGAGCAGAAAAGCGGGCAAACTCTTTCTTTAGAGACGTTTGATTTCTCGATTACCAAGCCTTTTATTGCAAAAGGGGAAAAATTTTCTAGTACGATAACCAACGGAGTTTGGCTGAATTTGGAGTATGCAAGGGAAAACGATTTGTCAAAAGGTGAGACAATTGACGTGAATTTTCAAGGGAAAGACGTGGATCTTGAGATTATTGGGTTCGTGCAATCGGCGGATAAAATTTATTACACAGGCACGGCGGAATTTATTGCACCGAATTATCGAAATTATGGGTATGGGTATATTTCTGAAAATACAATGAAAACAGCATTTGACTACAATGGTTTGCCGAATGTAGTGGAAATAGTGGGTGAAAATCCGAAAATGCGTGAGAAATTGGAACAACAGCTTGGCAGTAAAATGGTTTCTTATTTTGATCGACAAACATTAGTTGAAGTTTCAGATGCACTTGATCGAGTAGGACAAATTCGGAATTTGTCGTATTTATTTTCTTTTTTGTTTATTTTACTAGCGATTTTGGCGATGTTTACAACGATTCGCAGAATGATTGAGACGCAAGTAAAGGAAATTGCGATTTTAAAAGCGTTAGGATTTACTAATCGAAAAATTGGCGTGCATTACACAAGTTTTGGGTTATTAGTGGGAGGTGGCGGAGCGTTAGTAGGAGCAATATTTGCCCCTTTTATGTCTAGTTTTGTATTAAGCACCCAAAAAGAAATGTTTTCACTTCCTAGTTGGCAAATTAGTTATTCTATTAGCTCGTTTCTTTTGATTTTGTTTGTCATTTTTATTTGTCTAGTTGCCTCTTACTTAGCAAGTCGCAAGGCGATTTCTGGTTTGCCTGCGTTATTTTTAAGAGGAGATATAACGCTGCGAGGGAAAAAAGTTTTTCTTGAGCGATTTTCTGTTTTTTGGGAGAGATTGTCCTTTGAACATCGCTGGGCAATTCGTGATGCTTTGATGAATAAAGCGAGAATGTTAATGGGTATCATCGGTGTTGCAGGTGGAATGATGCTCTTAATTGCAGGAATTGGTATGCCTGAGTCCATTCATCATCTGGTTGACAAAGCATACCACGAGGATTTTCGTTATACCACAAGATTGCAGTTGAACAACTATGCTGAGGTGAAAAATGCTTTTCCAAACGGTCAGTGGGTAGAAATCAATCAAGCAAGATTTTCACCAGACGACCATTTCAATCGTTTATTGATTGTGTTGGGGAAGGGAAGTTATGTCAATATGCGAACGGAAAATGGCAAAAAAGTGGAAAATGGTGGGATTTATGTAACAAAAGGATTTGCTGAACGTGCAAATTTGAAAGTAGGAGAGAATTTGAACGTTTTTCCATATCGAAAGAATGGAAACTATATGTTTAAAATTCGAGGGATTATTACAAGTGAGACCAATCAAGGAGCATATCTCACACAAGAAACGTGGGAAAAAGCGAATGGCGTATTTACTCCTAGCACACTGCTTGTTGGCAAAGACAAGCGTTATTTACAAACAATCAAGGAAGAGATGATTCTCTCCACGATAAACATGAGCAGTCAAGAGGAAAATGCTAGAGGTTTTGTTGAGAGTTTGATGAGTATTTTTATGATGATTATTGGCTTTGCCGTTCTTTTAGTGGTGGTCGTGCTGTATAATTTAGGCTCGCTTAATTTTGTTGAGAGAATGCGAGACTATGCGACATTGAGCGTTCTAGGATTTAGAAGAGGGGAACTGCGAAACATTACCATGCTTGAAAATCTTGGCACCACCTTTATCGGTTGGCTCCTCGGTATTCCGTTAGGTATTTGGTTTTTAAACGAATACGTCCGCACTTTTAGCACACCACGATTAGAATATACTTCGTATGTCAGCGGATATAATCTCTTGTTTTCAACGCTTATTGTCGTCATCTTCTCCATGAGTACAACGCTATTGATTAGTCGTAGGATTCAAAAACTTGATATGGTAGAGGCGTTAAAAGGGGTGGAGTGATAGTGAAAGCCAATCTTTAAAAGTTTGGTTATACAAAATAAGTTCGTTTTTTGATTTTTTAGGAAGTCATGGAACGAACGATTTTGTATAATCTTTTTTTATTTCGTCTCATTTTTTATCATATGATAGAAAATAGTTATCACGTGTTTTCTATAAAAAACAAGGATTTCTGTTATACTTTTTAAATAGCCTATGGCTAATTATTTTACGAGGAGGGCAGAAATTGGACATTCAGATGATGATAGATGCCTTGCCAGAATATTTGAGGGCAGCTCAAATTACCTTATTATTGGGTGTGCTAGGGATTGTGTTTTCCTTTTTCGTTGGTGTAATAAATAGCTTTATTTTCTTTTTCAAAATTCCTATATTGAAAAGAATTTCGGCAATTTATGTGGAATTATCTAGAAATACTCCACTTTTAATTCAGTTGTTTTTCCTTTATTACGGACTGCCAAAACTCAATATTGTCCTTGATAAAAATATAGTCGGAGTGATTGGTTTAACGTTTCTTGGCGGTGGCTATATGAGTGAGGCGATTCGTTCTGGCATAGAAGAAGTGCCAAAAATTCAGCTAGAAACTGGGAAAGCGATTGGCTTATCTCGCTTGCAACTAGCTCGCTATATCGTCTATCCACAAGGGTTCACAAGAAGTGTTTCAAGTATTGGAGCAAATGCGATTTTTCTTTTGAAAGAAACCTCCATTTTCTCTGCCATTTCGATTATGGATTTGACCAATGTAACGAGAGATTTGATAGGAATGTACTATCTAACAAAAGAATATCTTTTGCTATTGGTAATTTCGTATGCTGTTATTTTATTACCACTTGCATGGATTATTACGTTGATTGAAAGGAGAATGCGTTTTGCAACATTCGGGCATTGAGTTATTTTTTGAAGGAAAAAATCTCGTTCGACTTCTTTTAGGATTGTTTGAGGGAGCAAAAATCGCAGGTTTTTCACTTGTCATCGGAATTGTTCTAGGCATTTTTTTTGGACTTCTTAGAACTGTGAAAAATAGCTTACTCACGATGATTTTCCGCATTTATCTGGAAATTTTTCGTATCGTGCCACTTTTGGTGTTGCTGTTTGTTTTCTATTATATTTTGCCAGAGCAGACAGGAGGGCATATAAGTAACACGTCCGTTTCCATTTTAGTGTTTTCGCTATGGATAAGTGCAGAAATGAGTGAAATCACACGAAGTAGTTTGATAAGTATTCCCTCTCATCAACTAGAGGCAGCAAGAGCATTAGGACTTTCAAAAATGCAACAATTTTTTTACGTGCAATTTCCTCAAGCGATTCCTTTTTCTATTGCTCCAACGTTAAATTTGGTGACGAGAGTGATTAAAACGACCTCACTTCTTTTAATGATTGGCGTAAGTGAAGTCATCAAAGTTGGCACGCAAATCAATGAAAATTACGTTCTACAAATCCCAACAGCACCACTTTGGATTTACGGATTTATTTTCTTTTTGTATTTTGCATTGTGTTATCCGTTGACTTATTTGGCAAAGCGGTTTGAGAAAGGACGAAGAGCATGAGTGAAACTGTATTAGAAGTGAAAAATTTGCACAAAAAATTTGGCGAGACAGAAATTTTAAAAGGAGTTGACTTATCCATTCAGCAAGGCGAAGTATTGGTTTTGCTTGGTGCGAGCGGAAGTGGGAAAAGCACTTTGCTTAGAACGTTGAACGGACTAGAGACGATTGAGCAGGGGGAAATTTTTTTTCAAGGGAACAAGTTGACATTAAGCGAAAAAGCGTGGGAGAAACATCGCACGGAAATTGGTATGGTGTTTCAAAGTTATGAGTTGTTTCCAAATATGAATGTATTAGAAAACTTACTTTTAGGACCACTGAAAGTGCAAAAACGAGAACGTAAAAGTGTTGAGAAAGTTGCTTTAGAATTATTGGAACGAGTGGGGTTGAGAGAAAAAGCCTCTTCCTATCCTCGTGAGCTTTCGGGCGGGCAGAAACAACGTGTGGCGATTGTGCGTGCGTTAATCATGGAGCCACAATTATTGTTATTTGACGAAATCACCGCAAGTCTTGATCCTGAAATGGTTCGAGAAGTGTTGCTTGTTTTGCAAGATTTGGCAAAAGAAGGAAAAACAATGCTCATTGTTACACATGAAATGAAATTCGCTCGATTAGTAGCAGACCGTATTATTTTCATGGACGAAGGTGTCATTATTGCCGAACAATCGGCAGAAGAATTTTTTGACAAACAAGAAAATCCAAGGATTTTAAACTTTTTGAATAGCTTAGATTTTTAGAGATACTTATAAAAAAGAATGGAGAAAACAGAAATGAAGAAATGGAAAAAAGCATTAGGAATTTTAACATTAGGTGTAGCAGTTGTAAGTTTGGCGGCTTGCTCGTCAAATGAGAAAAAAGAAGAGAAAGCAAGTAGCAATCCTTCAAGTGTGGAGGAAATTAAAAAACGTGGGAAAATTAAAATTGCGACATTTGGTGATTTAACGCCGTATGGTTATATTGACAAGGACGGAAAAAATCAAGGGTATGACGTGTACTTAGGAAAACGAATTGCCAAAGATTTGTTAGGGAGCGAAGAAGATGTAGAGTTTGTCATTGTGAATGCTGAAGAACGAGTGGACGCATTGAAATCAAATAAAGTAGATTTGGTTTTAGCGAATTTTACGAAAACAGATGAACGTGCAAAAGTGGTAGATTTTGCGAATCCGTACATGAAAGTAGCCATAGGTGTGGCAAGTCCTAAGAAATCGTTGATAAAAGATGTCAAAGATTTGGACGGAAAAAAATTAATCGTCAACAAAGGAACAACCGCAGAAACATATTTCACGAAAAATTATCCAGAAGTTCAGCTTGAAAAATTTGAAAACAAAACTCAGCAATTTGCGGCTTTGACTGACGGACGTGCGGCGGCACTTGCAGATGATAACAGCTATCTTTATGCATGGGTTAAGGAAAATCCAGATTTCGAGGTGGGAATTAAGGAACTTGGCGATATAGATACGATTAACCCTGCCGTAAAAAAAGGAAATCGTTCGCTTTTAGACTGGGTGAACAAAGAACTTGAAACTTTAGGCGAAGAAAAATTCTTTGAAAAAGACTATAACGAAACGTTGGCACAATTTTTCGGTGAGGGCATTAAGGCGGAAGATATTGTGTTGGAAGGGAAAGAGTAATGGGCAAATATTATCGGTGACGGGGTGAATATCCCGCACGTCATAATATTTATCTATCACAAAGTATAAGAAAAAATAAAGCAAAAATTGTTCCATATATAGTATTGTTTTAGTATAATAAGGACATCTCTAAACTTTTGGAGATGTCCTTATGTGCTTAGCGATAAATAACGAAAAGTTTTTTTCAGAAAATTCTTGATTGCGATTTAAGTAGGGAGTCGCTAGAACAGTAAGGAAATCTTGTGATTAAAAAAATGAAAAGGGAGAAAGAAAATGGCAGAAAATCGTTATGAATTGAACAAAAATTTGGCACAGATGTTAAAAGGTGGCGTAATTATGGATGTTTCGACACCAGAACAGGCACGCATTGCTCAAGAAGCAGGAGCGGTGGCTGTAATGGCGTTGGAGCGTATTCCAGCGGACATTCGTGCGGCGGGTGGAGTTTCACGCATGAGTGACCCAAAATTGATAAAATCCATTCAAGAAACAGTTTCTATTCCTGTAATGGCAAAAGTGCGTATCGGACATATTGTAGAGGCACAAATTTTAGAGGCGTTGGAAATTGATTATATTGATGAAAGTGAAGTGCTTTCTCCTGCGGATGACACGTATCATATTGACAAGAGAGCATTTCAAGTTCCTTTCGTTTGTGGAGCGAAAAATTTAGGTGAGGCACTTCGAAGAATTGAAGAAGGAGCGAGCATGATTCGTTCAAAAGGAGAACCCGGAACAGGTGATGTCGTTCAAGCTGTTCGCCATATCCGAGCGATGACGACCGAAATCAAGAAATTGCAAGCATTGCCAAGCGACCAGTTGTATGATGCAGCCAAAAAACTTCAAGCACCATTTGAATTGGTGCAATACGTGCATGAAAATGGAAAATTACCAGTGGTGAATTTTGCAGCAGGAGGAGTTGCAACGCCAGCAGATGCAGCACTTATGATGCAATTAGGAGCAGAAGGGGTGTTCGTAGGCAGTGGTATTTTCAAATCTGGCAACCCGAAAAAACGTGCAGAAGCGATTGTTAAAGCTGTCACAAATTACCAAGACCCAGCAATGTTAGCAGAGCTTAGCTATGATTTAGGTGAGGCAATGGTTGGAATTAATGAAGATGAAATTCAGCTAATAATGGCGGCTAGAGGGGAATAGTGAATTTTTAGAGGTGAGAGCATGATTGGAATTTTAGCACTTCAAGGAGCATTTGAAGAGCATGGGAAATGTTTTTCACGCTTAGGAGAAAAAACGAAAGAAATTCGACAGAAAAAAGATTTTTCAGATGTTACCGCACTCGTTATCCCAGGAGGCGAGTCAACAGTGATAAGTAAACTTTTGCAAGAGCTAGACTTATATGAAGTCATTCGCCAAGCGATAAATGACGGAATGTGTGTGTTTGGTACGTGTGCGGGCATGATTTTACTTGGAAGTTCGATAGAACAGCATGAGAACAATTCAAAGGTTGTGCCATTTTCCGCGATAGAGATGACGGTGAGCAGAAATGCCTATGGTAGACAGCTTTCCTCTTTTCAAACGAGAGGAACATTTTCTGGCGAGGATTGTGAAATGGTATTTATTCGTGGACCAATTGCCAAAACGGTAGCCGATGATGTGGAAATTTTGAGCGTTGTAGATGAAAATATTGTGGCAGTACGGCAAGGAAATTGTCTTGCCACAGCGTTTCATCCAGAGTTGACCAATGATTTGACGGTACATCAATATTTTTTGGATATGATCCATGAGGGAAAGAAATAGAAGGAGTATTCCATGCAAACGATAAAAGGACTTTTAGTAATGGATGTGGATAGCACGCTTATCAACGAGGAAGGCATTGATTTACTTGGCGAAATTGCAGGAGTGGGCAAGGAAGTAGCTGAGATTACGGAGCGAGCAATGAACGGAGAGTTAGATTTTGAGCAAGCTCTTAGAGAAAGAGTGAAGTTGTTAGCTGGTTTGCCAGAGACGGTTTTTGACGAAGTGGCAGAGAACATCACGTTTACAAAAGGAGCAATGGAACTCATTCAAACGCTCAAGCAAAACGGCTGGGCAGTAGGTGTAGTTTCTGGCGGTTTTCACGAAACAGTAGACCGCTTGGCAAATTTGGCAGGGATTGACTTTGTCAAAGCCAATCGTTTGGAAGTGGAAAATCACCAATTGACAGGCGAGGTACTAGGCGAAATTGTGACGAAAGACGTCAAACTCGTCAAACTCAAAAAATGGTCGAAAATGCTCGGGTTATCACTCAATGACACCGTTGCAATAGGTGACGGAGCAAATGATTTGCCAATGATTCAAGCTGCAGGAGTAGGCATTGCATTTTGTGCAAAAGAAATCGTCCAAAACTCAGCACCTTTTAGTATTTTAGAGCGGGATTTGATGAAGGTGCTGCCACTCATCATGGATTCAGAGTTGAGTAAAAAATAGCAAATAGTTGAGTGGAATGAGAGAAGGAGAAACCATGCCAAACCCAATATTACCCTTAAAAAAATCCGAAGTTTTGCGTTACTTAGGATATAGAAGAAAGCAGGAATTAACAGCAGAAGTTGAGGCAATCGTTGAAGAGTTGATGATTGAAGTGCAAAAGGTAAGTAAACCACGTTATTTGTATCAGATATTTGATTGCCTTCCAGATGATGAAAAGAGAGAAATCAAAATAGGTGGGAGTAATCTCATACTTCGTGGTCAACATATTTATAATCATTTGCGACGAGCGAAGAAAGTGGCATTGCTTGGTGCAACGCTTGGCATTGAAGCCGAGAGACAAACGAGGAAGTATGAAATTACGGACATGACGAAAGCGTTCGTCTTTGATGCGTGTTGTGTGGAGATGATTGAGCAAGTTTGCGATTTGGCAGAAGTGGAAATTGATGACGATGTGGGTGAAAATTGGACATTAAACCGCCGTTTTTCGCCGGGGTATGGTGATTTGCCACTGGATGTTCAACCAGAGTTTTTAGCAAGCATTTCGGCAAATAGAAAGCTAGGGCTTACGTTGACAGCGACCAATTTAATGGTGCCAAGGAAATCTGTTACTGCTATTATTGGTTTGTTTGATGACAAAACAATTGCTCGACCACGTAGAAGAGAACCTGATGATTTAAGTATTGAGCTAGTTGAGAAATTGTCTTTGAATGTCGAAAAAAATTAAGGAGGAGAAAATGTCAACAATTTTATCACATATCCAAGAAAAACATCTAGTTTTTGACGGAGCAATGGGTACTCAATTGCAAGCAAAAGGTTTGCCAATCGGAATGGAACCTGAGTTATTTAATTTGTCACATCCAGAAATTGTCAAAAGCATCCATGAGGACTATGTAAAGGCAGGAGCTGACGTTATTACAGCCAATACATTTCAAGCAAACCGTACGAAAATAACGCCTGAGGAATTGAAGGAAATCATTCCACAAGCCATTCAATTGGCAAAAAGTGCGAATCCAAAATTTGTTGCTTATGATATGGGGCCAACAGGGCAACTTTTGGCTCCAATGGGAACTTTGAGCTTTGATGATGCGTATGATTTATTCAAGGAACAAGCACTTCTTGCTGAAAAATCAGGAGCTGACGTTATCCTCGTTGAAACGATTAGCGATTTACTTGAGGCGAAAATTGCAATTTTAGCTGTGAAAGAAAATACCAATTTGCCGATTTTTGTGACGATGACCTATCAAGAGGACGGACGAACGTTTGTCGGGTGTGATGCTGTTACAGCGACATTGGCACTTCAAGATTTGGGGATTGATGCTCTCGGGGTTAATTGTTCGCTTGGGCCAAAAGAACTCTCAGGAATCGTGGAGGAAATTTTGGAATACGCTCAAGTTCCTGTTATGGTGCAGGCGAACGCAGGACTTCCGAGCATGGAAAACGGACAGACCGTTTACAAAATTTCAGCAGAAGAATACGCTCAGTTTGCCAAAAAATTGCTTGAAAAAGGGGTTCGGATTATCGGTGGGTGTTGTGGTACAACGCCAGAGTTTATAAAAAAACTACGTGAAATTGTAGATAAACAAGAGCTAGTTTTCCTTACACCAAAGTGTGTTACAGCTGTTACAAGTGGTTTACAGACTGTTTTCATTGAGCATGGAAAACTTACGCTTATTGGTGAGAGAATTAATCCGACTGGAAAAAAACGGTTGAAAGAAGCACTTCGTGCCAAGGATTTAGCTTATGTTTTAAAAGAGGCAGTTGCTCAAGTGGAGAGTGGGGCTGATATTTTAGATGTCAATGTGGGACTTCCAGAAATTGACGAGGCAGAAATGATGAAAAAAGTGGTCAGTGAATTGCAAGGGTTAATCACTGTTCCACTACAAATTGATTCTTCCGAAGTTTCCGCACTAGAGAGTGGGGCGAGGCATTACAACGGCAAGCCTTTGATTAATTCTGTCAACGGAAAAACTTCGAGTATGGAGAGTGTTTTTCCGATTGCCAAAAAGTATGGTGGCGTGGTGTTGGGATTGTGCTTGGACGACTCGGGGATTCCAGAAACGGTGGAGGAACGTTTTAATGTGGCGAAAAAAATCGTTGAGACGGCTGAAAGCTATGGAATTTCACGGAATAACGTAATGATTGATCCGCTTGCCTTGCCAGTAAGTGCTAGACAGGAGCAGGCAGAAGTAACGCTTGGTGTAATTAAACGTGTAACGGAAGAACTAGGTGTGAAAACAGTCATTGGTTTATCGAATATTTCTTTTGGTTTACCCAATCGTTCTTTGCTCAATAGTGTGTTTATGACACAAGCTGTTGGTGTAGGACTTACGGCACCGATTATGAACACGCTTGATGATTTCATGATGAATATTGTTCGCAGCCTAAAGGTATTTACGAATCAAGATAAAGAGTCAGCAGAATATATCGCCAATGCACAAAATTCTACGATTAGCATAGGAAATAAAAATGTGACGACTCCTGAGCAAAAAAATGATAAAAAACTAACATTAAAAGAAATGATTATTTCAGGTAGACGAGAGCTTACGGCTGAAGAAACGGCGAGACTTTTAGATGATTTTACCCCTCTTGAAATTGTAGACCATGCGATTGTGCCAGCATTAAATGTGGTGGGTGACCAATTTGAGCGAGGAGAGTT
This sequence comes from Pilibacter termitis, assembly GCF_900167335.1. Classification (GTDB taxonomy): domain Bacteria; phylum Bacillota; class Bacilli; order Lactobacillales; family Streptococcaceae; genus Pilibacter; species Pilibacter termitis. The sequence goes on from NZ_FUXI01000011.1 coordinate 19,461, forward strand.
ATTCCTCCCGCAACTCATGCAATCAGCCGAGGCAACGAAAAATGCTCAAGAAGTTTTGAAAGCAAAACTCCTACGTGACGGAGCAAAAGCGAGCAATCAAGGAAAAATTTTGCTTGCAACGGTTGAGGGCGATATTCACGATATTGGGAAAAATATTGTGAAAATGGTGCTTGAAAACTACGGTTATCAAATAATTGACTTAGGAAAAGATGTCCCAGTTGCCGAAGTGGTGAGAAGTGTCAAGGAAGAGAAAATTGAACTTGTCGGACTTTCTGCATTGATGACAACGACCGTTCAAAATATGAAACGCACGATTACTGCATTGCGTGAGGCGGGGTGTACGTGTAAAGTTATGGTTGGTGGTGCTGTATTAAACGAAGAATACAAAGAATTTGTAGGTGCAGATTTTTACAGCAAGGACGCTATGGAAGGCGTGAGAATTGCGGAAAGTGTGTTTGGGAAATAATGTTCCCCTCTAAAAACACCCACTTATCCTAAATTGCTCGTTTGATTTTAAGCGGTGTCCTAATACGGATTGTCTTTTGGAATTGGTTCGAGTGTTGGAAATTCTAACCCTCGAACCATTTTCCCAGAGAACTTTCGTGTTTTCATGGAAAAAAAGATTTTAAGTGAACTTTTTTTGAAAAAATTTCAAAAACGCATTGAAACATTCTGAACATTCTGGTATGATTTTGAAAATAGATTGTTTAAAAAGATAATAAATAGAGGGTTTGAGTTATTTTCAACTTAAACAAGAAAAGCGGAGAAGTGCGTTAAGAAGTCTGTGGCAGTGAGCCATGCCATTTACTAGCCTGAAACATCGTTTCAGGTGGCATTGCGACCAGCCACCAGACTTCTGCACTTCGTAGCTAGACAGAGAAAAGCGTAGAGGGGCGTTCAGGAGTTTGTCGCAGTGAGCCACGTCGTTTATATACTGCTACACTTCGTTTCGCATACAGTCTTTCTAAGAATCAAAGATTCTTGAAAGACTAGCATTGAAACGAAGTTTCAAGTGGCACTGCGAACAGCGACCAACTCCTGCCCCTCACAGCTAGACAAGAAAAGCGGAGAGGGGCGTTTTGAAGTCTGCAACAGCGAACCATGTCGTTTATTCACTGCTACACTTCGTTTCGCATACAGTCTTTCTAAGAATCAAAGATTCTTGAAAGACTAGCATCGAAACTTTCGTTTCGAGCGACATTGTGAGCAGTTGCCAGACTTCAGCCCCTCATAGCTAGACAAGAAAAGCGAAGAAGTGCGTTAAGAAGTCTGTGGCAGTGAGCCATGCCATTTACTTGCCTGAAACAGCGTTTCAGGTGGCATTGCGACCAGCCACCAGACTTCTGCACTTCGCAGTTCGAAAAAAGAAAGGAAAATGAAAATGGTAAAGGTGTATAATTTTTCAGCAGGACCGGCAGTATTGCCTAAAGAGGTATTAAAAAAAGCACAAGAGGAGTTGCTTGATTATAAGGGAAGTGGTATGAGTGTAATGGAACTTTCACATCGTGGGAAACTTTTTCAAGGAATTATTGAAAAAGCAGAAAGCGATTTGCGTGAAATCATGGAAATTCCTGATAATTACAAAGTGTTATTTTTACAAGGCGGAGCGAGTTTGCAATTTTCTATGTTGCCATTGAATCTTGCCAAAGACAAAAAAGCCTATTATGTTAATAGTGGGTCTTGGGCGAAAAAAGCGATAAGCGAGGCGAAAAAAATAGCTCCAAGTATCAATGCCGAAATTATCGAACTTGCAAGTAGCGAGGGGGATAAGTTTACACATATTCCAGCTATTCCAACGGAGAAAATCGAGAAAGATGCTGCTTATTTACACATTACAACGAACAATACGATTGAGGGAACGGCTTATTTTGACTTGCCAGAAGTGGACGTGCCACTTGTAGCGGATATGAGTAGCAATATTCTCGGGGTGAAATATGACGTGAGCAAGTTTGGTGTTATTTATGCAGGAGCTCAAAAAAATATTGGACCAGCAGGACTTACGGTTGTGATTATTCGAGAAGATTTGCTCAATACTGCACCAGTGATTAGTTCTATGCTTGATTATGCAATCCAAGCAAGCAACCATTCGCTTTACAACACACCTCCAACATTTGCGATTTATTTGTCACAACTTGTGTTTGAATGGGTGAAATCACTTGGCGGAGTAGAAGTAATGGAAAAACAAAATAGGGAAAAATCGGCTATTTTGTATGATTTTATTGACAGCAGTCAGTTTTACACTTCTCCAGTCAAAAAAGAATATCGCTCACTAAACAATATTCCGTTTGTTACACCGACAAGTGAGTTAGACGCTTTATTTGTCAAAGAGGCGACAGCACAAGGATTTGAGAGTATCAAAGGACACCGTTCTGTTGGTGGAATGCGTGCAAGTCTTTACAATGCGTTTGAGCGTGAAGGTGTAGAAAAGCTAGTTCAATTTATGAAAGAATTTGAAAATAGAAATCAGTAGGTGAGTAGAATGTATGAAGTAAAAAGCTATAATAACATTGCCAAAGTTGGATTAGAACAGCTTGATAAGAATTTGTTTACAGTAGATACAGGAGCAGAGGCGAGTGCGTACCTTATTCGTAGTGAAAATTTGCACGATGTAGAATTGCCAAGTCATTTGAAAGCTATCGCTAGAGCAGGGGCTGGGGTGAATAATATCCCTGTTGATGAGGCAAGTGAGCGTGGAATTGTGGTGTTTAATACACCGGGAGCAAATGCGAACGCTGTAAAAGAGGCAGTGTTGACAGGTTTACTCGTTGCTACACGAGGATACATTCCAGCGAGTGCTTGGATTCAAACGCAAGCAGGATCTGAAGTTGGAAAAACCGCTGAAAAAGGCAAGAAAAATTATGCAGGAACAGAAATTTCAGGGAAAAGACTTGGTATTATTGGGTTAGGTGCGATTGGTGTTATGGTGGCAAATGCGGCAAATTCACTTGGCATGGAAGTAGTAGGTTTTGATCCGTTTGTGAGTGTTGATACAGCGTGGAAAATTAGTCGGGCGATTAAGCGTGTCAATAGTTTAGAAGAATTATTAGCACAAGTGGATTTCTTAACAATTCACGTGCCATTTACGTCTGAAACAAAAGGGTATATCTCTAGCGAACAAATTGCTCAAATGAAAGACGGAGCAGTAATTTTAAATTTTGCTCGTGGTGAATTGGTTGACAATACCGCCCTTCTCTCAGCAATCGACAGTGGAAAAATCGCTAAATATGTGACAGATTTCGCAATGGAAGAAATCATGAACAAAGAACAAGTTATTGTTTTCCCACATTTAGGTGCTTCAACAGAAGAAGCGGAAGAAAATTGTGCAGTAATGGCTGCTGAAACGTTGAATTTATACTTTAAAACGGGTGAAATTCGTAATTCTGTTAATTTCCCGAGCATTTCTGTTCATCAAAAAGCACCGTATCGTTTAGTGGCATTTCACCGCAATGTACCGAATATGCTTGGGCAAATTTCAACGCTTGTCGCCAAGCATGACATCAACATCGCTGAATTAGTCAATCGCTCAAAAGAAGACTATGCAGTAACAATGCTAGACTTAGAAGAAGGCGATAGAACAGTAGTCGAACAAATAAAAAGCGAGCTTGAGGCGATTGAGCATATTATTCGTGTGCGTTTAATCGGCTAATAAAAACCTCTATTGCTTACGAAAGAATGATTGATAAGCGAATATTTTCATTAGAACAACCTAATTCTACATTTATTTGATTTTTTTACAAAAAATGTATTGACAAATAAGTTAAAATAATGGAGAATAGTTAGAAATATAAGAGATAAAAAATAGAGGTTGCAAAAAAGAAGAGACTTGTGGAGGGGTGCCGTTGAAACAAGTGGAGGCTGATTTGCCGAAATAAAGGAAAAGACATTTTCTTTTATTGGGGTTATAGGAAATACCTATAAAACTGTCGCAAAAGCGGGATGCTATTTTTTCTAGTAAAGAGAATTTTCTAGGGAAAGTAGCATACGTGCTACTTTCTTTTATTATATGAAAAACGCAATAGGGAGGAATTACATGAACGAATTAACAATTGCAGGTGTAAAAGCAACAGAATTGGCAAGGGAATATGGCACTCCATTGTACGTGTACGACCAAGAGAAGATAGAAGAGAAGCTATTGGAATTTAAAGAAAACTTCACATCGCCACGATTCAAAACGAAGATACTTTATGCCTCAAAAGCATTTCAAACAATTGAAATGATTGATTTGGTTCACTCCTTTGGCTTTTGTTTGGACGTGGTAAGTGGCGGAGAATTTTTCACTGCTCTTCAATCTCAAATGCCTGTTGAGAATATTTATTTCCATGGAAACAATAAATCATTTGCCGAATTAGAATTTGCGATAGAAAATGGATTGCAACACGTGATTGCCGACAATTTGATGGAAGTAGAATTTTTGTCAGAACTTGCTAAAACGCAGAAGAGAAATTTACAAGTGATGCTCCGCTTAAATGTTGGAATTGACGCTCATACGCACGAATATATCGTGACGGCTCATATCGACTCAAAATTTGGAATGAGTTATGAGAGCGTAGATTGTCAAAAGGCGATACAACTTATTCAAGAGAGTGAATTTCTTGAACTAGAAGGATTTCATGCACATATTGGGTCGCAGATTTTTGATTTGACGGCATGGTTTGCAGAAATTGAGAAACTTGTTCATGTGTTAAAAGATTTCGATGAGAGTTTGACGCTAAATCTTGGTGGTGGTTTTGGAGTGACTTATACAGAGGCGGATAAACCAATTCCGATTGCTGAAAATATGAAAGCATTCATTGAAAAAACAGAGGAGATTTTGGAAAAAGAGAACGTGATGATTCGGGAGTTAATCATTGAACCGGGGAGGAGTGTGGTAGCTGAGGCAGGGATTACGCTTTACACAATAGGTTATCAAAAGAAAACGCCAAATAAGCAGTATTATTTTGTAGACGGCGGCATGACGGACAACATTCGTCCAGCACTTTATCAAGCAGAATATAGTTGTGATGTAGTAAACAAATTGGACGTAGAAAAAACAGAAACGGTGACGATTGCAGGAAAAATGTGCGAGTCGGGTGATATTATTATTCAACAAACGAAATTACCCAAAGTGACCACAGGAGATATTTTAGCCGTTTATTCCACAGGAGCGTATGGATTTTCTATGAGCAGTCATTACAACAGAGCAACGAGACCCGCAGTTATTTTTGTCAAAAAAGGAGAAAGCCGCATAGTTGTCAAACGAGAGAGCTACGAAGATTTGTTAAGAGGAGAAGTCGTCTATGAAAGTAAGTAAATACAACGGTCTAGGCAATGATTTTGTCGTGATAAAAGATAAAGTTTCTCTTGATTATCCCTCACTTTCAAAAGAACTTTGCAGTGAAGAAAATTTTGATACAGACGGATTTATTTCTGTAAAAGAAAATCCGCTAGAAATGATTTTTTACAATAAAGACGGCAGTCGTGCTAGTATGTGTGGCAACGGGATTCGATGTTTCGCCAAATACGTGCTAGATGAGGGAATTGAGGAAAAATTGTCCTTTCCCGTGCAAACTTTAGCAGGAGAAATGTTTATTCAAGTGCAAGAAAAAGAGCCATTTTCCTGTACGGTAAATATGGGCGTGGCGACATTTTCACCTGAAAAATTATTTGCCAAGACAGACGAAGAAATTATCAAGAAAACAATTCAACTCTCTAACTCAGAAGTGGAGATTACAAGTTGCTTTATTGGTACGATTCATACAGTGGTACTCGTAGAGGACGCTCTAGCGGAACTTGAAAAAAATACAGGAGAAGAAATTTGCCACCACCCACTTTTTGAACAACAGACAAATGTTAATTTTGTGCAAATTCTCAATGAAAAAGAAATTCTCGTGAGAACTTTTGAGCGAGGTGTAGGTTGGACACTAGCTTGTGGCACAGGATGTTGTGCGAGCGTAATTGTTGCGAAACGTTTCGGATTAGTAGACAAACACTCGCCAATTACCGTTCATTTAGAAAAAGGAACACTTGAAATCTCAGGCGAAAAAGAAATCTACATGACAGGTCCTGCGGAATTTGAATACGAAAAAGAATACAAACTACCAAATGAGTAATACTAAAATTGACAATAAAAAACACTCGAAATTTGCGAATATGTGGAGAAAAAAACAAAAAATTTTGGAATACGAAATTTTTCCTTAAAAACAAAAATTTCTAAGCTAACCCCGCAGAAAAGCCTTCGAGCAGGCGAAGCTTGCGAGTGACCCTGCTTGGCTGAAGCGGAGCGAAAGTCAAGTTTCGAGCGTTTACGGAGTAAACGCGAAGAAAAGACTTCGAGCAGACGAAGCTTGCGAGTGACCCAGCTTGGCTGAAGCGGAGCGAAAGTCAAGTTTCGAGCGTTTACGGAGTAAACGCGAAGAAAGGAGCAACCAAATGATAAAAGGAAGTATCGTAGCACTCATCACCCCTATGAACGAGGATTTTTCAGTTGATTACAAAGGACTAGAATCTTTAATTGACTATCATTTAGCCAATAAAACGGACGGATTATTAGTGCTTGGAACAACTGGGGAAAGTACGACTTTAAGTTTGGAGGAACAAGAAAAAATTGTTGCTCTAACAATTGAAAAAGCAAAAGGGAAAGTGCATATCATGGTAGGAGCAGGAAGTAATGATACAATGAAAAGTGTCGCTTTAGCTCAAAAATATGAAAAAATGGGAGCAGATTCACTTCTTGTGATTACTCCTTATTACAACAAAACAAACGAAGTAGGACTTCTTAGGCATTTTGAAACGATTGCGGATAGTGTGAAAACACCACTCGTACTTTACAATGTGCCAGCGAGAACAGGCATGAACATTCCCGTTCATATTGTTAAAAAACTCTCAAAACACCCGAATATTCAAGGGATCAAAGAGGCAAGTGGCGACATTCGCTATGCAACGGAAATTGCAAGTCTTTTGAGTGAAGATTTCGTGATGTATAGTGGCAATGATGATATTATTTTGCCCATGCTCTCGCTAGGTTCTCATGGGGTGATTACTGTTTGGGGCAATTTACACCCAAGAGCAGCACATGATTTGGTGGAAGAATTTCAAAAAGGGAATATTCAAGTGGCGAGAAAAATTCAGCTGAAATTTTTAGAGATGATTAACGCTTTATTCATTGAAACCAATCCAATTCCCTTAAAAACAGTGATGAATTATGCCTCACTTCCTGCGGGACGACTACGTTTACCATTAGCAGAAATGACAGAAGAAGGCGAAAAATACGTAAAAAACGCATTTGAAAACCTGAGGGGAAAATAAAAGCGTAGAGGGGCGTTCTGAAGTCTGCAACAGTGAACCATGTCGTTTATTTACTAGAAACGTAAGTTTCTATCGACATTGTGAACAGTTGCCAGACTTCAGCCCCTCATAGCTAGATAAAAATAAAAGCGTAGAGGGGCGTTAAGGAGTTTGTCACAGTGAGTCGTGTCGTTTACTTGCTCGAAACTTTCGTTTCGAGCGACACTGCGAACAGTGACCTAACTCCTGCCCCTCGTAGCTAGACAAATAAAAGCGTAGAGGGGTGTTCTGAAGTCTGCAACAGTGAACCATGTCGTTTATTTACTAGAAACGTAAGTTTCTATCGACATTGTGAACAGTTGCCAGACTTCAGCCCCTCATAGCTAGATAAAAATAAAAGCGTAGAGGGGCGTTAAGGAGTTTGTCACAGTGAGTCGTGTCGTTTACTTGCTCGAAACTTTCGTTTCGAGCGACACTGCGAACAGTGACCTAACTCCTGCCCCTCGTAGCTAAATAAAAAAGGAGACAAAATGATTTTTTCAGTAATAGGAAACGGGAAAACAGGTGGTGTCATTCAAGAAGTAGTTAAGAAAAATGGCGAAACACTTGTATTGCCAACGAATGATTTATTTACAGAGGAGCCACTTGCTTTTGATGAAAAAATAGAGGGAATGATTGATTTTTCTCACCCGAATAATATTTCTAAAATTCTTGAGTATGTGAAGAAAAATAACACGGCAGTAGTCATTGGTACAACAGGATTGAGTGATGAACATTTCAAAATGATCGAGGAAATGGCACATTATTCTCCTGTGATATATAGTGCAAATTATTCGCTCGGTGTGATTTTGATGAACAAATTAGTTGCAGAGGCAAACCGTGTGTTGCTGGATTGGGATGTGGAAGTAATAGAAAAACATCACAATCAAAAAGTAGACGCTCCAAGCGGTACAGCGAATTTATTTTTGAATACGATACTCAACGATCGCAAGGCAGAGCTTGTTTATGGACGAGAAGGGAGTTCTAAGAGAGTAAAAGAAGAAATTGGTGTACATTCTCTTCGTGGTGGCACACTTTCTGGAGAGCATGAAGTATGTTTCATGGGAATAGACGAAGTATTAAGTGTAAAGCATGAGGCATTTTCCAATAAAATATTTGCAGAAGGAGCAGTTCATGCAGCAACTTGGCTAGTAGGCAAACCAAACGGACTTTATACAATGGAAGATGTTTTATTTAAATAAAGAAGATTTTATAAGTGATTTCGCAGAAAAGACTTTGAGCGGACGAAGCTCGCAGAAAGGAACAACAATGAACGCAGAAGAAATAATTAAATTTATACAAACAGCCAAAAAGAAAACACCTGTGAAGGTTTACTTGAACACAAAGGAGAAAATTCACTTTCCAAATGCTAAAGTGTTTGGCGAGGATACTTCTTGTGTAGTGATTGGAGATTATGAGGAAATTTCACCTGTTCTTGAAGAAAATCAAGAGAAAATTTTAGAAATTGAAATTGAAAACCATACGAGAAATTCCGCTGTGCCATTGCTTGATATGAAAGACATCAAGGCGAGAATTGAGCCGGGTGCGATTATTCGTGATCAGGTGGAAATCGGCGAAAATGCGGTGGTCATGATGGGGGCTGTGATTAATATTGGAGCAGTAATCGGAAGTGGCACGATGATTGACATGAATGCAGTGCTTGGCGGACGTGCAACAGTTGGTGCAAATTGTCACATTGGAGCGGGTGCAGTGTTAGCGGGAGTGGTTGAGCCAGCCAGTGCCAAGCCAGTTATCGTCCATGACGGCGTGCTAGTGGGAGCGAATGCGGTCGTGGTAGAAGGGGTGGAAATTGGTAAAAATTCCGTTGTCGCAGCAGGAGCAATCGTGTTAGAAGATGTACCAGAAAATGTCGTAGTCGGCGGGATTCCTGCCAGAGTGTTAAAAAAAGTAGACGAAAAAACAGAAAAAAATACTGCACTCATTAGTGCTTTGCGTGAGTTATAATAAGAGAAAGTAATTTAAATAAAAATGAATGATGAGGAATAAAAAATGCAAAATGTAAAAACTTGTGTTGTTGGAGCGAGTGGTTTAGTAGGACAAACAATGTTGAAAGTGCTGGAAGAATTGAATTTTCCAGTCGGAGAATTAAAACCTTTGGCGTCTGCTCGTTCCGCAGGCAAAACGGTGTTGTTTAAAGGAAAAGAATATGTGATTGAAGAATTAACGGAAAATTCCTTTGACGGCTTTGATTTGGCACTTTTTTCAGCAGGTGCAGGGGTTTCAAAGAAATTTGCACCGATTGCAAGAGATAAAGGTTTGGTCGTGATTGACAATTCTTCTGCATGGCGAGAAGATGTGGAAATTCCCTTGATTGTGCCTGAAGTCAATTTGGAAGATTTCAGCAAAAATAATTTGATTGCCAATCCTAATTGCTCAACCATTCAATCTGTTTTGCCACTCAAGGCCTTGCAAGATGTCTTTGGATTAAAACGTGTGAGCTATTCCACTTACCAAGCGGTTTCTGGTAGCGGGATTAGAGGGATTCAAGATTTAGAACGTACTGAAAAAGGTGAAGACCCAGAATTTTATCCTTACCCAATTAGCGAGACGGCTATCCCTGAAATTGATGTCTTTTTAGAGGACGGCTATACAAAAGAAGAGCGAAAAATGATCAATGAAACAAGGAAAATTTTGCATGACGATACTCTTCCAGTTACCGCAACGTGCGTGCGTGTACCTGTGAGAAATGGTCATGGCGTGAGTATCGCTGTTGAATTAGAGAAAGAATTTACTTTAGAGCAAGTTCGCAAAACTCTAGCAGACTACGAGGGAATTGTCGTAGTGGATAACGGAGCAAAACATCAATACCCAACTTCTACGCTGGCAAATGGAACGAATGAGGTCTATGTAGGACGACTTCGCAAAGATACTTCTTGTGAAAATGGACTTTTACTTTATACAGTTGCTGACAATATTCGCAAGGGTGCAGCAGCAAACGCAGTCCAAATTGCTCATGCGATTTTTTCAAAAAAATAACAAAATACGGGTAGTTCTACGATTTTTTATATGTAGGACTACCCAATAACTAAAATGAGGGGGCTAGATTTATGAAAGTAGTGAAATTTGGCGGTAGTTCCGTAGCGAACGCTGTGCAATTAGAAAAAGTCTTAGATATTGTGAAAAGTGACGAAAAAAGAAAAATTGTCATTGTTTCTGCACCGGGAAAAGTGACGGAGGCAGATATTAAAGTAACTGACTTGCTTATTGAGTATTACGACTTGTACGAAAGTGAGCAAGATACAACCGAAATTATTGAAAAAATTATTCAGCGTTATGCATCAATGGTCGAAGAATTGCAAATTGAGAAAAGTGTCTTAGAAGATATTGCCACATCTATCAAAGGACTGGCAACGTTAGAAAGAGGAGACAATCCTTATTTGCGTGATACGTTTTTATCGGCAGGTGAGGACAATTCAGCGAAATTAATTGCGGTCTTTTTCCAGTCAAGAGGAGTGAAATCTCGTTATATTTCACCAAAAGAAGCAGGGTTAATCGTGACAAGCGAGCCGTCAAATGCTCGTGTGCTAGAAAGTAGCTATGCCAATCTTGCAAAACTCAAAAATTTTGAGGAAGTGCTTGTTATTCCGGGATTCTTTGGTGTGACAGAAACGGGCAATGTTTGCACGTTTTCTCGTGGGGGAAGTGATGTGACAGGTTCTATTTTAGCGGCAGGAGTAGAGGCGGAACTTTACGAGAACTTTACAGATGTGGACGGTATTTTTGCTGCTCACCCCGGAGTAGTCCATGAGCCAATGAGTATTCAGGAGTTGACTTATAAAGAAATGCGAGAACTTGCTTATGCGGGATTCACCGTTATTCATGATGAGGCACTTTTCCCTGTGTATCAAGCGAAAATCCCTGTCGTGATAAAAAACACAAATAACCCAACACACGCAGGAACAAAAATTTTGGCAAGTCGAACGGAAAAAGAGCTTGCGGTTGTTGGAATCGCAGGTGATGACGGTTTTGCCTCTTTGAATATTAGCAAATATTTGATGAATAGAGAATTAGGTTTTGGTCGAAAAGTGCTAGAAATTTTGGAGAAATTTGACATTAGTTTTGAGCATATGCCTTCAGGGATTGACGATATTTCCGTTATTATGCGTGAGCGATATTTGACGGAAGAAAAAGAACAGTTGATTTTAGAAGAAATAAAGAAAGTATTAGCTCCAGATGAAATTTATTTTGAGCATAATCTCTCTATTTTGATGATTGTTGGTGAGGGAATGCGTGAAAAAATTGGGGTGACAGCAAAAGGAACGACTGCTTTGTCAAAAAGAGGAATTAACCTTGAGCTAATCAACCAAGGAAGTAGCGAAGTTTCCGTTATGTTTGGGATAAAATCAGATAAGGAAAAAGCGGCAATTCGTGCGTTGTATGAGACGTATTTCAACTAAAGAAAGTAGTGTAAGCATGAAAAATCATCGAATGAATCTTCACCAAATCGCTGAAATTGGCTTTCAAGAGTTTCAAACGAAAGCGTATTTGTACGAACAAGTAAAAAATTGCGGAGCTGTTGTGCATGAAGTAGGCGAAACAGGTTTGGTGTTATATTTTGACAATCAAAAAGAAAAAACAATTGCATTTCGAACGGACATTGACGCTTTGCCAATTTTGGAGGAAACAGGATTGCCGTTCGCCTCAAAAAGAGAGGGATTTATGCACGCTTGTGGGCATGACGGACATATGGCGATGCTCTTAGGTTTGACGGATTATATTGCCAAAAATCGTGAGAAAATGAAATACAATATCGTATTGATTTACCAACCGTCAGAAGAAATTGCAGGAGGAGCGAAAAGTATTTTAGACTCAGGACTTCTCCAACACTATCAAGTGCAGGCGATTTTCGGGTTTCATCTGTGGCCAACGCTTGAGGAAGGAGCTGTTTTTTCTAAATCAGGCCCGCTTATGGCTCAAAGTAGTGAAACGGATATTCAAATTTTTGGAAAGTCTGCACATATCGCCTCGAGTTCTGAGGGGATTGATAGCCTAGAAGTTGCCGTTCGCTTGATGAGTGAAATTTATGATTATGAGAAAAAACTGCCAGAAGAAATGCTCCACTTGCTAAAATTTGGCGAAATACACGGCGGTGTGATTCGCAATGTATTAGCTCAAGAAGTGACGATAAAAGGCAGTATTCGCTCGTATAGTCCACTTCATCAGCAAGAAATCAAAGATTCTTTGAGAAAAATTGCCAATCGTTTTGAAGAAGAATTTCAAGCGAAAATAGAGTTTATTTACAATGACGGCTACCCTGCCGTTTTGAATAATTCAGAGCTATTTGATAAAATAAAATCAATCTCAACATTGAGAGTTCTTGAACACCCTGTTTTACAAGCAGAAGATTTTGGTGTTTACACTGAACATTTCCCGTGTGTCTTTTTCTTTTTAGGTGTGGGAGATGTGCCAGCGTTGCACAATCCAAAATTTGACTTTAACATGGATGTATTAGACAATGGATTAGAGTTTTACAAAGCGTTATTAGAGATAGAAAATTACTGATTTTGAGGGAGAAGATATGACAACATTTCAAAAAAGATTAGAGAATATTCACGTGTCAAGCATTCGTTTGTTTGACCAAGAAATCTCAAGTATTCCCAATATTTTAAAATGCACGTTGGGCGAGCCTGATTTTGATACGCCTGAGAAAATTAAACAGGCGGGGATTCAAGCTATTTCGGAAAATTTTTCACATTATACAGGAATGCGTGGTTTGCCTGCCTTGTGTGAGGCAGCTTGTGCGTTTCAAAAGGAAAAATACAATTTAAGCTATGATGCTCAAACGGAAGTTTTAACGACAGTTGGGGTGACCGAGGCGATTTCAGCAACCTTACTTTCGATTTTAGAAGAAGGGGACGTGGTGTTGATTCCGACCCCTGCTTATCCCGGATATGAGCCAACGATTACACTTGCAGGAGCAACGCTTGTTGGCATTGATACGAGTGAAACGAATTTTGTATTGACAAAAGAGCAGATAGAAACTGCCTTTGCAAAATATGGCGAAAAAATCAAGGCGATTATCTTGAATTACCCGAGCAATCCGACAGGGAAAGTTTTGTCAAGAGACGAAATCAAGGCGATTGCAGAAGCGTTGAGTGAAAAAGAAATTTTCATTGTGAGTGATGAAGTGTATTCTGAGTTGATTTATGAAAAAGAACATACATCTATTGCAGAATTTTTGCCAGAAAAAACGATTGTGCTAAATGGTTTATCGAAATCTCATGCGATGACGGGGTGGAGAATTGGGTTTATTTTTGCCAGAAAAACAATCATTGACGAAATTATCAAAGTACATCAATATTTGGTGACGGCTGCGACAACGATGAGCCAAAAAGCGGGGATTGTTGCACTTACAGAGTGTCAAGAAGATGTGGAGAAAATGCGTGCGGAATATTTGGTGAGAAGAAATTACTTGATGAAAGAACTTTCTCGTTTAGATGTGGAATATGTTTCGCCAGACGGTGCGTTTTATTTGTTCTGTAAAATCCCTGATATTTATTCTGAAAACAGTTGGGAATTTGGTAAACGACTTGCCAATGAAGCGAAATTGGCGATTATTCCCGGCATTTCTTTCGGAGAAAGTGGAGATAGATATTTCCGTATTTCCTACGCAAGTAGCATGGACGTTTTAGAGCAATTTATTGCTCAATTTGGAGAATTTTTGAGAAAAGCTAGGTAAGATTATGGTGAGAGAAAATGTAAAAAAAGCAAAAAGAGTAATTGTTAAAGTAGGTACAAGCTCCCTTGTTTACAGCACGGGAGCAATGAACCTCAAGGCGATTGATGATTTAGCCTTTGTGCTAAGTGATTTGGTGCATAAGGGCTATGAAGTCGCTCTTGTGTCAAGTGGAGCAATGGGGGCAGGGCTTTCTAAGTTTGGTTTGGACAAGCGTCCAAAAGAAATTGCCATGCAACAAGCGGTTGCAAGCGTTGGGCAAATGGAGCTGATGAACATTTACAACGCAAGATTTTCCAGCTACAACCAAGTGATTGGGCAAGTGTTGCTGACACAAGATGTTTTTGAGTACCCAGAAAGTCGAAAAAATGTAACCAACACTTTTGAAATGCTTTTCAAGGAAAAAATTATCCCGATTATCAACGAAAATGACACGGTTAGTGTAGATGAGCTAGATCACGAGACGAAGTTTGGCGACAATGACAAGCTCGCAGCTCTTGTTACAAATTTAACAGATGCGGATTTGTTGATTATGCTAAGCGACATTGACGGTTTTTATTCGGACAATCCGTTGACCAACAAACGTGCGAAATTGATTTCCCACGTACCAAAAATCACTGATGAAATCATGAAACAAGCAGGAGGAAGTGGCTCAAGATTTGGCACAGGCGGTATGCTCAGCAAGTTAGAATGTGCAAAATTGCTGTTGAACAACGAAAAAGGCATGATTTTAACAAGCGGCGTCGAACCACGAGTTTTGTTTGATGTGGTTGCTGGGGAAGAGATTGGGACGTTTTTTGGTAAATAATACATGGAGGGAATAAAATGGATTTTTTAACATTAAAAAAGGGAATTGAATTATGCGAGTTTGATACACAGAGGATAATAGACACATATGGAGTAGAGTTTAAAAACAATGGTTCTAAAGAGTATGGTGCAAAAAGTGAAGCAGAGGTTTTTTATTCATTTATTTCATTTTTATTAAAAAACAAAGTTTCTGAGGTAGATTTGTTATTAGAAACAGATTACTTTAATTTTGGTTACGTAATACCTCAAATAGGTAAAGAATTTGATTTACTTAGGATAGGGGAAAATAGTATTGTAAATATAGAATTAAAATCTTCTGCCACTGAAGAAAAAATGTTAGAACAATTAAAAAATAATTATTTTTATCTAACGTTTTTGGGAAAACCTATTTATTTCTATTCTTTTTCGGCGGATACTGAAACTTTTATTAAAGTATATATTTCAAAGACAGGAGAAGTCGAAAAATCGGAAGTTGAGCTAAATTACAGCTTTATAGATGATCTAAAGGAGCAAAAAAAATATGATAAACCAAATTTTCAAGATTATAATCTTTTGTTTAACATTGATAACTACTTAGTTTCTCCTTTTAATGATGTAGAAGATTTTTATAACGGTAAATATCTATTGACAAAGGAGCAACAACAAATGAAGAAAGAAATACTAAAGGGGGATAAATCGGTTCACATGATCGAAGGAAAAGCTGGAACAGGAAAATCACTCTTGCTTTATGATATTGCAAAAGAGCTAATTAGCAATCCAGAATACAACTTGTCAAAGGTAAAAATTTTTCATTGTGGATACCTAAATAAAGGACATGAAGCACTCCAAAAGAAAGGGTTTGATATAAGGGGGATTAAGTCAATAGAGAGTGTTTTGCAAGAAGAAAACTTTGATTTCCTACTAATTGACGAAACACAACGTCTGAAAGAAGAACAGTTTAAAATTCTTGAGGAGAAACTTTCGAATCATGATAAAAAATTTATTTTTTCTATTGATAGTGAACAGACATTGAAAATAAGTGAAGATAAAGCAAAAATAAAAAATAAGTTATTAGACTATATACAGAAAAATGGTCAATATAAAAGAGAGTTAAAGGAAAAACGTAGGAATAACATTAGCATGAGGAAATTTATTCAATATTTGTTTTCATTACCTGTTGATTTGAATGAAATTAATGGAATTAAAAATAATAAGAATGAAATACAAATAAAATATTTTGACAATTATCAGCGAATGGAAGAATTTATTTGTCAAGCAGAGGAAAGAAAATATACATCTATTAGATTCACAGCAGATATCCATGGAGACAATCCTTTAAAAGAAATATCAGATAAGAATGACACAGTTAAGAAGAACTCTCATCGTGTAATAGGGCAAGAATTTGATAATGTGTTGGTGATGCTTGATCAACATTTTGAGTATAGATTAAATGAAAAAAAAACAAAATATGGAATTTGCTGCAATGCTAATTCTTATTATTCTGGTAGGAATATGCTTTTTCAAAATATATCAAGAGTAAGAAAGAAACTTCTAATTTGTATAGTAAATAATGAAGATATGTTTGAGAAAATTTCATCTATACTTACTTATGTGACTTCAGAAAAAAAATAAGGAGCAACCAAATGACCGAAACAACCCAAAAAGGAACCCAAGCAAAAAAAGCGAGTAAAATTCTCGCCACGCTTACGACAAAAGAGAAAAATAATTATTTACGTTTGCTTTCTGAGGCTTTACTTGAACAAAGCGAGTGGGTGCTTGAGGAGAATCAAAAAGATATTCTTGTCGCAAAAGAGAATGGAATGGGTGAGGGAATGCTTGACCGTTTGCATTTGACGCAGGAGAGATTGGAGGACATTGCTTTAGGCGTTCGGAAAATCATTGATTTAGAAGATCCAATTGGTCTTGTCGAAAAAATGTGGATAAATGAGGACGGTTTGAAAATTGGTATAGAACGTGTGCCACTTGGTGTGATTGGCATGATTTATGAAAGCCGTCCAAATGTGACGATTGATGCGGCAGCATTGTGCTTTAAGTCTGGCAATGCCGTGATTCTTCGTGGCGGAAAAGAGGCGATTTATACGAATCGTGCGTTTGAGAAAATTATGCAGGAAACGCTTGAAACGTGCGGTTTGCCGTGTGAATGTATTCAGCTTATTCATGATACGACACGAGCGAGTACACAGGAAATGTTTACCGCAACGGAAATTCTAGATTGCCTTATCCCTCGTGGTAGTGCCAGTCTCATTCAGGCTGTAAAACGTGAGGCACGTGTGCCAGTGATTGAGACAGGTGTGGGCAATTGTCACGTGTATATTGACGAATTTGCCGATATTGAAATGGGCTTGAATATTGTCGAAAATGCCAAAACTCAACGAATTAGCGTATGTAACTCAATGGAAACGCTCGTAGTTCATGAAAAAATCGCCCCCGCTTTCTTGCCAAAATTGGAGGAGAGACTTGCGAAATATTCCGTTGAATTGAGAGCAGATGAGAAAGCGGGCAAATGTTTGAAACACTCCGTTCCAGCGACAGAAGAAGATTATAAGACGGAGTTTTTAGATTATATTTTGGCAATCAAAACCGTTGGCAATCTTGACGAGGCAATTGAACATATCAACTACTATTCTAGCAGTCATAGCGAGGCGATTGTGACGGAAAATTATACGTTTGCACAAAAATTTCTCAAGGAAATTGACTCTGCGGCAGTCTACGTCAATGCCTCTACTCGATTTACTGACGGATTTGTTTTTGGATTTGGAGCAGAAATCGGCATTTCTACGCAAAAACTTCACGCACGTGGACCTATGGGCTTACCCGCTTTGACGAGCCAAAAATACATTATTTATGGCAACGGACAAATTCGTGGGTGATGAGAAACGTTTGACCTAAAAAATTAAGGAAAGCTATCGAATGGATAGTTTTCCTTAATTCAATGTATAGACATGAGGTATTAAAAAAGGTTCGTTTTCTTTATGGTATAAGGGAATTTTTTATTTCTATTTTCTGTTAATAGAGAATGTTAAAAAAAGAAATAGAAAATAGTTGACAACCAATAAAAGTTGAGATATAGTTATATCAATCCTTAAAATAAAACAGTATGTGGAGTGGAAATTATGAAAAATCTTACACAAAAACAATCACAACTGAATAAGTATTACTTTAGCTATTTTAGATAGTTTGTGTTCATGTGAAATCATGGATACAAACGGCGAAAACGTAAGTTTGTATCTATGATGGCTAAGGATTTTCCCTATGACTTTCAAGCCACGTAGATAAAAAAATCTATGGTGGCTTTTTCATTTATCTTTTTGCAAGGTATCGCCGTAGATTTTTTCTAAAATTTACGTGAGGTAGCTTGCTTTTTGTATAAGGATAACAGAGAACGAACTTGAAAAAACGAAGAATTATTATTTTGTTATTTCTAGGTTTAAGAGTATGTTTTCTTATTCATAGGGAGAAAGGAAGGAAATTTAGAGCTTGCTCTAAAAAAATGAACAAAACGTGTAATAAAAAAATTAAAAAAAAGAAAGCAGGATAAAAAATTATGATTATTATTATGAAAAACAACGCAACAAAAGAACAAGTGGACGCAGTAATTAAACGTGTAGAGGCAGAAGGATTAGATGTTCAAATCAATCGTGGCGAAGAACAAGTTGTTATCGGATTGTTAGGCGACACACGTAAAATGCAAGATGTTGCATTCAATAGCTACGAAGGTGTTGAAAATACGGTGCGTATTTCACATACTTACAAATTGACTTCAAGAGAATTTCACCCACAAGACACAATCGTGGACGTTGACGGTGTGAAAATTGGTGGAGGGGAATTTGTGACAATGGCAGGTCCTTGTTCAATCGAGGGATTGGATCAAATTCGTGAATGTGCAAGAATTGCCAAAGCTGGCGGAGCGAAAATTTTGCGTGGTGGAGCATTTAAACCTAGAACTTCACCATACGCTTTCCAAGGACTTGAAGAAGAAGGGTTGAAATACATTCGCCAAGCGGCTGATGAACTTGGAATGAAAGTGATCACAGAAGTTATGGACGAAGGACATATCGACATGGTTGCAGAATACAGTGATATTTTGCAAATCGGTGCGAGAAATATGCAGAACTTCAAGTTATTGAGTGCTGTTGGAAAAACTGGGAAACCAATTGGTTTAAAACGTGGGATTTCTGGAACGATTGATGAATGGTTGAACGCAGCAGAGTACATTGCCGTTCAAAACAATAGCAATGTCATTTTCATTGAACGTGGGATTCGTACTTACGAAACTGCAACACGTAACACATTTGACTTGAGTGCTGTACCATTGATGAAAAAATTAAGTCATTTCCCAATCATTGTTGACCCAAGTCATGGTGTGGGAATTTGGGATTTGGTGCCACCTATGGCAAGAGCAGGTGTTGCCTCTGGTGCTGACGGAATGATTGTCGAAATCCACCCAGATCCAGCAAATGCTTGGAGTGACGGACCGCAATCATTGAATGAAAAAACTTACATGAGAATGATGCAAGAAGTACACATTATGGAAAAAGCAATGCAGGAAATTAAAGCATTGTAATATATTGTAACTATTGTTAGTTTGCTTACTCTCTTTGTTATTTTTAGAGAGTAAGCAAGACTTTCAGCTAAAGGCGAGGGGGAACGATATGCTAAGTGTTCAATTACCAAATCATGAATACAAAATTATCATTGAAAAGAATAGTCTTTTGCAAGTAGGAGAATGGGTTTCTTCTCTTTGGAAAAAACAAAGGATAGCCATTATTACAGATACGACAGTTGACGCTCTTTACGGTTCGCTTGTTTTGGAGCAATTAAAGGCACAAGGCTTTGAGGCGACAAAATTTGTTGTGGCAGCTGGAGAGCCGAGCAAATCTTTGGCAAATGCGGAGAAGATTTATGACCATTTGTCAGAAAATCAATTTACGAGAACAGACGGTATTCTAGCTCTTGGTGGCGGAGTTATTGGAGATTTGGCGGGATTTGCGGCTGCAACTTATATGCGAGGGATTCATTTTTTACAAGTTCCTACCACCTTGCTTGCTCAAGTTGACAGTAGTATCGGCGGAAAAACAGGTGTGAACACAAAAAATGCAAAAAATCTTGTCGGTGCATTTTGGCAACCTGACGGCGTATTAATCGACCCAAATACTTTAAATACTTTAGAATCTCGTCGAGTAAAAGAGGGGATTGCTGAAATTGTAAAATCAGCTGCAATTGCCAACAAAGATCTTTGGGAAAAGTTGAACGAATTAGAAAGCCCAGCAGATTTGCTCCAACATTCAGTGGAAATTATTACCGAGTGTTTGAAGATTAAACGTAGAGTTGTTGAAGAAGATGAATTGGATAACGGGATTCGCTTGATTTTGAATTTTGGGCATACGATTGGTCATGCGATTGAAAATACAGCAGGGTATGGTGTAGTAAGTCATGGCGAGGCAGTAGCGATTGGCATGGTGCAAATCAACCGTATCGCTGAGCAAAAAGGATTAACACCAAAAGGTGTAACGAGGGAGTTAATCGAACAACTTCAAAAATTTGGTTTGCCAATTTCTTATGAAAATTGGGAGAAAGAATTACTTTTCCAAGCCTTAACCCACGACAAAAAAACACGTGGTGCAAAACTGAAAATTATTTTGCTTGAAAACATTGGTCAGGCGAAGATTGTAAATATTCATACCGAAGAAATGCGAGAGTATTTGGAAGTTGAAAGCAACTAATTTCCAAAAACGCAAAGGCTTTCTTTGAAATAAGAGATGAGGTGTAGGAATTTGAGATTTATTACAGCTGGAGAATCCCATGGACCAGAATTGACCGCTATTATTGAAGGGCTTCCTGCGGGATTGCCACTTAGTGCGGAAGATATTAACCTTGAGTTAGCCCGCCGTCAGACAGGCTATGGCAGAGGCGGAAGAATGAAAATTGAAAGTGACAGAGTACGATTTACGTCTGGTGTTCGTCACGGCAAAACGCTTGGCTCTCCTGTTACAATGATTGTGGAGAACAAGGATTGGAAAAATTGGCAGACGATTATGTCGTCTGAAGAAGTTTCTGAACAGGATGCGAAACTTCGCCGAGTGAAACATCCTAGACCGGGTCACGCTGACTTAGTGGGTGGGATTAAATACGGTCATAGCGATTTGCGAAATGTTTTGGAGCGTTCCTCAGCAAGAGAGACGACTATGCGAGTGGCAATTGGTGCAGTAGCGAAAAAATTATTGCGTGAGCTTGAGATAGAAGTAGCAGGTCACGTGGTAACGCTTGGTGGAATCAACGTGACCATTCCAGAAGGGATAAGTGTTCAAGAGATTAAAGAAAAATCCGAGCAATCCGAAGTGCGTATCATTGACGAGAGTGTTGAGGAGTCAATGAAAAACTTGATTGATACAGCAAAGCAAAACGGCGACACGATTGGTGGCGTTGTTGAAGTGCTAGTAGCAGGGGTGCCTGTTGGACTTGGTAGTTTTGTGCAATGGGATAAAAAACTAGATGCAAAAATTGCACAAGCAGTTTTGAGTATTAATGCGTTTAAAGGGGTTGAATTTGGTACGGGATTTGATATGGGGAACAAATTCGGCAGTGAAGTGATGGACGAAATTGTTTGGGAGAAAGAAGTTGGCTATACTAGACTTAGCAATAATCTTGGCGGGTTTGAAGGCGGCATGACAAATGGTCAGCCGATTATCGTTCGTGGGGTGATGAAACCAATCCCAACGCTATATAAACCTTTGCAAAGTGTAGACATTGATACGAAAGAGCCGTACAAAGCAAGCGTAGAACGTTCAGACAGTACCGCTGTTCCAGCAGCAAGTGTAGTCTGCGAGGCAGTGGTCGCAACAGAAATTGCCAATGCCCTCATAGAAAAATTTGATAGTGATTCTTTTGAGCAAATGAAAGCTGAAATTCAAAGCTATCGTCGTTATGTTCAGCAGTTTTAAACTATTTTAGGAGCGTGACGACATGGGAAAGAAAGTGCTTATCGTTGGTTTAGGGCTAATTGGTTCTTCTTTAGCTCTAGCGATAAAAAAAGAACATCCAAATGTGAAAATTATTGGCTTGGATATTCAAAAAAGTTCAGAAGAATTTGCTTTGAAAAGAGGGATGATTGATGAAATAGGTGGAAAACTCGAGGACGTTGCCCCTATTTCTGATGTTATTTTACTTTGCTCACCTGTTGAAACAGTGAAAAGTCAGTTGGTCAAATTGAGCAAACTCCCCCTGCAATCGAATGTTTTGATAAGTGATGTGGGAAGTGTAAAAAAAGAAATTGTCGATACAGCAAATGTATTAGGACTGAAAAATTTTATCGGTGGACATCCAATGGCTGGTTCGCACAAGTCGGGTGTTTCAGCAGGAGATGAGCGGTTATTTGAAAATGCTTATTATATTTTGACTCCGCAAAAAGATACGATAAAAGAAAAAATAGAGGAGTTGCAAACACTTTTGTCAGGTACAAAAGCGAAATTTGTCACGCTTGAGAGTGAAGAACATGATAAAATTACAGGAATGTTGAGTCATCTTCCTCATGTGATTGCAGCAGGTTTGGTTAATCAAAGCAAGGAGTTTAACGAACAACATCAAGGAGCAAAGCGTTTGGCAGCGGGTGGGTTTCGTGATTTAACGAGAATTGCCTCCTCTGATCCTAGAATGTGGACGGATATTTTGCTAAACAACAAAGAAGTGCTGTTCGAGCTAATCGAAGAATGGCAAGAAGTGATGAATGGCGTGAAAAAATGGCTGAAAATGGAAAATCAAGAGGCGATTTTTGAATTTTTTGCCACGGCAAAGAAAACGAGAAATCAAATGCCCGTGCATAAAGAAGGGGCGTTGCCAGCGTTTTATGATTTATTCGTGGACGTGCCAGACATTCCCGGGGTTATTGCCGAAGTGACAGGGATTTTAGGAAAACACGAGTTATCATTGGTGAATCTGAAAATCCTTGAAACGAGAGAAGATATTTTTGGTATTTTGCAATTAACGTTTAAGCGACAAGGCGATTTGAAACGTGCAATGGAAATTTTGCGAAATGAAACGAGCTATTTGTGTTATGAGGAATAAAACTAGAGAGTAGGAATGATATTGTGAAGTTAACAACGAATAAACAAGGATTATCAGGAACGCTTTGTGTGCCGAGTGACAAGTCAATTTCACATCGAGGCATTATGTTTGGTGCGATTGCTCATGGTGTAACACGTGTTCACAATTTTTTACGTGGAGAAGATTGTTTGAGTACGCTGGAGGCTTTTCGTGCGTTAGGGGTGAAAATTGAAGATGATGGTGAGGTGATTACCATTCACGGCAAAGGATTTGAAGGGTTGCAAAAACCGAGTGCAGCGATAAATATCGGCAATTCTGGGACGACAATTCGTTTGACAAGTGGCATTTTAGCGGGAAGTAATTTTTCAACGGAAATGTATGGCGATAATTCCATTGCCAAAAGACCAATGGCTCGTGTGATGAACCCTCTCAATAAAATGGGGGCAAAATGCACAGGAAAAGACGGCGGAGAATATCCACCAATTACGATTACGGGTTCAGAAAATTTGCAGCCTATTCGCTATGAAATGCCAGTTGCCAGTGCTCAAGTGAAATCTGCGATTCTTTTTGCGGGATTGCAAGCAAACGGTGAAACGGTGGTGATTGAGAAAGAAAAAACTCGTGACCATACGGAAGACATGATTTTGCAATTCGGTGGGGCAATTGAAGTGGACGACAAAGAAATTCGTATCAAAGGCCCTCAAACACTTCACGGACAAACAGTGGTTGTGCCGGGGGACATTTCATCTGCCGCTTTCTTTTTAGTGGCTGGTTTAATTGTGCCAAATAGTAAAATAACACTTGAAAATGTCGGATTAAATCCAACACGTACAGGAATTATTGATGTTATCAAGGAGATGGGTGGGAAAATTACCATTGAAGAAGTAGGAGAAAATAACAAGTCTGGTAAAATTACCGTGGAAACGAGTAATTTGAAAGGAATTGAGATTAAAGGTGAAATTATTCCACGATTGATTGACGAACTGCCAATTATTGCCTTAATGGCAACACAAGCAAACGGTGTGACCGTGATTAAAGATGCCGAGGAGCTAAAAGTGAAAGAAACCAACCGAATTGATGCGGTGGCAAACGAATTGAATCGCCTTGGAGCAAATATAACGCCGACAGATGACGGAATGATTATTCAAGGAAAAACTGCATTGAATGGCGGTGTGGTAACAAGCTATGGCGATCACCGCATTGGAATGATGTTACAAATCGCCGCTCTACTCGTCAAAGAAGGAACAATCGAACTAGAAAAAGCAGAAGCAATAGCAGTCTCCTACCCAAATTTCTTCAATGACTTAGAAAAATTGTACACATAGAAAAGCGAAGAGGGGCGTTCAGGAGCTTGTCGTAGTGAGCCACAGCATTTACTTGCTGGAAACTTTAGTTTCCAGTGCTGTTGCGAACAGCGACCAAGCTCCTGCCACTTGTAGCTAGACACAGAAAAGCGAAAAGGGGCGTTTTGAAGTCTGTGGCAGTGAACCGTGCCGTTTACTTGCTACTACACTTCGTTTCGCATACAGTCTTTCTAAGAATCAAAGATTCTTGAAAGACTAGCATCGAAACGCAAGTTTCGAGCGGCACTGTGAACAGCCACCAGACTTCAGCCCCTTGTAGCTAGACATAGAAAAGCGAAGTGGGGCGTTCAGGAGTTGGCGACAGCGAACCACGTCGTTTATTTACTCGCAACTTACGTTGCGAGCGACGTTGAGAGCAGTCCCCCAACTCCTGCCCCTTGTAGCTAGACAATAAGAAAAGCGGAGAGGAGCGGTTTGAAACTTGTCGTAGTGAGCCACAGCATTTACTTGCTGGAAACTTTAGTTTCAAGTGCTGTTGTGAACAGCGACCAAGTTTCAGCTCCTCACAGCTAGACAAAGAAAAGCGAATCAGTACGTTTTGAACATTATCTAAAACGCAGTTTCGAGCGATATTGTGAATAATTAACAAAATAATGTAGGGCACCTCTAAAAACTCCGGTTAAGCCAAAATTAACTAGTTTTTCGATTTTCGAGGAAATCGACGAAAGCTATGTGGTTCATAGAAAAGCTAAGAGGGGTGTTCAGGAGTTTGTCGTAGTGAGCCATGCTATTTACTTGCTTGAAACGAAGTTTCAAGTAGCATTGCGAACAACGACCAAACTCCTGCCCCTCCTAGCTAGACAAGGTTGAGGAGACTGACGAAGAAAATCGGAAAACTAGCAATTTTGGATAATCGTGAGTTTTTAGAGGTGCCCTGTAATTAGAACAAAAGGAAAACACGGTGAAAAAATGATTTTAATTGGCTTTATGGGTTCTGGAAAGACAACCGTTGGAAGAATTTTAGCTGAAAAATTAGCCATTCCACAGTTTGACCTTGATGAAAAATTAGTGGAAAATCTTGAAATGAGCATTTCGGAGTATTTTGCTTTGCACGGAGAAAATGCGTTTCGCCAGAAAGAAAGTGAGTTATTGGCAAAATACAGCCACGCTCAAGCAGTCATTTCCACAGGTGGTGGGATTGTGTTGCGTGAGGAAAATCGCAAGTTATTGAAAAATAGAAAAGATGTTATTTTTTTATCGACTGACACAAACGAGCTTATTTCACGTTTGCAAAATGATAAGAAAAATATTCGTCCGCTTGCTCAAGATAAAACACCTGAGGAGATACAGGCACTTCTTGAAGGGCGATTGCCGTTCTATGAGGAAAGTGCAAGTGTGATTATTGAAACGAAAAATAAAACACCTGAAGAAATAGCAGAAGAAATTTTGTTTCAAAAAAATGAAATTTACGAGGAGGTGAACAAATGAAAATTGGCTATTTAGGTCCAGAAAGTTCTTTTACACATACGGCGGCGGTTAATGCGTTTCCTAGTGAATATTTAGTGCCTTATCGCTCCATTCCCGCCTGTATCAAAGCGGTGGAATTTCACGAAGTAGACCTTGCGATTGTGCCGATTGAAAATACATTGGAAGGTTCTGTGAATACAACGGTAGATTATTTATTTCACCAAAGCACCATTCCTGTCGGGGCGGAAATTGTCTTGCCAATTTATCAGCAATTAATGGTTAGCAAGGAAAATAAGGAGCGTTGGGAAGAAGTAACGAAAATTCTCTCGCACCCTCAGGCATTGGCTCAATCACAAGAGTTTATCCGTCAATATTTCCCAAATGCAGATTTGGAGCAAACTCCTTCAACTGCCTATGCAGCAAGTTTTGTCTCAGAACATCCGCAGGAGAAAATTGCTGCGATTGCCCCGCGAGCTTCGGCTGAAAAGTATGATTTGGAGATTGTGAAAGAAAATATCCAAGACATTGCGAGTAATCACACAAGATTTTGGATTATCGGAAAAGACGAGGCACATTTGCCTTATCTTCCTGTCGAACGTGAGCAAATGAGCATTGCCATTACCATGCCAAGCAATATGCCCGGCTCCCTCTACAAAGCTCTTTCCGCTTTCAGTTGGCGAGAAATCAATCTAAGCAAAATCGAGTCACGTCCATTAAAAACGTCCTTAGGAGAATATTTTTTCCTTATCGACCTAGTGGTAGACAAACCACTAGAGCTAATTGAGTTTGCCTTAGAAGAAATCCGTCTACTAGGCGGTGAAGTGAAAATTTTTGGGAAATATGGGATACATACGATTTATGGTGTGTGATATAATAGGGGGAATTTAAAACTAACTCAGGAGGCATTTATGAAAAAAAAAGTCGCAATTGTCGGTGTTACTGGATATAGCGGTGTCGAGCTAGTTCGTCTATTGTTGACACATCCTAGCGTTGAAATCAATGGGCTTTACGCACATTCTACTGCTGGTCAACTGATGAACGAGCAATATCCAAGTTTAAGTTCTATTTGTGAACAAGAAATTCAAGTGTTTGATGCCAAGAAAATTATGGAAGAAAATGATGCTGTCTTTTTTGCTACCCCAAGTGGTGTAAGTAAAAAAGATGCTATTTCCTTTATCCAAGCCGATTTTCCTGTCATTGATTTGTCAGGAGATTTTCGGTTAAATCAAGAAGAATATGAAAAATGGTACCATTCTCCCGCTTGTGAGCAGAAGTATCTGGATAAAGCTCAATATTCCTTGGCAGACCTTGAGCGTGCAGAAAAACACTATATTGCCAATCCGGGTTGTTACGCAACTGCAACGTTGTTAGCACTTCACCCGATTGCTCAAACGGACTGGTTTGATGTGGAAAGTATTATTGTGGATGCGAAAAGTGGTTTGTCAGGTGCGGGAAAAAAATTGTCAGAGACCTCGCATTTTAGTTTTATTTCGGACAATTTATTCCTCTACAAACAAAATCAACATCAGCATATTCCAGAAATTGTGCAAAAATTACAGACGTGGAATGAAGAAATTCCTTACATTCAATTTCAAACAACGCTCGTTCCAGCGACTCGGGGGATATTTATTTCATGTTATATTAAGATGAAAAAAGAACTCAGTGAGCAGGACATTTATGATTGGTATGAACGTGTTTACAAGGGGAAAAAATTCATTCGCCTGCAAAATAAAAATACCTTACCTAGTATGAAACAGGTAGTAGGCTCAAATTATTGTGATATAGGGCTTAGTTACAACTCTACGACACACGTTTTGACGGTGGTTTCAGTGATTGACAACTTGATAAAAGGTGCCGCAGGGCAAGCAATTCAGAATTTCAATCAGCTTTTTGGAATGGATGAAACACTAGGTTTACAGCTTGCTCCAGTGTTCCCTTGATGTTATTTAATAAAAAAGTTGCAAATTTTTGTTGACAAGAGCAAGAAAAACGATTAGAGTATAAAGAAATATTATTAAATATACGTTTTCTTTGAGAAAGAGAGTAGTTTACAGATGTTTTCTAGCGAGTTAATGTTGGTGTGAGATTAACAAACAGACGTAAATGAACCGCACTTTCGAGAGCTGCTTTTTATAAGCGGAGGGTTGCTTACTTTACAAGCCAGAGATGAGCTTTTATAGCTCAAGCAAGAGTGGTACCGCGAAAAATGAACTTTCGTCCCTTAGCATCATTGTATGCTGAGGGACTTTTTAGTATAGGAGGAGATTTTGATGAAACAAACAATGAATCTAGCAAATAAGAAACACATGGAAATATCCGTAAAACGACGAGGAAGTTTAGGATAATAAAAAAACAGAAGAAAAAACAAAAAAATCGAAAGAACGAGGAGACAGTCATGGAAAACACGATTGCAATCCCAAAAGGTTTTTACTTTTTAGGGAAACATATAGGCATTAAAAAACAAAAAAAAGATTTCGGCGTGGTTTATTCGCCAGAAGAATGTAGTGCAAGTGCAATGTTTACAAAAAACCAATTTTGCGGAGAGCCAATTCCGATAGGTCGAGAGGCAATTAAAGATAAATGTCTACAAGCATTTGTTGTCACAAGCGGGATTGCCAACGTTGCAACTGGAGCAGTAGGACGAGCGAACGCTCAGAAAATAGTGGACAAATTAGCAAACGAGCTAGAAATTCCAAGCCAAAATATTCTTCCTTCCTCAACAGGAATTATTGGTCCTCAATTGCCAATTGATACGATTCTCACAGGCATGGACGGGGTAGGTGACAATCTTTCACGGCTAAATGCAAAAGAATTTGCCGAGGCAATTATGACAACGGACACGAAAGTGAAAATGCACTCAATCAAAGTTGGCGGGGCGACACTTTTAGGAATTGCCAAAGGAAGTGGCATGATTGAGCCGAATATGGCAACTATGCTCGTGTATTTAATGAGTGATGCGGTGGTTGAAAAAGAGGAGATTCATGAGTTACTTTCCAATAGCGTTGAGAAAAGTTTTAATAGCATGAGCATTGATACAGATACTTCGACAAGTGATACCGTAGCACTTATGACAAGCAATCTTTACGAGGTGAAAAAAGAGGCATTTGCTAAAGCATTAGACGAGCTTTGTTTGTCGCTTTGCAAGGAAATTGTTAAAGATGCAGAAGGGGCAAAACATACGATTGAGGTGACGGTAACCAATTGTATCTCAAAGAAAGAGGCGAAAATAATTGGAAAGTCTATTGTTAATTCTCCTTTGGTGAAAACCGCTGTCTATGGAGCTGACCCAAACTGGGGTAGAATTATTATGGCAATCGGAAAAGTTGAAGAGGCTCATTTGGATAAGGATAAGCTCATTATCAAGTTAGGGGAGCATATCATCTTTCAGAATCAACAGGAGATAACAGAAAATTTCGAAAAATCCAAGGAATATTTGCAAAAAAATGATGAAATTAAGATAACGGTGATGATGAATACAGGAGTAGAAGAACACACCGTTTATGGTTGTGATTTAACCGAAGAATACGTTGAAATTAACGGACATTACACGACATAGTGATTAAGAGAGGGGAAAATATGAGCGATTTATTTCCAAACTATGCAAGATTACCACTGGAGTTTCAAAAAGGAAGTGGGACAAAAATTTTTGATAAAGAAAACGTAGAGTATTTAGATTTGACAAGTGGCATTGGGGTGACAAATTTAGGGTATAACCACCCAGAATTAGTCAAAGTATTGCACGACCAAGTGGAGAAAATTTGGCATATTCCGAACCTCTATGAGAGCGAACTGCAAGAAAAAGTGGCGAAACTACTAGCGATAGAGCAAGATTATCTAGCATTTTTCTGCAATAGCGGTGCGGAGGCGAACGAGGCGGCGATAAAACTTGCTAGAAAAGCGACAGGAAAAGAGAAAATTTTTAGCTTTAAACAATCATTTCATGGCAGAACGTTTGGTGCAATGAGTGCAACAGGGCAAGCAAAAATTCATCAAGGTTTCGCTCCACTTTTACCAACATTTGACTATTTAACCTACAATTCTTTCGATGATTTGTTGAAGATTGACGAGAGTGTAGCGGCAGTAATGGTGGAAGTTATTCAAGGCGAAGGCGGCGTTCTTCCTGCAGAAAAAGAGTGGTTGCAAATGCTGGCGAAGGTGGCAAAAGACAATGGTGCGTTGCTTATCATTGACGAAGTACAAACAGGAATTGGACGAACAGGTACGTTTTATGCTTGGTGCGATTACGGCATTTCTCCTGACATTTTCACCCTTGCAAAAGGTTTGGGAAATGGTGTGCCAGTCGGTGCCATGCTTGGAAAAAAAGAATTAGGCGAAGTATTTTCACAAGGAAGCCACGGTACAACTTTTGGTGGCAATCGTCTAGCGTTAAGTGTCGCAGAAAAAGTGATTGAGCTAGTCAACCAAGAAGAATTTTTAACAGAAGTTCAAGAAAAAAGTACCTTGGCATTTGACGTTTTACAAAAAGGTTTGGCGAAAAACAAACACGTAAAAGCCATTCGTGGAAAAGGATTGATGATTGGCATTGCTTTAGATTCAAGCGACACTCTGCAAAAGGCATTGCAAAAATTACGAGAACGACACGTTTTAGCATTAAGCGCAGGAAATGATGTGTTACGTTTATTGCCACCCCTTACGATTGCAAACGAAGAATTACAAAGTGGACTTGCAGCAATTATTCAAGTATTGGAGGAAATAGAGAATGAATAGCTTATACAACAAAGATTTACTAGACTTAACGGAGTTGAACAAAGAAGAATTTTTAGACATTTTACACACGGCAATTGATATGAAAAACAATCGTGAAAAATATAGCGAAGTTTTAAAAGGGAAAACGTTAATCATGATTTTTGAAAAATCTTCAACACGTACACGGATTTCTTTTGAAAGTGGTATGTATCGCTTAGGCGGGAACGCGATTGTCCTAGATTCTAAAAACACGCAAATGGGGCGTGGAGAGCCAATTCTTGACACGGCAAATGTAATGAGTCGCTATGCTGATGCGATTATGATTCGTACATTTAGTGATGAAATGGTCAAAGAATTAGCGACACACGCAAGTATTCCCGTTGTCAACGGTTTGACTGACGGTCATCATCCTTGCCAAATTTTAGCAGATTTCCAGACAATGCTTGAAGTCAAAGGAAGTTTAGAAGACTTGAAAATTGCGTACATTGGTGACGGAAACAATATGGCACATTCATATATTTTAGGAAGTGCAATCTTAGGAATCAACGTCTCCATTGCCACCCCTACGGCTTATCAGCCACAAGAGGAAATCGTGAAAAAAGCAATGAAACTTGCAGAAAAAAGTGGTGCAACAATTGAAATTACAACAGATCCATTTGTTGCGTGTAAAGATGCCGATTTCATTTTCACAGATGTCTGGGCAAGCATGGGAAGTGAACACGAACAAAACGAGCGAGAGAAAGCATTCCAAACGATTTATCAAGTGAATGATGAACTGGTAAAAGTGGCAAAAAGTGATTATCATTTCATGCACTGCTTACCTGCTCACCGTGAAGAAGAAGTTACGTCATCTATTATAGACGGTGAACATTCGCTCATCTACCAAGAGGCAGAAAACAGAATGCACGCACAAAATGCTTTGTTGTATAAATTGTTGATAGCGTAGGAGGAGAAGAATGGAACAAAGACAGCTACAAGCAAAAATACTAATAGAAGCCTTGCCCTATATGCAACGCTTTGACGGCAAAACCATTGTCATCAAATATGGCGGTAGTGCAATGAGCAACGAAGAATTGAAAAAAAGTGTCATGCAAGACATCATACTTTTACAAATGATTGGTGTGAATGTAGTTATCGTACACGGTGGCGGAGCGGCGATTTCTAAAGCTCTTGATTTGCATAAAATTGAACACCAATTTTTAGACGGTTTGCGTGTGACAGGAAAAGAGGCAATGGAAGTTGTTGCAAGTACGCTTATTGGGCAAGTCAATAAAAGTTTGGTGCAATATTTATCTGAAAAAGGAGCCAAAGCATTAGGACTTTCTGGTGTAGACGGTCGCATGATTGAGGCAACTCAGTTGAATGAAAAACTCGGCTATGTCGGTAAAATTACCAACATTCACCCAGAAGTTATTGAAATTGCCTTTTCTAATAAATTTATTCCGATTATCGCACCGATTGCGATGAATAAAAACGGCGACTTACTCAATGTCAATGCCGATACTGCTGCAGTTGAGATTGCAGCTGCTCTAAAGGCTGAAAAATTTATTTTGCTCACAGATGTGCGTGGCGTAATGAAAGACAAGGACGACCCAGAAACCTTTATTCCACGAATGACGGTTAGCGAAGTAAAAGAATCTATTGCAAACGGAACAATTCAAGGAGGTATGATTCCAAAAGTACAAGCAGGGATTCATGCAATGCAAAATGGACTAAAAGAAATGACCATTATCGACGGAAGAATTAAACATTCCATTTTACTGGAACTCTTTAGCGATGTGGGCATTGGAACGTTGATAAAAAAAGACGAATAAAAAACGGAGGAAATTACTATGACAAAGACAAAATTGATTTTAGCATATTCTGGAGGACTGGATACTTCGGTCGCAATTAAATATTTATCTGAACAAAATTATGATGTTTACGCAGTTTGCTTAGATGTCGGTGAAGGGCGTGACCTTGATTTTATCCAGAAAAAAGCCTTGACAGTCGGGGCAGTTGATAGCTATGTGTTAGACGTAAGACAGGAATTTGCAGAGGAGTATGTCGGGTATGCAATCAAAGGGAATTTATTTTATGAGCAAAAATATCCACTCATCTCAGCACTTTCTCGTCCACTTATTGCCAAAAAACTTGTAGAGTTGGCAGAAGAAATAGGGGCGACAGCGATTGCTCATGGTTGCACAGGTAAAGGAAATGACCAAGTACGTTTTGATGTGGCGATTCACTCGCTTGCTCCGCATATCGAAGTAGTCGCTCCAGTTCGTGAATGGAAATGGAGCCGTGAGGAAGAAATTGATTATGCTGAAAAACATGGTGTGCCAGTACCAGCAGACAAGGAAAATCCATATTCTATTGACATGAACCTTTGGGGACGTGCGATTGAGGCAGGAATTTTAGAAAATCCTTGGGAAGTTTGTCCAGAAGATGCGTTTGAGATGACTGTTGCCATTGAAGATGCACCGGATGTACCAGAAATTATTGAGCTTGAATTTGAAAAAGGTTTGCCTATTGCAGTAAATGGTGTAGCAATGCCACTTCATGAGCTTATCCAAGAAGTAAATGCTCTTGCAGGTAAGCATGGGGTTGGAAGAATTGACCATATTGAAAACCGTCTAGTAGGAATCAAATCACGTGAAGTCTATGAATGCCCAGCAGCACTGACAATTATGAAAGCCCACAAAGACTTGGAAGATTTGACATTTGTTCGTGAAGTGAGTCATTTCAAAGCGGTCATTGAAAATGAATTAGCCAACCATATTTACAATGCACTCTGGTATAATCCAGCAACAGACGCACTGAAAGCATATATTGATGAAACGCAAAAAAATGTGAGCGGAATTGTAAGAGTAAAACTTTTCAAAGGTCATGCCATTTGTGAAGGTCGTAAATCAGAAAACTCATTATACAACGAAAATCTTGCAACCTACACTTCAGCAGACGAATTTGACCAAGACGCAGCAATCGGCTTTATCAAACTATACGGCCTACCAACAAAGGTAAACGCCCAAGTACAAGAAAAAAACACACAAACAAAAATTACGTTGAACTAGAAAAGCTACGAGGGGCGTTCAGGAGTTTGTCGCAGTGAGCCGTGACATTTACTTGCTTGAAACTTTAGTTTCAAGTGGCACTGCGAACAGCGACCAAACTTCTGCCCCTCACAGCTAGACAAAGAAAAGCTACGAGGGGTGTTCTGAAGTCTGTGGCAGTGAGCCGTGCCGTTTACTT
>NZ_FUXI01000011.1:53321-80558 GCF_900167335.1 Pilibacter termitis
CCAGACTTCAGCCCCTCACAGCTAGACAAAGAAAAGCTACGAGGGGCGTTCAGGAGTTGGCGACAGCGAACCATGTCGTTTATTTACTCGCAACGCAAGTTGCGAGCGACATTGAGAGCAGTCGCCCAACTCCTGCCCCTCACAGCTAGACAAAGAAAATCGGAGAAAAGATTTATGAGTAAAAAATTGTGGGGCGGACGCTTCAATGGAAAAAATGAGGAATGGATTGACGCTTTTGGTGCTTCCATTGAGGTGGATCAAGCACTTGTTTTACAGGACATTCAAGGAAGTTTAGCACACGTTGCTATGCAAGAAGTTGTGGGGATGTTGACAAATGACGAGGCTGAGCAAATTCGTCAGGGACTAGAAAAATTGCTAGATAAGGCAAAAAAAGGAGAACTAGAATACACCATTCAAAACGAAGATATTCATTTGAATATTGAAGCTCTTCTTCATGAGGAAATAGGTGCGGTTGCAGGAAAACTTCATACCGCTCGTAGCCGTAATGACCAAGTGGCAACAGATATGCACCTTTGGGTAAAAGAGGTAAATACAAGCATTATTCAAGAAATCGAGAAAATGCAACAGACTTTTGTTAAGGTCGCCTCTTCTCATATCGAAACACTTCTTCCAGGAATGACGCATTTACAGCACGCTCAGCCGATTAGTTTGGCTCATCATTTACTAGCATATGTGCATATGTTTGAGCGAGACAAGGAGCGTTTTACTTGGTCGCAACATCACGCAGATATTTCGCCATTAGGTGCTGCGGCACTGGCAGGGACGACATTTCCGATTGATCGCTTTTTTACAGCTGAAAAATTAGGGTTCAAAAACGTCTATGCTAACTCACTTGATGCGGTAAGCGATCGTGATTTCATTTTGGAGTTATTGAGCAATGCAGCAATATTAAGCCTGCATATGAGTAGACTTTGTGAAGAATTGATTCTTTGGTGTTCACATGAATATCAATTTATCACGCTATCAGACACTTATTCCACAGGTAGCTCGATTATGCCACAGAAAAAAAATCCTGATATGGCAGAGTTAGTGCGTGGAAAAACAGGGCGAATATATGGCAATTTGTTTGGCTTGTTGACGACTATGAAATCTCTTCCTCTTGCGTACAACAAAGATTTACAAGAGGACAAAGAAGGCATGATTGACTCTGCTGAAACAGTTTTGACTTGTATTAAAATCGTTACAGGCATGATTGAAACGATGACAATAAACGAAGAAAAAATGAGTGCTAGTGTAGAGCAAGATTTTTCAAATGCGACAGAGTTAGCAGATTATTTGGCGTCTATCGGGATTCCATTTAGAAAAGCTCACGAAATTGTCGGGAAATTAGTGCTTGAATGTATTCAAACAGGAAAATTCTTACAAGACATACCGCTTTGTGACTATCAAACAATCGTACCAGAAATAAAAGAGGACATTTACAGCATTTTATCAGCGAAATCAGCAGTAGCTCGCAGAACGTCCTTTGGTGGTACAGGTTTCGAGCAAGTAGAAAAACAAATTCATTTTTGGTATGATAAATTGAATATAGAGTGATATACTTATATGGGTACCAAACGGTACCCATAGTATTTTTTCTTGAGGTGAGCAAATGAAAACAAAAATAATCGTACCAATTATGCCAAAAAATAAAACGGAATTAGTCGCATTACTAAAACAAGCAACAGAAAGTCAAGCAGATTGGATTGAATTTCGTGCAGATTTTTACCAAGAAGTAACTTCTCTTGAATGGGCAACGGTTGTCTCCAAAAAGCCGATTATTTTCACCTATCGTACGCTATCGCAAGGTGGAAATGGCACTTTACCTACAAATGAGTTATTTACCGTACTAAAAAAAGCAATAGAAGTCTTTCCAATCGTTGATATTGAGCTAACATTTCAAGAAGATTTATTGAAAGAATTGCTCGATTTGGCAAAAGATAATGGCACTCAAACCATTCTAAGTTTGCATGACTTTGAGCAAACACCAAGCGAAGAAGAAATTCTCGCCTCTTTTGTGAAAATGGAAAATTTGGGTAGTGATATAGCCAAAATAGCCGTATTCCCGCAAGCAGAAGAAGATGTCTTGCGAATGATTTCAGCAAGCCAAAATTATCACAAAAGACCGACAGCAAAGCCAATTATCTCTATTTCCATGGGCGATTTCGGAAAAATCACACGTCTTGCGACTTATTTAACACACTCTATCGCCACATTCGCTAGCATAACGACAAGTTCTGCACAAGGGCAAATCCCGCTATTGTTGACGAAAGAGGTATTGTTAGCTTTGGAGGGTGAGGGGTGAGGGGTGGTGTTTGTTTATTCAAATAAAAAAACATCGTGTGTTGGCGATGTTTTTTTGCCAAATTTTCAATTTACAAAACTACCTCGGTCTCTCCAAAGCAAACACTTCTCCAAATTCAACGTAATCACTTCCTGCCAATCTTCCTAAAGGACGAAATTTTTCAGGAATAATATATGCGTGTTCTTCATCAAAAATTTCTTCGTTAAAATAATATTCAACCACTTCTAAAAGAAACAATTCGCTCACAAGCGTTCCGTCTTTTTCGACTGGAATATGCTGATGTAGCTTGACTTCCATGCGAATGTCGGCATTTTTCAAACTAGGAGGTGTGACAGTTTCGCTCTGGATTGTTTCAAGAGAGTTTTGTGTAATCTCGCTTTCCAGTGGCGAAAGCGAGGCAGAAGTTTGGTTCATTTCTTCGACGTTTTTGTGATTGACAAGATGAATCACTGCCTCACCATTTTCAAGAAGATTGCGTGCGGTATCCTTTCTACCATAAGGACCACCTAGAATAGAAATTGACACAAGATTTGGTGCTACCACGTTGAAAAAAGAAAATGGTGCAGCGTTTGTGATACCATTCTCTTTGTTTTTCGTCACCACCCACGCAATCGGACGTGGGATAACGGCACCACTTAGAAATTTATATCCAAGAATACTAGGTATTTTATTTGCAGCGTAATGTTTCATTGGTTTCTCCTTTTTTTCTAATATTGAGGTGTAGGAGTTTGGTCGCAGTTCGCAGTGCCACTTGAAACTTTGTTTTAATGCTAGTCTTTCAGGAATCTTTGATTCTTAGAAAGACTGTATGCGAAACGAAGTGTAGTAGCAAGTAAATGTCACGGCTCACTGCGACAAACTTCAGACCGTCCCTCTTCGCTTTTCTGTGTCTAGCTACGAGTGGCAGAAGTCTGGCAACTGTTCACAATGTCGCTTGCAACTTACGTTGCAAGTGAATAAACGACATGGTTCACTGTTGCAGACTTCAGTTCGCCCCTCTTCGCTTTTCTGTGTCTAGCTACGAGTGGCGGAGTTGGGCGACTGCTCTCAATGTCGCTCGCAACTTACGTTGCGAGTAAATAAACGACATAGTTCGCTGTCACCAACTCCAGACCGCCCCTCTTCGCTTTTCTTTGTCTAGCTACGAGTGGCTGAAGTCTGGCAACTGTTCACGATGTCGCTTGCAACTTCGTTGCAAGTGAATAAACGACATGGTTCACTGTTGCAGACTTCAGACCGCCCCTCTTCGCTTTTCTGTGTCTAGCTACGAGGGGCTGAAGTTTGGTCGCTGTTCGCAGTGCCACTTGAAACTTCGTTTCAAGCAAGTAAATGTCACGGCTCACTGCGACAAACTTCAGACCGCCCCTCTTCGCTTTTCTTATACACGCATTTTGTTGGCGTCGCTTGTGTTTAGTGGACGGAGTTTGGCTGCTGTTGCGGCTTTTACTGCTTCATCTCCCGGGAATAAGTGTGGAGGGAGTGAAAGTTCTTCGCCTGCAATGTTTTCTGCCTCATCTTCCCAAAATCCGGGACCGTCTGTTGCGATTTCAAATAAAATTTGCGGAGCAACTCTTGCATATTCGCTTGCAAAGTAGAAACGGTCAACAAATCCAGAATTAGGGAAACGCAAAGCACTCAAGCGTTCAATCCAATAACGTAAACCGTCTTGGTCTTTAATACGAAGGGCTAAATGATGAATATTTCCATAGCCTTGCATAGCAGGAGTCATTTCTGGTTCGTGCTGGATTAAAATAGAGGCACCATTTCCACCTTCACCTATTTCGTAAAGCGTAAGATTTTCTTTTTCGCCTGTTTTGTGGAAACCAAGAACGTCTTGCATTACAAGTTCCATATGTTCAAGATTGCTGACAATAACTGTTACCGTTCCAAGTCCTGTAATTGCGTGTTGTTTGTCAACATTTGACTTGCTCCAAGGAGTTCCGCTTGGCATACCAGTATTGTTTTCATCAGACAAAATGCGGTAGTGCTGTTCGTCAAAATCTTCAAAATCAAAGGCTTTTTTGCCAAAGAAATCATAAACTTCGCCATGTGCAACACCAAATGTGTTAAAGCGTTCTAACCAATAATCAACAGATTTATCTGTTGGTACTCGGAATGACACACGGTCAATGTTGTTCGTCCCTTTTGTTCCTTTTGGAATATTTGGGAAATCAAAAAATGTCATATCTGTCCCAGCAGCACCATATTCATCTGTAAAATAAAGGTGGAATGTTTGATAATCATCTTGATTGACGGTTTTCTTTGCCAAACGAAGTCC
Source organism: Pilibacter termitis (assembly GCF_900167335.1). Taxonomy (GTDB): domain Bacteria; phylum Bacillota; class Bacilli; order Lactobacillales; family Streptococcaceae; genus Pilibacter; species Pilibacter termitis. Next base: position 57,905 of record NZ_FUXI01000011.1, read on the forward strand.
AAGAATATTGGTGAAAAATTCATAAATATTTTGGGCATTTGATGTAATCGCCGTTACGTGATGAAGTCCTCCAAGTTGATAATTTTTATTGATTTCAACATTTACTGACATAATAAATACCTCGCTTTTTTATAACATTACTTACTTTTTGTAAGTTGATGAAGTAATCATAACTTTTTCTTTTTCATCTGTAAAATAATTTGCTCAAGGAAATGAGAGGGAATGTTAAGAAAAATTTAAGAAAAAATAGAATAGTGTAGTATTATAATGATTCTATCAAAATATAGGGAGGAATGTGTTTATGCGTACATTAGAAGAAGTAAGAGCTGATTTTCAATTGATTGAGGAGAAGTACGAACAAGTCAACAGTGGGGTTGACTATAAAGCAAGGGTAAAGAAATTAGAAGAGTTGATAATTGAATTAAATGGGATGTACAAGGAAAAGTATGGAAAATCTGCTTTGTACCCTCCTGAAAGGCATACAAATGAGCCGATATTGGATTTGATGTCTAAAATATATTTGCACACGCATTATTGCATGATATAGTACAACAAAAGCGGCTTTGGAATAAAAGTCGCTTTTGTTATGTTGTTTTATAAATCAATCTCTAACCCCACAGGACAGTGGTCGCTACCAAAGATTTCAGGGTAAATTTTGGCATCGAGTATTTTGTTATCTAATGAATTGCTTGTGATAAAATAGTCGATTCGCCACCCTGCATTGTTTGCCCGTGCATTGAATTGATAGCTCCACCAAGAATATGCCCCCTCAAGAGAAGGATATTTATAGCGGAAAGTATCCGTAAAACCAGCAGCTAAAAGTATAGAAAACTTTGCACGTTCCTCTGGTGTAAACCCAGCGTTTTTTTGATTAGTTTTCCAATTTTTCAAATCAATATTTTCATGAGCGACATTCAAATCTCCGCAGAGAATAACTGGTTTTTTCTTGTTTAATTCTACTAAATATTGGCGGAAATCATCTTCCCAATTTTCACGATAATCAAGACGAGAGAGGTCACGCTTAGTATTTGGTGTGTAGCAATTAACGAAATAAAACTTGTCAAATTCAAGTGTAATCACTCGTCCTTCATGGTCATGTTCTTCAATTCCAATACCGTAAGTAACCGTATTTGCCTCTTTTTTGCTCCAAATCGCCACACCGGAATATCCCTTTTTCTCCGCGTAATTCCAGTATTCCGCATATTCTGGAAAATTAAGATCAATTTGTCCTTCTTGTAGTTTTGTTTCTTGTACGGCAAAAATATCTGCATCTAATTCTTTAAAAATATCTTCAAATCTTTTTTTCTGAACAGCACGCAAGCCGTTGACGTTCCATGAAATACATTTCATTTGCAAATCCCTCGTTTCATTTTTCTACTCTTATCATAGCGAAAAAAGATAAGTTTTGCGATAAATTGGTCTTGGTAATGGTAAAATAAGAACTACAACGAAAGAAGGAATGGGAAAAATGAAGAAAAAAGTCGCAATCATAGGTGCTGGAGGTATTGCTCAAAAGGCGTACTTGCCAGTTTATGCTCAAATGCAAAATGAATTTGAGTTTATTATTAGCTCACGCATGTTTGAAAAGGCGGAAAAACTACGTGAACAGTATAATTTTTACAAGGCAGTTGAAGGAATTGAACCGTTATTTTCGGAAAAAATCGAAATGGTTATGATTCATTCAGCAACGAGTAGCCATTTTGAACTTTGTGAGAAATTTTTATCATTAGGAATTGATGTTTTCGTGGATAAGCCGATTAGTGAGGAATATGCAGAAGTGATACATTTGAAAAATTTGGCAAATGAAAAACAAGTTCGTTTTATGGCTGGCTTTAACCGAAGATTTGCTCCAATGTGCGAGAAATTAAAAGAAATCAAGGAAAAAAGCTATATTGCAATTACAAAAAATCGTGTAAATCAAACACTTGAGCTGAAATATGGCTTGTATGATTTATTTATCCATCCGCTCGATACTGCACTTTATCTTTTAGATGAGGAAATTAAAACTGTTTCTTCACGAATAAATGAGGAAAACGGGCAAATGAGTCAAGCATTTTTGCAGATTGAAACGCAAAACACGCTAGTACACGTTCGCATGAATATGCGTGCAGGTGCCAATACAGAGACTTTCGCTGTCGAAAGTGTAAACGGCAGTTTTCAAATAGAAAATTTACAACAATTTTCCAAAAATCAAGCTGGAAAAAGAACAATTGAAGAATTTGACGATTGGACACCGACACTTGAGAAAAGAGGATTCGCTCCAATGATTCGAGCGTTTCTACATGGAGAAAATTTGCGACAGGAAAAAACAATCTACTCGCATGAGTTAATTGAGCGGATGATACACCTACACTTCCAAAATCACTAAAAAAAGTGTAAAATAAAATTTATGAAAACCACGAAAAGCGAAGAGAGGCGGTTAACAGTTTGTCGCAGTAAGCCACAGTATTTACTTGCTGGAAACATAGTTTCTAGTGCAGTTGCGAACAACAACCAGACTCCTGCCCCTCATAGCTAGAAAAAAGGAATGGAAAAAATGCTAAATCAAAATAAAATTCAAGAAGAATTACATGGAATAAAGATTCTATTTGCTGAACCGTTGAAAAATTTTACTTTTACAAAAGTCGGCGGAAATGCTGATGCTTTGATTTTTCCAAAAACAATAGAAGAAGTGCGTCTCATTGTCGATTATGCACAAAAAAACAAAATTCCATATCTTGTGTTAGGCAATGCGAGTAATTTAATTGTGCGTGACGGAGGGATTCGTGGCTTTGTCTTAATGTTAACGGATATGACTGAAATTATTGTTTCCGATAAGTGCATCACCGCACAAGCGGGAGCGGAGCTAATTGACGTGACAAAAGAGGCGTGCAAACATCACTTGACAGGATTTGAGTTTGCCTGCGGGATTCCGGGGTCTATTGGTGGAGCTGTTTACATGAATGCGGGAGCATATGACGGAGAAATTCAGAATATCTTTACAAGTTGTGAAGTTTTGCTTGAAAACGGGACAATCGAAACATGGCAACTTGAGGAGATGAACTTTTCTTATCGCCATTCTAAAGCTCAGGAGCAAAAAGTTGTTATACTTTCAGCTAGTTTTCATTTGGAAAAAGGAGAAATTGACAACATTCAGGCACGTATGGATGAACTGACACGTTTGAGACAGGAAAAACAACCCCTCGAATTTCCTAGCTGTGGCTCTGTTTTCAAGCGACCTGAAGGCTATTTTACAGGAAAATTGATACAAGATGCGAACTTGCAAGGATTTAAATATGGTGGTGCTCAGATTAGCGAGAAACACGCAGGTTTTATTGTCAATATTGACAACGCAACGGCTCGTGACTATGAAGAATTGATTGCTTACATTATCAAAGTGGTGAAAGAAAAATTTGACGTAACGCTTGAGGTGGAAGTTAGAATTATTGGAGAGTCATTATGATACGACAAGCGAAAAAGGCTGATGTTGCGAAACTTGCAGAGCTTATGTTAATTATTTTTCAAGATATGGAGTTGCCGCTTTTAGCAAAAATTGGCAAAGAAAAACTAAAAAACTTGTTGTTGCAGACTTTTCAAGAAGAAGAATATCGCTATTCTTATACGAATGCACTTGTAGCAGAACTAGACGGCGAAGTAGTCGGTGTGGTTTATTGCTACAATCCACAAAGTGAAAAAGTGAACGATTCTGCATTTGAGCAACAATTATCGGGTCAATACAATTTGCAGGAGCAACTTTTTTTCCAAACGGAAGTATTGCCTGACGAATGGTATTTGGATTCTATCGCATTATTTTCAAAAGCACGAGGCAAAGGGCTTGGCACGAAATTATTGTTGGCAGCTCTTGAAAAGGCGAAAGAAAAGGGAGCAGTAAATGTCGGCTTAAATGTTGAGCAAAACAATCAAAGAGCTAGAGAGCTTTACGAAAATTTAGGGTTTGTAGAAGTGGCGGAAGTTGAGATTGTTGGACACAAGTACGGGCATCTGCAAAAGAGGTTGTTCGATTGAATATTTTACAAGTGTTCTCTTTAATGTGTGTGGTTGTGTTTTATTTTATTTATTTTTCCAAACAATATTTGTTAAGGAAAAAAGGAATCAAGAGTAATCAAATTGCTAAAAATACTGTGCATAATAAAGAATTTTTCATTGAATTTTTGATGAAAATTGCTACATTTCTCGTTGTAATTGTTGAGGTGGTTTCTATTGTTTTCAATATTTATAGAGAAATTCCGTTATTTTTCCGATTTATCGGTGTTATATTTAGTATTTTTGGAGTATGTTTATTTGCTATTTCCGTTTGGCAAATGAGAGATAATTGGCGAGCAGGGTTAGCAAGGAATGACAAGCGAGAATTAGTTCAAACAGGTGTTTATACAATGAGCCGAAATCCTGCGTTTTTAGGATTTGATCTAGTTTATATCGGAATTTTGTTTTCTTTTTTTAATTTAATATTGTTATTTTTCACCATATTTCCAATTGTAATGCTTCATCTTCAAATTTTACAGGAAGAACGATATTTGGTGGAAATTTTTGGAGAAGAATATGTGAAGTATCAGAAAAAAGTCGGGAGATATTTTGGACGGAAGTCAGTTTTTAGTGATGTCTAAAAGAAAAAAATACAGTCAATCTAAACAAATGAAAGTCAAACGCTTTGTTTAGATTGGCTATTGATTTTTTTCGAAAACACAAGTGAAATTAGCAAAAAAACCTTAAACTTTCTCTCTTTTCGTGTTATGATGATAAAAACAAGAAAAATGAGGAGGTAAAAATGTTTCAAAATTATCAGAGAATGTTAAAGACGGAGTTTTTGTCTTATAACAAGGAGAAGTTGGTCAAAGATATTTTAGCAGGACTTACAACGTGTGCCGTTGCGTTGCCTCTTGCGATTGCTTTCGGGGTGAGTAGCGGAGTAGATGCCTCAAGTGGATTGATTACAGCGGTGATTGCAGGCGTGGTCATTTCGGCATTGAGTGGTGCATTTTTCCAAATTAGTGGACCGACAGGTGCAATGGCGGCGATTCTCATTGGCTTGCTGGCAAAATTTGGGTTAAATGGTATTTTTATCGCTACGCTCATGGCGGGAATTTTTCTTTTACTGGCGGGCATTTGTCGCTTGGGGACACTCACGACCTTTATTCCTGCTCCAGTGATTACAGGATTTACCTCGGGAATTGCGATTATCATTGCACTCGGGCAAATTGACAATTTTTTTGGTGTGAAAAGTCACGGTGAAAACAGTATTGAAAAATTGATGAGTTTCACAGAGCTTGGTTTTTCGCCAAATATTACAGCTAGTGTAATGGGCTTTTTTGTTGTTTTATTCTTAGTATTTTTCCCAAAAAAATGGAATCAACGTGTGCCTGCAAGTTTGCTAGCAATCATTATTTGTACGATTGTTAACATGATTTTTCACTTAGATGTGGCTTCTGTTGGCAAAATACCAACTACGCTATTGAGTGAAAACCGACTCAATCCGTCAGATGTTAGCATTGCAGAAATGAAAGAGTTGCTCACTCCTGCGATTTCGATTGCTCTTTTAGGAATGATTGAGAGCTTGCTTTGTGGAGCGAGTGCAGGGCGAATGACAGGAAAAACGCTCAATGCCAATCAAGAGCTAATTGCTCAAGGTGTGGGAAATATTATACTCCCCTTTTTTGGTGGGATTCCAGCAACTGCAGCAATCGCACGAACAAGTGTGGCAATAAAAAGTGGTGCTCAAACAAGACTCACAGGAATTTTCCATGCGTTAGGACTCCTGTTTTCCATGCTCCTTTTTTCAAATGTAATGAGCAATATTCCACTTTGTGCGTTAGCAGGCGTACTAATGGTGACTGCTTTTCGGATGAATGAGTGGGAAAGTATTCGTTATATTTTTGAGAAAAAGTTTTTTGGAGCAATCGCACTTTTCATTATTACAATGCTTGCAACAGTTATCTTTGATTTGAGCATTGCAATTATACTAGGTTTTATATGTGGTCTATTGATTTTTGTTGTGCGAAATGCAGTAGTTGAAATTGATACGCAAAAGGTAGATTTATCGAGAATGGGGAAAGGACATCATGAGCTTTCAGGAGAATGGGAAGTTATTTATGTAATGGGACCACTCTTTTTCATGTCGGCAGAAAGACTTAATCAAGTAATACGCAAATTTGAGCAGACAGACGGGATTATTTTCTCACTTCGTGGCGTTTCAAGTATTGATTCAACGATTTTACAAATTTTCAAAGACACGTTAGAAGAACGAGAAGCACGCGGGAAAACAACAATTTTCGCCTCTTTTCATGAAAATCTTGGCAAATCGTTTGAACGAGCAGGTTTTAAAAATGTAAAAACAGAAAAATTCTTTTACCACAGTGTAAACGAAGCGATTGAGGAGCAGTTGTAGCAAGATGTCTGGAAAAATTGTGCGTGGGAGAAAGAAGATGACGTTGCTAGAGAGTCTAAGGTACTATGCAGATTATCTTTTTCACTCCCAAGAATATGAAAAAACAGGAGATATTGGTGAGCAACACCTCTACCGTGAGTTGATAGCTTTATTTGGCAAGAAAAATATTTTCCGAAATCTTTATTTGGAAAAAGAGAACGGAAAAACAACGGAAATTGACCTGTTAGCGATTCATTCCACAGGGATTTATGTGTTTGAAAGTAAAAATTATAGCGGTTTGATTATTGGAAGTACAGAGGAGAGGCAATGGCGACAAATTTTAGGGAAGAAAGTCTATACATTCTATAATCCTATTTTGCAAAATAATATGCATATTCGTGCGTTGCAAGGATATTTATTGGAAAAGTATCCTAATATAAACTATTATTCTTACATTGTTTTCTCTATTCGTTGTGATTTGACAGAAATAGAAACGGCACAAGAGCGTACGTTTGTTTTAAAACGAGAATTTTTAAAACAAAATTTGACAAATATTCTTCAAAGTCAAGAGCCAATTTTGTCAGAAAAAGAAATCTCAACATTATCCCTATTTTTTAAGTCAAAAGAAAGACCGGATGAAACAGTAAGAGTGCAGCATAACAAAAATATCCAAGAAGCACTCAACCGTTGCCCGAATTGTAATGGCAGGCTTGTTGTACGTTACAATAAAAAGACCAACCAAACATTTCACGGGTGTGAAAATTTTCCTAAATGTCGTTATACAAAATCTTGAAAAAAAGCAAGAGAAAATCAAATGTTCTCTTGCTTTCTTTTTTAGAAGTTCCTTTTATTTCAACACATTCAAAGCCAATTTTACAAACATAGCTGTGCCAATTGGCAAAGATTTTTCATCAATTTTGAATTTTGGATGATGATTGATAAATTCATATCCGTCTTCGACACTTCCTCCGCCAAGTACGAAAAATGCACCCGGTTTGACATCTGTATAGGCTGAAAAGTCCTCGCCTGCAAGCATTGGCGGAACTGGGAAAAGTGCGTTTTTGCCCAAAATTTCTTTTGCACTTGCCACCACTTCATCCATTTCTTCTTTTGCATTCATCACTGAACTATAACCATACTCATAATTCAACACATATTTAGCATGGTGCATTTTACAAATTCCTTCAATTGTCTCCTCAATCATTGTTTTCAAGCTTTCACGCAATTCAGGATTTCTTGTACGCACAGATGCTAAAAGAGTTGCACGCTCGGGAATGACGTTATGTTCACTGCCCGATTGGAATTTCCCCCACGAGCAGACAGCCGTTTCAGTTGGTGCAACACGCCTAGCCATGACATTATTAATCGCTTGAATGATTTCTGCTCCAATGGTAATCGGGTCAATTGCAAACTCAGGTGCCATTGCATGAGCTCCTTGACCGATAATTTCTAGTGTCAAAAGGTCGCTGGCAGCAGTCATTGCTCCATAGCTATACCCAATCGCTCCAGCAGGAATACGTGGAAAAATATGAAGTCCGTAAATTTTGTCTACATCGTCTAAAATACCAGATTTCACCATTAAAATCGCTCCACCCGGAGGCGTTTCTTCGGCAGGTTGGAAAATAAATTTAATCGTGCCACTAATTTTTTCAGGCATAGTACAAAGCACTTTGACGGCACCTAAAAGGATAGCCGTATGCGTATCATGTCCACAAGCGTGCATGACACCGTCATTTTGTGAAATAAATTCCACATCACTTTCTTCTTGGATCGGCAATGCGTCAATATCTGCACGAAAGGCGATTGTCTTGCCTTCCTTTCCTCCTTTTAAAGTTGCCACAATTCCATTTTCAATCGGTCGTGAAATTTCTAAATTTGGGAAAGTCTTTAGTACATTTTCGATATAATTGGCAGTTTCCACTTCGTGAAAAGAAAGCTCTGGGTGAGCGTGCAAATACCTACGCCAAGCAACGATTTCAGCAGTAGGGATAATCTCTAACAAATTCTTCATAATGACCTCCGTTTTGGTTAGTAAAAGCCAAATGCTTTTCATTCTTAGTATAAACATATTTGTGTTAAATTTCAAAAATATGGGTATGTCTAAAAACTCCGATTAAGACTAAATTAGCTAGTTTTTCTTGTTTTCGAGGAAATCGACGAAAGCTATGTGGGGCATAGAAATGCGAAGAGGGGCGAACAGGAGTTTGTCGTAGTGAGTCACAGCATTTATTTACTGGAAACGAAGTTTCCAGTGCTGTTGCGAACAGCGACCAAACTCCTGACCCTCGTAGCTAGACATAGAAAAGCGAAGAAGTGTGTTAAGGAGTTTGCAACAGTGAACCGTGTCGTTTATTTACCGCTACACTTCGTTTCGCATACAGTCTTTCTAAGAATCAAAGATTCTTGAAAGACTAGCATCGAAACTTTAGTTTCGAGCGACACTGCGAACAGTTGCCAAACTCCTGTACTTCGTAGCTAGACATCGAAAAGCGAGCGGGGCGATTTGAAGTCTGCAACAGCGAACACTGTCGTTCATTTACTAGAAACGTAAGTTTCTAGCGACATTGTGAGCAGTTGCCAGACTTCAGCCCCTCGTAGCTAGACAAGTTTGAGGAGATTGACGAAGAAAACAGGAAAACTAGCAATTTTGGGTAAGTGTGAGTTTTTAGAGGGTCCCATATTAAATTTGATGAATTTGGATTTCATTCCAAGCATTTTCCCCTAGAACAAATGTGACTTGACCATTTAACAAACTCGTTATTTCTTCTTGGTAAATGTCGACATTTTCTTTATCCACGAGTGTAATCACCTCGACATTTTCAGTGAAAAGTGTATCTTTTAAAGTGTATTCAGTATGTGTTTCAAGGAAATTTTGCACTTTTCCAAGTGAACTATAACTTATCTCCGCATGGATTTCTTGCTGTAAAATTCCTTTGACGATACCAATTTCATTGAGTGTGTGGCTAACACTTCCCGCATACGCACGAATTAACCCGCCCGCACCAAGTTTAATTCCACCAAAATAGCGAGTAACTACCACTACAAGATTAATCAATTCATTTTTTTTCAACACTTCAAGCATTGGTACACCAGCAGTACCACTAGGCTCCCCGTCATCATTAGAACGCTGAATTTCTCCACGATTTCCAAGGATAAAAGCAGAACAATTATGTGTTGCTTTCCAATGCTCTTTTTTTATCTGAGCAATAAATTCCTTCGCCTCTTCCTCTGTTTTCACTCGCTTAATATGTGTAATAAACCTCGATTTTTTCACTTCCATTTCCACCACTCCGTCACGCAGAACAGTAAAATAATGAGCATTTTCGTCCATAACATTCCCTCGCTAAAATTTTTCTTTTTTATTTATAAATAGTGTACCAAAAAATCCATTTTTTGCGTATCTATAAGATGAGGGAAAAAGAAAAGCGAAAAGGGGCGTTCTGAAGTCTGCAACAGTGAGCTATGTCGTTTATTTACTTGAAACGAAGTTTCAAGCGACATTGTGAACAGTTGCCAGACTTCAGCCCCTCATAGCTAGACAAAGAAAAGCGAAGAAGTGCGTTTTGAAGTCTGTGGTAGTGAACCACGTCGTTTATTCACTCGCAACGTTAGTTGCGAGCGACGTTGTGAACAGCCACCAGACTTCAGCACTTCGTAGCTAGACAAAGAAAAGCGAAAAGGGCGTTCTGAAGTCTGTCGCAGTGAGCCACAGCATTTACTTGCTTGAAACTTTCGTTTCCAGTGCTGTCGGGAACAGCGACCCAAACCCAGCCCCTCACAGCTAGACAAAGAAAAGCGAAGAAGTGCGTTTTGAAGTCTGTGGTAGTGAGCCACGTCGTTTATTTACTCGCAACGTTAGTTGCGAGCGACGTTGTGAACAGCCACCAGACTTCAGCACTTCATAGCTAGACAAAGAAAAGCTACGAGGGGCGTTCTGGGTTTTGTCGCAGTGAGCGACAGCATTTACTTGCTGGAAACTTTCGTTTCCAGTGCTGTCGGGAACAGCGACCCAAACCCAGCCCCTCACAGCTAGACAAAGAAAAGCTAGGAGGGGCGTTTTGAAGTCTGCAACAGTGAGCCATGTCGTTTATTTACTTAAAACGAAGTTTCAAGCGACATTGTGAACAGTTGCCAGACTTCAGCCCCTCACAGCTAGACACGAAAAGCTACGAGGGGCGTTCTGAAGTCTGCAACAGTGAGCCATGTCGTTTATTTACTTGAAACGAAGTTTCAAGCGACATTGTGAACAGTTGCCAGACTTCAGCCCCTCACAGCTAGACAAAGAAAAGCTACGAGGGGCGTTCTGAAGTCTGTCGCAGTGAGCCACAGCATTTACTTGCTTGAAACGCAGTTTCAAGTGCTGTTGCGAACAGTGATCAGACTTCAGCCCCTCACAGCTAGACAAGGAGAAAATTCAACATGGAATTACGTGGAAGACGAGTCAATGCTTGGGAAAATCCATTTCTAAATGAAGAAGAAATAGAGTGTTTTTCAACAATGGAAATTAGCGAGAAAATGGTTCGCTGTATGAGATGTGGTGGTGAAAGCGAAAAAGACGAGGTGAAATTGCCAAAAGAAGATTTTTTTTGCCCAGAATGTATTGAGCTAGGACGAATTGTTAGTTCACAAACGTTTTTTTATCAGTCAGCACCAGCATACGAACCGATTGTAGATTCTCTCACATGGAAAGGGGAATTGACGAAAGGGCAACAAGCACTTAGCGAGGAAATTGTTTGTGCGATAGAGCGTGAGGAAAATTTGCTCATTCATGCAGTGACAGGTGCTGGCAAGACAGAAATGATTTTTGCAGGAATTGCTCGTGCGTTATCTCTTAGCAAACGTGTTGGTATTGCAATTCCTCGAGTGGACGTTTGTATCGAGTTATATCCTCGAATACAAGAGGCTTTTTCTGGAGTAGAAATCTGCCTACTTCACGGAAAAAGTGAGGAAGAATTTCGTCTTACCCCAATTGTCATTTGCACGACTCATCAGCTTTTGCGATTTTTTCGCTATTTTGATGTGTGCATTGTAGATGAGGCAGACGCATTTCCATTTGCCTACAATCAATCTCTTGCGTTTGCTCTTGAAAATGCACGCAAAGAAAAGTCAAGTCTGCTCTACCTCACCGCTACACCGACGAAGGAATTAAAAAGAAGTATAGCAAAACACAGCGTTTTACCCGCAAGATTTCATCAACACCCACTTGTTGTACCAGAGTTTGTTTGGTGTGGCAATTGGCGAGCAACAATTGAGAAAGGGCGGCTACCAAAAGCATTCAAACAAAAAATCAAAGAATTGATAGAAGATAATTTTCCGTTTTTGATTTTCTGCCCTGTTATTGCTTTGTTGCCATTCATAGAAAAAAGCATGCGGAAAGAATTTCCACATCTCACACTCACCACCGCCTCCTCCATAGATGAGCAACGATTAGAACGAGTAAAAGCAATGCGTGAAAGACGTGTAGAGTGTTTGATAACGACAACGATTTTAGAACGTGGTGTGACATTTGCAGATATTTCCGTTTTAGTATTGGGAAGTAATCACAAAGTTTACAACAAAAGCGTTTTGGTTCAAATCTCTGGACGTGTCGGAAGAAAACTCACTCGACCAAATGGGAAACTCTATTTTCTACACGACGGAAAAACTAAAGCAATGACCGAAGCGAAACGTGAGATTCTCGAAATGAACAAATTAGCAAAAGAAAGAAATTTATTACTGCCTGATGTTTGAAAACTGTTAGTAAATGAACAAATCATATAATTAAGGAGATTCTCAAATGAAATGTTTACTTTGTAAAGAAGAATTAAGCGAAGAAATGATGATTTCAGAGTTATTGTTTGGAAAGAAAAAACATTGGGTTTGTGAAATGTGTTTGGAGCAATTTGAGAAGATAGAAGGAGAAATTTGTTTAGGTTGCTCCAAAAAAAGCCAAGAAAACTATTGTCAAGATTGTTTGGAATGGAAAAAAATATACCCTAAGTATGATTTTTCACATAAGGCGTTGTTTCATTATAATGAGGCAATGCAAAATTATATAGAACGATATAAATTTTTCGGTGATTATCGGTTACGCTTTATTTTTCAAAAAGAAATTCTTCAAAATTTGAAAGTTTATAAAGGAAAAATTTTGATTCCGATTCCATTATCCAACAATAGAATGGAAGAAAGACGATTCAATCAAGTAGAAGGATTACTCGATGCGGCAGGGGTCAACTATTTTCCATGTTTAGAGAAAAAAATAGACGAAGAAAAGCAATCTAGCAAAAATCGTAAGCAAAGAATATCAACAAACAACCCTTTTTTATTGAAAGAGAATGCAAAAAGGGTGATTGAAAATCAAGAAATTGTTTTAGTCGATGACATCTACACGACAGGACGAACGCTTTTTCATGCGTATGAAAGTCTTTTGTCAGCCAATCCGAAAAGTGTAGAAAGTTTTTCCTTGGTAAGAGCGTAAAGGTGGAAGTTTGATTTTTTGTAAAAAAACAAGGATTTTTATTTCCTTTGTTTTAAAAGTAAATCAATAGAAATGCAGTTGAATCGTATAGAAAATGAGAATGTAATTTTATTTTTAAAAAATTGATGTGAAAAATATAGTCTATATCTTTTGCATATGGGAAAACGTTTTGATAAAATATAGGTAAGAAGGAAAAAGAGTGGTCCTTTTTCCTTTATATTGTAACTTGAAAGGGGTAATTGTTATGGCAATCACATATAAAGTTCGCGGAGAAAACATTGAGGTAACCGACGCCATTCGCGATTATGTAGAAAAGAAAGTGGCGAAAGTGGAAAAATATTTTCCTGAGTCAACGGTTGCAACAGCACACGTAAACTTGAAAGTTTACGCTGAAAAAACTGCGAAAGTAGAGGTAACAATTCCACTTCCAAATCTGACATTGCGTGCAGAAGAAACCTCGCCTGATTTGTATGGAAGCATTGATTTGGTAACGGACAAATTAGAACGCCAAATTCGCAAGTACAAAACAAAAATTAATCGTAAACATCGTGAGGCAAAACCTGCAGGAGAGGTTTTCCTTGCAGAAGTAGTAGAGTCAGATGTAGCGGAGGAAGAACCAGTAGATGAAATCGTGCGTACGAAGCGTTTTGATTTAGACGAATGGACAAGCGAGGAAGCGATTATTCAAATGGAAATGCTCGGACATGATTTTTATGTCTTTAAAGATGCCGAAAATGGCAACACAAGCATTATTTACCGCAGAAAAGACGGAAAAAACGGCTTGATTGAAGTCGTTTAATCCGATTATGGCAAGGTCAAAATGACCTTGCTTTTTTGGGGATTACGCATGACTTTTTGATTGAGTAGTTTTATAATAAAGGTATAAAAAAAGTGAGGAAGTGAGTGAAATGTGGGGCTGGCTTATGTTAGGGAGCTTGTATGGAGGAAGTGCAAGCAATGGTGAGAGACAATATGCGGGAAAATTGACCGTTAGCGAATTTCTTTCTTTTTCTCTTTTACTCGCACCATTAATAGTATCGTTTCTTTTCCAAGTTTCTTTTTGGAGTGTTTTGTTCGTTTGTGTGATTTTACAAGTTTTGCTTGTTTTAGTTGAAATGAAAGTGAAGAAATCCCAACATACTTTTTTTGGCATTACTTTTTTCCAACTCTTTTATTTACCTGTTGTGTTGGTGTTTAAAACAAAAGTATCATTTTTGGTAGGGGTGTTCCTATATTTTTTAGTCATAGGAGTGACGGTATATATTTCCGTTAAATTAAATAATAAGTATAATATCAGATATTAGGAAAAATTTTTTTGTAAACAAAAACCGCACAAACTTAGAATTTATGCGGTTTTTTCTATTATTTTTGTTTATACGTCTCCAAAAATTCACGCATACGGGACATTGTCATTTTTAAATCTTCCATTTTTGGTAAGTAAACGATACGGAAGTGGTCTGGTTCTTTCCAGTTGAATCCTCTGCCATGAACAAGCAAAACTTTATGCTCGTGTAGAAAATCATAGACAAATTGTTCATCATCTAAAATATTGAATTTCTTCACGTCCATTTTTGGAAAAATGTAAAATGCTGCTTTTGGTTTGACCGCAGAAAGTCCTGGAATACTTTGGATTGCATTGTAAATATACTCGCGTTGCTCAAAAATTCGCCCGCCGGGTTTTAGCATTTCGGTAACAGATTGATAGCCACCAAGCGAAGTCTGTACAATTTGTTGAGCCAATACGTTCGAGCATAATCGCATACTTGCAAGCATATTCAAGCCCTCGATATATCCTTTTGCCTTAGACTTATCTCCAGACAAAACAGCCCAGCCAATACGGAAACCAGCCACAAGGTGTGATTTGGAAAGTCCGTTAAGCGTTACGACAAACAAATCAGGAGCAAGAGAGGCAATCGGCACGTGAACTAAATCGTCCATAACCAAACGGTCGTAGATTTCATCACTAAAAATAATGAGCTGATGTTCACGAGCAACTTTGACAATTTCCTCAAGCAATTCTTTAGAATACAATGCTCCAGTAGGATTGTTTGGATTGATGACAACAATTGCTTTTGTGTTAGAGGTGATTTTTTTCTTAATATCCTCAATATCAGGAAACCATTCAGCCTCTTCATCGCAAACGTAATGCACTGCTTTTCCGCCAGCAAGCGTAATTTCAGCAGTCCAAAGCGGATAATCAGGCATCGGCACAAGCACTTCATCGCCATTTTCAAGCAAACCTTGCATACACATTTTGATTAGTTCGCTTACTCCATTTCCTGTATAAATATCGTTAACATCAACATTTGGATATCCTTTTAACTGACAATATTGCATAATCGCCTTACGAGCGGAAAAAATTCCTTTTGATTCGCTATATCCTTCTGAGGCACGCACGTTGGTAATTAAATCTTGCACAATCTCATGCGGTGCCTCGAAATCAAACGCTCCCGGATTTCCAGTGTTTAGCTGAAGGATTTTCATTCCTTGAGCTTTCATACGTTGTGCCTCATCTAAAACAGGGCCACGCACGTCATAGCTGACATTATCCAATTTACTTGATTTGTTAAAGAAACGTTCCATATAATCATCTCCCAAAGTTTTATTTGTTCTTATTTTACGCTTTTGATTATAGAATGTCTACAATATCCCCTGTTAAACTTAATGAATTTAAAAAAGTTTTGAAAACTGATTGTTACAAAAATGAAATGTAAAAAATGCAAGACTGACGTTTGTTTTTTTTGTATAATGGATTTCGTAGACGAAAAGAAGAGAGGTGACATGTTGAAAATAGATAGAAATCTAAAGCATTCCGTTTCATTGATTTTAGTGATGAACCTCACAATGCTTTTGGGTGCTAATTTTGAGCAGGATATAGAAAAGGTCTTTTCATTTGAGAAAAATAATAATGCGTTCGCCTCTGAAAAGTTACATAATTCACGTGAAAGTGAGGAAGAGGCTCAACGTTTGCAGTTTTTAAAAGATGAGCAAGCAAAAGAGCAGGCTCTCAAAGAGGAGCAGAAAAAAGCGAGGTTATCCGCTTATTTTTCGCAACTTCAGCAGGCACTTCAAAAAGAAAAAAATGCACATGAAGAAAAACTTGCGATTGCCTACATTGACAAAGCGACAGGGCAAGTGATAGAGGTGAATGGTGAAAGTCAATTTTTTGCGGCAAGTACGATAAAAATTCCGATTGCTATGCGAATTGCTGACTTGATTGAGGAGAAAAAAATTTCTTGGGCAACGGAAATTGTGGAAACGGAAGAGGATTACGAAGAAGGAACAGGTGTGATTGCAGGAGACGGTCGTGAAAAATATACGATTGAAGAGCTTGTGAGAGATTCGATTGTTTATTCGGATAATATTGCCAAAAATATGCTCATTCGCCAGATTACACCGAGCTATAAAGAAACGGTCAAAAATATTTATCAAAGGTATTTGCCGAACAATGTGACGAGTGGAGAAAACAGCTTTTCAGCATTACAACTGGCAAAAATTTTGGATAATTTATCAAGCGAGCGAGATCGAAATGCTAGTTACGAAAAAATTTATCAATATATGAAACAAACAATTTACCACGAAAGACTTGAAACGAGCGAAACAAAAGGAAAAGTCGCACACAAAATCGGCTCAAACGGGAGCTATTTCCACGATATTGGCATTTTCGAGGGAAACTATCCGTATGTTTTGGTTGTCATGACGGATGAAATGCCAAATGCGACGGATGTGATTAGCGAAATAAGCAATATTGTTTGGAGACTTCAGGAGAAGGAGTATCCGAGAGAGTAGAGAATGATTAGGTGAAAGATTATGGTTGAAACAATCTATTTTGCAGGTGGCTGCTTGTGGGGTGTGCAAGCATTTATCAAAACATTAAAAGGTGTTGTTCATACGCAAGCAGGACGAGCAAATGGTTTGTCCGATACTCTTTACGGAGAATATGACGGGTATGCGGAATGTGTGAAAACAGAATTTGACCCTGAAATCGTCACAGTTCCTCAATTAATGGATTATTTTTTTGAGATTATAGACCCATACAGTAGGGATAAACAAGGCAATGATGTGGGAAAAAAATACCGCACAGGTGTGTATAGTACCAATCCCCAACATTTGAAACTTGCTCAAAACTATATAACACAAAGAGTTGATAAGGAAAAAATTGTAGTGGAGGTTCTTCCTTTGACGAACTATGTTAAAAGTGCAGAGGAACATCAAGATAGACTAGATAAGTTCCCTAATGATTATTGTCATATTCCTAAAAAGTTGTTGTATAAGTACTCAATTGCCCATTTTAAAGGGGAGGAATAGAACTTGAAAAGGCACCTCCGCTCAAACCATTCATCTCCTCGTTCAAATATGTTATAATCAAAGAGCAATAGAATTTGGAGGAAAATATGACAACTTTTGAACAATTTGGCTTGCAAGCGATGATTTTGAAGGCTTTGGAAGAAATAAATTTTACGAATCCGACACAAGTGCAGGAGAAATTGATTCCTGTAATTCAAAGTGGGAAAAGTGTGGTTGGAAAATCACAAACGGGAAGTGGAAAGACGCACACGTTTTTATTGCCGTTAATGGATAAAGTGGTAGCGGAAAAAGATGAAGTGCAACTTGTGATTACTGCACCAAGTCGTGAGCTGGCACAACAAATTTACAATGCAACGGTGCAGATTGCGAAATTTTTCACACCAGTTATTCGTGTGGCAAATTATGTCGGTGGAACGGATAAAGAGCGACAAATGGAAAAACTGAAAAATCAGCAACCGCATATCGTGATTGGCACACCGGGGAGAATCCTTGATTTGACCAATGAAAATGCGTTGAAAATCCATACAGCAAACGCTCTTGTGATTGACGAGGCGGATATGACGTTGGATATGGGCTTTTTGGCAGAAGTTGACCAAATCGCAGGACAACTACCTGAAAAACTACAAATGCTGGTCTTTTCAGCAACGATTCCTGAAAAATTACGACCGTTTTTAAAAAAATACATGGAAAATCCTGTAATCGAAGAAATTCAGCCGAAAACCATTCTGAGTGAGACGATTGACAATTGGTTGATTTCAACGAAAGGTCAGGATAAAAATGCCCTAGTTTACAAACTTTTGACGATTGGGCAACCTTATTTGGCGATTGTTTTTGCCAATACAAAAACACGTGTTGACGAGCTTGGTGATTATTTGCGTAAACAAGGATTGAAAGTGGCGAAAATTCATGGAGATATTACGCCACGTGAACGCAAGCGTGTGATGCGTCAAGTGCAAAATTTAGAATTTCAATACGTGGTTGCAACCGACCTTGCAGCTCGTGGTATTGATATTGAGGGTGTGAGTCATGTAATTAATGCAGAAATTCCAACGGACTTGGAATTTTTCATTCATCGTGTGGGACGTACTGGACGAAACGGCATGAGTGGTGTAGCGATTACTCTCTTTGACCCGAGCGATGACAGACTTGTGAGTGATTTGGAAAAATTGGGAGTTGAATTTCATCCAAAAACACTTCAAAATGACGAATTAGTCGATAGTTTTGACCGAAATCGCCGTTTGAAACGAGAAAAATCTCGTGATGAGCTTGACACAGAGCTAATTGGCATGGTGAAAAAGAAGAAGAAAAACATCAAACCGGGATACAAGAAAAAAATTGAATGGGCGATAAAAGAAAAAAATCGTCAAAAACGAAAAACAGAACGCAGACAAGACTTGAGACAAAAAAGAAAAGAACGGAAACGCACATATTAGCCATAAAATTTGCTTGAACGTAGACGAATAGCATAGCAAAAACTATTGCGTAAGAGAATGTTTAACACCAAAGTCTGCGAACACGAAATATTCCTTTGTCCACAAAGACTAAGAAACTTCCGAAAAGCAAGAGTTTTTGAAGTGGAAATACAGAAAAAAATTCACTTGTACGAAACGTAGTTCAAGTTTCAAGAAATCACAAAGTGAAAACGCAAAAAAGACTTTGAGCGGACTTTAGTTCGTAAATGACCCCGCTTGGCTGGAGCGATAACGGAAGTCAAGTTTCAAGAAATCACGAAATGATTTCGCAAAAAAGACTTTGAGCGGACTTTAGTTCGCAAATGACCCCGCTTGGCTGGAGCGAAGCGGAAGTCAAGTTTCAAGAAATCACGAAATGATTTCGCAGAAAAGACTTTGAGCGGACTTTAGTTCGCGAATGACCCCGCTTGGCTGGAGCGAAGCGGAAGTCAAGTTTCAAGAAATCACGAAGTGATTTCGCAGAAAGGAGCAAATCATCATGATGAACAAGTTGCTGAACCCAAAATGGAAATCTTTGAGCAATGAAGAAAAACTGATCTGTTTTGATTTTATTGCTGAAACGTTTATTCACCCAGAACTTGAAATTTCAAATGTTCGGATAAAGAATTTTGAGCTAGGTGGCATCAAAAACAAAACGATTGAGTTCAATTTACTTGATGAGTCATTTTTATTTGTTCCAGGGCAAAAAAATGTGATTTTAGGTTGGGATAACGGGACAAATCTCTATCCAATGAGTGAGCTTTTAGAGAAAACAGAAACGAAAAATGTTCCCAATCGTCATTTTTCACGAGAAGCAATCGACCGTTTTATCAACGAAAACACAAGTAATGTGAGAAAAGTTGACATTCCACCGATGATTGTAGGGAAATATGCGTATCCAGCAAGCTCAACGTACATTGGAATGCTTGACGGTGTGAGCGGGGAATTTCATGGAGCCGTGGAACTTTTTGCTCCGTATGAAAAGGAAATTCGTCGCCAACTTTTTCCAGAGCTAAGTCTTGAGGAGAGTTTTTCTTATGAAAGTCCGAAAAAACTGTTTTCTGACGGAAAATTTTTCTTGGAATATTTGGAGCAAGAAGAAGTCTACCGTGTTTTCTTGCACAACGCAGCAAATTTCAAGGAAAATTTATCTCGTATTCAAGAGTGGAATTTATCCTTTTTGTCTGCTGACGAATGGGAATATGTCAACGGGAGTGGAGCAAGACGTTTGTTTCGTTGGGGGAGTGAATGGTCTGATTGTTCGAAAGCAAACGCTGTAAATATGTTCGGTTTGTATTTTGAAACGGATAAAGCACGGTTTGAGTTGATTTCAGATAAAGGAAAATTAAAGTTAGGCGGAGACGTGAGAAACACTCACCAAAAATTTCAAACAATGCTCCCGCTTTCTACTTATTTTGAGCCTCACGGAACGATTCAAGAAAAAGAAATTCTTTCGCCAGAGAAATATATGTATCGCAAGGTGATAAAATTAGTTTAGAGACACACCTATCGCATTTTATCGAAAACGACAAACACACTCGCACCAATCTAAACGAATTTGTGCGAGTGTTTTCTTGTTATTAAGCCCAGTCACCGTTTCTAAATACTGGCACACGTGTACCGTCAGTACGAATCCCGTCGATATTCATCTTATCACTTCCAATCATGAAGTCAACATGAACATTTGAACGATTCAATCCAGCTTGTTTCAATTCTTCTTCGCTCATATCGACACCGCCCTCAAGACTAAAGGCATAAGCAGAACCAAGAGCTACATGGTTACTTGCATTTTCATCAAACAACGTATTGAAAAATGTAATACCAGACTGTGAAATAGGAGAAGGGTCAGGGACAAGGGCGATTTCGCCTAGATGTCTTGCACCTTCATCTGTATCAAGCAATTGAGCTAAGACTTCTTCACCGACTTCGGCAGAAAAATCAACAACACGACCGTTTTTAAACGTAAATTTCATACCGTCAATAATAGTTCCTGCATAGCTAAGCGGACGAGTAGAAGAAACGACACCGTCAACACGATTGGCATCTGGAGCGGTGAAAACTTCTTCCGTTGGCATATTTGCCATGAAAACTTCGCCACGAGCATTCGTACTACCAGCACCCTCCCAATGATGATTTTTCGGCAAACCAAAGATAATATCAGTCCCCTCAGCAGTATAATGCAACGCATCAAATTGCTCACGATTGAGTTCTTCGGCTTTTTCTTGCAATTTTTTATCATGAGCAAACCATGCAGCGACAGGATCTTCTTCATAAATTCTCGTCGTTTTGAAAATTTGATTCCAAAGCTCGTCCACTGCATTTTCCTCACTCAATTCTGGAAAGACTTTTTTTGCCCAGCCAGCACTTGCAGCAGCAACCACCGTCCACGAAAGTTGATTTGATTGTGTTGCGATACGAGTTGGCATCATTGCTTTACCCATTGCAGTTTGAAGTGTCGCAATTCGCTTACTATCAACTCCAGCAAGAGCTGCAGGGTCACTTGAGACTACGCTAATACGACTTGCCCCACGTTCAATGATTTCATCTTGCAACGTCAATTTCCAGTTTGCAACATTTTCAATGCGATCCTCATCGGCATGAAGTAAAAATTCACGATTAATTTCTTCATCCGCCCACATTAAAATAACTTCGCTCGCACCAAGTGCGTACGCCTCTTTTGTAATCAAACGAGCAAGTGGTGCTTGGTCAACAGAAATATTCAGTGCCACCGTATGCCCTTTTTTTGTGCCAACACCGATTTCAGCAATCAGTCTAGCGTATTTTTGTAGATTTTCTTCAAAATTTGGTAATGTCATGAGAATCTCCTTTGTATTTTATTTTCCAATTTATTCTATCGAATTTTTACGGAAAACAAAAGCGACACGATATTTTTTTTTGATAAAATCTATTTCTACCTTTTTCAATAATGAGAGAAACTGGAAAGTGTACTAAAAAAATTTATCAAAAAATTGCTCAATACAAACTTTCTATAAAATTTCTCAAAAATTACTTGAAAAAATAAATGAAAGCGTGCTAAAATGAAATGTACAGGACTTTTACGAAACATAAGGTAGATGAGGTATCCATTACATATATGAGGGGAGAAAAAAGAATGGCAAGAAAAAAAATGGTAACAAGAGAGCAGATTTTAACTGCTGCACATAAAATTGTGCGTACAAAAGGATTATCTTCGTTGACCGCAAGAAACATTGCAGAACAAGTTGGGTGTTCTACACAGCCAATTTATTTAGAATTTGAAAACATGGGTGACTTGCGAGATGTGTTATTTGAGGAGATTTACGAGTATTTGGAGCAAGAAGTCTACCCTATTCCACACACTGGAGATCCGATTGTTGATTTGGCATTGAATTATATTAACCTTGCCAAAGAGCAACCAAAACTTTTTTCAGCGTTGTTTGTTGAAAAGCAATATGAAAATAGAATGTTGAATTTTAGTTATGAGTATTTCATGAAAATACTTGAGAAATCAGAGAAGTACAAGGATTTGAATGAAGATGAGGTAGAAACTTTATTAAACGGCACTTGGGTTGTAGCAACAGGAGTAGCCAACTTATCAGCAAGTGGCACGATTAAACCAACAGACGACCAAAAAATTCAGCTGATGAAAGACTCTATAAGTGCAATGCTTAGTCTTGATCATAAGTTGAAGTTGTCTTTTTAAATGGGGAACGGAATGGGGGATTTACTTCATTTCGTTTTTTCTTTTTAGGTTACTACTATAACTTGAACCACCCAAACCACCCTACGCCCCTTGCTACACCAACATTAACCAAAGAAAAACTCACTCAATCAACTACCAAAATACTCTTTGATAATTTTTGGGAAGTTGGCTGAGAAATTCACTGATGATGTTATTTAATGTTTCGTCATCTAAAACCAATTCATCGGCAGATATTTTTTTGAACAGTTCGATGAGTTGCTTGAACGCCACTACAAAAGAGAGGTCAGATAATTCATCGACCATCAAATAAAACAAGTCGCCAATGGAACGGTTGTCTATTTCTTCCCGTTGTTTTAGTGCAAGCAAGGTGTAACTTATGGCAACAATCGTTGTAT